>LDXJ01000061.1 GCA_001029295.1 Peptococcaceae bacterium CEB3 | reverse complement strand
AGCAGACTCCGCCCGATGGTATTCACGGCGGCCGGCGACCCAGGCGATCCGATTACGGGTTCCCTGCGAAATTTGGGTCCCATCCAATTCATCCGAGTGACCCGGTCCAAACAATCGCGCCTCTGGAATGAACTCATTGCCCGCTACCACTACCTCGGCTATACGCGCCTGCCCGGAGCCCAAATCCGCTACCTCATCTATGCCGGGTCAGGAACTCTCCTGGGGGCCATCGGTTTTTCAGCGGCTGCTTGGGCCTTGCGGCCCCGCGACGAACTCATCGGCTGGGACAAGGAACAACGCGTGAAGCGCTTAAACTTAGTGGTTAATAATTCGCGCTTCCTCATCCTACCCTGGGTACGAGTCAAGAACCTTGCCTCCAAAATCCTATCCCTTACCGCCAAACGTCTCCCTCAAGAATGGCAAGCGATCTATGGCTACACCCCCGTGTTGCTCGAAACATTCGTCGATCAAGAGCGCTATCGCGGAACGTGTTACAAAGCGGCGAATTGGTCCTATGTCGGTGAAACCAAAGGACGGGGTAAATGGGACCGGCTGAACGAGTACAAACTTCCCGTCAAGGATATTTACCTCTATCCACTTCGTAAAAACTTTTGTGAAATCCTCACTGGATCGGATTGAGTCCGATCTTTTTTTAACTTTACTTTTTGACCGAAGGGTTTACTGAACATTTACATTTATTCACTGAAAGAGAGGGGTAGGGAGATGTCGGCTGAAACGGAGATTGCAGAACGCTTGATTTCCGAAATTGTCTCCGGCAGGTACAACGTGCACGAAAGGCTGCCGTCAGAGAACGAAATCGCGGGCAAGTATAAGGTGCCGCGGATAACCGCTCGCAAGGCATACGAAAAACTTGAAGAACTCGGATATGTCTATAGGCAGCAAGGCAAGGGGAGCTACGTGAAAGACAGGCTGACGCAAATCGAGTTGGTCCTATCGGGTGGCGTGAGTTTTAGTCAGAAGATGCTGGAGAAGGGGTATGACTTCGAGTCAAGAAACATCTTCAGCCGGGAGATCAAATACAACAAAAGGATTTACGACTGCCTGGAAACCGGAGAAAAGGACCGCGTCTTCAAAATCGGCAGGTTAAGATTCATCGACGGACAACCCATCGCTCTGCATATTTCATACATCGCCAAGTCCGTCTTTCCGGACATCGCCGCGGAGGGCGCCAACCTCACCTCAATGTTTAGCTACTACAATAGCAAAGGGTATCACGAATTCCTCTCGAAGCCAAGTCTGCTTAGCGTCTCCTTTCCAACGAAGTTGCAGCGGAAGCTCTTGGGATGCACGTATCTCGTTCCGCTCCTGGCCTTGCAGTCAGGATGTATTGACAAGAGGACCGGCGCCGTCTTGGAGTGCACGAAGATCCTCTACCGTTGCGATCGCTTTTCCTACATTATGCCCTAGTTCCAAAAACCTTACCGAATCTTTACATTGTTTACTGAGATTTTACAGCGGCCAACTTGGCAACAAGTTACCATGGACTCGTGATAAACAATACGGACAAGAGAAAGGTTCGCGATGATGGTTAGAAAAAGACGGACGGAGATTTTGATCAACGGTTCCAAAGAAATTGCCGGGCGATTGGCGGAAGAGATTGCCGGCAAGTACGAGGTGGCGGCCATAGAGGAGCCGGGCAACGGCCTGGTCATGGTCAAAGTGCGGGAGACGGCGAAGCGGAGCCTGTTCTACCTGGGCGAAGTTTTCATTTCGGAGTGCAAAGTTATGATCAACCGCTGTGTGGGGGTTGGCATGGTCAAAGGGCATGAGCCGGAGCTCGCCTACCATCTGGCGGTGGTCGATGCGGCTTATAACGCAGACCTGGCGGAGACAAAAGCTTGGACGGAAGTCCTTCTCCTTGAGGAAGAACGCATTGGCAGGCAAAGAGAGGCCCTAAAAAGCAAGATTCTAAAGACGAAGGTCAACTTCGAGACAATGGACGCTTAAGAAGTGGGGGGACAGCCGGTGAATTTGGATTTAGTTCATGATCTGCAAGCGGTCTATCGCAAAACGCTTGCTTCCATGTCCTGTCCGGGTCTCATCAGCAACATCCGGGAGCAGGCCGGAAAGCTCGACTGGGAGACCGGGTGTTTTAGTTCCACCGTTCTCCTCATTCTGATGCTGCTTGACACGGAAAAAAGGTTCAAAGTGTATTCCGAGCAGGAAGAAGCTACAACATGGCTGATTAACCAATTGACATATGCCCAAGCGACGGAAACGGAGCAGGCGGATTTTGTTCTGGTCCTCAATACGGCCCGGGTAGGGGATCTAGAGGAAGCTTTGCGCAGGGCAAATCCCGGGAACTTGCTCAACCCCCATAAAGGCGCGACGGTCTTTGTGGAAGCGGATGCGCTCAGTGGGGAAAATGAGCTCATCCTGTGCGGACCGGGGATCGCCGGGGCAAGTTATATCAGCGTGCGGACAAAAGGGTCTTGGATCGAGGCGCGAGCCGCGAAGAATTTCGAGTATCCTTTAGGTGTTGATCTGATCTTCACGGACTCCGGCGACAATGTCTTGTGTCTGCCCAGAACGACGCAAATCGCGAGACAGGAAGTTGGATAGATGGGATATGTTGCGGTCAAAGGCGGGACGCTGGCTATCGAGGAATCGATCAAACGCCTGAAGTACGAACGGCTGAAAAAAGGAACCGTACTGGAATGCGCCAGGATCGAAGGTGGGATGCGCGCCCTCATCGACCAGGTCATGTCGGAAGGCAGCCTGTACAGTGAAACATTGGCGGCGATTGCGATTAAGCAGGCGGAAGGGAGTCCCGAGGAAGCGGTATTCCTGCTCAAAGCTTACCGTTCAACGCTCCCACGCAAGCACTACTCGTGCACAGTCGAGTCCACCGACATGTTTGTGGAAAGAAGAATCTCCGCCAGTTTTAAGAACATACCCGGCGGGCAGATCCTGGGCGCCGCCCATGATTACACCTTGCGTTTGATTGATTTTGCGCTGCAGGATGAAACAGACGAAGGCGCGGTCCGCTGGCTGAACCGGTTTGAGAGTGAAAAGAGCGGTATTGACGTACAAGGCGCGGATTTGGACAATCTCCCCAAAGTGCTGGATGTTCTCAGAAACGAAGGCTTGCTCCTTCCGTGCGGGGACAATGACCGTGAACCGGATGATGTCACGAAAGAAAGTGTTCAGTTTCCAACCAGCCGCAGCCAAAGGCTCCAGATCCTGACCGGCGGGCAAACCGGCGCGGTCACCTCTTTAGGTTATGCGGCATTGCGCAGCTTCGGGGCTTTGCATCCTACGGTAGGGGAACTGCGAGTCGGGAACCTGCCGATCTATGTTGGCAGCCTGCTTGGAGAAGGGCAGGCAGAGGAGGATTACTACTATATAGGGGACATCAAAGTGACTGAAGCAGAGACTATATTTCCGGTGACCGTGCAGAAGGAGAACGGGCGGAAAGAGATAGAGTTCGGCATAGGATACGGGATGTGCTATGGGCAAAACGAAACTAAGGCCATCGCTATGAGCATTTTGGACCGCTGTCTGGAATCGGGCGACGCGGGTTATCCGGTCTATGATGAGGAGTTTGTTCTGCTCCACATCAATTCCGTCGAATCCACGGGGTTCATTTCCCATCTTAAACTACCCCACTATGTCACATTCCGGTCGGAACTGGATAGTGTGCGCAAAACCAGAAAGGGAAAGGGCACAGTGGGAGAGGATGAGGGAGAAAGACCATGAGAATGAAATACCAGTTTGCGTTTTTCGATGAAGGGTCAAAGAGAGAAATCCGCAGGGCGACTCTGAAGGCCGTAGCCATTCCCGGCTACCAAGTTCCCTTTGCTTCCAGGGAAATGCCGATTGCCCGCGGTTGGGGGACAGGCGGGTTGCAGCTGACCCTTTCCCTTGTCGGCAAAGACGACAGGCTTAAAGTCATAGACCAGGGATCCGATGAGTCTGTCAATGCCGTAAACATTAAGGAGTTGATTGGAAAGACCACAGGTATTGCCATAACGGAAGAGACGGGCGAAGCGACGCTTATCCAGTCGCGCCACCGGATTCCGGAAATTCCTCTCCACGCAGGCCAGATTTTGGTTCTTCAAGTACCCTTGCCGGAACCTTTGCGCTATTTCGAGCCGAGCGAATATGAAACGAAGAAACTGCATGCCGAACAGGAGTACAGCGGGGCCTGGCTCATGCTCTTTGAGCAGATCATGAAGTACGGCCACATGTCCACGGGAGCGGATCACCCCGTACTGGTGCATAAAAGATATGTCATGGCCCCCAGTCCCATCCCGCGATTTGACAATTCCAAGCTGAATGACTCGGAGGCCTTGATCTTGCTGGGTGCGGGGCGGGAGAAAAAAATCTATGCCGTGCCGCCGCATACTGAGGTCGTGTCCCTGGATTTTGAGGATTTTCCCTTTGTAGTCGAGCCTTTTCAAGGCGTGTCCTGCCGGTTGTGCGGCGCCAGGGGGGTATACATGGACGAAGTCCATGATGAGGAAACAGGCGAGACCTTATATCAGTGCAATGACACGAGTTATTGCCTGCAAAGGCTGAACGAAAAGCGCGGATGAGGTATGGAAATGGACTATGTGCAAGAACCTGTTCTGTCCGTCAGGAACCTCAACAAGCAATACGGAGGCGGGTGCCTGAACTGCCGCGGGGCCAAAGCAGACCGCCTGATCAAGAATTTCTGTCCGGTCTGCGGAACGGTCTATGCCTGCCGGGATGTCAGCTTCCAGGTGTATGCCGGCGAAATACTGGGCGTGGTCGGGGAAAGCGGCAGCGGTAAGTCAACCCTGATGGAGTGTTTGTATTTTGATCAGGAGGTCGACGGCGGAGAGGCCCTTATCAGCTCGTACAAGAACGGGGAAGCGAATCTCTTTGCGGAATCATCCCAGCAAAAGAGGTACATTCGGAACCACATGATGGGAAAAGTCTATCAGAATGCGGCACTGAGTCTCAAAATGGATTTCTCTGCGCTAGGTAACATTGCCGAAAAATTGATTGCCGCAGGGAGCCGCCATGTCGGCCGGATGGAAACCAGAGGCAGGGAACTCCTTGAGCATGTCAATATACCAAGCTACCGGATGAAGGAGAGACCGAAGAATTTTTCCGGGGGAATGCAGCAGAGGGTCCAAATCGCCAAAGCCCTTTCCAACAATCCGCCGCTCCTCCTGCTCGATGAAGTGACCACGGGGCTGGATCTCTCCGTTCAAGCCAGCGTTCTGGATCTCATCAAGACCATCCAGAGAGAGCTCGGTATCAGCGTGGTGATCGTTTCGCACGACTTATCCGTGATCAAAATGCTGGCGGACCGGACATTCGTCATGCTGGACGGACAGATGATCGAACACGGCCTCACAGACCAGATCCTCGAAGATCCGCAGCACCCGTTCACCCAGCAGCTGGTTCAGTCACTGCTCTAGAGCTCCCTGCCGAAAGTGACGCACCACCGTTCCATGAAAATATCCCGGGGACAACCACATAAAGGGGGATGTCTCGCACTTTTAGGAGAAAGCGTTCGCCAGGAAGGAGAAGACAGCGCATGAGAACACAGCGAATGAAAACACAGGACGAATACGACGAGCCGGAAGGTGAGCCACTTGGGAAAGAGCCGGTGATCCACGAAAACTGCGAACTCGCCAATACGGAATTGGGAGCGTATACGGAGATTGGAATATACAACTATCTGGAAAGCGTTCGGCTCGATGATTTTTCCTATACGGGCGAGTTCTGCATCGTGCAAAATGCGGAAATAGGCAAGTTTGCGAACATAGCCAGCATGGCCAGGATCGGCCCCACGGATCACCCAATGGACCGGCCGAGCTTGCACCACTTCACTTACCGGCGGCGGAAATACGGCTTGGCGGAGACGGATGACGAGGTCTTTTTCCGCTGGAGAGCGGAGCAAAAAATCTTCATCGGCCATGATACGTGGATTGGCCACGGGGCCATTATCATGCCTGGGGTGAGAATCGGCGACGGCGCAGTGGTGGGCGCCGGTGCCGTCGTCACAGAAGACGTTGAGCCCTACACAATTGTCGTCGGAGTGAAGGCCAAGCCGGTCAGAAAAAGGTTTGCTCCTGACATTGTCAAGCGATTGGAGGAGATAAGGTGGTGGGACTGGCCCTTTGAAACGATCAAAGAGCGTCTGAATGATTTCTCCCTTCCGATCGAAGAATTCGTGGGCAAGTACTTCGAGGCAGGTGACTCGCGTGAAAGAAATCTTGGCGATTGAGCACTTATCCAAATCCTTTAGGATTCATAATTTGCACAAGCATATCGAAGCGCTTCACGACATCAACATCACGCTCCGAGAAGGGGAGTTTGTCGGCATCACGGGGAAAAGCGGCAGTGGAAAATCGACGGTTTTCAAGTGCATCTACCGCACCTATGCTCCAGAGGCCGGTGCTATCTGGTATCATTCGCAAACCTTCGGACCGGTGGATCTGGCCCGGGCGCCGGAGAGACAGATCATTAATCTCCGCAAGCGGGAGATAGGCTACGTCTCACAGTTTCTTAATGTCATGCCCCGGACTACCGCGCGGGAACTGGTTAAGCAGGCCGTGCTGGAAATGGGACGGGAAGAGAGACAAGCGGAATGGGAAGCGGACAAGATGCTGGCGCATTTTGAACTGGATGAAGAATTGCGGGACTGTTACCCGGCGACTTTTTCCGGCGGAGAAAAATTGCGCCTGAATATTGCCAGGGCGATGGTCAAGCGCCCCAGGCTGCTCCTCCTGGACGAGCCGACCGCCAGTCTGGATGACGCCTCTAAGCTGAGAGTCAGAGAGCTTATGCTCCAATTAATCCGGGAAGGCACCACGATGCTCGGCATATTTCATGATCTGGCCTTTATGGAGAATCTGTGCGACCGGGAATACACGATCCGGGACGGTTGTTTGACAGACCTGCAAAATCATGTTCCTTCAACATTGGAAACAATGAGGGAAATAAGTCTTGCCAAATGAAAGGAGTATTAATGTGAAGAAAATCCCACTATTTGTCATGGCCGGAGTTCTTATCACATCTCTGGTGTTGAGCGGGTGCGGAACCACCGCAACCTCAGCCTCAGCAGCTTCAGGCAGTAATGTCAAAGAGCCGGATACCATAACCGTGGCCTGGCTGCCGAACAATTCAGGAGACAATGAGAAGGCTTTGCGGGTGGAATTTGACAAAGTCATTGCCGACGCCACGGGAAAGAAAGTTGAAGACAAATTGACTACGGATTACAACATTGCTATTGCGGCCTTGGAAAACGGGGATGCCCAGTTAGGCTGGTTTGGCCCGAACGAGTACATGGTTTCCCACGCGAAGGATCCTAAAGTCATCCCGCTCGTGGTTGAAAGCGGGGACTCGGGAAGTTTGAAAGATGCCCTTTACCACAGCCGTCTCCTGGTCAAGAAAGGAAATGAAGACCAATATAAATCCGGCGGCACGTACGCGATCGATAACATCGCCGGAAAAAAGATCTCCTTTGTCTCAACCAGTTCCACATCCGGCTTCAACATGCCGGCAGCGGCCATTACGGGTTATTTCACGAAACAGGACAAGTGGAAAAACCTAACGAAAGACGACCTGATGCAGGGTGGAAGCGGAAAATTCTTCAACCAGGTCATCTTTTCCGGTTCCCACCAGCTGTCTCTCGTCAATCTGCTCATGGGTAAAGTAGACGTCGCCGCGGTGGACGATATTGATGTCTCCCAGTACTTGACCCCCGTTTCGGGAACGGACAACACGGAAGGCGCAGTCTACGCCGTCAAGCAGGGTGCGGCCGCTCCGTTTGACAAACTGGCCGGTCAACAATTCGTCATCATTAAATCCATACCGGTCCTGAATACCCCTTTAGAGGCGAACAGCGCGTTCTTGAGCCAGAAGACCCTTGACGCGATAACACAGGCGCTGACCTCCGACAAGGTGACAAACGACCCGAAAATATTCGCGCCGAAGGGCTCGGACGGAGTCGTATTCGTACAGCCGCATCGTTTTCTGAAAGTGGAGGATTCCTGGTACGACCCGATGAGACAGGTTTTGGGCATTCCCAAATAAAAGTGTGACATCAACACGAAGACTTGAGACCGATGTGGCCGTCTGAGTAACTTACCTAAAGTGGCGAGAGGGGCGTCAGAGTGGGCCAATCCATGACCGGCGGGCGGTATGGAGGTTTGTCTCGGCGCCTCTCCCAGAATGCAAAGGGGGTTTGAATGTGACGCTCCTGGAATTGAAAAATGTCACGAAGCATTACAGTCCCGCTGTGGCGCCGGCTCTGGCGGATATCAGCTTTTCTGTCAACGAAGGGGAGTTTATTTCCGTCATTGGCCCGTCCGGCTCGGGAAAAACGACGCTTCTGCGTACGATCAACCGGATGGTCGAGCTAAGCGGCGGGGAGATAACCTTTGCCGGTGTCAGCATTTCCCGGTTGCGGAAAAGTGAACTGCGCAAGCTTAGAAGCAAAATCGGAATGATCTTTCAGCATTACAACCTGGTTGACCGGATGAGCGTCATCGAGAACGTGCTTCATGGCAGGCTGGGCCACAAATCAACCCTGGCCGGGATTCTCGGCAGCTATACGCTGGCGGAAAAAGAGCAGGCTCTGAGGATCATCCAGATGCTGGGCTTGGACGAGTATATCAACAAAAGGTGTGACCAGTTGAGCGGAGGGCAAAAACAGCGGGTGGGAATTGCCCGGGCTTTGGTTCAGAATCCCAAGCTGATTTTGTGTGATGAGCCGATCGCTTCCCTGGATCCCAGTTCCGCGAAGATTATCATGGATTACCTGAAAAACATTTCCCGCGATCTGGGGATAACCCTGCTCGTCAGCCTGCATCAGGTCGACATCGCTCTGAAATATTCGGATAGAGTCATCGGAGTCAACCGGGGAACCATTGTTTTTGACGGAAAGCCGGATGAGCTTACGCGTGAGCGCGTTTCGGAAATTTACGGTTTCGATGCAGGGGATCTTATGATTAATCTGGGAGAAAGTGAAGGATATGCAAGTTGATGTTTTCCGCAAACGCCGGAACAACGCTCTGATCTTCTTCGGAGTATTGGCTCTTCTCACAGCAGGAGCAATCGTTGTTACCCAGTATGACGTGGAGAAAGGTTTCACCAGTCTGGGCAAGGCCTTTGTCTGGGGAGCAGCCAACTTGTATCCCGATGTCAAGTCTCTGGCCAAACTGCCCGACATTCTGGCGAAACTCAGGGATACTGTGCTCATTTCTGTGGCGGCCACTTCTGCGGCTGCAGTCTTTTCTCTGGCTCTGGCTCTGGCCGGATCCCGGGCCACAAGGATCCATAGGTCGTTTACGCTTGTCGCCCGGGGAATCGCTTCTTTCTTTCGCAATATGCCTCTTGTGGCCTGGGCTATGGTTTTGATGCTCGCTTTCAGCCAGAGCTCCCTGACCGGATTTCTGGCATTGTTCATGGGATCGTTCGGGTTCCTCACCCGTGCCTTTATGGAGACCATCGACGAAGTTGGCGACAGCTCGGTGGAGGCGTTGAAGGCGACAGGAGCGGCCTACCTTCACACAATATTCCAGGCGGTTTTACCTTCCAGCCTGCCGCAGATTGTCAGCTGGCTGCTTTTCATGATTGAGACCAATATCCGCGACGCCACCCTGGTGGGGTTCCTTACCGGCACAGGGATCGGATTTTCCTTTGACGTGTATTACAAAGCTTTTAATTACCATGCGGCGAGTCTGGTCGTCGTTGTCACCGTCCTAACGGTTCTGATCATGGAGACCGTGTCAAATACCGTAAGAAGGATGATTCTATGATGGAGATCGATGAGTCGATTGAGGTTTGGGGAAAAATGGGCAAACGGGACGGGGGGAACAACTTGCGGCCGCTTATCGCCAAACCCTTGGATAGGGCGACGCTTGCAATCCGGCTCACGTTGTTTGTGCTGGCCGGGATGACGACCTACACTTTCCTGACCCTTGGTTCGAACGGAGTTAACGTCGCGCAGGCGACGGCCGAAACGCTGAGTAATTTTGCCACCATGTTCCTTCACCCCTATTCACACCATCTCACTGTGTGGGATGCGTTCTATGAAGTACTGATAACCTTGGGCTTGGCTTATCTGACGACCGTGTTGGGCGGGGTGCTGGCTCTCTTCTTGGGTTTGATGGCTGCGCAAAATCTCGCCCCCAAATGGCTGACAAATATCATCAAAAGCTTTGTCGCCGTCATCAGGGCTGTTCCCACAATCCTCTGGGTTCTGATTTTTGCGGTAGCCGCGGGGCTTGGCAGTACGGCCGCTGTGATCGGCTTGACTTTCCATTCTGTCGGTTACTTGACCAAGGCCTATTCCGAGTCCTTTGAAGACCTGGACCGGAGCGTCATCGAAGCGCTCAGGGCGACAGGCGCCAATTGGTGGCAAGTCGTCTTCCAGGCAGTTATTCCCTCCTCGGCGACCTATCTCCTGTCCTGGACTTTTCTGCGTTTTGAAATTAACTTTGGCAACGCCGTGGCGATGGGCGCGGCGGCCGGAGCGGCCGGAATCGGCTTTGACCTGTTTATGGCCGGCGGATACTACTTTGATCTTCACGAGGTAGGCTTAATCACATACCTTGTATTGGCCTTTGCCATTGTGATGGAGACTGCGGCGACTTATATGAAACGGAGGCTTCAAAGCGGAGAATAGAGGGAAGAGCGCTCCGGCATGAGACAACGGAATTTCTCTCCCTCGTTTAACCTGAGCCGTTTGCAAGCGCAATGAGGAGGCAAAATAGCGTATGAAACAGGGCACATTAATTACGAACGGCAAACTCGTTATGCCGGACCGCATTATTCCGGCGGGTGAAGTCTACATAGAAGAGGGTGTCATCCGGTATGCCGGCAAACAGGGAGATCATCACGGTCCGGTGGCCCAGAGACGCATCGACGCCGAAGGCGCCTATATCATGCCGGGTCTGATCGATATGCACAGCGATGCCATTGAAAAGGAGATTGAGCCCCGCCCGGGCGCCTTTCTCCCTGTTGACCTTGCTTTCCGGGAACTGGAGAAAAAAGTAGCGGGCCAGGGGATCACGACCATGTACCACTCCTTTTCTTTTGCCGGAGCGGAATGGGGTGTGCGGGAAGATCGGGGTGCGGGGGAGATCATCCGGGCCGTGGCTGGGATGGCGGAGAGCTGGGCCCTCATACGCAATAAGATTCACCTGCGCTTCGAGATAACAGACTTGGGAGGGGTCGACATAGCCAAGAGACTGCTTGAGGAGGGTTTTGTCGACTTGCTGTCATTTATGGACCATACTCCCGGACAGGGGCAATACCCCACCATGGACGACTATTATAGTTATGTCAAAAAAACTTATCATCTCTCACTGGATGAGGTGGAAAAACTGATCGCGGTGAAAAAACGGGGTGCGCTGTTCGCTGACGAGAATATCCGGACTCTCAGCGCAGCTGCTTTGCGCCGAGGGATTCCCATGGCTTCTCATGATGATGATAATGCGGAGAGGGTAGCTCACTATAAGAAACAAGGCGTAACGATCCACGAGTTTCCGATCAACGTGGAGACTGCCGCTTCGGCATGCCGGACCGGCAATTATGTTTGCGTGGGAGCTCCCAATATCCTGAGGGGGCGCTCCACCGGCAAAGGTATGAGGGCGACGGATGCCGTTGCGGCCGGCTTTGTCACAATGCTCTGTTCCGACTACTATCCCCCGTCCGTCTTGCATGCTGTGTTCAAGTTGGCTGAGAAAGATCGGCCCCTGAATGAAGCGGTGACCATGGCCGCCGGAAACCCGGCTGAGGCTCTTGGCCTCAACTGCGGGAGCCTGACGGAAGGGAAATGGGGTGACGCTGTCGTGGTCCGCCTGGCGGAGAATGTTCCCATGGTCATGCACACGATCGTAGCCGGTGTTCCGGTTTACAGCATCAATTACCGGATGACAAAGCAAGTTGTTCCCAATGCGGAGGAACAGCTGGCCTAAGAAGGAACTGTGGGGGGATTAACGGTGGCTTACTCCCTTAGGCTGTTGCTCCACGCCCAAAGTGGCTTGAACGTCTGTACGGTACAAAAACCGCGCCTGAAATCGGTCTGTCTAAGCCGCGCCAGACGGTGTCACTGCTGGGACGCTGCCAAAATTAGTTAGCGAACTTTTCGGCGCCTGCGCCGTGCGGGCTCAGAGATTTATGAAAAGACTTTACGCCAGGATGTCCTCCAAGTGAGGAGATCTGTTTTTTTGCGTATTTTAAAGACTTATGAGTTTTTTCCCACGAGGAACTTGTACCCGGTTATAGCCTGCAGACAGGATGTCAGGGGCGGCCGGTCCATTGGTTAGAAATTGTTCTATAATGTATAATTATGCCGGTATGTAAGAGATACTATTTGAGCATACCGGAAAGGAGAAGTACAACATAGTGGAAAAAAGAGGATTGGACCATTCTGCCTATGGCGGGATTGACGGAAAGGATTATGTGCCGTTTATTCCCGCAGACAAAGCCATGCCGGAGATTACGATCGTGTCGATGGTCATGGGGATTATCTTCGCCATGCTGTTTGCAGCCGCCAACACTTACTTAGGCTTGAAAGTGGGGATGACGATTGCGGCGGGTATTCCGGCTTCGGTGTTGGCGACCGGAATCCTGAAAGGGCTGTTTAAACGCAATAATGTTTTGGAAGCCAACATGATTCAATCCATCGCGGCCATGGGCGAAGCTTTGGCGGGCGGAATAATTTTCACCCTGCCGGCCATTATCATTTGGGGTTTGCAGTTGCGGTTGTCAACCATAGTGGTGGCCACACTCCTAGGCGGTTTGATTGGTATTTTTTTCGTTGTGCCTTTGCGCAAATACTTAACAGTGGAAGAACACGGTAAGCTCATGTTTCCCGAGAGTATGGCGGCCGCGGAAATTCTGGCGACCGGGAGTTCAGGCGGCACAGGCTTGAAAACCGTGTTGCTTGGGTTATCGACCGGGGGTCTCTATAAGCTGCTTTCCGGCGGTTTGGCGTTTTGGCTGGAAGACCCGGAGTGGACAATCAGGCCGATTCAAAGCACCATTTTCGGTGTCAATGTCTTAGCGTCTCTGGCGGGGGTCGGTTTTATTATCGGAATCGAAGGCGCCCTGTATATGTTTGCCGGAGCCGTGGTAGCGTGGTTCGGATTCATCCCGCTGATAAAATACGTGGGGGAGGGGCTTACCAGTCCTTTGTTCCCGTCTACGCAGTTGATTTCGCAAATGAACGCTTCCGCTATCTGGAGCAACTACATTCGTTACGTGGGCGCTGGAGCAGTGGCTGCCGGCGGGTTCATCAGCCTCGGCAAATCCTTGCCCACGATTATCCGCTCCTTCCGCTCGGCCATGGGAGGATTCGGCTCGGCAACCACCACGAAGCGCACAGATTTAGATGTCCCCATTTACTGGGTGATTGGCGCCGGAGTTTTTGTTTTTCTGCTTGCCTGGGTCTTGCCGATGGTTTCCATAGGGCCGATAGGTTCCATACTCGTGGTTCTTTTCGCCTTCTTCTTTGCCGTCGTTTCGGCGCAGATGTGCGGAATTATCGGTGCCTCCAATAATCCCGTTTCCGGAATGACGATTGCCTCCTTATTGTTTATTACTGCCATCTTAAAAGCGACCGGATTTACGGCTCAACGAGGAATGACGGCTTCCATTCTGGCGGGCGCGATCGTGTGTATTGCCATAGCAGTGTCCGGGGACGCGGCTCAGGCCTTGAAGGTCACTCACATTATCGGTGGTACGCCAAAACGGGTGGAATTCAGTATGTACGCCGGGGTTATTTTTGGCTCTGTTGTTTCCGGTCTGGTCCTGTTAATGCTTAATCATACCTACGGAATGGGTTCCCAGGCCGTGCCGGCACCGCAGGCGACCTTGATGTCCATGGTTGTTAAAGGTGTGATGACGGCCCAACTCCCCTGGATCCTTGTTATTATCGGAGTCGCTTTCGGCGTGATGTGCGCCTTGATGGGACTGCCGGTTTTGCCGGTGGCCTTAGGCCTCTACCTGCCGATTGACCTCAGTGCGGGCATTCTCGTCGGAGGTTTGGTCAGATCGCTGGTTGAGCGGAGGTTCCGGAAGAATCCCGAGAAGCTCAAGCTCAAGGTGGAAAAAGGAGTTCTTTTGGCTTCTGGCCTTGTGGCAGGAGATGCGATCATGGGTATTGTGATTGCGATTTTTGCCTCTCTGAGTATTAACATTGCCTTTGGCAGTAAAATCTTGCCAGGCTTAACCGGCAGCCCCTATACGGCTATGGTTCTCTACCTCCTGTTGGCCTTCTGGATGTATTGGTTTACGGTTAAGAGAGATAAGAAAGAAAACGGGTGACAAACGACTTGCCCGGCTGTCGGAAGGAAAGGGAAAGGCACCACTATTTCAGTAGTGGTGCCTTTTTTCGGTCTGTGCAATGCTGACGAAAAAATGTTATATTGAGGAAGAGAGTTTTTTTGAGCAAGGGAGCGATTTTCATGAGAATGGTGGATATGATTCAGAAGAAAAAACAGGGAGAAGCTTTGAGTACGGATGAAATCAAGGCAATCGTTGAAGACTATGTGGAGGAGAAGATCCCTGATTATCAGATGGCGGCCTTTTTAATGGCGGTCTTTTTCAAGGGCATGAATAAAAGGGAGATCGCCGATTTGACCTTGGCATTTGTCGATTCCGGGGACAAGAATGACCTTTCGAGCATTCACGGAACAAAGGTCGACAAGCATTCATCTGGAGGAGTCGGAGACAAACTCAGCCTGGTCGTCATCCCCCTGGTGGCTTCCGCCGGGGTGCCGGTAGCCAAGATGTCCGGCCGGGGGTTGGGTCATACCGGGGGTACCATTGACAAATTGGAGTCGATAGAAGGCTTTCGAACTGTGCTGAGCAGGGAAGAGTTTATCCGCAATGTCAATACCTATGGGATGGCGATTGTCGGGCAGAGCGCCAACTTAACCCCGGCGGACAAAAAAATCTACGCCCTCAGAGATGTAACGGCGACCGTCGACAGTATACCGCTAATTGCCAGCAGCATCATGAGTAAAAAGATAGCCTCCGGTGCCGACTGCATCGTGCTCGACGTGAAAGTCGGTTCCGGCGCTTTTATGAAGTCAACAGCCGAGGCCGTGGAATTGGCCGGGACTATGGTGGATATCGGGAAATCCCTGGACCGGGAGACAATCGCGGTTGTTACCGACATGAGTCAACCACTCGGACACGAAGTGGGAAATGCCAATGAGGTCAAAGAAGCTATAGAGATCCTCAAGGGAAAAGGAGCTGAGGATGAGACGACGATAGCTTTGACCCTGGCAGCCCATATGACAGTTCTGGGAGGAGCTTTCAAAGATTTTGATACGGCCTACTCGGCGCTCGCTCACAGGATCCAAACGGGAGCGGCCATTGAGAAATTTAAGGAGTTGATCCGCATCCAAGGGGGCGACGCGCAGGTGGTTGATAACCCGGGTCTGCTGCCGCAGAGCAAATATCATATAGAGATCAAAGCCTGGGAGAGCGGGTATGTCTCAGCCATCGACGCGGAGAAAGTCGGAGTTGCCGCCATGCTGCTCGGAGCCGGTCGAAAGAAGAAGGACGACAAGATAGACTTTGCGGCGGGGGTAAGTCTGCTAAAAAAGGTCGGAGACGAGGTCAAAGCCGGGCATATTCTTTGCATACTGCACTCGAATCTTGAAAACACGTTGGAAGCAGGCCAATTGATCAAGGGCGCCTACTCCTTCAGTGACTTGAAGCCCGCACCCATCAAATATATTCACGAAGTCGTACGCTAGGACGGGCTTTCTGCACAAGGCAAGTGCCCGGATTGGACTGAGAATCATGGTACAGAATCGGTTCTATCCGAAAACATCGGTCAAATTAACGGCGAGATTGGGAAAGAGGACCGAGTGTAGAGTGTACAGGTTCATTTTTACGATATAATCTTTGGCTGCAGTCGATGGGGATAGCACTTCGACGACCAAAGCGGGGGTGCCGTGATAATAGGCAAAGGAAGTGAAGGCTGTGAGTTTAGTTTACAGTGCGTTTGTTCCCCACCCGCCGATCGTGGTTCCGGAAATCGGGCGGGGTCAAGAGGAGATTTGCGGGTCGACGCTCAAGGCCTACCGGGAACTGGCGGCCCGGTTGGCGAAGGCACAGCCGGAGACGGTTGTCATCGTGTCTCCCCACGCCCCACTGCTTGAGGAAGGAATATCGATCTTGAACAACGAGGAAGTCCGGGGTAGTTTTGCCGGCTTTGGCGTGCCGAATGTAGGCCTTGCTTTCCCCAACGACGGGTACCTGGTGGAGAAGTTGAGCGAAGGATTGCCTCGGGTGCTGCGCCGGCGGGGTGAGTTGGACCATGGAGCTTTGGTTCCCCTCTACTTTTTGGAGCGTGCCGGCTGGAGGGGTAAGGTCATCCTTCTGAGTATGCCTTGGCGGGAACCGGAACGCTACGGAGTGGAGATCGGCCGTATTCTCAGGGCCAGCCCGGAGAATACGGCTTTGGTTGCCAGTGGGGACTTGTCACACCGTTTGCGCGAGGATGGACCGTACGGTTTTGACCCGGCCGGACCGCAATTTGATCAGACAATTGTCTCCGGGTTAAAGGGCAACCCCGATCGAATTGGGCAAATACCGGCTGAGACGGTGGAGCAAGCGGGTGAATGCGGATACCGCAGCCTGCGTTTAGCCTTGGCGGCCCAAGAGGGAACGCGGGAAGTCCTTTCTTATGAGGGGCCTTTTGGGGTAGGATATTTGGTGGCGGAACTTTACCATCCTTCACCCCTTCCGCGCTGGGCCAGGCGTTGTTTAACGGAATATCTGGAGGGCAGCGATCCCACGGCTGTGCCTGAGCCGGAGGATGCGGAATTTCAGCAACGCCGGGGTTGTTTTGTCACCCTGAAAAAAGACGGGGAGCTGCGGGGCTGTATAGGTACTACTCAGCCTTACCGGCAAAACCTGGCGTCCGAAATACTTCACAATGCCTTGGCGGCGGGGACGGAGGACCCCCGTTTCTGGCCGGTGCAGAAAGAGGAAGTGGCAGAACTTACGTTTTCGGTAGATGTCCTGGGGGAACTGGAAAAGGTGACGGGTCTGGGGCAACTTGATCCCTGGCACTATGGAGTTGTGGTTAGCCGGGGTGGCCGCACGGGACTCCTTCTGCCACACTTGGAAGGTGTGGATACGGTTGAGGACCAACTCCGCATCGCCAAGCAGAAAGCGGGTCTGAGCCCGGAGACCCCCGTGGAGATGTGGCGGTTTGAAGTGGTGAGGCATTTCGAGTAGGCCGGAGTAGATTCTGCGGAAACTGATCACTCACAAGTAAAATCGCCGATTTTTTTGTCCAAGCTGCCGTTCTTGCTTCTGAGGTTCCGTTTTTCGAAGTCTTGAATGGTCAAGGAGCCAGGGGTAAGCGGTGCTAAGGCTCAGCTGACCTTTGGCTTTGGTGGCAAGGTCCGCATGGAAGGGGAGAGCGCAGTGTCACAAGGGTCCTCATCACAAGAGTTCCCCTCGAAAGAATTCCCGGCGGGAACGGCCGTCTGCCTTCTGTGTCCGCAGCATTGTCAGTTGCGTCCTGGGCAGAGCGGGCGCTGCCGGGCGAGGGGAAATAAAGAGGGAGCGGTTGTTTCCCTTACCTATGGGGAAGTGGCGGCCATGCAGCTCGATCCCATCGAGAAGAAACCCCTCTATCATTTTTACCCCGGGAGTGAGATTTTGTCTGTGGCAGGCTATGGCTGTAATTTGAGCTGTTCCTTTTGCCAGAATTATGGGATTTCCCAAGCCCGCCAGGCGGGAGACACGGTTAGTCCGGGTGAATTGGCGAAGTTAGCGGAGAATTCGCTGGGATTGTGTTTTACTTATTCGGAGCCAAGCGTTTGGTATGAGATGATCCGAGACACAGCCCCCCTGGTGAGGGCCCGGGGCGGGAAGGTCGTCTTGGTCAGCAACGGTATCTTGACAGGGGCCTATCTGGATGAGTTGATCCCTTGGATCGATGCGGCTAATATCGATATCAAAGGTTTCAGTGAAGAATTTTACCAAAAATACTGTGGTGGCAGCCTCAGTTGGGTTCTGGAAAATGTCGAGCGGCTGGCGGGTCGGGTGCATCTGGAAGTGACCACTCTAATCATACCCGGTGCCAATGACGATACGGGGGAGATCCGGGGCTTGGCCCGCTGGCTGGAGTCGCTGGGGATACCTGTGCCCTGGCATCTGAGCCGCTACTTTCCCGCCTACCGCTTGAACATTCCGCCGACCGAGCCCAAGACTTTGCAAACGCTCTGGCAGACAGCCCGGGAACATTTGCCTTACGTTTACCTGGGCAATGTTTCCGGCGGCAGTGACACGTTTTGTCCGCACTGTGGCGAAAGAGTGATTGAGCGGGCCGGTTACATCGTCACAAATAGACTCCGGAATGGACATTGTTCAAGGTGCGGGACGGCGATCTTCGGGGTCGGGGTCTAACTACGGCAACGGCAAGCGTTGTTTTTGGGTTCCTTGCTTTTCCAGCGGTAAACGCACGGTGAAAGTGCTCCCTTGACCGAGCTTGCTTTCGGCCGCAACACTGCCTTGATGGAGGGTAGCGATCTGCTTGACTAAAGCCAGCCCGATTCCCGTTCCGCCGGTTTCCCTGGAACGGGACTTGTCCGCCCGGTAAAAGCGTTCGAAAATATTCGGTAAATCTGCTTGCGGTATGCCGATGCCGGAATCCTGGATTTGGACCTGAGCAAAGTCCGGACCGCGTTGGAGTCGGATGGTGATCGAGCCTCCGGCTTCACTGTATTTATAGGCGTTTTGGATGAGGTTGTAAAACAGACGGGTCAAAAGCCGGGAATCTCCGTTTAGGGTGACTTCATGGCCCGGCTCCGGCGGTTGCCAGGTAACTTTGATTTCCTTTTCTTGAAGGAGAGGGGAAAGATTGCGCACCACTTTGCTCAGGATGCCATCAAGGGTGACCGGTTCGGGATTGAGGGTCAGCGCTCCCATCTCGGCCACATTGAGGTCTTTGAGGTCGCTGGCCAAATCGACCAGCCTGTCGATCTCCTCATTCAAGGCGGCCAGATTGCCGGGATCCGGCAGAAGTATGCCGTCTTGAAAGGCCTCGACAAAGCTGCGCATAGAGGTGAGAGGGGTGCGGAGCTCATGGGCAATATCGGCTGTCATTTGCTTGCGCAAGCGTTCCTGCCCTTTCAGGTTGTCGGCCATGGCGTTAAAAGCGGCGGCCAACCTCCCGATTTCGTCATCGGTTGCGCAAGGGACGCGTTCTTCCAAGTGTCCCTGACCGATGCGATTGGCGGCTTGTGTCAGGCGCCCAAGCGGGGAGGAGAGCTTCCGACTCATCCAGTAGCTGAGCAGGACGCCGAGCAGGAGAGCGAGGCCCCCGGCCAAGAGCAAGGAGCGTAAGACCGCTGAAGTAAAAGAGCGGTCGCGTGGGTTTAGCGCGGGGGAAGCCGAAGGGTAGCGGATGACGGCTGTTCCTATGGGACCGTGGGCGTCAGACAGGGAAAAGGTCTTTGTTTTCCAGGCTGGGACGGCATATCCTCCCATGCCCATTCCCATCATACCCTGGGATTGGTCAGACATCATGCTGTTCATCGGATTGGCGATCGTCTCGATCAAATGGCCCTGGGAGTCAAGCAAAGAGAGTTCTCCGCCCATAGGCAAAAATTGGCCAAGGTCGACGAGCCGGTTTTTATCCCAACGCCCATGCCCCTGATAGGCGGCTTCCAGGCGAGCGGGCAGCTGATCCAGTGTGGCTTCCGCGGTCTGAGTGAGGTAATTGGAAAACTGCTGCCTAAAGACGAGTTCCACGGCCAGAATACTGAGGGCCAGAGTGACGAGGACGATGGCCAGAGTGGAAAGAAAAAGCTTTTTGCGCATTACTATTCCTCTTCTTTGGGGTTGAACTTATAGCCGACCCCGTAGACCGTGAGAATAATCTTGGGTTCTGCCGCCAGTTTTTCGATCTTCTGCCTGAGTTTTTTAATATGGGCGTCAATCACCCGATCATCCCCGGCGAAATCACGGCCCTGGACGATTTCCACCAGTTGCTCGCGCGAATACACCCTGCCCGGGTACTTGGCTAAAGCGCCAAGGAGCTTGAATTCAGTGGGGGTTAGCAAAACCTCGGAGCCGTTAAGGTGTACCTCATGGCGTACGTTGTCAATGGTAAGCCCGTTGTCATAGCTGACCGAATCGGCCAAAGGCTCTGTTTCGCTCGCCGTGCGTCGCAGGACGGTCCGCACGCGGGCCACAACTTCGCGCGGGCTGAAGGGTTTGGTGACGTAATCATCGGCGCCCAGTCCGAGCCCGCGAATTCGTTCTTCCTCTTCCACCTTGGCGGTCAGCATGATGACCGGTATGCTCGACAATTTGCGTATTTCCCTGCATATTTCTTCACCGGACATGCCGGGGAGCATAAGGTCGAGCAAAACCAAATCAAAGTGGTTTTCTTTAAACAAGGTGAAAGCCACCAGGCCGTTGAAAGCGGTTGTCACATGGTAGCCCTCCTGCTGCAGATAAGCTTTCAGCACGGAGGCTATTTTCTTTTCATCATCGACCAGCAAAATATTCATTCTTGTATTCCTCCCAGAAAACGTCCTAAAGGCCTCGGTTTGGTTGGGCTAGGCCGGCTCCGGCGAACAGTTCACCGGCTGACTCCACGGTCGCGGCAAAACCGTCGGCCATGTGCTGCGAAATCTTGAGCCGTATAAAACTCCTAGAAATCCTTAAATCCCTAAAGTTAAGTTTACCCATGTTGGCGGGAATTTCATCGGAATTCCAGCCGCGTCTTCCTTCGTCGGATAAATTCTCAAAGACCGCAAATAATAAAAAGGGATTTATCGGAAGGAGGATCAGATCGTGTTTAAACATGTCAAAGATATGGAGTATACCGTTCACGTTGATCAGCCCGATCCTCGTTATGCCGTGCTGCTGTTGGAGCAATTCGGCGGGGGAAACGGGGAATTGAAAGCGGCTATGCAGTACTTTTCGCAGAGTTTGGGTTGCAATGACCCGAAAATCCGGGATTTGCTGCAAGATATCGCGGCCGAGGAACTCAGCCATTTGGAGATGGTCGGAGAAGCTCTGGCCATGTTGATCGGAGGGGTGGACACAGTTCCGAGAGATTTCGCCGCCAACCATATGGCGCTTCTGGGAGGAGGCCCCCTCCTTATCAACTCCGGCGGGGAACCTTGGACCGCCAACTATGTCAATTCCAACGGAGATATGTACACGGACCTTTCTTCGAATGCGGGCGCGGAACTGCGGGCTAAACTGATCTATGAACGTTTACTCCAGCAAACCGATGACGCGGGGGTCAAAGACATGATCCGCTTTTTGCTCAGCCGGGAGGAGGCGCATAACTTCTCCTTTATGCAGGCTATTGAAACCCTGAAAGGAACGGGGGTCAACAAGGATTTTCGCGACTCGGATTTCTCCAAGAAATACATGAATATGTCCACTGGGGAAGGGGACAGCCGGGGTCCTTGGAATGAGGGTAGTGGTACCTCGTATGAGAGCGACCCCCATCTCCGTTATGGCGGTCCGGCCCAATACGGGAAGGAGCCGCCGCCGGCGGGCGCCCGCGAGGTGGCTCCCGGTTATAACGACCACACCCGCAACAATCCGGGTTATAATCAGCTGCAACCTCCACAACAGTAAGGAGGTGCCGGCACAGGGGATTTGGGGTCTGAGCCGGAAGGAAGTTTTAATGTTCAGTGTGAAGATCACTCCAGAGCCCTTGGCCGGGACGGTTTTGCGACAATGACACGGTTTTGCGACAATGACACGGTTTTGTGACAAGGACACGATTAAAGGAGGGAATGCCATGGCTTGGCGGGAATCGCGTTGGATGCAGGTCATTTGGACGATTCTGCGGGTGTATCTCGGATGGGAATGGTTATCTTCGGGGCTGTCTAAAGTCTTTGGGCCAGGTTCCGCGGCTTGGGTCGGCCCCCAGGCCGGGAGTGCGGTGAGCAAGTTCCTCAAGGCGGCACTGGTCAAATCGACGGGGGCTCACCCGGAGGTTCAACGGTGGTATGCCAGTTTTATCAACGGTGTTGCTTTGCCGAACTCGACCGTATTCAGTTACTTAGTCGCTTGGGGGGAACTCGTGATCGGGATCGCCCTGATTATCGGGTTCCTGACGACGATAGCCCTATTGCTGGCTGTCTTTCTCAACCTCAACTATTTGTTAGCCGGTACGGTCAGCACGAATCCAATGGATCTGCTATGGGCAGCGCTTCTTTTGTGGGCTGGCTCGGCTGCTTACTACTGGGGCGTAGATAGGATATTTATTCCCCGCTGGAAAAAGTTCAGGTTAAATAAAGCGTGACGACATTCTGAGTCGATTGAGCCGCTTGAGCCGATCCTGAGGCAGACCCCATTTGCGTAAGCAAGCGGGGTCTGCCGTTTTTACAGAAACGCGGCCCAAAGCCCGCGGTTTCCTTGGCGTCGCCGCCGCCTTGCAGTCGATGGAGCGTTGAGGCCTGAAACGGAGGCTTAGCGATCATGATTGTGGGCGGGAGTTTGGGACGCTGCTTTGAGTTTGAGTTTACGCGCAGTATCAGGGTGATCGGTCAAGTTGGGCCGACGGGTAACTTTGGCCTCAGGCCCGCGGTGTTGACGCGGACGCTCGTAAGCGCGAGACTGCCCATGGTCGTGGGCCTGCTCATGGTCGTGGGAGTGTGTATGGTCGTGAGGATGTGTATGGTCGTGAGAATGCTCATGGTCATGGGAATGTTCGTGGTCGTGAGAATGCCCGGTATCGTGTGAGTGTTCATGCTCCAAACCTAACAGATGGGCTAACAAATGATCTTTCTCCGGAAGGTCGTCAAGCCAGCCGTCATTGGCGTCTTCCTTACAATCAAGGGCGTGCATATAGGGCTTGATGTCCAACAAGGGTGTGCCATTGAAAACATCGATTCCGCTGATAACGATTTCATTGCCGCTGATTTCTTTTACCTCTACTATGCTTAAGCCGATCGGGTTAGGACGATGGGGTGAACGGCTGGCGAAGAGACCGACTTCGACTCCGGGCGCCCAGGGGGGAGCCGCCGTAAGCTTTGGCTTGGCGGCTTTATCCATGTAAAAGAGCACGTAGATGTAGGTATAAGACTCTAAACGTTCCAAGGCCGGCACATAGTCCGCATCCAAAGCAAGCCAGAATTCCCCGGGGGCGTTCCTGTTGGGTTGGGAGGGCGCGTTTAAAGAGAAATACGGGGTATGAATGGTGCCGATGGGGTGAAGTTCAAATCCCATGTCATTTTCCTCCTTGTAAGGTGTGTGTGTACCAGTATGTTAACTCTATTTGTGTTATTGCGCAAGCGAACCATGTCACGCTATTGTGCACTTGCTCGACGTACGGATGAGCGAGCGCCTAGCGGTTCATACCTTGACCAATAGGCTCAGCCGCATGCCCCTGGCTTCAGCCGGTTTCTTCCATGCCGGAACATTCGCGCACAAAAATCTCATAGGTTGGAATTGGCGGGCAAACGGTAGAATCGGCTCGTTCAACTGCCTTGCTCTTTCCTTCTCCTATCATATAATAGAAGCAAGAGAAAGGAGGGCTTTCCATGGAAACCTATAGAGTGAAAGTCAGTACGACCGGAGGGGTCGCTTTACCGTTAGAGCTGCAGGACGTGCTTGGCTTAGTTCCAAACGATACCTTGGAGCTGAGGGTTGATACCCAGGGAGTCCTCCTGGTTCGGGCGGAAGGTCATTCAGTGGGTCCTTTGGTGGATTTTTTTGAAGACCTGATTTTGCAGGATTTGCGGTGCGATGGCTGTGCGGGTGACGTTTTAAAAAACCGGATTCTGGAACAGAAGATCCAGCTGAGCCACAGTATGGATCGCCTGGCTCAAGAGGGGCATCGCGCCCAAAGGCACAGACAAACGGTGCCTTGGCGGGAGTCCCCGGAACTGAGGAAGTTTGCCCTGGCGGAGGAAGAAAACGGCGCTTATCAGGTGATTATGACGGCCAGAGTCGAACGGGAGATACGGGGCCTTCCGGCGCAGGCATTGAAAGCGGCCGCAGCGGTGCTCGAAAGCTTGGAATGGGATCCGACCGTGTTCAAACGCTTAAGAGGACCTTATTATGAGACATACCGTGTGGCTTTTCCCGAACGGGGACGGGATGATTACCGGGTGATATATACCGTGTTCGGGGCCGAGAATTTAGTCACCGTGTTAAACATCGGGAAACGGTCCAACCTGTATGAACACCTGAAGACCCTGGCCCGAACGGCCCAGAATTAAAGCCGAGGGGGACGCCCCGGCTGCAAACTTGTTCAAGGCAGGCGGTTCGTCTTGATGGTCTGAAAGGTATAGCGCTGACTAGGGAGGCCCCGGCGAAGGGGCTTCCTTTCGTTATGCGCCCGAGGAGGAATATACATATCGCATTTTGCCAAGAGGAGCCAGTACATGGTATAATCTGGAGGAGGGGGTGCACTGATGGACTATGAGGCATTATTGGGTAAAAAGAGATATTACCAAAAGCATAAGAACGCTTTGTCGGATTTCATCGTACAAAACTACGAACAAGCTTTTGAGATAGAATACACCCATAATTCTACGGCTATTGAGGGAAATACCTTAAGCTTGATCGAAACGAAATTGCTGCTTGAAGACAAGGTCTCGATTGGCGGTAAGAATTTAAGAGAAATATACGAAGTTGTTAATCACAATAAGGCATACCGGTATATCAAAGAGTGTATTGGAAAAAGAGAATTGCTTGACGAAAACAGGGTGAAGGATATCCACATGATTTTGATGGAAAATATCATGCCGGGCGGCATCTATCGCAATGTGGATGTTTATATTTCCGGCGCTAGGCATACCCCTCCGTCACCCAATGAAGCCTACCAAAGGATTAAAAATTTTTATGCCGCTCTCCCTTATAAGACAGGCATGAACGCCGTTGAGCTTGCCGCCTGGACTCACGCTGAGTTTGTGAAGATACACCCTTTCGTGGACGGCAATGGCAGAACATCAAGATTGATTATGAATTACCAGTTGATGGTTAACGGGTTCCTGCCTATTTCCATTGCCAAAGAGAAGAGACTGGATTATTATGATGTTCTCGATCGCTATGCTGTAGACGGGGATTTAGGGCCCTTTGCCGAATTCATAGCAACTTTGGAAGAGAAGAAACTTGACTTCTATATAGAGGCAATTGAGAAGAGCAAAACGCGATAAAGGCAACTGAGAAGAGCAAAAGGCGTTGGGGTCCGTTGTGGGGTGTCGCCACACAAACCTCTGGCTAAGAAGCCAAGCCCATGCTATAATGCCTTTGGCGACAGAAGCATTTCGGTGACGGGAGGAAGGGCATTGCAAAGGACTTTCAAGGGCGTTTTGGCGGATGGCCGGATTGTGCCCGCGGTGAAACATCTGCAGGATTTGGCGGAAGTCCTCAAGATCCCCTGGGTATCTGTGATCTTCCTTCTCGGTGGGGAAATCACCGGTCTGGAAGAAGCTTTGCGCATGTCGCGCAAGTATCCCGAGAAATTTATTTTTGCCCATCTTGATTTGCTGGAGGGCATTGGCAAGGACGCGGCCGGGATTCGCTTCCTCAAGCATTTGGGATTACAGGGTGTGGTATCGGTGAAATGGCAGTTGTTGAAGTACGCTAAAGAGCAGCACATGCTTACCGTGCAACGCCTGTTTCTGGTGGATTCGGAAGCGATACACACCGGATTGCGGGTGATTGGCAAGGTCACCCCAGATGCTCTCGAGGTCCTTCCCGCTACGGTTCCGAAATTTGCGATTGAAGAATTCCGCAAGGTAACCGATCTTTGCATCCTCGGGGGCGGGCTTCTGCGGGACGAAGCGGATGTCCGTTTGGCCCTGTTGAACGGGCTCACGGCCGTCACGGCCAGCCGCCGGGATATTTGGAACCTGCGTCTAACGTAGAAGCGCAAGGACAAAGGTTGGCGGCATGTAAACCCGCGGATTGGCGCCTTTGGCACAGGCGCCTTTGGCACATTTGAAACTATTGGCGCCTCATTTGACGTAGAGGCGGAAGAGGCGTAAAATGGAATCAGTCTGAAGGATTTAATACGGCATTGTTTAAAATTTGATCAAACTTGGCTGAGAGAATGGGAGAAGCCACCGGAGAAAGCGTCTGAGAGACGTTTCTGCGGTGGCTATTTGTTTGGTGAAGGCGGGGAAGAAGACATGGCGCGTTATTCGGCGCAAGTGGTTATTATCGGCGGAGGGGCGACAGGTGTCGGTATATTGCGCGACTTAAGCCTGAGAGGGATATCCTCCGTTCTTGTCGAGCAGGGGGACCTGGCGCATGGTACCAGTTCACGCTTTCACGGCCTTTTACACAGCGGCGCTCGTTATGCCGTCAAAGATCCGGTTTCAGCCACTGAATGCATTGAGGAAAACAAGATCCTGAAGCATATCGCACCGGGATGTGTGGATACCACGGGCGGATGGTTTGTCCAATTGCCGGGGGATGAGGTTGACTACGCGGAGGCCTGGCTCAAGGGCTGTGAGACGGCAGGCATTCCCGTACAAGAAGTTCCGCTGAGGGAGGCTCTCCAACGGGAACCTCTATTGGCTAAGGAGGCCGCGCGCGTGTTTGAAGTGCCGGACGCCGCGGTAGACGGATTTAAATTAGTTTGGGAAAACGCCAAGTCTGCCCGCCGCTACGGGGGACGCTACCTGACTTACCACAGGGTTGAGGCGATTCTGCGCGAAGGGGAGGGAGTAGCCGGAGTTCGGGGAGAAAATCTCCTCACAGGGGAAAGTTTTACGGTGGAGGCCGGAATTGTCGTGAACGCGACCGGAGCCTGGGCCGACCGGCTGGCGGCGTCCGCGGGCGCGTCCCTGGAAGTGGTACGCGATAAGGGAATCCTCCTGGCCTTTAACCATAGACTCTTTCATCGCGTGATCAACCGTCTGCGCCCCCCCGGAGACGGGGATATCTTCGTGCCCCATGAGACCATAACGATTCTTGGGACCACTTCCGAGTGGGTTGACACTCCTTTGGATAATCAACCTACCGGCCGGGAAGTGGAGCGGATGATGGCTTTGGGCAAGGCTCTACTCCCCGCAATTGCCGGAAAACGGGTGATCCGCGCTTTTGCCGGAGTAAGGCCGTTGCACCGGAGTGACAGTGAATTGGCGGGAGGCTCTGACGGGGGAATGGGCCGCGAGGTAAGCCGGACGTTTGCTTTGATTGACCATGAAGCGGAGGACGGAGTCAAGGGTTTTCTCAGTATCGTCGGCGGAAAATTCACGACCTACCGTTTGATGGCGGAAAAGGTCTCCGACTGGGTGGCGGCTAAGCTCGCTAACGACGTTCCCTGCCGTACGGCGACAGAACCTCTGCAGCCGGAACTTCCGGCCCACTTGTCGCGGCAAGCCAAGGTTCTCTTGCCCTGCGCGGCCGCCGGGAAGATGCTGCAAAGACTGGGGCAGGATGCGGTACCGGTCCTGGAGGCTATCGCCCGCGATCCGGGCAAAGGAGAGCTTCTTTGTGAATGCGAAATGGTGACAGTGGCCGAGGTCGAAAAGATCGTGGCTGATGAGGACGCACACCATTTGGCGGACGTGCGCCGCAAGACCCGGTTAGGGATGGGAACCTGCCAAGGGGCATTCTGTACCTACCGGGCCCTTCCTCTCATGTGGCGGGAAGGCGGGAAATACGATCCGTTGAGCGAGGAGCTGGTTCGTTTCTTGAACCAGCGCTGGAAAGGGATTCGCCCGGTTCTCTGGGGTGACCAATTGCGCGAGACGGAGTTAACCCGCGCGATTTATGCGGGACTTTTGGCTTTGCGGGAGAGTGGGACAAACGGGGACGGAGGAACACTATGTGGGATGGACTAGTCATCGGCGGGGGACTGGCGGGGCTTACCGCCGGAATCAGGGCACTCGAACGGGGCAAGAAAATCCTGATCGTTTCGGAGGGGGTAGGAAGCTTGGCTTTTGCGGGGGGAGTCCTGGATTTCGGCCGGGTGCGGGAGTTGCGACGGTTGGAAAAACACCCCTACGCCTATGTGGGTGAAGCGGCTCAGAGAGCTTTTTCTTATTTCTTGCAACACAATCCTGCTTACACTGGGACCTGGGGGCGGCAGGGGAGCGTCTTAACCCCTCTGGGGACGCTGCGAGAGACGGAAATACTGCCACGGCGGCTGGATGCTTCTCCCCTCTTTAAAGCGAATAGGATTGTCGTGGCCGTACCGGAAGGGCTGAAGGACTTTTTTCCGGAAATCGTGAAAGCCAATCTTCAAAAACAGTTTCCGTCCGGCAGTGTTCGGCTGAAGAGGCTGTCGGTGCAGGAGTTTGCGGATTGGCGAGCCGCCGGTAAATCTATTCCCGGCACGGTTTACGCCGAATTTTGGGGTACCGAAAGAGGGAAGACAGCCTTGAAACGCTATATCGGCGAGATTGCCGGGGAGATAGCCGGGAAGACGGCCGGGGAGGCGGACTCGGAAGCCATAGTTTTTCCGGGCTTGCCGGCGATCGGCTGCCCTGAGCTGGAAGAGGTCCTGGGGGAGACTTCCCTCCCTGTTGTCGGTATGACATCTTTTCCCCCTTCGGCGATCGGACTGGCGCTATATGACAGCCTGACGAGAAAGGTAAAAGCCTTGGGGGGAGAGTTGCTGAACGGGGTGGGCGTAGACCGGGTCGAAGTGGAATCCACCTGGGCCCGGCGGGCGATTATCCGGAGTAAGGGCAAAGAAACGGCTTTAAGGGCCGAGGCTTTTGTCCTGGCCACAGGGGGTTTCCTGGGGCGGGGACTCATCGCCACTCCGGCTGAAGTTAAAGAAACGGTTTTTGGCTTGCCGCTATACGTGCCTCCGGTCCGGGGAGGGAGCAGCTTTTTGGGTGAACAGCCCTATGCCCGAACCGGTGTCGAAGTTGACGACCGCCTGCGTCCCCGCGATCCGGCGACGGGAGAGGTCTTGCTGGAGAACGTCTTCGTGGCCGGCCGCATTCTGGCTCATTGGGACCCGTGGCTCGAACATTGCGGCGGCGGGGTTTCCTTGTCCTCCGGTCTGCTGGCGGGAGAACTCCTCTAGGCGGCGGAACAGCGGGCACTTCCGCAGAGGGACTCATCGGGAAGGCAGTAGGCCGACACAACATGAAAGGAACTTGGGAGAGGATGCATACACAAATTCAGTCCGGCGAACAAGACGGGCCGCTGACGGAGCGGACACCGGAGGCTGTTGGGGACGACTCATTGCAAGTGGAAACCCGCGGACTCACCGTTGAGGATTCAGTTCACTTGGATGCCTGTGTCAAATGCAGCATATGCACGGCCCACTGCCCGGTGGCGCAGGCCTATGCGCCTTTTCCCGGGCCTAAGAGCATTGGCCCGGATGCGGAACGCCTGCGCCTGGAAGGGGTAGAACTTGATCCCGGGTGTCTGGCCTATTGTACAAACTGTAAGACCTGTGAAGTGGTGTGTCCGTCCGGCGTGCGCATTACGGACATGATTCTGCGGGCGCGCCGGCGGCAGGGGAGCACAGGAACGGAAAGCGCCGAAGGCTGGTTGAGAATAAGGGACCACATTCTGGGACGGGCGGAGTATCTGGGGCGCCTGGGTACGGTTTGGCCCGGATTAACGAACGCGGTACTGGCATGGAAAGTGACGCGCCGGTTGTTGGCAAAAACCATAGGGATCAGTGCCGACGCGCCTTTGCCAGAGTACAAGAGGCGCTTCTTCCCCAAGAAAGGATCTGCGGGCAACAAAGTTGTCTATTTTCCGGGTTGCTTTGTGAATTATAACGATGAAGCGACTGGTTTAATGGTCATTAAGGTTTTGGAGCACAATGGGTTCGAGGTGGTCGTACCCGGATTCCATTGTTGCGGGGTGCCGCTCACGGCCAATGGGCGCTTCCGGGAGGCGGAGGGCAATGCCAGGCGCAATTTGGCTTTGATGGAGCCCTACTTGGAACAGGGGATTCCGGTCCTTACCTCCTGTACGAGCTGCGGTCTGGCCCTGAAAGAGGATTATCCGAAGGTTCAGGTTCCCGTGGCCAAACGGATCGGGGTTCAGACCTATGACCTGTTCGAGTACCTGTGGCTTTTGCACGAGCGCGGGGAGTTGAAAGAGGATTTTCAGCCGGTGGGGCTTTCGCTGGCCTATCACGCTCCTTGCCACCTGAAGGCTCAGGGGATCGGAACGCCTTCGCTCCGTATCTTTCGCCTTATCCCCGGAGTAAAAGTGGAAGAACTGGACGCGGGCTGCTGCGGTCTTTCAGGCAGTTTTGGCTTTAAAGCCGAGAAATATGAACTCTCCCTGCAAATTGGTCGTCACCTGTTTCAACGGGTACGGCAGGGGATGCGGGAGGGCAACTTTCGGGCTGTGATCACGGAGTGCGGCGGGTGCCAGGTACAGATCAGACATGGTTCGGGCGCGCAGTCCCTCCACCCGGTATGGATTTTGGCTCAGGCCTACGGGTTGGCAGGTAAGACCGAGTAATTTCCGGCTCGGTCTTGAGCCAGTTTTTTTGTGAGTGGTATTTGTGTCACTGTCATGATTACGGAAAAAAAGATATCTGAGATATTGAAATATACCGACGATCGTGGTACGCGGCAGTGGTCATTCAGAAGGTGCGCGCGCAAAATATCGATTTAGCACAAGGAGATCGGGAGGTCTTGCGAGAACTATACAATAAGATTGCGGAGAATTTCTCGTCTGTCCTGGATGCCATGGAACGGGGAGATGAAGAATTGTCTGACAAAGGATTTTACTTTTCCTTTACGCTTATTTTACCGGGATTTGACCTGGACGTGTTATGATGACAAGGCCCTGTGGGTTGAGCCGGAGGATATTGAAAACGGGGGACAAGCGTGTGAAAGTTTTAGGACATAGGGGAGCTGCCGGCACAGCACCGGAAAATACACTCCCGGCTTTTGAGAAGGGCCTGGAATACGGAGTGGACGGTTTTGAATTTGACGTGCAGCTGACTCGCGATGGGGAAGTTGTTATCTGCCATGACGAACGCGTGGACCGTACCAGTGACGGGGTGGGCTGGCTTAAGGATTTTACGTTGAAAGAACTGAAAGCCTTGGATTTCGGGGTACGTTTTGGCCGGCGGGCCGAGATTCCAAGGTTGAACGAGTTGCTCAGCCTGCTAGAGGGCAGAGATCTGCTTCTCAACGTCGAGGTGAAGAGCAGTTTTTTGGTAGAGTATCCCGGGATAGTCGATAAAGTGGTGGAACTCTTGGCCGAGTACCGGGTCTTGCCCCGGAGTGTTTTGTCTTCCTTTGACCACCGCGTTGTGGCGGAAGTGATTCGGAAATACCCCCAGGTGGCAACAGGTTTACTTTACTCATCCGGTCCGCTGCAGCCCTGGCTCTATGCCAAAAAGATCGGTGCCGGGAATCTGCATCCGCATTTTGCCTTCGTGGATCCGGAACTGGTCAGAGAAAGCCATGCCAGGGGCATCGGGGTCAATGTTTGGACGGTGGACGAGCCTTGGGTGATGGAGAAAATGGCCGCGGCCGGGGTGGACTGGGTGATTACAAATTACCCGGAGCGTTTGAGAAGGGGTACCTGAGAAAGGGGAAGCCAAGCGGTGCAAAGGGAAGAACCTAAGTCTGAACCCGGATCTCAAGCGAAGTCCGGGGTTAAAGCTAAAGGCGCGAAAGAGTTGGCCCATGCCCTTGTATACCTGGGGCCGTCTTTGATTCTTTTTTTGATTTTTGTCTTTTACCCTATGGTTAAAACGGTATATTTGAGCTTTTATCTGACAAACCCCGGCGGAGATCCCGTGGTTTGGAAGGGGATTCAGGCTTATCTGACTTTGTTGGGGAGCAGTTCGTTCCGTAACAGTGTCGTTGTCAGTTTTCTGTTTGTGCTCTACACGGTTCCCGGAACGATCTTGGCTTCTTTGCTCCTGGCTGTGCTGGCCAATGTCAAGTTGCGCGGCATTGGTGTATACCGTACACTGTATTCTTTAACCATCGGGGTTTCTGTAGCCTCCGCGGCGACGATCTGGATGTTGTTGTTTTCTCCCGCGGACAATGGCATGTTGAACTATTTCCTCCATCTCGTGGGCTTGCCCAAGATTGGCTGGTTGGTAACGACCCGGAGCGCTTTGCCCTCGCTGGCGCTTATGACTGTTTGGATGGGGGTGGGTTTCAATTTTATCGTCTTGATGGGCGGGCTGCAAAGCCTGCCGGAAGAGATTTTTGAGAGTGCGCGCATCGACGGGGCCGGTCGCTGGAAGCAGTTTCGCCATATCACCGTACCCTTGCTTTCCCCCACTTTGTTTTTTCTTTTAGTGGTGGATACCATTGCGGCGTTTCAATCTTTCGGCCAGTTTAACATTTTGACTTTGGGCGGTCCCGATCACTCCACTAATGTCATAGTCTACTCCATTTACCGGGAAGCCTTCTTCAACTCCCGCTTCGGCCCGGCCAGTGCCCAGGCTGTCGTTCTCTTTGTGATCATACTGATTTTGACCCTCTTGCAATTTGGGGTGGTTGAGAGGAAGGTGCATTACCAGTGAAGGCCGGAAGCCGCACACACGCCACGAAAGTTGTCCAATATGCCCTTTTGACTTTGGGGGCTTTGATCATCGTTTTTCCCATCCTCTATGCGGTGGGGTTGAGTTTGATGAGCGGCGGGGAAGCGGCAGCTTATCCCCCGCATATCATTCCACAGCATTTCCAGCTCAAGAACTTTGTGACCGCGGTATCTGAAGCCCCTTTGGGGCGGTTTATGCTGAACAGCTTTATCGTTTCGGTGATTGTCACCCTGGCGCAATTGGTCACTGCCAGCTTGGCTGCGTACGCTTTCGCTTTTATGGAGTTTCCTTTTAAGAAGATCATCTTTCTGGTCTTCTTGTCGACGATGATGATTCCGGGAGAATCGACCTTGATTCCGAATTACTTGACTATCCGCTCCTGGCATTGGATCAACACGTACCAGGGCTTAACGGTTCCCTTTATGGCTACGGCCTTTGGGACGTTTCTCTTGCGCCAGTTCTTTCTGACTTTGCCGCGTGACTTATTTGACGCCGCCCGTATCGACGGCTGCGGACGGTTCCGCTTCCTCTGGTCGATCGTGTTGCCCATGGCCCGGCCGGCCCTGGGCACACTCGGGGTTTACGCCTTTATTAACACTTGGAACCAATATCTCTGGCCTCTTCTGATCACGAATTCCACCAGTATGCGTACCGTGCAAATAGGAATTGGCATGTTGCAATTCCAGGATGCGACGACCTGGAATGTGGTCATGGCCGGAGTGGTTATTATCTTGTTGCCTTCTCTGCTCACTCTTGTCCTGGGGCAAAAGCAACTGGTCAAGGGCCTGACGTCCGGAGCGGTCAAAGGCTAAAGAAGGAGGGGACGCCCCAAAGAAGACGAGCCGGCACGGGCAGCGGTGCCGCCTAGCCCGGATGTTCCGGTAAGGGGCCACGACGTCCCGACAACGTGCCGGGGTCGCAGGCGCCTGACAGGTACATGATTTAGACTGGTACGGTCAAACCATTAATGAGGGAGGATATCATGAAAAAAGGAAAAGTTTTAAAAATCGTAACCGTTTTGTTGGTGCTCGGTCTCCTTCTCGTAACAGGATGCGGCACGGGAGGAACTTCGTCAAGCCAGGCAGCCGGGGGCCCGATCACGGTCACTTTCTGGCATTCGATGGGCGGTGTCCCAGCCAAGACGTTGACTACCTTGATCAATAAATTCAACGCAACGCACAAGGATATTCAGGTGAAGTTGGTTTATCAGGGGAGTTACGATGACGCTTTTAACAAGCTGAAAGCTTCGCCGGACCAGGGACCGGATCTGTTTCAAGTCTACGATATCGGCACACGCTATATGATCGATGCGGGTCTGGTCACTCCGATGCAAAATTTCATCGACAAGAGTAAATTTGATCTCAGTCAGTTTGAGCCCCACGTCTTGCATTATTATGAGGTGGGCGGCAAACTTTATTCTATGCCCTTTAACACTTCGGTCCCGGTCCTCTATTACAATAAAACGATGTTCAAAGCCGCGGGACTTGATCCCAATAAACCGCCGCTGACCTTTGCCGACGTGGAAAAAGACGCCAAGGCGCTGACGACCAAGAGCGGGGGCAAAACGGTCTACGGTTTTTCCCAAGCCATTTACGGCTGGTTCTTTGAACAATACCTGGCCCGGGACGGGGCGCTCTATGTCAATAACGGCAATGGCCGCGATAAGGCGGCCACAGAGTCTCTGGTGAATTCGCCGGCCGGGGTCGATATCCTGACCTGGTGGAAAAAGATGATCGACGATGGAGCGGCCACAAATCTTGGTCGGCAAACTTCGGCGACCCAGGCCGCTTTTGGGGCTCAGCAGATTGCCATGACCATCGATTCTTGCGGCATCTTGCCCAATCTGACCACGGCGGCTGCCGGCAAATTCAAGATTGGCATCGCGCCTTTGCCTCGGGGCAATAACGCGTCAGACAGTGGGCCGATCATTGGGGGCGGTTCTTTATGGATTCTCAAGAATAAGCCCAAGGCGGAACAGGAAGCCGCTTGGAAAGTGGTGCAGTGGCTGACTCAGCCGGCTCAGATGGCGGCCTGGACCGTCGGGACTGGGTACTTGCCAATCAATAAAGCTGCCGTGAATGAACAGACTTACAAGGATTTCCTGGCTAAATACCCCTCTTACCAGGTGGCTCTGGACCAACTGCATAACACACCGGAAAACCGAGTGACAGAAGGAGGAAGGATTGGGGTCTTCACGTCGGCTCGGGCGACCGTGGAGAATGCCATTGAGCAAGCGGTCTTAAACAAGGCGACCCCCCAGGCGGCTCTGGATGCCGCGGCCAAGAAAATCACCTCTGCGATTCAGGAATATAACCAAACGATGGGGGTCAAATAGGGTCAACCCGTTTTCGTGAGGGGCGCGTCCCGCGCCAAAACAAGTGGACACTATCTCGCTGATCCATAGGCAGCCCGAAGAAACGACACAACACGACACGGCAGTAGCCTTTGTGGCTGTCACTAAAGCGAACAGCAATCTTCCGAGGGAGGATTGCTGTTCGCGCTTATTGTCGCACCGGCGCTAGTTTCTGCCAAAGTGCGGAGCCCGGTGCTGATACTCAGTGGACCCGGATACGTTCTCCCACGTAAATCAGATTGGGATGGCAGCGAAGCTTAGGATTGAGGCGCAGCAGGACAGTGACAGAGGTCCGGTTCCGTTTGGCAATCAGGTGTAAAGTTTCCCCGCGACGTACGACGTGCATGGTTTTTTCCTCCTTATATTCCATGAATTAACTCCTAAGATGGGATATTCTATGGAGTGGAAAACCCATGCTGTGCCAGTACCCATGTATATTTCCGCACTATCTTTCCGCAATTTTGGAATGGCGGCTGTATTCTACGATGTCCGGGCCGGAGGGTTAAGAACGTTTATAGAACGTGCGCGGGAAAACCTCGGACTTGACTCCGGAGAAGTCCGGGAGCTCAGAGGGAAGTCCGGGAGCTCAGAGGGAAGCCCGGGAGCTCAAAGGGAAGCCCGGGAGCTGAGAGAGAAGCCCGGGAGTTCACAGAGAAGCCTTAAGGATTTGCCGGACGTCTTCTGTGTCGATGGGTCTAAACTCCCCCAAGGTACTGGATTTGGTCGCTCTTTCGGCCATCATTCGGAGTTTGTCCTCGGGAACGCCGACTTCTCTTAAGGTAGTGGGTAACCCCAGGGAAACGAAGAAAGCGCGCGTTTGGGCGATTGCCGCACGGGCCGTGGCAAAAGGGTCCGCCTTGGGATCCAAATTCCAGACGTTCACTCCGTATTCCCGGAAAGCATCAACAGTCGTGGGGGAGAGGATGTACTCCATCCAATGTGGTGTCAGGATCGCCAATCCCACCCCGTGCGTGATGTCGTAGAAAGCACTGAGCTCATGTTCGATGGCGTGGACGCTCCACTTTCTTTCTTTCCCATAACTGAGAAGGCCGTTGATAGCCAGGCTGGAAGCCCACATCAGGTTGGCCCTGGCCTCATAATTATCCGGCTTGGCCAGAGCTAAGGGGCCGTAGTGAATACAGGTTTTCAGAATGGCCTCTGCCAGGCGACTTTGCAGAAAAGCACTTCTCGTCTTGCTGAAGTAGGATTCAAAGACGTGGCTCATAATGTCCGCCGTGCCGGCGGCCGTCTGCGAAGGAGGCACGGTGAAGGTATAGGTCGGATCCAGGATGGAAAACTTTGGCGCCATGGAGGGATGCCCTACGCCGATTTTCTCTTGAGTTTCCGGATTGCTGATGACGGCAATCGGGTCCATTTCCGAACCGGTGGCGGCCAACGTCAGGATGGTGCCGACGGGTAGGGCTTTCTTCACTCGGGCGCTGCCGCGGACGAGATCCCAGGGATCAGACCCGTAATAGAAGCCGGCCGCCACCATTTTAGCACAATCAATAACGCTCCCTCCACCGATGGCCAGAATGAAGTCGAGGTTCTCTTGGCGGCAAACCTCGATACCCCTGCGCACGCTGGCGATTCTCGGATTCGGGTCAACACCTGAAAGCTCCCGAAAAGGAAGGTTATTCGCTTCGAGAATTGCGGTCGTCTCGGCGTAAAGTCCTGCCTTTTTAATGCTGCCTCCGCCGTAAACGAGGAGGACCCGCGAGCCGTACTTGCGGATCTGAGCCGCCAAAACCTTGATTTGGTCCTGACCGAAGAAAATCTCAGTTGGGATGGAATAGTTGAAGTTAAGCATGTCGTTTCTCCTCCCGGTTTGTTCGGTACTACAAGTATATCCTCCGGATTTTGTCATGGCAAGCAAAAGAGGGGGCTTCACTTCTGGGTGAGAGCCCCCTGTCCTTTTTCTTGAGGTTACTTTTTCCTGACCGTATCGGTGTAATCATCAATCATACGGCAGATGTTGATCATCAGCCGCAATTCGTCCGGACCTTTATCTTTGGCAATGGCCACAAGCTCATTGATTAAACTGTCGGGTTCAACGTTGGTTTCCTCTTGGAGCAGATAATCTAGCGTAACCCCGAGGGAATTGGCAATACTTACGATAGTCTCTAAACTGGGGTTCTTTTCTCCCCGTTCAACCTGGCCCACGTAGGACTCGTTGACTTCCGCCGCTTCCGCCAGTTGTTCCTGTGTGAGCCTGTAGCGCGTTCTCTCTTCCCGGATGCGTTGGCCTAAATGTCTGAATACCATGGTCATAGCCCCTTTCCATGCCACTATATGGTATTTGGTCAAGGGCTTGAAGATACTATCGGTATGATCATCATTGACTCGAGGTACTAAGCAGTGCTATTCTTTTCCCATAATATTGAGCCATGGGATGGTTAGAAAGTAAGGAGAATCTGTTAGATGGGCCATGGAGTTCTGGTTGCAGATGACGCTAGTTTTGTGCGCTTGATGATTCGTCAGGTCTTGGTCCGCTTGGGATGCAGTGAGGTCTTGGAAGCCGGGACCGGGTGGGAAGCAATTGAAATGTATCAGGCGAGCAGGCCGGTTCTCACGATTCTGGATATTACCATGCCGGAACTCAATGGCTTAATGGCTCTGGAAAAAATCATGTCCTTTGACCCGCTGGCTAAAGTGATTGTTTGCAGTGCCATTGCTCAAAAAAACATTGTTCGCCAAGCTTTGGACCTGGGTGCCCTTGAGTTTATGGTCAAACCGTTTCGAACGGACGAGCTGGAAAAGACGCTGAGAAAGTATTTGGGTAGCGGGACCGGTTCTTAGGGTCGACATGGGGCGGGAAGAAAGGAGTTGTCTGTCGGGAGATGGCTGGAGAAATGAGAAAACTGGCAGTCCAGATAAGGCGCGACTTCTTTTTTGTTGCCCCCGAGGACATTCTCTTTGTGACCAGAAAACAGCGTAAGACGCTGATCATCACGGTCCAGGGGTTCACCTACGCCACCGCTGACTCCCTCGAAAAGCTGGAAGGCCGGCTCAACGATGAGAGGTTTTTCCGCTGCCACAAAGGGTACCTTGTTAATGCCGCCATGGTTAAGGCCTTCAGTCCTTGGGGTAAGAAAACTTTTCTCGTTAGTTTTGCCCATACGGAGGAAACCGCCTTGGCGACCCTGGATAAGGCCAAGGAGTTTCGTGAAAAATATGGTATTTAGTAGTTTCATCCTTGGATGAAAGGCAGCGGCACTTTTATCCGGTGCCGTATTTTGACAGCCTTGGGCAGAAAAGGAGAAGCCCCAGCAGTAAGACTGTGGGGCCGGCGGAGACGGATGAGGTGTGTGATTTTCTCTGCTTTGCCAGGTGGTTGGGGCACCGCTTTTTACCCGTCACAATGGACATCGCGGAAACGCCGACTTAAGCGCGGCCCGCAACAACGGAGCGAACTGTTTGCGCGTGATAAAGCCTGCAGAGAAAGCGGCTGGTATCCAGCCGCTCTATAGGACCCTATAGAGGGGCTGGGTCCAGATACTCCGAACGGTACCGGATCCGTGGAGCATAGTCAGCCCGTCTAAACAGCGCAGGACCGGATGGTCCGGACGGGTTGGTGGCAGGACCCGATTTAAGGGATCGGATGGTCCGGGGTGTGCGGGGTGTCTGGCATATCGGTGGCGTTGGAGGTACCGGGGTCATCCGGGACATTTGGCATGTCGGCGGGATTGGGGGTATCGGACCCAGGGGGGGTAGTCACGGCCGCAGAGGGGTCTGGGGTCTGAGGCGGATTTCCGCTTCTCGGAACGTTTGGGTTGTCAGGTCTGAAGGATTCTGATTCTGCCGAAGAGGTGGGAAGCGGAGCGGACGGCAGAGGTTCCGGGTAACTTGTTGGGGAACCGCCGGCTTCTTCCTTCAGCAAGGAGAGGACCCAGACCATGGGCAAGATCATGTTGAACGGTGTGACTGCCAAGGAAACCAGAATATTCAACAAAGGTGAAATCCTATTGAGCAGTAAAAGTACTACCAAGATCAACAAGGCTGTACCGATATAACCCCAGAGAACAGCCATATGCCGGCGAAAGAAGGTGAAACTGGCCCGTAGAGTATGGCCGAAACCCTGGTCCCGGTGGGCGAGCAGGTAGATCTTGGCGGTCGCGAGCCAGGGGACCAGGTAGATGACCAAGGCGGCCAGGGCAATGAAGTAGACGACCAGGAAGATGGCCAGCAGGACTTTGATCCGGTAGAAGAGCAGAGAAACGAGAACAGCCAGGGCAAGGACCAGGAGTTGAGCCAGAAAGAGAAGAATGTACCAGCCTATGACGCGCCATGTTCCCTGGAGCTTAAAATCACGGAATGAAGGTTTGAGTCCTTCCAAAGCTTTCCGGGTAAGGTGGTACGTGCCGGCAGTCAAAGAAGCTGACATGAGGAGCGAAATAATGACGAGCCCCGCGAAAGGCCAGGCCAAGCGGCCAAGGTAGGAGGCCATCAGAGTTGGGTCCCGGAGGAAAGGCAAACCGGCTCCGAAGAGACCAAAAGGTCCGAAAGGCACGGGGCCGCCATAAGCGAAGTTCCCAGGTAAGTTTCCGCCGGGCAAGGGTGCATAAGGGCCGGGGAACATTGGCGCCCTGTGCGGGAAAGCGCCTGAAGGAATATCAAGCGGGGCATTGTGAACCAAGCTAAACACGAAGAGGATGATCACGACGGCTGTGGCAAGGATGTATAGGAGAAACCAGAGATAGAGAGCGGGTGCTTCCTGTAAGAAAGTCTGCCAAGTGAGTTTGAGCCGCTCGGACCAGCGCATGGAATCATTCCTTTCCTTAATAATAATAGTGTGAGGAATAATAATAGTGTGAGGGTGTCATTTTTGGGTATAAGGTGCATTGGAGTTGGCTGATAACCGGAGTTAGCTAATAACAGAAGTTCGCCGTTTAAGCAGGGAATTCCTCTTTGAGCGGGGTCTCCGAAGATCATTATATGTCGGGGCGGGAATAATTAATCTTGCGGGCTAGGGAAAAAGGTCTTAAATGCGGGCAGAAAACCGAAGGCAGAAAATCGCGGCCAGAAAAGAGAAAAAATTCTTGGCGAATGAGGCAAAGGCCCCCCAGGTTTTCGGGAGGTGCTTTTATTCGAAAAACCTTGTTTCATGACTTTCCCGGTCGGATGTCGAAGTCACTGGCTGCTCAATTCTTTGCGGTTGGCGGCTTCGGGAACTCGCTCCAGCCAGCCTTGCTTGATCATCAAATTGACTCCATCTTTGGCACAGTCCCCAAGTTCAAAGATGAAACGGCTGAAAGTCAAGATGATGTCGCTGCGGGTACAATTGGCCAGGGCGAGCCCATATCCGGTTATGGCGTAGGCCGTAACTACGGTCAGGTGGAACAGAACTAACTTATCGCTGAAGGGAGATTCCAGGGATTCCGTGACATGGTGATCGTGGTCTGTGGGAGTGGCAAGGTCGGCATCTTCCAATATGTGCTCAAGAATATCGATCTGTTTGTCATTGATCCGGCGCAGGCGCTCTAAATAATCCTTGACCAGTTTAGATTTGGTGACTTGTTCCAAGGCTGAGGTCATAGTGTTTCTTAAATACATAGATACCACGTTGGCAAAAATATGTTCGATCTCGAGGGCGTTGATGGGTCTTTTGTCGCCGAGGAAACCCTTATAAAAACTTTGCACATCATGGACATATTCCGTCCTGTCTGGGGTGGGAACATAAGGCGCCCGGGGGAAAAGCCCTTTTGCCAAAAGAACCTCGTGCGCTGTGCGGGCGCTTTCTTGAGAATCGTTGAGACAGTTTTCAAAAAAGGCCCGAACATCGGGACGCGCGGCACTGGAAAAAGCCAGACTGAAATTGAGCATACCGGATTTGGCCATGAAGCTGGCATAGAGCAGAATAAAGGTGTCGGAAACAAGGGGTTTGGCGTTCACATCGAAATCTTCATCCGTGAAACCGTGGGGAAGGGGAAAATTGGCTGCCGTGAATATCTCGCGGATCGAATTCAAATGTTGAGCCGACTTATCCAGAGTATGCTGTTGCAGGACCCGGTGTATATCCGGGTCTTTGACCTTGGCTACGAAAAAGGGGAGCATGGAACAAGTCATGCTTTCCGCCATATAGGTGGCCCAGAGTTCGCCGATTTCCGGCCCGGTCAAGCCCACGTTTTCCAAGTTATGTTGAATGACAGAGTATGCTGTCGGTTCTGCCTGACGGTTGTTTCCAAGTTCCAGAGTACTCATGCTTGATTGATACCTCCGTTCATAAAGTTTGCTTTGGCCCGGAATTTACTACGGGTTTATGGCTAGATATACTCTGCCCTTTTCGTCAGCTGATATGCGACATTCTATTCCTAACGGCAAGATTCCTTTCGCTCAAGATTTCTTCCGCTAAGGGGTGTTTGCGGAATTTTCGCTCAGCGGGTAGAATGTTGGGAGGCAGTTGGTTGAGAATGATAGGGACAAACCATTATGCTATTATGTTCAGGGGTATTCAGGAGCAGAAATGAGGGTGAGAACGATGTCTTTTGCCGAGGTATGGGGCGACCGTATCCATTATGAAGAAGAGGGTAAGGGAAAAGCGGAAGAGCAGACCGTTCTCTTTGTGCACGGGGCGGGAGGAAGCTGGGGCACTTGGGAGAAACAACTCGCCGGAATTAGGGGTCGGCATCTCGTGGCTGTGGATTTGCCCGGACATGGAGAATCAGGGGGCAAGGCACAGGATGAGATCGCAGGCTACAGAGAGTTCGTCCACCGCTTTGCTCAGGTCCTGGGGCTGAAGCGATTTGTCCTTGTAGGGCATTCTATGGGCGGGGGGATCGCTTTGGATTTTGCTCTAACTTATCCGGAAACCCTAGCGGGAATCATCCTGGTCGGGAGCGGTGCCCGCTTAAGAGTGAGCCCGGCTATTTTAGGAGTCTTGGCCGAGGGAAGGCATCCGCTGGCAAGTGTCAAGTACATGTACGCGAAGGACGCGGAGGAGAAAATCCTGGACCAAGCCAGGAAGGAGATGGAACAGGTTCCCCCCCAGGTCTATGAGTCGGATTTCCAAGCTTGTGACCGTTTTGACGTTATGGACAGAGTTGCGTCGATCGGGGTGCCGGCGCTCATTCTCTGCGGGGAAGACGACCTGATGACTCCAGCCAAGTTCTCCCGCTATCTCCAGGAAAAGATGCCCAAGACATCGTTGACTCTCGTCCCCGCGGCAGGACACATGGTCATGTCAGAACAGCCGCAAGCTGTCAACCGGGCCATAGAGGATTTTCTGGCAACCCTTTAATCCGGGGTTCAAGGATTCGGCTTAGCATTCAGCCTACTCTTCGGTCTGCCCTACGGATATATTTGGCTGATTCGTGCTAAATTACGAACTTCTGTGCTGTATAAGAAATGGGGTGTCCGGGCAGGGTCATTATATTACGACCCTGCCAAGACACCCTATGTTTGTACCTTAATTCGTTCTGTCAAGACATAGATATTTGACCTACAGTCAGCCGTCCGAATCCGGAACCTGTGGTTCACTGTCAGGTGATCCATCGGTGTGATGGACGGTAGGGTATGGTACGTTACCCTTGGTAGCGGCCCACAGCATCCGGTTAAATTGGTTATCATTGTTAGCGTCTTCCACGTTCCAGATCATCTTGTCGGCTAGTGCAGCCATCGGAGCGTTTTGACCGTTTTTGGCGTTCACATCGTAGGTGGGCCGGATGACATCGTACGGCGTAAAGTTCGATTTAAAGGTGAAAGCGTTGAGCATCGGAGTTGCTTCGGCATCAAATTGGGTCATCGGCTTCATACCGAGAATCAGTTCCATGGTCTTGAGCATCGAAGCTGTGTCATAGTAGGTGCTATCAACCTTGCCGGTTTGTGTGTAAGGGCTGATGACCAAAGCCTCCGTGCGGTGGGCATCCACGTGATCGAGCCCGTCTTGTGAATCGTCTTCGATGACGAAGATGGCGGTGTCTTTCCAATCTTTTGAATGGCTGACAGTATCCACAATCTCACCTAAGGCATAGTCGTTTTGAGCCACATAGGCCTGTGGTGTCAAGGCACCGGTTCGCGTTCCCTGAGTATGGTCGTTTGGCAGACGGACAATTTCCAGCTGCGGCAGGTTGCCATCTCGTTCAAAACGGTTATACTCTTTTTGCCATTGCTCAAACCGGGTCTGATCAGAGACATTCAGATCCCAGGCAGGATAGTTGGGGTCGTAGTTATTGCCGATGCTGGGGCCACTAGGGGTTGAGATTCCCGTCTTGGCATTGTATCCCTCAAATTCACCATAATCACGGTAGGAGACGTGAGCGCGCGCAGCGTCATCCCAGAGGAATCCGTCTTGGGGATACGTAGACTTGTTGGTTCCCTCGAAGTCATAGCCGCGGCCACGGCCACTGTAGTTTGCCAGCCAGTTTTTCTCGGTGTAGTCGTTGGAAATGGCCGCGGTGGACCAGTTGTGCCCCTGGGCACTGATTTCCGCGTCCGTGTCGGTGTTGTCCAAGAGGACAAACTGATTGGCCAGTTTGTGCAAGTTTGGCGTGATTTGCTTGCCAAACTCGGTCAACGAGGGGTCACCGTTGCCTTTTTTCATATCGCCAAACACTTGGTCGTAGGTGCGGTTCTCTTTGATGATGTAGATAACGTGCTTGATGGGCGAACGTTCATTGGAGAAGCGCGGAATCGTGGCACTCACCAGCGGCCGAATTCCCTCCGGCCGGAAGTGGTCATTGGTCTTCACTTGCTCGGTGTATTTGCGCAGTTGTCCCTGGTCAGGGGTTGGAATGAAGGACATCGTTCCCTTGATCATGTTGCCAATGTACTGGCCCTGCGTATTGGGACCGGCGCCCAGTCCCTTGGCATTGATGACCATCAGGCCGCTTCCGTCCTGGGTTGTGAAGATGCCTGTGGGGTACCAAGCTGTCGGAATCAGACCTTTGACGGAGGGCGTCTTTCTGTCCCGGCCATCTCCCAGATCGATAACGGCGATGTCGTTGTTATCGGCGTTTGCTACGTACAAGGTCTTGCCGTCCGGGTTGACCATCAGGGCATCCGGCGTCGTCCCTGGCAAGGCGCCCTTGTAGGGGGCGAGAGAGACGGTGTGGATGACCTGATTGGACTTGGGCGCAATGACAGATATTTGGTCGCTGTCTGAGTCAGATACGTAAATCATACCAGTCACCGGATTTTGGGCAATGGCATTCGGATGCAGGCCTACCCGGATGGTTTTCTCAACACTGAGGTCCTTTGGATTTAAAACCGTGACACTACTTTCACCCCAATTGCTGACGTAAAGGGCGGTCCCGTCCTGGCTGAGAAACGCGGTGTAGGGATTATGGCCGACTGGGGTTGTCTTGCTTACCTTACCCGTCGTCAGGTCAATGCTTGACACGGAATCGGACGTGTTGTTTGCGACATAGAGAGTCTTTCCATCCGCTGAGACACTCAGCCCGGCAGGGTAGCCGCGCACGCCAGTGATTGCAGAGCGTTCCGTCAAGGTTCCGTTGGCAAATGAATAGACGTGAATCACATTCCGACCTCCGCCCGAAGCATACAACGTTTTCCCGTCCGGACTGAAGGCGATGCCGAGGTACAAGGCCTGAGGAGAGTGATAGGGAATCGTTTGAATTACTTGCCTTGATGCCAGATCTACAACTTGGAGTGACTGAGTACCTTGGCCGTCATTCGTTACAACCACGTACTTGTGGTCTGGGCTCACAGCCGCTCCCATAGGAAAATCACCCAAGGTAATCTGTTGACCGGCTGGGGTCAGTTGCCAGTCATAGGACGTAATGACGGTTCCGTCTTTTTGCGGGTTCGCGGAGACTTGCGTAGCAGCAAAAGCTGTTCTCGCGCTGAGAACAAATGTGGCCAAGGCCACGCCGGCGACAACCTGTTTTAGCTTCTTGCCTTTTAACATGTCTAATTCCCTCCTACTTCCTTCCGAAATTTGTGACCCACAAGAAATGTAACCCATTTATGTTAAATCCTGATTAATTCACTGTTCCAATAGGTATAAAGATATGTTAAAATCAATCCACAGCTCAAGCTCGCAGGTGCGAAAATGCTAAGGCTGCATCGGCTTGTTCATGAGTGCCCTTTGCTATTTTGTTCGGGCGACTGTCGAGCACGCGATATAGACCGTTAACCTAAGTTTACAGACCTGTTGGCGAAATATTCAGGTATTTGCCCCGGAATGCACTTATAATATGTAGTGTGAGCAGTGGATTTAGGGGTGTTCACCCGGGGGTGAGAAGAATGCAAACAACGGAAGATCCGAGTATTGCCGCGATTGTCGGCAAGAGTCCCCAGATTCTTGACTTAAAACAAGCGGTTCTCAAAGTTGCTCCACGTAATACGACCGTGCTCATAACGGGGGAGACCGGAACGGGGAAAGAGCTGTTTGCCCAGGCGCTGCATCAAGGCAGCCTGCGCCGTTTTAAGCCGTTTGTCCGGGTCAATTGTGCGGCGATTCCCGAGGCACTTTTGGAATCGGAGTTATTCGGCTATGCTGAGGGAACGTTTACAGGGGGTAAAAAGGGCGGTTACCTGGGAAAATTTGCCCTTGCGGACGGCGGTACGGTTTTCCTCGACGAATTGGCCGAACTGCCTTTGGCACTTCAGGCTAAACTTTTGCGCTTCTTGGAAGAACACGAAATTCAGCGTTTGGGAGAGAGCTTGCCCAGGAGGGTCAACGTGAGGGTGGTAGCGGCCACCAATGCTAATCTTGCCCAACTGGTCAAATACAAGAAGTTTCGCAGTGACCTCTACTACCGCATCAATGTTGTGACTTTGGAAATACCGCCCTTGCGCAGCCGGAGGGAAGACATTCCCGTCCTTACCCGAGCTTTCATGAAGCAGTTGAACGTGGAGTACGATTATAGGGTTTATCGTCTGGACGCCGACATACAGCGAATTCTCGACAGCTATCACTGGCCGGGAAATGTGCGCGAATTACGCAATATTTTGGAAACGGCTTTCAACTTGCATGATGGGGGGCAAGAGCTAAACGCCGGATATTTACCGCCGTATTTGCGAAGATGGTTTCAGGAACAAACGGAGAGAGCAAAGACCTTGGGTTTGGCAGCGGGTACTTCGGCAATCGGGCAGGTTGAGTCTGACGCTATAAGAGAGAGAGAAGAGTGGAAGGACGAAACCAGCAGGCGGGAAGCCGCATCGCGAAGAGGCGGGAAGATCGGCCGCCGGCCTGGAGCGGGCCGGCTGGAGATGGCAAGAGAGGGGATAGAGACGGGTTCTCGGTGCCTCGAAGCGGATCGGACGATTGAGGGAAGGGGTAGAACGAACGAGGACAGAGACAGAGCGAAAGAAGCAAGGAACGAAGCGAGGGAAGCAGGGAACGGGGCGAAGGAAGTACGGAACAGGGTGAAGGAAACAGAAGGTGGAGTGGGTAAAGCAAATGACAGGGTAACGGAAGGGGCGGACGGGACAAACGAAGAAGAAAGCAGAATGAACAAAGGAGATAGAACAAACAAAGAAGATAGAAGAAACAAAGAAGATAGGGCGGACGGCGAATGGGATGAATCGGGCGAAGGAAGAGATGGAGCGAACGAAGCGATAACCTGGGCGGAATGGGTGAATATGATAGGCAGGCGGCCCCTGGTGGAGATCACGGATCTATTTGAAGGGAAGCTTTTGGTCCATCTTTTGGGCAGTGGGTGTAACCGGACGGAGATGGCAGCTATGCTAGGAATCTCACGCCAGGCCTTATACAAGAAATTGCAAAAATATCACCCGGAAAAGTAGTTTTCCGAAAAGCTTAGTCACGTGCCCCCGGCTTTAGGGGGGCTTTAGCGATGGGGATGTGTCCCAGAGTTTGTCAACTGATATTTACGTTTCGGATCTCAGAATTGTGTAAACCTTTCTTCACATCCCCGTCCCAGTGGTCCTGGTGTCAAAGAAAAATGACACAGTGGGAGCGAGTGCAAGCCGGATTTTTGAGTCCCCCAGGGGCTTTTTTTGTTGCGTGCGTGGATTGCCTGAACCGTTGAAGGCGGTGTTGTTACTATTCAGTGCTCGATCTTAACTTTTCGGGTCGAACGGCCGGGCGGAGCGCGTGGGGAAAGCATTGTTGGCCGGCGATTTGCTATAAGGGGTGAGTCAGGGAACAGGCGAGAGCGATTTCCGGGGGCCGTTTAGAATCTGTGGCCCCAAACAGGCGCTGGCAAAGCGGTTCTCAAGTGAAGTGAATGTCAGAGGGGGGAGTTTATGACCAACGTGTTGCACCAAACGATTGGGGACTTGCTGGACGAGGTGAGCGAGCGGTTGCCGGACAAAGAAGCCATGGTTTATGCGGATCGGCCGGTGCGGCTTACTTACAAGCAGTTGAGGGAGGAAGCGGACCGAGTCGCCAAGGCCCTGATCGGCTTGGGGATTCGCAAAGGGGAATCGATCGCCCTTTGGGCCACCAATGTCCCCGAGTGGATACTTTTGCAAATGGGCAGTGCCAAAATGGGAGCTGTCCTGGTCACAGTGAATACCCAATATAGGAGTACGGAACTGGAATATCTGCTCAAGCAGTCCGACAGTGCCGCCATTTTTCTGGTGGAGGGGGTGAAACAGACTCACTATGTCGAGATCCTGAGTTCCGTGCTGCCAGAATTCGCGCGCCATCCCCAGGAGCAGCCTTACGCTTACCCCGCCTTGCCCAAACTCAGATACAGGATTCTGCTCGCGGATAAAGAGGTGCCGGGTTTGCTGAATTGGCCGGGGTTCCTGGCTCGTGGCGCCGGGGTAACGGACGAAGTGCTGAAAGGGTATCAGGATAACACCCGTCCCGAGGATGTCATCAATATCCAATACACCTCGGGCACGACCGGCTTCCCCAAAGGGGTTATGCTCACCCACTATAACATTGTCAACAATGCTAACGCGGTGGCCGACGCCATGAATCTGCAGGAAGAAGATCGCCTCTGTTTCCCGGTGCCGCTTTTCCACTGTTTCGGCTGTGTCATGTCGTCTTTGGCCTGTGTGACCAAGGGAGCCACGATGGTTCCCGTGGAATATTTTGAACCTCAAGCGGTTCTCAAAGCGGTGGAAAAAGAGGCGTGCACTGGTCTGCAGGGTGTGCCCATGATGTTTATTTCCGAACTGGAAACTCTGAAAACCACTCCCTACAATATTGGGACTTTGCGCAAAGGAATCATGGCTGGGTCGCCCTGCCCGGTAGAAGTGATGAAACAAGTGATTGGGACGATGGGTATGGAAGAGGTGACCATTGCTTATGGGCAGACGGAGTCCTCCCCGGTCATTACTCAGACCAGGATTGATGATTCGCTGGAACGCCGGGTAACGACGGTGGGCCGGAAACTAGACGGGGTCGAGGTCAAGATCGTGGATCCGGCTACTGGGGAACCCGTACCCTATGGGCAGCAGGGTGAGCTTTGCGCCCGGGGATACAGTATTATGGCCGGTTACTACAACATGCCGGAAGCCACCTCCCAGGCCATTGACGCGGAAGGGTGGCTCCATACGGGGGACTTGGCGGTGATGGATGAAGCCGGCTACTGTAATATCACCGGCCGTTTGAAAGACATGGTCATCCGCGGCGGCGAGAATATTTACCCGCGTGAAATTGAAGAGTTTCTTTATCGCCATCCCAAGATTGCCGATGTTCAAGTCGTCGGACTGCCGGATACGAAGTATGGTGAGGAAGTCTGCGCCGTTATCCGCCTGCGTGAAGGAGAAACGGCCACGTCGGAAGAGATTCGGGACTTCTGCCGGGGTCACATTTCCAACCACAAGATTCCCCGTTATATCGATTTTGTGCAGGGATACCCGGCGACTGCCAGCGGCAAGATCCAGAAATATCGCTTACGCGAGATTTATATTGAAAAATATAACCTGCAAGAGGCGGCCGCGGTCGTGACGGCTTAAATTTAAGGGAGGAATGTGACTTGAGACCTGTATACATGATTGCCGGGGGAATTACCAAGTTCGCCAAGGCGTCCCCACGCAAAGATTTCCGCTACATGGTCAAAGAAGCCTTCGACCAAGCGATGGCCGATGTGCCCGGTCTGACTTTGGACCTGATTGACGGTTCTGTGGCGTCCTACTTTTCCGATCATTTTACCCGGCAACTGATGGCCGGGATCATGGTGCATGATTACTTGGGACTGACGCCGAAACCTTCAAAGCGGATTGAATCCGGCGGCGCCACCGGAGGAATGTGTATCCAATCGGCCTGGGAGGCAGTGGCCAGCGGGCGGATGGATGTCTGTGCGGCTTTTGGTTTTGAGACCATGTCCCATGTCAACACCTGGAAAGGGAACGAATTCATTGCCCTCGCTTCTGATACCAACTTCGACTATCCGGTGGGGGGATTTTACACCGGGTACTATGCCATGATGGTCAAACGGCACATGTATGAATTCGGCACGACGGAAGAGCAGCTGGCGGCTGTGTCGGTGAAGAACCACGGCAATGCCCTGCACAATCCTTATGCTCAATTTCCGGCGGAACTCACCATTGAAGATGTAATGAAGTCGGAGATGATTGCCGATCCTTTAAAACGCCTGGATATTTGTGTCATGTCAGACGGGGCCGCGGCGGTCATCCTAGCCTCAGAGGAGATGGCTCATAAGCTCACGGACAAACCGGTGCGGATCAGTGGAGTCGGTACGGGGACGGACGCCATGCGCATGGCTGACCGACCCTCGCGTGAAGTCATTCTCCTGCCGCACGAGAACGCGGCCGACTATAAGGATCTGAAATATCCCGGGGTTCACTCTTTCCGGGGCGGCCGGACGGCGGCTAAGGAAGCTTACGAGATGGCGGGTATCACCAATCCCCTGGAAGAGATTGACTTCGTCGAACTGCATGACGCTTTCACCTCCTCCGAAATCCAAACGTATGAGGATTTGGGTCTGTGCAAATACGGCGAAGGAGGCAAATTCGTCGAGTCCGGGGCAGCCAGCCTGGGAGGGAAAGTCCCAGTCAATCCGTCCGGCGGGCTTCTGGCCTGCGGTCATCCGGTCGGCGCAACCGGTTTGATGCAGGGAGTCTTTGCTTTATGGCAGCTGCAAGGTACGATCGGTCAGCATTTCAACGGGGATGACACCCTCCAGATTAAGAACGCCAAACGGGGGCTCATTCACAGTCATGCCGGCACCGGCACCTATATAACCGTAAGCGTGATGGAGAGGGGGTTTTAAAGTATGAGTGCGGAACAACGGACGAACCCGGTGGGCAAAGTAAAACTGGAGGAAGAGGAAAAAGGGGCCGTTCTTTACAACGTGGACCCCATTATAATGAAGTACCATTACGAGATTGACTACATGCACAGCTACGCCCAAGATTCTCCCTTCTTTGAGGGCTTGAGCAAAGGAGAACTTTGGGGGAGCAAATGTCCGGTGTGCGGCAGTACTTTCGCCACCCCGCGCGGCCATTGCATGAATTGCGGAGCTAAGACGGAATGGATGAAGCTGCCGTTGGAGGGGAAAGTCCACACTTATACGACCTGTTATTTCGGCAGCCAGGAATTCCTGGCGGAGACGCCGTTTACCCTGATCTTGGTCGAATGGCCGGATGTGGACACTTTTTTCCTTTCCCGTTTGCTGGGGGTAGCCCCGAACGAGGTTAAAATCGGTATGCCGGTCAAGGCTAAGTTCAGGCGCTTAAGCCAGTTCAAGCCGACGGATGTCTATTTTGTCCCATCTGATATCTGATTCCCAATATCTAACATCTCCATCTGACATCTGACATCCGACTTCTGATTTTTAAGTAGGGAGGGGTAAACATGTTGGATTTAACGACCGAACAAAAAGCCCTCCAAGATATGGTACATTCCTTTGCCCAGGAAGTCATCGCCCCGGGAGCGGCCGAACGCGATAAAACGGGAGAATTCCCCTTGTCCATCGTGAAACAGATGGGGGAATTGGGGCTCCTGGGGCTTCCCTTTGCGGAGGAATCCGGTGGGACGGGCGGAGATTATGTTTCTTACGCGATTGCCGTGGAAGAGATCACCCGGGCCTGCGCCTCTACGGGTATCACTTATGCGGCTGACCTTTCCCTCGGGATCAGTCCCATTTATCTCTTCGGTACGGCGGAGCAAAAAGAAAAGTATCTCCCCCCCCTCTTTCGCGGGGAGTACTTGGCGGCTTTCGGGCTGACGGAGCCGGAGGCCGGCTCGGATGCGGGCGGCACCCGGACCCGGGCCTCACGCACGGAGAACGGCTGGGTCTTGAACGGTTCCAAGTGCTTTATTACCAACGCCAGCTACGCCGGGGTGGTTACCACCACCGCGGTCACGACTCCTGAGCGCGGCACCCGGGGGATCAGCGCTTTCCTGATCGAGCCGGGCATCCGGGGTTTTCAGGTCAATTCCTCTTATGAGAAACTGGGACTCCATGCCTCCAATACGACCGAACTTGTCTTTGACGAGGCGAAGATTCCCCTCGGGAATCTTCTGGGGACGGAAGAAAATGTGGGTTTTAAGCAGTTCCTGCAAATCCTGGATAGGGGAAGAATCAGCATTGGAGCTATGGGGGTTGGTTTGGCCCAGGCTTCCCTGGACGCGGCCCTGGCCTATGCTAAAGTACGCAAGCAATTCGGCCAGACCCTGAGCTCCTTTCAGGCCATTCAATTTAAACTGGCGGATATGGCGACTCAAGTGCAGCTTTCCCGACTGGCGGTTTGGAATGCAGCCCGCTTAAAAGATGCCGGCAAGCCTTTCACTCAAGCCGCGGCCATGGCTAAACTTCACGCTTCGGAAACCGCCGTCAAGTGTGCCCTGGAGGCTATCCAAATCCACGGCGGGTACGGCTACATGCGGGAATACCCGGTGGAACGCTATCTGAGAGATGCCAAGCTCCTGGAGATTGGGGAAGGGACTTCGGAGATCCAGCGCTTGGTGATCGCCCGCTCGTTGGGTTGTGCCTGAGTGGCTATGCTTGCAGACCGCCTGAAGCGATGAGGGCGCAGTCCGCTGTTAGTCTGGCCTGAAGGCCGACGGCGTTTCCCTATAGCCGAATGAAAATGGTGCCTCTCGGGACTTTTTCAAGGAGTCCGGGGGCACCTTCTTTTTTGGCAAGCCAGATTTGGGTTTGCGTCCGACGTGAAAGTGAACTCGTTCAACTAAAGTTGAAGTGAGACCGTATAGGTGCTTAGCCGTGGTGTCTGGCAGCACCGACGTGAAAATGAGAGCGTTCGTGGATCAAGTTGACATCTAAGAGCAGGTTCCGGTCGGACAGGATTTTTAAGGTAGGGCCGTCGGCGGCCATGGTATGATCCTCCCGGATGACGATGACTCTCTCCGCGAGGTCTTCAACGATAGAAAGGTCATGAGTAGCTATGATCACGGTTTTGCCGGCGTCTTTTAAGGCGATGAGGAATTCCACCAGCCAGAATTGGGTGCGGGGATCCAGACCATTGGTGGGTTCATCCAAGAAGAGAACCTCGGGATTGACGGCAAGGACACTGGCCAAAGCGACTTTCTTTTTCTCGCCGCCGCTCAAACGGTAAGGGGGGCGGTCCAAGAGATGTTGAATTCCCAGGAGTTCCGCTGTGTCCCGGACCCTTGTCTGTACCGTTTCGGCGGGGAGTCCGGCCTGAAGCGGAGCGAAAGCAAGTTCATCGCGAACCGTGGCTGAAAACAGCTGCGCATCGGAGTTCTGAAAGACAAAGCCAACCTGTTGGCGGAAACTTTGCAAAAAAGCCGGATTTTGCAGACTTTTCTCGCTGAGTGTTTGGCCGAAAGCCGTAATCTCTCCCTCGGTGGGAAAAATCAACCCGCAAAGCAACTTGAGCAAAGTGGATTTGCCGCTGCCGTTGGCTCCTAAAATGGCTAAGCTCTCCCCCTGATAAAGGTCCAAGTCAATCCGCGCTAAGACGGGCTTGTCCGGAAGGTAATTATAGGAAACGCTTTTTAAAGTAAAAAGCGGTGTTGACTTCGTCATATTCACCCTCCCAATACTTTGTCCGCGGCGTAGAGAGTCAAGCTGGAAAGAAGAATGACTCCTGTTGTGAACAAATCAAGCCAGGTGAGCTTAAAGTGCCGGGAGAGGCGGACTTCACCGTTATAACCCCGGGCGATCATGGCCTGATATATTTCTTCGCTCATCAATTGAGATTTGCCGAAGAGCCCGCCGATAGAAGAGGCCACAAAGCGACGTTGTTCCTTGATATCGGAAAGACCGGCATCACGCGCCTTGCGGGCCATGAACATTTCTTCCAGGCTCATAACTAAAACAAAAATGTAACGGTACGTCATTTCCAAAGTGGCGACGAATATTTTTGGCAGGAAAAAGCTGCGCAGAGCGCGGAGAAGGTCATGCCAACGGGTGGTGAGCGTGATGATCATGGCCAGAGTGACGGAGATTCCCACCCGGCTCACTAGCAGAGCGTCCCCGCGCAAACCTTGTTCGGTAATGGTCAGGGTAGCCGGAAGGCGCCAAGGGCCGATATAGAGTGGAGCCCCCAGGTGAAATAGGGTAAGAAGGGGGTCTCCGGGCCGCACCCAGTTAAAAAGCGCGGGCAGGGCCATAATTCCGGTGAACAGCGGGACGACCAGCCAAACCCTTTTCAGGAGAGAGCGAACCGAGAGGCCGGACAAGTGGGCCGCCAAGAGGAGAACCAGGTAGAATCCCCAGAGAAGGGTAAGATGACTCAGTAAGTTAAGGGAGATTAACAAAAGAAGGAGAGCCGCCACTTTTACCCTGGGATCGAGAGATTGCAGAAATCCGGTTTGCAAAGCGACTTCTTCCGAAAAAACAGAATCGTGCAGGAAACGAACAATGTCTTCCAGCGTCTTTTGCACAAACCCCTGCTTCTTCCGTCCGCCCAGGCAGCCGCAGGGGCAGAGAGCGGGGCTGTTTTCTTCCAGCCAATCAGGAAGCTTCATAACCGTTCCTCCACTGTTTCGTTTTTACCGACACTCCGCCGTAGAAGGCTCCAACCTCTATGGTAGGAGAGTTATGCCCCCAGGGGAAAACTCGAACTGATCCACGTGGACTCCCGTCTCTGAGCCCGGCCGGCATCGGAGGCCGGATCCGGCCTCATTTTGGGGAGTTAAGGGTTAAGGAGTTAAGGGTTAAGGTGTTAAGATGTCCGCTCTGTCCGTTTGAGCGGGACTGACGACTTCGTGAGAGGCGGGCCGGCGGACTTCTGCCGCTTCCAGGACGATGCGGTGGCTTAAGAGGGTCATGTCTTTGATTCGGGCTCTGATGAATTTTTGCCGGCCAAAAATATCCACGAGTTTGAGACCGTCCTCGTAGGGTTCGATGATGTCGACGGCTTCCATGAACAGTACTTCGCCTTCGGTGTCTTGGAGATAAGCATTGGCTTCACACATGGTATCCCCTCCTCTGTTTGATCCAATCTGTTTGATCCGAGACTCCCACTTCTAAAGTGGGAGTGGTTCCCCTAATTTTAGTTGAACGAGTTCACTGAGACTTAAATGCAGGAACACTCGGCTGACCTGCGTTTGCTCCGGCAGAGCAAGGGCTAACAGCGGACAAAAAAGGCCAGGAGTAAACCATCTCCTTGTCGAGTGATCCGAGTCCACACTCAGCAGAGAAGGGTCCAGACCTCCATGGCCTTTGCTTCCGCGCATTTTCAATTGCTTATATTTTCAATGGGCTAGACTCTATTATACTCGGTCTTCCTCTGAATTTGTAGGGGTTTTAACCTTTTTTATTTAGAGAATCTTTGCGCAAGCCGCGGCTACTGTCGCGGGTATTTTTTGCGGGGAAAAAGGGCATTCTTTTTGACGGATAGAATATCATCTTCGGGGGTGTAAGCAAGATGCCAACCATTCATTTTGACGGTCCGGCGCTCACGATTGATCAAAAACGCAGTTTGATTCACGGGATGACTGAAGCCGCTTCACAAGCTCTGGGGCTGCCCATGGCCGCATTCAATGTGGTACTTGACGAACACGAGCGCAGCAATATGGGCGTCGGCGGTGAGTTGTTGGCGGAAAGCCCGTTTTACGAACTACGCCGCGACAAACTTGAGGATTAGACCATAGAAAAAACGTGGAGCCGAGCGGTCCTAAGAAGAACCGCTCGGCTTCGCATGACCACAAACGGCTTTTTGCACGGATGATGCCTTGCGAAAAATCTTTTGCGGATTCTAGATTTTGCGGGCGGGTGAGACTATTCCGCGTCTTTGAAGCGAACCATCGGGCATTTCTTGCAGACATCCAGCCCGGGCCATTCCGTCCCGGTGTACGGGAAGGAGGCTCCGTCAGACACTTCCGTGCGGTAAGCCAGCTGCCGGGCTACGTCCAGGATTTGATCACCCGGTATGAAGACGTTGACCTCCCCCTTCTCGGTTTTGCCGGAAGTATAACTGCCCGAGCACATGGTGCTCATGTTAGGCTTATGATTCAGGTAACTCCAGACGGCCCCCCCACAGACCGCTGAGTTCACGGTATGATTGAATTGAAGCGGATGGACCTTGAAAGCGCCGACGAAATCATTCAGGATATGGTAAGCCTGCAGGGGGTTGCAGACAAACATGACCACGTCGGGATCGACCGGCGTCTTGGCCAGCGGAGCGGTCATGAAAACCTTCAGCTCTCCCAAAGGCAGGCGAGGCTTAGTAGCCAAGACCTGTTTGGCAAGTTCCATATCTGCCACATACTTAAAATGCCCTTTGGCTTCTTCATCCGACGGGGCGGTATAGCCGAAACAGGTCAGGCAGTTTTCACACAAAATATTGTCATTTGTCCCTTTGAGGACATAGTTGGCCATGCGGGTAGCCGCCGTAAATTGGCAGAAAGTGAGTTTCGCGGCCGCTTTCTTCTCAGCCGGGTATTTTGCCGCTTCTTCCGCGGATTTAAAGAACTTTATGGCTACCGGGTGATAGTCCAGTTTTAAGAGGCGTTCAAACAGTTCTTGCGCGTCGGCATAAGTTGTGATGGATTTCGGCTCAACCAATTCTATCTTCTCCTTTCGGGTTGCCTTGCAGATTACGGAGGCGGGCAAGTTTCTTCGATTCAAATTCAGGGGAGCAGTCGCTGATCTTGACGGCTGCGAACGGGCTGAATTGGATGAGTCCGCGGTCGTGCTCGCGCCGGCTAGATAATCTTGATTCCTATCGTGTGCAGGATGAGAGGGCCGAAGACATAACCGATGCCGATATAGGTGAGGACGACGGCCAGGAAACCTTTGAGGTAGACGCCCTTAATGTATTTGGAAAGAGTGGGTCCCAAGTAAGAACCGATGAGGATGCCGATCAGTTCGAAGCCGATCATGGCGAAGTCCAGGTGGCTGCCCATGCGTAAATAGTTACCGATGCTGGTGAGAGAAGAGATGAGAATAGACATGGTTGAAGTGCCGGCCACAATGAACATCGGAAAGCCAAGCATGCTGCTCAGGAAAGGGACCAACAAGAAGCCCCCGCCCACGCCCAGGGCCGCTGAGATAATGGCTACAAACATTCCGGCCAGGAAAGGAGAGAAGGCATTATAGCGGAACGTTTCACCTGCGAAGGAAAAAGTATTATTGATGCCCATCTCACTGAAATTCACGCCGATTTCCTTGATCTCATTGAGCTTTCCGGCCGCTTTCAGTTCCTTCACTTTGCTCTCAAAAGCTTTGGTTGCTTTTTTGACAACCTGTTGCTTGTCACGAAACCGAGGGGTCAGCTCATACCACATGCGACCCGCGATAACAAAAGTGATCAAGCCGAAAAGGGGCTGATATGACTTCATGTCCGGCAGATAAGTGTGCGAAAGCCAGGAACCGATCAGGGCTCCGATGATGCCTCCTAAACCGAGAGTGACGGCCGCCGGTATTACCAGCCGTTTTTCCCGCAGGTATAGAGGGGTGGAAATGATCGGGCTGACCAACGTGAGAATTTGGTTCATGGGTTTAATGACGTTGGCCTTTTTCATACCGAAGATGGTAATATGCCCGACTCCGGCCAGGATTCCCCCGGCCGCGCCGATGGTCGAAAAAACGAAACCGACAAACATCATCCAGATTATGATGACGATAGGGTTGACGGTAACGCCCGCCACATGAAAAATCATTGAACAGCACCTCCGACTGTTTTGTCCCGGTTACATGGGGTTACCGGGTTAACCCGAGCACCGAAAGAATATTTGCGCAACAAACGGCGTCCTGCGTAGAATAAAATTGCGGCCGCCGGATACCAGATAATGACAGGAAGTTGATTGCCGATCCAGGGCAGTTGCAGGGGTAAAACTAAGTAGGGAAAGCGGAAATTGATCAACCACAGGACTAAAACGTGCGGGATGAGAAAACCGATGCCGTCCAGGAAGGCCAGGGTCAGATATTCGCAAAAGACCTCGTTCATTTCCCGCTGCAGAAGGGAGTACATGAGCTTACTTTCACTTTCCAGGGCCAGGGAAGACAAATCCCGGTACTCAGCCAGTCTAGCCAACAGTTTTTCCTGCTTCTTCTGGTGGGGATGCAGGAACTTATTGATCATTCCGAGCCACGCCTTCATAGAGACACCTCACTTGTCAGGAGACTTGTCAAGAGTAAACAACAGAATCTCGCCAACCATCGGAAAGAGATACAGATCGCGCCGCGGTGTATTAGGTTGTTGCCGTAAAGTGAACGTGCCCCCTTTCTTAAATCAATGGCCAAATAGACCTTATCTAAAGCATAACAAATTAAAACGTCAGGCGATGTCAGCAGTACGACAAAAAAAATGTCATCTGCGCGACATTAGGCGGTCGCACCGATGACATCTCCCAGGAACACGATATTCATTTAGCCACCCTGATTAAAGTCAAGGGTTTTCCTCACATAATCCAGCGGACGAGCTTATCCGGATTGACGATTTTGATCTCCCGGCCTTCGTACGAAATGCTTTTTTCGTGTTTAAAGGTATTGAGCAAGGTTGTCACCGTTTGGCGAGAGGCTCCCACCATACTGGCTAATTCCTCGTGGGTAAGGGGTAAACCGATTTTGATTCCGTTCTTGGCCTCCACCCCGCAGCGCTCGCTCATTTTTAAGAGCGTCAAGGCCAGGCGTCCCGGTGCCTGCCAGCTCACCATCTCATGGATGATTCCTTCCGCTTCCCGCATTCTGGCCCCCAACAATTTGGCGACCTTAATGGCCAGAAAGGGGTGAGTGGCCATAAGTTCCTCAAATTTATTCCTACGTAAAACGACCATGGTCACATTATCAATGGCACCGGCGAAACAAGTCCGCTCGCCTCCCCAGAGAGTCTCGGCCAAACCCATCATTTCACCGGGACTGCGGATGCTTCCCACGGTTACCCGATGCCCGTCGGAGGAAAGGCGGTAGATCTTGACCCAACCGCTTTCAATCAGGTATACCCGATCGGCAATGTCACCGGCAGCGAAGACAATATGCCCTTTGGGATAATGGGTCAGTGAACCTGCCTGACGGATAAGGACTTTCTCCAAATCATCCAGGGCTGCGGTTTCCAGGTTGGCGGCTTCCATACATCGCCCTCCTTCTCGATGTTCAGCTTACGCTGAACGGGTTCACTCGGTATTTTCGCACACGTGCAGGGCAAACAACACCGTTCCTTTCTCCGCGGCGGCGCGATCCCGGCACTTTCCGAAAGGATTAAGATAATGCATACTTATTATAGAGTTAAGCATACGTTATTGTCAATCACCTTGGCAGCGATAATTGTCAGTATTGTCTGTATTGCGTAGTTGCAGGTTTGCCATTGCGGATCCCGCAACCAATCTGCCCAGTTCGGGACGGCCGATAATAACTGCGTTGCCTTCGGTGGCCAGGCGGCAGACTTCCCGCGCCGGCAGGCCGGCTTGCCGGAACCAAGCCATTTCTTCAAGCAGGGAATCGGCGTGACCTACCAGGTAAGCGCCGGCATCCGTGCCCAAACCGAGGTGAACGCCTAAAGCGTGGGCTTCTGAGACGCGCGTCAGATGCTGTTGCACAATCCTCGTCAGTACTTGTTTCTCGTCAGCCGAATAGCGATCAGTTTCCTGCCGCAGGATATTTCCCGTGGGGGCGACGGTCGGCACCCAGGCCACTCCTCGGCGCGCCATCTCCTCCAGCTGGGCGGAAGTGATGTAATAGCCATGTTCAAGGGTGTCTACCCCGGCGGCCAGCGCCAGCCCAACAGCCTCAGTGCCGCTGACATGCGCCATGACCGCCAGGCCTCGGGCATGAGCATCGCTGACTATTTCCCGCAACTCCGGCAGCGACCACTGGGGAGCGCCGACGATTCCGTATTCACGAAAGCTTATGATTCCGGACACAATCAGTTTGACTTGGGCCTGGCCTTGCGACAGGAACTGTTCACGCTGTTCGCGCCACTGGCGGATGTCCCCCACGCCGCGCCCCAGAAAACGTCCGTAGCGGCCCCGGCGGTAAAGCGCTTCCCGTACGGAGATCACCTCAGGTCCCAACCACCGGCCCGCGGCTGTCTTCTCATGGGCACTCCAGCCGTAACCCGGCAGGTCTCCGCCGTCACGGATGGCACAGATTCCGAGTTGACGGTAGCGTCGCAAGAAGCGAACGATCCCGGCTTCCATGGCCGGCGGGTCCTGCCAGCGTTCCAAGCAAAGGTTAAAATCAATGCTGTCTAAGGCCAGGTGTACGTGGGCATCGATCCAACCGGGCATGAGCAGGTACTCGCGCCAGTCCCGCCAGTCCGGAGGGCAAGAAAGCGTCCCGGCTGGGCAATCCTCCAGGTGAAGGATCCGGCCTTCCGCCCACTCCAGTACCGAGGGCCTTTGTACCGGTTCCTCTGCCGGGTTCCAGTAACCGCCGATCAGGGCTTTTCCCGCGGGTGGGATGGGCCACAGTTCTTCCTTCGTGCTGCAAGATATGAACAAGAGTAACACTGCCTTTCTGTCTTCAGAGCTCTTCGTAATTACCGAGATTTACCGGACGGATCTGCTACCGTGCCAGTAAGAGGCTTAGGGACAATAACAGCCCGAACACGGTATTGGCCTGGGCGGTCGACTTGACGGCAGGCATCATTTCCACGGGGAGAGTTTTGCCCACGAGGCGCAGAACTGCTTGCCCGGCTTTCGGGATACTCAAGAAAACGAGCAGGAGCCAAGGGCTGACGACATCCCGGAGAACCAAAGCGGCGACCCACAGATAAGCGGCCGCGAACATTAGCCCCAGGCCGTAAACGGCGCGGTTATGGCCAAGTAAAATAGCCAGGGTCCTGCGGCCGGAAGCCTTGTCCCCCGCCAGGTCTCGAATATTGTTAGCCATGTTGATGGCTCCGACCAAGAGGGTGGTCGGAAGGGAGAGAAGGAGGGCTTCCTTATTTACGTACCCGGTTTGGATAAAAAAGGAGATGAGGATAAACATGCCTCCCATCAACACGCCGGAAAATATCTCACCCAAGGGGGTGTAGGCGATGGGCAGAGGTCCGCCGGTGTAGAGATAGCCAATCAGCATTCCGGCCAGACCGATGAGGGCCAACCACCAAGTGCTGCTGACACAGATATAAACACCAGCCAAAATGGATAAAGCGTAGGCGGCCAAGGCCATGAACATCACGGTCCGGGGTTGAAAACCCTCTCGTACAATCGCCCCCCCAATCCCGATGGAAGCTTTGGTGTCCAGACCCCGCTTGAAGTCATAGTATTCATTAAATAGATTGGTAGCGATTTGGATCAGGAGACAGGCCGCAAGCATGGCGAGGAAAAGGAGAATGTGGGTCCCGCCGTAACGACGGGCCAAAGCGGTGCCGACGAAGACAGGTATAACTGAGGCTGTCAAGGTATGCGGCCGGGTGATTTTCCACAAGATCTTACCCAGGCCGCGTTTGGGCCGGGTTGCCTTGGGGGAGAGCGGTTGTTGAGAAATACTTTGCATGGTTTTGGGCCTTTCGTATATTGTAATTATCGCGACTGTAATGGCTGTGACCGTAGGTGAAAAAGTCAGGCATTATGAAAAAGTCTCAGACACTGTGAAAAAGTTTCAGATACTATGAAAGAGTGCCGGGTACATGTTGGTTAAAACTAATTCTATTATGACACCTTTTGGGCCGGAAACCAACGACGGAAAAAGGATGTCCGTAGGAGTCAAAAGCCGAATGTGGTATAATGGCCGAAGATATGTTTTATGGTTGCACATGAGACGAGTTTCTCGTCTGCGGATTGGACGCTCTCGCATTTCAGCCAAGCGCACGCAGGCGTGTTCCACGGAAAGGATGTTAGGCTGTGCGCTGGGGAGAGAAGCGCTACAACAATTTTAATGGACATTTGCGGCAAGTGTTTGGGGAAAAGGTTTTCAAAGTTCCGCTGGACGCCGGTTTTACCTGTCCCAATCGGGACGGGACTCTGGGCAGCGGGGGATGTGTCTACTGCAGTGCCCGCGGCTCGGGGGATTTTGCCGGGGAGCAGGGGAAGTCTATATCCGCTCAGTTTGCCCAGGTGAAAGAGCAAATGCGGAAGAAGTGGCCCAAGGGCAAATACTTGGCTTACTTTCAAGCCTATACCAATACTTATGCGCCGGTGGTGCGCTTGCGGGAGGTTTTTGAGGAGGCCTTGGCTCAAGAAGGGGTCGTGGGTCTCGCTATCGCCACCCGGCCGGACTGTCTGCCGAATGATGTCCTGGATTATTTGCAAGAGTTACATGAACGAACCTATCTGTGGGTTGAGCTTGGCTTGCAAACCATTCACGGGCGAAGTTTGGCCTGGATGCGGCGTGGGCATGACTATTCCGCCTTTTTGGAGGGACTGGGGAAACTGCGGCAGCGCGGGGTCCGGGTCTGTGCCCACCTGATCTTGGGTTTGCCCGGAGAAGGCCGCCAAGATATAATGGCGACGGCCGAGGCCGTGGCTCGGCTGCCGCTTCAGGCTATAAAATTGCATCTCCTGCACGTATTGAAAGGAACACCGTTGGCAGAGATCTACGAAAGAGAACCCTTTCCGCTCTTGACGAAAGAGGAGTATGTCACATATGTGGCCGACATTCTGGAGATCCTGCCGCCCGAGACGATTATCCAGCGTCTGACCGGTGACGGGCCGCCGAACGACCTCATCGCACCCTTCTGGAGCCTCCGCAAATGGGAAATCCTCAATGCCATTGACAAAGAACTGAGCGAGAGAGACAGTTGGCAAGGTCATAGATCGACCCAGGCCGACGGCGAGATGCCATGAGAGGGTGGGAAAGGCAGGCGAGAAGGAAAAGGGTAGGCGCGGATAAAAAGAGCAACCCTTAAGGGTTGCTCTTAAAAAAAGGGGAACAGAAAAGCGGTTAAAATTGACAAGGCAGGAAAAATAGCCTGTGGATCTCAAATGACCATGGGTAAACGATGATCAACGGGGACGGGGAGGAAAGTTGTCTCCTTTGGCTGATCTGTTGGCAATTTGAGGCTGGGAGCCAGAGCCAGGTATTGCTCGATATCCGAATTGATAGCCAGGATCCGATGGAAAACTTCTTGATCCCTTTGATCGCGTTTTTCAGACATATTGACCGGCTCCTTTCCAGAGTGAATTGCACTTGGGTCGTCAAAATTGTATACTCTTGCATAGTATTTCAATGTATGTCGAAGCCGCTTAAGAGAGGCTCCGCAAAACTTCATCCGACAACCTTATGATACAGGGAAAGTTGTCAGGTGTCAAGGGGTTTAGCGGTATGTTTTTTAGCTAATATTATAGGGGTAAAACAGAGAAAACTCGGCTGAAGAGGAGTTGCACTTATCCTGCCACAGATTTTATACTTTCTGTGTGGGGGGGACAGTATGGCCTTTGAGAACGGAGGTTGGGCCGATTATGGCGCACGGAGATCAGGAAAGGAGCGGCAGGATGGATCAGGCTCGTTATCAAGAGATTGCTTTGGAGTTGGCTCATTCCATTGTCATGGGTGAATACCGGGAAGGGGAAAAAATTCATGGGCGCTCAACGTTAGCGGGGCGCTTTAACGTTTCGCCGGAGACGATTCGGAGAGCCATTGCCATTTTGCAAAACGCGGGGGTCGTGATTGTGAATCAGGGGGTCGGGATCACGGTGACCTCCAGAGCGATGGCGGACAGGTTCCTCAAGTCGTTTGACCAAAAAGGCGAGATGCAAGTCTTTCAAGAAGAGTTAAAGCGCCTTCTGGACCAACGCCGGGAAATAGACTTAAAAATTGAAGAGTATCTGGATAAAGTGCTTAATTACGCCGAGCGGCTCATGTCACGCTGGATGGATGTGGGGGAAATCGAGGTAGGGACGGGCTCACCCGCGATTGGCAAAACTTTGCGGGAATTGAAGATCAGGGAACATACCGGGACGACGATTGTAGCGATCGTCCGGGAAGGCTTGGAACAATTTTCCCCGGCCGCCAACTTCATTCTGCAGGAGGGGGATATTCTGCTCGTGGTGGGCTCGGGAGAAGGCCAAAAAAAACTGCAGGCTCTGCTGGCCAAAGGACGGTCACTGCCCCGGCCGCAGTGATAGGAGATGGCGGGTCCGGTTTCCTTGAGGCTCTGGCAAATGTTAAAAGGACTTTGCCGTCCGATGTCGAACTGTTTAAGTAATAAGCCGTATAAGTAATAAGCCGTAGATGAGGGATTGACAAATGCGCTGGCAAATTCTCTTGGCACTGGGGATTGAAAGTGTATTGGGGTTTTACTTCCGGCAACCGGTGATTTTTTTCATTTTTTTGCTGGCAAATACCCTTTTTTTGACTTGGCGTTTGGAGCGTTATCGGCGGCTGCAGTCCAGAGAACCTGAGCACCGCAATGAGGATTTGAGTGTCAAAATTGCGCATGAAACCCTGCCTTATTTGAGGCGGGGTTTGGATGAGAGCAATGCTGAGGCGATTGCTCAGATTATTCAATCCATCAGCCAGGTGGCGGCGGTGGCCATAACGGATCGGGAGAGGGTCTTGTCTTACTTGGGGGTGGGGTGTGATCAACACCACCCCGGGGATCGTATCCTCACGGAAGCGACCAAGGAAGTGATCCGAACCGGCAACTATAAAGTGGTGCGGACACAGAAACAGTTGAATTGCGCCCGTAAAGACATCTGCAATTGTCCTTTGGCCGCGGCGGTGATCGTACCTTTGCGCAATCGGAGCGAAGTGGTCGGAACGGTTAAACTCTACGAGACCAAAGACGGTCAGCTTTCGCCGGATGTGATTCGTTTAGCCTTAGGCATGGCGCAGCTTTTGGGTATGCAAATTGAACTGGCGGAATTGGATCACCAGGCGAAACTCACGGCCGAGGCTCAGCTGGATGCTTTGCATGCCCAGATCAACCCGCATTTTTTCTTCAACGTTTTGAACACCATTATTGCCACCAGCCGTTCTAACCCGAACAGGACGCGCAGGCTCCTCATTCATCTGGCGGAGTTTTTCCGCAGAGCTCTGAAATCTAAAGGAACCGTCATTCCTCTCAAGGAAGAGATGGAGTTCGTAAATACCTATTTAATTCTGGAGAAAGCCCGTTTTGGTCGTAAACTCCAGGTTAAAGAAGAGATCCCGGAGGAATTGTGGGATGTAGTCATTCCACGCTTGAGCATTCAGCCTCTGGTGGAAAATGCCGTCAAGCACGGTATCACTCCAAAAATGGGCAACGGCACCGTGCTGATTCACGTCGAGTGTGAAGAGGATGAAGTCTTGATCCGGGTGAAAGATGATGGTGTGGGTATTCCCCTCGACCGCATTCGCAATGTTTTGCTGCCTGGTTTCGGTTCGGGCAACGGAGTGGGGATGGCCAATGTGCACGAGCGTTTGAAGGGCCTCTACGGTGAATCCTATGGGCTTAAGGTCGTGAGTGAACCGGGAGCCGGTACGACAGTCTCCATGAGGCTGCCCTTGACCAAGAAGGCGGAAAACAAGGTACAGGATTTTCTTCCGAGGCCGGAGTTGTCAGTGGATGTCCGGAAAGTGGATATCCGGCAAGCGGATATCCGGGAATAGGAACTTGTTCCGGCCCGGTGAGCGGTCACCGGGCAGTTCTGCTGTTGAGTCGGCTGCGGAGAGGGGGCGTCAAGTGAAGTGGACATCTACCCGGGAGTGGATATCCTCGAAATTGAAAGGTTTGCCGCGGCGTGGGCCCGGCGTCCCGCTCTGACAGAGCGTCTTTTTACCGCCAGAGAAAGGGCTGACCTAAGCGAGCGCGGAGTTCAAAGCTGGGCCGGTCGCTTTGCGGCCAAGGAAGCGGTGCTCAAGGCGCTGGGCACTGGCCTGAAGGGGTTATCCTGGCAGGACATCGAGATTCTGACGGGGGAGAGCGGGGAACCCCTTGTGTTCCTGGGTCCGAAAGCCGGAGCTTTGGCTCGGGCCAGGGGCGGCTCGGCGGTGAGGCTGAGTCTGAGCCATGACCGGGAGAAAGTCGTCGCTTTTGCCTTGCTCATCCCGTAGAACCAGTTTGAGGAAGGGAGAAGATCATGCGGGTTGTAAATTCGGAACAGATGCGTCAAATTGAGGAGAGGGCGATCAAAGACTATGGCATTCCGAGTCTTCTGCTCATGGAAAATGCGGCCCTTGCGGTGGTACGCGAGATCCGGACGCACTTTGCCGATTTGGGTGCACCTGACCTGAAGGGGCATAAAGCCGTTGTCTTGGTCGGCAAAGGGAATAACGGCGGAGACGGCTTGGCGGTGGCAAGGCACCTCGTGCTTTTGGGCATGGGGGTTACGGTTTTCCTCTTCTCCCCTCCCGAGGATTTTCGGGGGGACGCGGCCCTGAACCTTCGCCTCTACCAGGGAACCGGTGCCAAGTTCTTTGTCGTCAGGGGGGATAGGCAGCACCTGACCCGCTTGGCGCTGAACCAGGCGGAAGTCATCGTTGACGCCATTTATGGCACCGGTTTCAAGGGGGCCTTGTCCCCCTTTGCTCGGGAATACGTGGAACAGGTCAACCAGGCGAGTGCCTGGGTTATCTCCGTGGACATTCCCAGCGGGGTCGAAGCCGGCAGCGGGAACGTTTCCGGAGCAGCGGTCCGGGCTGAAGAAACCGTGACTTTCGGCTTGCCTAAATTGGGGCATTATTTGGGGGATGGTCCGGATTTTACCGGGAAATTGGTTGTGGATCCCATATCGATTCCCGAAACCTATTTCGAAGTGGAAGCGATGGCGAATTTTGTCTTAACGGATCGCTTGGCCGGTTCCTTTTTACCCCGGCGTCTGAGGCAGGGACACAAAGGGCGGCACGGCCGCGGAATTCTGGTCGCAGGTTCCCCGGGCATGAGCGGAGCGGCGATTCTGGCGGGGCGGGCTGCCCTGCGCACAGGGGTTGGCCTCTTGCAGATCATCGCTCCCAGCCAAATCAGTGCTCTGGTTGATGGAGGGGTGGTTGAAGCGACCGTTTGGCCGGGGCCGGAGGAACAATATCTCGGCTTGGACTCCTGGAGCATCATCCGGGAACGGTGTCAGGCGGCCCAGGCCTTGGCCGTCGGTCCCGGCCTGGGTCAGAACCCGGAGTTCCTGCCGGTCTTGGAGAAAGTGCTCCACAGCATTTCTCTGCCGCTCGTTTTGGATGCCGATGCCTTGAACCTCATCGCCGCGGCTCCGGATCTTGTAGCCGGGCGCCAGGGATGCGGTCCCTTGATTTTGACCCCTCATCCGGGGGAAATGGCTCGCCTCTGTCGGCTGACAGTGGCTGAGGTGCAGGCCAACCGTTTGGAACTGGCGATTAGCAAGGCCGTGGAATGGGAAGCGACAGTCGTTTTGAAGGGAGCCGTAACGATTGTGGCGGCTCCTGATGGGAGGGCCTTTTTGAATCCCACGGGCAACCCGGGTCTGGGAGCAGGGGGGACGGGGGACGTTTTGACGGGGAGTATTTTGGCTTGGTTGGCGCAAGGGGTCAACCCGGTGGAGGCTGCTTGCTTGGGAGTATACATACATGGGAAAGCGGGGGACCTCTTGGCCCAAACCTACGGTTGGTCCGGCTATACGGCCGGAGAAGTGGCCGAGACGCTTCCGCTGGCCCGGCGGGCTCTGGAAGAGGGCGGGACGCCGGAACAGAGTCCGGCTCGCGTGAGAGCGGGGCGAGGGCCGAAGGGTAATTTGTGGTCAACTTAATTAGTTGATAAAAATCATCGCACAGAAAGAGGGAGAGAGAATGGAGATTGTGCGTCCGGTTTGGGCCGAGATTAACCTTGGCGCCCTGCGCCGAAATTACGCCAGGGTTCAGTCTTATACGGGCGCTGAAATGATGCCGATTGTCAAGGCGAATGCTTACGGGCACGGGGCTCTTCCCGTGGTAGGGGCCCTGCGGGCTTTGGGAGCCCAACGTTTCGGTGTGGCTTTGCTCGAAGAAGCTTTGGAGATCAAGCAGGCTTATCCGGATGTGACCCTCATGGTGATCGGAACTACCCCGGAAGAAGCTTCCGATGTACTGGTTCAAGAGGACATCATTCCCGGCATCAGCCGGCTCAACCAGGCGGCCGCGCTTTCCGCGGCCGCGGTCCGGCAGGGGAGGGTGGCGCGGCTGCACGTCAAGGTGGATACGGGGATGGGGCGCATCGGTTTTCATCACGAGGGTGCGGCGAGCATCCTGGAGATAGCCGCGCTGCCCAACTTGCGGATCGAAGGGATTTACACGCATTTTGCCGCGGCGGACCAAAAAGACCTTTCTTTTACTTATGAGCAATTGGACCGTTTCAACCGCATTTACGGCGAGTTGCGCGCGCGGGGATTGAGCATTCCCCTCAGGCACGCGGCCAACAGTGCGGCCATTCTGCGCTTGCCGGAGGCTCATTTTGAACTCACGCGTCCTGGCATTGTGCTTTACGGCCTTCCTCCCTCGCGGCAGGTCGGTCCGGAGGCGGAATTGGAACCGGTCCTTTCCTGGAAAACCAAAATTACCCATCTCAAGATGATCGCCCAAGGGGAAACCGTGAGCTACGGGCGGACATTTTGTGCCGCTTATCCTACCCGGGTAGCGACGATTCCGGTGGGCTACGCGGACGGATTGCGCCGGGCCTTGTCGAACCGGGGCGAGGCTTTGATCCGGGGCCGAAGGGTGCCGATGATCGGACGTATCTGCATGGACCAGACTTTGCTCGATGTGACCAAGCTCCCCGGGGTGGAGGTGGGGGATGTCGTGACCCTGATCGGCACGGACGGGCCGGACCGCCTCGAAGCGACGGAAATGGCCGAAACCTTGCAAACGATTAATTACGAGATAGTTTGTGGGATTTCGGGGCGCGTGCCCCGAGTATATGTGGAAAACTGACCTTAACTAATCTTGAGGCGCGGGCGTGTCAAAACTCTCATGGAGTTTGACACGCTTTTCTGTTATTTAATAGGCTTTAAGTTATAGAAAAAATACATAATACTTTAACTGGATCGGTTACCTGAGGAACGGAGATGTGCTAAAATAAAACACACTTGAGCGAAGAATCGGCATCAATCACCCCTGCCAAGAGCTTAATCGACGTTGGCGGCGGGGGCAGCATACGTCTTGTCGCGTCTGGGGCCGGGATTTGCCTGGGCTTAAGAAGAGATTTTTAAGAGGATTTGGGGAGGGGAAGAATTTGCTGCGAGAAGGTCAGGTCCGGATTCCCTCCGGATGTGCCATTAGTGGAATTATGAACAAACGTGGCGAAGTGTTTTCCGGACAGGATATCATTAAATCCATTGCCTTGATGCATGATCGTTCAAACGGTTTGGGCGGCGGCTTTGCGGCCTACGGTATTTACCCGGATTATCCTGAGCACTATGCTTTTCATCTCTATTATGAGGAGCAGGCCGCGAAAGAGAAAACCGAGCAAAAGCTCAACAGTCTGTTTCACGTGGCTGAAAGCGGAAAGATTCCCACCCGGCGGGTGAGCTCTATTCGCCAGGCACCCTTGGCTTGGCGCTATTTTGTCAGGCCCAAGCCGGAAAGCCTGTTGGAGGATGAAAGCGAGGATGAGCTCGTCGTCAGGACCGTGATGCACATCAATTCTCAGATCAAAGGGGCTTTCGTCGTCTCCAGCGGCCAAAACATGGGAGCTTTTAAGGGAGTGGGATTTCCCGAAGACATGGGTGAATATTTCCGCCTGGAGGAGTACAAGGGGAACATCTGGCTGGCTCATGGCCGCTTTCCGACTAATACGCCAGGCTGGTGGGGAGGTGCGCACCCGTTTACCCTGTTGGACTGGTCGATAGTGCATAATGGTGAGATTTCGTCTTATGGAGCCAACAAGCGCTATTTGGAGATGTTTGGCTACAGACTGACGATGCAGACGGACACGGAGGCCATTACTTACGCGTTTGACCTGTTGCTGCGCAAACAGAATGTGCCTTTGGACATTGCGATTGCTACCCTGGCGGCTCCCTTCTGGCGCGATATTGAAAGGATGGATCCGGAGCGGCAGAAACTCTTTAAGACAGTACGCGCCGTTTATGGCAGTCTCCTGCTCAACGGGCCTTTCTCAATCATACTGGGTTCTAACAAAGGGATTGTGGCTTTAAACGATCGCCTGAAATTGCGCTCCCTGGTCGCGGCCAGCCAAGGGGACTTCCTCTATGTGGCTTCGGAAGAGTCCGCCATCCGGGAAATTTGCCCGAACCCGGAGCGGGTTTGGGCCCCTCGCGGCGGTGAGCCGGTGATCGGGTTATTTGAAGAAGGGGGGAATTTGGTATGACACTCAGCCTGAGTACCCCGGACTTCTTGATCGAGCGCAACCGTGACCGCTGTATCAACTGTCGGGTTTGTGTCCGTCAGTGCGCCAACGAAGCCCACATCTGGGATGAAGAAGAGCAGAGGGTCAAATCTGACGATGCTTTGTGTGTGGACTGTCAACGCTGCGTGACTCTCTGCCCCACCCATGCCTTGACAATTCGCAAATATCCTTTGGAATTCCGGGAAAATGCCAACTGGAGTGCCAATGCCATCAAGGCTATTTATAAACAGGCGGAAAGCGGGGGCATCCTCCTGACCGGGATGGGCAATGATCAGCCATACCCGATCTTTTGGGATCATCTCCTGCTTAATGCCAGTCAGGTCACGAATCCATCGATTGACCCCCTGCGCGAACCTATGGAACTCAAGACTTTTCTGGGCCGCAAACCGGAAAAGCTAATGATGCGAGACGGCAAACTGGTGGAGGACATGCCGCCCCAGTTGGAACTGGAAGTGCCGATCATGTTTTCTGCCATGTCCTATGGTTCGATCAGTTTGAACGCGATCAAATCCCTGGCCGCGGCGGCCGAAAAAACCGGAATCATGTACAATACCGGGGAAGGCGGACTGCACAAGGACCTTTATAAATACGGGAAGAACACGATTGTCCAGGTGGCTTCCGGCCGCTTCGGCGTCCATCCGCAGTACCTGGAGGCAGGAGCGGCGATCGAGATCAAGATCGGACAGGGAGCCAAGCCGGGAATCGGCGGGCATCTGCCCGGTGAAAAGGTGGGACTGGAGGTTTCCCAGACCCGTATGATTCCGGAAGGAACTGACGCCATTTCTCCCGCTCCCCACCATGACATCTATTCGATCGAAGACCTGCGCCAACTCATCTATTCCTTGAAGGAGGCGACTCAGTACCGCAAACCGGTGGGTGTTAAGATTGCGGCGGTGCACAATATTGCGGCCATAGCCTCCGGAATTGCCAGGGCCGGGGCGGACATCATTGCCATTGACGGTTTTCGGGGCGGGACCGGAGCCGCTCCCCTGAGAACCAGGGACAACGTGGGTCTGCCGATTGAATTGGCGTTGGCAGCTGTGGATTCGCGCTTGCGGGAAGAAGGAATCCGCAACCAAGTCTCCCTGGTCATCGGCGGCAGCATCCGCAACAGTGCCGATATTGTCAAAGCGATTGCCTTGGGTGCCGATGCCGTCTATATCGGGACGGCCGCCCTCATCTCCTTAGGCTGTCATCTTTGCCAGAAATGCAATACGGGCAAATGCAACTGGGGAATTGCCACCCAGAATCCTCAACTCGTCAAACGCCTCAATCCCGAGATCGGGGCCGAACGGGCGGCCAATCTCATTTCGGCCTGGGAACACGAGATCAAGGAACTGCTGGGGGGAATGGGCATCAACGCCATAGAGAGTTTGCGCGGAAACCGTTTGATGCTGAGGGGAATTGGTCTCAGTGACCGTGAACTGAGCATTCTCGGCGTCATGGCGGCAGGGGAGTGAACTCGATCAGCTTAAGCTGATTATTTTGCGAGGAAGAGGGGAAAGCCAAGAATGAAGCGTGTATATGCCCGTGAGGAATTTTGCGCCGGCTGTAAGCTCTGTGAGGTGCATTGTGCCGTTGCCCATTCCGAATACCCCGATGATATTATTAAAGCGTTTCTGAAGCAGAAAGTAAAACCTACGCCCCGGGTTCTGGTGGAGGAGAACCAGCCGATTTCCTTTGCCCTTCAGTGCCGGCATTGTGATGACGCTCCCTGTACTAAGGCTTGCATCAGCGGCGCCATGCAGAAAGATCCTCTGACCGGAGTGGTTATAAATGACGAGAGCCGTTGTGTCGGCTGTTGGACCTGTATTCTGGTCTGTCCCTTCGGAGCCGTTCAACGGGATGCCGGGGGACACAAAGTCGCGTCCAAATGTGATCTCTGCAGCACGAACGGAGGCTTGCCCGTCTGTGTTCAGAACTGTCCCAATGATGCCCTCGTCTTTACCGATGAACTGTGGGGGAGGTAGTAAAGATGGATTATGTGATTGTGGGCAACTCCGCCGCGGGCATCGGTGCGGTCGAGGGGATCCGAAGTCTGGACAAGGCGGGGAGAATCACACTTTTTTCCGACGAGCCTTATCACACCTATTCGCGGCCTCTGATTTCCTATTATCTGTTCGGCAAAGTGACAGAAGATAAGATGTATTACCGCCCTCCGGATTTTTATGAGCGCCTGGACGTGACGGCCCGCCTGGGAACTCGGGTAAATTCCCTTTCAACAGCAGAGAAAGAATTAGTGCTGGAGTCCGGGGAAAAGGTGGGTTTCGAACGTTTGCTTCTGGCCACTGGAGGCAAGCCTATCGTGCCACCTATGCCTGGCCGCGATTTGGAGGGAGTCTTCACTTTCCTGAAGTGGGATGATGTCAAGGCGCTGGAAAAGACTCTCTATCCCGGGGTGCGCACGGTGGTCATCGGTGCCGGCCTGATCGGGCTCAAGGCGACGGAGGCTCTGTGCCACAGGGGAGCGGAGGTAGCAGTCGTAGAACTCGCCAACCGGGTCTTGAGCGCCATCTTGGACGAAGGTGCGGCCGGACTGGTTCAGGAAAGTTTGGCAGAGCGTGGGGTTCGTTTTTTCCTGGAAAATACGGTCGCGGAGATTCTGGGCGCGGACGGCCGGGTGAAGGGAGTGCGCTTGCAAGACGGAACAGAACTGCCCTGTGAGCGCCTGGTGATTGCGATTGGAGTCAGCCCCAATACCTCGTTGGCTCAAGGAACGGAAGTCGCCGTCAACCGGGGCATCTTGGTGGACGAGTTTTTGGCGACGAACGTCGCCGGCATTTTCGCTGCCGGGGATGTAGCTGAGGGTTACGATTTCCTTTTTCGCCAAAGGCGAGTCCTGCCGATTCTGCCGAATGCTTATAAACAAGGTTTCAGCGCGGGTGTGAATATGGCGGGAGGAACGGAGAGCCACCGCGGCGGCTTTGCCATGAATTCCATCGGCTTTTTTGACTTGCCCATGATCACAGCCGGGATCGTGAAGCCCGAAAGTTCCGAGTTCCGTGAGCTCATCCACACGGATGCGGCGAAACGAGTATACAAGAAGATCGTCCTGCGTGAGGGCAAGATCGTCGGTTTTATTGCCCTGAACGCGATCGATCGGGCCGGGATTTTGACGGGTCTGATGGAGAAGGAAATCGATGTGACACCTTTTCAAGAGCATCTGCTCAGGGAGAATTTCGGGTATCTGCATTTCCCCAAAGAATACCGGCAGCAAGAATTGTGGAAAGGAGTGCTGAAGCGTGAGCGTGCTTAATGCCAAAGGAATTTATTACAGGGAACTTAACCGGCAGATCCGCGCTCAGTTTGCCTCCGGCGCCGAGGAGGTGCGGGTGCAAAATGTCAACGGCCAACGCTATATCGGCGATGGCATTAGCGGCTCGCAGCGTCTGATTCTGGAGGGGACGCCGGGAAACGATCTGGCCGCTTACATGGATGGCTTGGAGCTCATCGTGCAGGGAAATGCCCAGGACGCCATGGCCAATACCATGAACAGGGGCAGGATTATTGTCCATGGCCATGCCGGAGACACGGTCGGATACGCTATGCGCGGCGGGGAGATCTATATCCGGGACAGTGTCGGGTATCGCGTCGGAATTCATATGAAAGAGTACCTTGACAGGGTGCCGGCGATTGTCATCGGCGGTACGGGCGGGGAATTCTTCGGTGAGTATATGGCCGGAGGAGTGTTGATGCTCCTCGGACTCGGGCTTGCCGACGGGGCTCCGATTGTCGGCGGCTATTGCGGCACCGGCATGCATGGTGGCGTAATGTACATCCGGGGTGAGGTGGAAGAGTATAAATTAGGTAAAGAAGTGAAGATCGTCCCTTTGACCCAGGAAGATGAGGAAAGGATTCATTACTATGTTTCCCAGTATGTGCGGCACTTCGGCGGGGATGAAGAGAAAATCCTGGCCCAGCCGTTCAACAAACTGATCCCTGCCAATAAGCGGCCCTACGGGGATCTTTATTGCGCCTGGTAGGGACGCGCTTGCCTTCTAGTCCTGGCTGGCTCCTTTTAAAAGTTTTGCTCCGTTCGTGACCCGGGGTACTTTTCCTGGGCAATATGCGAGGTCTAATCCTTGCCCCTCTTTCATAGACTTTGGAGAAGGGGGGAAGAAGATGTCCTTGTTGGCGTTGGGATTTACCTATGGGTTCTTCGTCTTCTGCTTGCTCTTGGGCTGGATTGCAGCCGGGATGTTGGATTTAGACGGGATCTTGCGCCGCTCCGGCGCGCGCTGGGGACGTTTTCTTCTCCGCCTGGGGGTGGCCCTGGTTTTGGCGGAGGGTTTTCGCGTGTTTCTCAGCTACGCGCTGGGGCCGTTGGTGGAGATTTTGGTCAACCGGAGTGTGACCGGGTTCAAGACTTTCTGAACCCCGCGGTCTGTAAGTTCTTCAAGTTCTCCGAGTGCTGCATAGAAAAATCCTCCTCATTTCATGTTCTGAGGAAGATTATTCTTTGGACATTTACTTGTTGCCGAGATGCTTCCGCAAGGCGGCGGGGGTGCTCTTCAGGCAGCAGGGGTGCTTTTTAGGCGGTGGCTCCATGAGCTGCTGCCTAAAAAGTTGTGGCTGGAACTTGCGCCGTTACGGTAGTCCCGGCAGAGCGTGAAGATGGTGGGGCCGTGTTTTAAGCAGTAGGACGCGGGCAGTGGAGACCCGTTGGCCCGAAGGCGCGCGCGGTTGATGATCCCCCCCTCGGGATGTATAATTATTTGCGGAAAGACCGAGAACGGCTCGAATAGGAGAAACTTTGTGAAACGAACATGGCGTTTTTACGCGGCGGTCTGGGCAGGGAAGCTGAGCGCCGCCCTTTTGCGGCTCCTCGGGAGAACTGGGACAACCCTGCCGGGGGCGGTGGCCCAACGTCTGGATCCCGCCTGTATCGCGCACCTTGGTGCTTCTCTCCCGGAGGGTGTTGTACTCGTCACCGGTACAAACGGGAAAACTACCACAGCCAACCTGCTGGCGAATATCCTTAGGGCAGCGGGTAAGGACTTCGCCTTTAATCAGGCCGGGGCCAACCTCGTTACGGGCATTACCGGTGCCCTGCTGCAGCATGCCGGTTGGTCGGGCAGCCTGCGGGTGCCCTTGGCTTTGCTCGAAGTGGACGAGGCCACGGTTCCCAAAGTTTGTGCTCAGATAACGCCCAGACTGGCCATTGTCACCAATTTTTTCCGAGACCAGCTTGATCGCTACGGGGAGCTGGATACGACGGTCCGGTTGGTCCGGAATGCGCTGCCGAGAGCGACGGTGCTTGTCCTCAATGCAGACGATCCCCTTGTGGCCCAATTCGGAAGCGGTCGTTCAGACAAGCGGGCAGCGGACTCCGCCGGGGTTATCCGTCAAGGGGTTATTTATTATGGAGTGGAGAGGATTCCGGAGAGCAGCACGGTAAGCGGAGAGACCCGGGAAGCCCGCTTTTGCCCCGTGTGCGGCACTCCTCTGGAATATGCCTTATTTCATTACGGCCAATTGGGCCTTTTTTCTTGCCCTTCGTGTTTTTTCCGCAGGCCGCAGCCGCATTTACTGGCCCAACAAGTCAGGATGGAAGAGGGGAAGCTTCATTTCCGAGTTGGGGTCAGTGCTTATGAGGTGGCTTTGCAGGGGTATTACAATCTCTATAATGCTCTGGCGGCTGTGGCGGCCGCCGTGCAACTGGATATTGACGGAGAAGCCATTGACCGCGGGTTGAGGGAGTTTGTTCCGCAAGCGGGCCGCATGGAGCGTTTTCTTCTGCCCGAAGGGGAGGTTACCCTCGCTTTAGTCAAAAATCCCACCGGCTTTAACCAAGTGATTCACACCGTGTTAAACGGCGGTGGCCTTGAGATACGCCTTTTGATTGGGATCAATGATCTGGCGGCTGATGGCAGGGATGTCTCCTGGCTTTGGGATGTTGATTTTGAACGGTTGGGAGAGGCTGCCGAAGGCGGGGAGGGCCGCGTGGACTTGGTTGTCTGTACGGGATTGCGGGCCGAGGATATGGCTTTGCGTCTGAAATATGCCGGTGTGCCCGAAGATAGATTGAGGATCGAACACTCAGCCGAGAAGGCTTTGAGCCTGGTATCCGCAGGACGCGGCGGGCAGGAAGCGGTCTACGTCCTCCCGACCTACACGATGCTCTTTCCGCTGCGCACCCTGCTCGAAGCCAGAGCCGCCCACAACGGCCGGGGTATGAGTGCGGAGGGGAGGGCGAGCGCTTGAAACTGACTATCTGCCATCTTTACCCCGATCTGCTGGATCTTTACGGAGACCGGGGAAATATCCTGACTTTGGCAGCCCGTTGCCGTTGGCGCGGCATTGAGGGTTTGGTTCAACGTTCCAGCCTCGGAGACCCATTGGATTTTCGCCAGATAGACATTCTTTTTGTCGGCGGGGGCTCCGACCGTGAGCAGAGCATTTTGGTCAATGACCTCAAACGGCGGGAAACGGAATTGCGCGCCGCCATTGAAGAAGGGCTGGTGGTCCTGGGCATCTGCGGCGGGTACCAACTGCTGGGCCAGTATTATCAAACGGGTGGGGGAGACAAAATACCGGGATTGGGCATCTTGAACCTGTGGACTGTGGCCGGTCGGGAACGGCTCATCGGCAATGTGATTGCTGATGTCAATCCCGAGGCCTGGGGGCTTAGGTCGATTGGCGCGGTGGCCGGGACGGGAACCAAGGCTAATGCCGGCAACGAAGCGGCAAGCGACGGCGGCACTTTAACGACCCTGGTAGGTTTTGAAAACCACTCGGGCAGGACGTATCTGGGAGAAGGACTCTCGCCTCTGGGCTTGATCCGGCATGGTTACGGAAATAACGGTCAGGATCATGGGGAAGGTGTCCGCTATCGCAACGTTTTCGGTACGTATTTGCACGGGCCCCTTTTGCCGAAGAACCCGCATTTGGCCGACTTGCTGCTCTCTTTAGCTTTGCGGCGCCGGGGAGTTTCCGCTCTCCCGGCTGTGCTCGACGACCGTCTGGAAATGAGGGCTCACCGGGCTGTGGTGCTACGGTTTTTGTCTTAACACATGAAATTCGCAAAGTATATCGCCCTTGCAATACCGGCATAATATAAATGCAATACCGGCATAATATACTTGAAGTAAACGGTATGACGGCCTGCCGGGAACCCAGGCTGCGAAATGGCAGAATTTACATGGAGGATTTGGCTTGAATTCCGGTTCTTTGGCTTGTTTAGCCAGCCCAGTTCGTTGACACTTCGGAGCATTACTATCTATAATGGAATATAGCCTTGGCAGAAAACATGGGGGTGCTGGTGTGGCAGAAAGTAAGCGGATCATGATCAGTTTACCTGAAAGTTTGCTCGCAGAAGTGGATGGGATTGTTACACTGGAAAAACGTAACCGCAGCGAATTCATTCGCGAAGCGATCAATAGTGTTCTCCATGAACGCCGCAGAAGGGGAATGCGGGAGCAGATGCGCAAGGGATATCAGGAGATGGCCCAGCTCAACCTGGCTATCGCCAAGGAACTGTTTTCTACAGAGCAAGAAGCATTGGAGGATTTTGAGAGAACAATTGTGGAGTGTCGATGATGATCATTAAGCGCGGGGAAATTTACTACGCAGAATTAAACCCCGTCGTCGGTTCGGAACAGGGAGGGACGCGGCCGGTTCTGGTCATTCAAAACGATATAGGGAACCAGTTCAGCCCGACGACGATTATTGCCGCTATTACTTCGCAAATTGCCAAGGCCAAATTGCCCACTCATGTTGAAGTTCGTGCCAAAAGAAGCGGGTTGGAACGAGATTCCGTGATCCTGACCGAGCAGATCCGGACCATTGATAAGAGCAGGCTGAAGGAAAAAGTCGCCGTCTTGGATGAGGAAGTGATGCTGCGGGTGGACCAGGCGATTGAGATAAGTTTGGGGCTGGCAGACATTTAGACGGGCAGATGTTTAGACCGGCAGATAGGTGAAATTGATGGTACAAGAGACAGCGTTGAAGGTGGACGCTGTTTTTTGGGTATATCACGAAGTGTACAATCTCTGGGCGCAAAAGTGCAAGTTCGGCAGCCCTTTGTGGGTGACGGCTCGGCGCAAGCCGAGTTTTCTCACGAAAATGTGTCGTGCACCCCAGTGACATTTTCATTCTTCTGTGTGGACGGAGTTCATGACCGTTTCTTCGTCAGTAGTGGTCAAATCGCGTCCTCTGTAGAGAAAGGATCGTATGCGAAAGGAGCTGCCGAAAGAGTGGAGATGGAAGAAAGTACATATCGTCTCTGTTTTGTCTGCGGGATGGATAATCACGGGGGCCTGCGCGTGAGGTATACGTACGCAAATGAGGAAGCAAGCGCAAAAGTGATTATAGAGGACACTTTCGCCGGATATCCTGGGGTGGTGCACGGAGGGATTGTTACGACCCTTCTGGACGAGACCATGGCCAAAACCATTGAGCATCTGGGTATTTGGGCCGTGACGGCTAGCATGGAAGTGCGCTTCCGGCACCCCACCCCGGTCAATACTCCGCTCTTGCTCTTAGGCAGACGGGTTAAAGGTGAAACCCGTCTGTTCCGCACGGAAGCCACGCTTAGCTTAGAGGATGGGACCGTTTTGGCCGAGGCCAATGGGGTTTTTGTCAAGAGCCCGGAACCTATCGCTGAGAAATTGGGCTAGGAGCCGTGGCCGAGGTGCGGCGCGCGTGCGTACGGGAGATCTTGCTCTATGCGAACTGAAATCCTAACGTGTCTCATGTAAGGAGTTGGGAAAAATGGTCAGACCTTTTATCGGCATCAGCGTCGCTCACCAGGCCGAGGAGCTGAAATCCTTCCCCAGGCATAACTATGTTCAGAGTATCCGGAAGGCCGGGGGAATCCCTGTTCTCATTCCTCCCCCCGCGGACCGGCAGGAAAGCGAAGCCGTATTGGCAAAACTGGATGGACTCGTCCTCTCCGGCGGGGGGGATATTTCTCCGCTCTACTTGGGAGAATCACCGAGAGGAGGACTCGGCAGCTGTTTTCCTGAAAGGGATCTGGGCGAGATTCTTCTTGCCCGTGGGGCTATAGACAAGAATATCCCTCTCCTGGGGATTTGCCGGGGGATTCAGGTCATGGCCGTGGCCGCGGGCGGGGGGATTTACCAAGATATCCCCTCCCAATGTCCTTCCGCTCTGGAACACCGCCAGACCGCTCCCCGCGATTGCCCTTGGCACGAGGTGGAGGTTATGGACTCCGGCTTGTCGCAAATCGTCGGAGTGAAGAAATTGCAGGTCAACAGCTTCCATCACCAGGCTGTTGCCGTTGTACCTTCGCTCTTCCGCACGATCGCTTTGGCGCCGGACGGCATCATTGAAGGAATCGAAGCTCCGCATCTCAGGTTTTGCTTGGGCGTGCAGTGGCATCCGGAAGGAATGCCAACTGCCGAGCACAGTCAGGCGATTTTCGCGGCGCTGATCCGGGCCTGCGGAGGTCCACCGGTCGCCCAAGTCATTATGGCGCACCAATAGCCGATTGCCAGTGCGTAAAGATAACCCTCCCGACTTGTACAGGTAGCCGGACCTCTTAGAAGATCAATTTGGATTGCACTTCAGTGCACTCTACTCAGAAATGTGATATGATCCAAGCATTTAGGATTGCCGGGTGTTAGATAGAAAATAGAAGTATGGAGAGACAAAATGTTTGAAGAAAAAGATTATTTTATGAAGATAGTTGAGCAATTCTCAACTGCAATTGCCAGAATCATGGGATTGAAGGCTGAAGGAAAAATCGAAGAAAGCCAAGAGGTTTTAGACGAGATATTGACAAATTTCACCGGCCTGAGTAAAGAGGTTTTAGGGGTACTCCCCTTTGGGATCCTCATTGAAAAGGTAAGTGGAAATAGACAGACAAATGGCGAAAAGGCACTCATGCTCGCTGAATTACTATCTCAACAAGCAAATATTTACGAGATCGAGGAAAAAACATCTGAGGCAAAGAATTTATACTTTAAGAGTTTGAATATCAGGATTACGATTGCCTTAGACGGTGACACTGAGCTTTTTGAACAAAACAAAGATAAGATTAACCAACTGATGGACAAGCTCCGGCGGTCCGTACTTCCCAAGGAAAGTAAGCTTCTGCTATTCAAATACTACGAACACGTTAAAGATTATGCCAGGGCTGAGGACGTGCTTTTCGAATTAATGGATGAGAATGAGGTGAACGATGATCTTTTGGCTCAAGGTACGGCCTTTTACAAAAGATTAGTAGATACAGACCCGATTGAACTTGAGAAAGGGAACTTACCCATTGATGAAGTGTTAGAGGGATTAGCGAACTTAGAAGAATATAGAAAGAGTTAGGGCTAAGTCCGGGGAAATATACAACAATAGTGAAACGGGAAAAATGGCGCAGCCAAAAGCGGGAAATTGGGTATTTGCTGGAAGTTCTGGAGGGGTTGGAAGCTTTGAAAGTATAACGGACTTTCTTGGGCACACTATGGTAGAATTGGGTTCAAAATTAACTCAGAGAGAAAGCGTGGTGAACTCCCGGTTTTTTGAAACCATGGGTTTTGGAAACACGGGCCTTTTTGTGCGAGTTGTGATGGAATGCATACCCTGCTATTTTAAACAAATTGTGAACACTCTTAAAGTGTTGAAAATCAATGATCAGGAAGGGCAGCGTGTCCTGCTTGGAGTCTTGCCCATTATCCCAGGGCTTGATCCGGAGGCTACTCCGGCGGAGAATTCCAGCCTGATCTTCCGGAAGGTATACGAGCTCATATCAAATGAGGATCCTTATGCAGAAGCGAAAGCCGAATCGAATGGCCTTGCCCTGAGCATGCTGCCGAAACTGCGTGAGGTCGTCGCAGAGAGCGCCGATCCTCTCTATACCGCCTGTTTGGCTGCCGTTGCCGGGAATATTATCGACATGGGGATCTTACCGGACTATGATTTGGAGGCCAGCCTCAAGGATGCCCTCTCCGCCGGTTTTGCCCTCGACGACTATCCCGCTTTCCGGAAGAAGTTGAAAACAGCCCGAAGTGTCCTGATTCTTGGCGACAACAGTGGGGAAATCGCCTTTGATACCCTTTTGACTGGTGAGCTGTGCCGACAGGGGGTGGAAGTTATCTACGCCGTGAAAGGTGAGCCTATTCTCAATGATGTAACCTTGGCAGATTCCCAGCAGGTGGGCATGGCTGAGAGGGCAAGGGTCATCACGAATGGAAACGGTTTCTTAGGCACGATTCTCAAACATTGTTCTCCTGAGTTTTTGAGGGCCTTTGAGGAGGCCGACATTATTATCAGCAAGGGCCAAGCCAACTTTGAGTCCTTGGAGTCCACTGAAGAAGCGGGGGAGAAGACTTTCTTTCTCCTCAGGGCCAAGTGTGAAGTGGTGGCTCAGAACCTGGGAACGGAATTTGGAGTTATGGTGTTCCGGCAAAATCAGCCACCCCGCGGGGATAAGCCGATAGATGTTAGATGATGGAATATAAGGGTTATGATGGGGACAAGTGAAATGATGGGCATGAAGTATAAGATGCAAACTCACTCATTATCTTCGGCATGGTTCTTGGCCGCATGATGAGCGTTCGCCTTTTCCACCAGCTCAGGAACCATTTCTATGAGCTTTTCCAAACTACCGGCCTTTTTGATGGGTAAGAGTTGTACTTGATCCCCTTTGATGACGAGGACTGCTGATGGAGCTATCCTGGCGCCTGTAATACACAGGGTTTGGCGAAAGGTTTTGGCTGTCGCGAAATTTTATAGGGAAATATTTGGCGCTTAATCATCACTTGCTATGTATGTGTGCTATGCTGTTGTGGGAAGCCGGTGCGACTCAAAGGAGGATGGATGGTATCTCAGCAACGATCATCTCAGCCCTTATTCTCACCACAGTCTTAGTAATCTTTACGCTTGGCAAGAGCCCCGTCTTCCGTGTTGACCGGGCGGGGGCCGCTATCATCGGCGCGACCATGACCGTTGCCACGGGAGTCCTGACCTTTGATCAGGCGACAAGGGCCGTGGATTACCGGACTATCATCCTGTTGTTTGCTATGATGCTCATAACCTCTTATATGAATATCGTAGGACTGTTTGAACATCTGAGCAACTATGTGATGCATAGACTGAAGACCCCCCGGGGCTTATTGGGGGTCGTGATTGGCCTGTCGGGGCTATTATCGGCACTCCTCGTCAATGATATCGTCTGCTTGCTCTTAACGCCGGTTGTGATTTCAGCGTGCCGCCGGGCAAAAATTCAACCGGTTCCGTATCTGTTAGCCGTAGCCATGGCTTCCAATATCGGCAGCGCCGCCACGCTAATAGGGAACCCTCAAAATATCTTGATCGGCAGTCTTTCCCATCTTTCCTTTGCTTGGTATTCCCTGATCGCTTTGCCGTTATCGATAGTGGGACTGCTTTTGACGTACGTCATTTTGGCTGGGGTTTACGCTGAAGAACTTACCGGGTTTCTGGTGTTAGCCCCTGACCAAGCTGACCAAGCCGGCGTCAAACCCCTGCATCGGTTTCTTCTGTTCAAAGGGGTCGTCGTCCTAATGGGCGTTCTGACAGGGTTTTTATTGGGGATTGATCCAGCGATCGTCGCCAGCGTGGGCGCGACTGTGCTTCTTGTCACCCGAAGGGTGAAACCGAATAAGGTCTATGAAGGAATCGACTTTAACCTCCTGGTGATCTTTGTCGGCTTGTTCGTCATTGTCGGGGGCGTCGGACAGAGCGGTTTGTTGGAACAGTTTTTGGGGGAAATAAGCCAAGGTGCTCATTTGCCGGTTTTTGTGTTCCTGACCATTGTCCTGTCAAATATCGTGAGCAATGTTCCCGCAGTCATGCTCTTGAAGTTTATCATACCAGCAGCGCACAGCTCTCTTTGGTGGGCCAATCTGGCCTTGTTCAGCACTTTTGCGGGGAACTTAACCATCACCGGGTCCATTGCTAATCTGATTGTGGCAGAAGTCGCCAAGAAAAACGGAGTAACTATTCGCTTCGTTGATCACTTCAGGATTGGCTTTCCCGTTACGCTTGTTCTTGTGCTGGTGGGGCTGGGATATTTCAGAGTGCTCTTTGGGGTATAGGTGCGTGGGAACATTTGGAAACCTGCTTAAATAGGGTTACGCCAGACGGAGGGACGCGTATTTGCATGATCCGACACAGTTGGACAGGATATTGGAAATACAAGTATGCCTGTTGTCTGCATGTGTCAGCTCCAACAGTGATTCTTTCGGGATTGTGATATAATAAGGAGGAAGCATGCTTGAACTCATTAGCGAGCTAATTGCCGGCGCAAAGCAAAAAACGCTGGCGAGTTCCAGCCTGGAGGATCAGGTGTATAACCGGCTGGGAGAAGAATATGCTCGTCTTGGCGGTTATCCCGCCTTTGCCGCGGTGATCGAGGCTCTTTGCCGGGAAGGAACACTCCAAGCGGTAAAAGCCTCCAGAAGCAACGGACGGACACCGGCCTTGTCTAACCGGTACCGCAAAGTGTCGGGCGTCTTGTCTGAGGAATCTTTGGGCAAGCTGTTGGGAATGCATCCTCTCATTAAGAGTGAAGCTTATCGGAAGTTCCCTCAGACTTTCACTGAAGACGAGGCATACCTTAAGGCGCTGGATGCTTTTTTGAAAAATCCTGGCCTCAAAGCCAGTCTGGAGCAGGGAATTTCCGCGAATGAACGCTCCTTTCAAATCTTCCGGGATGAGAAGTTTCTGCTGAGTTCGCAGGGACGTACTTTCTTGCAACGGGTTGGCCTCAACCTGGAAGATCTGTCCTGTTATGTGACCTGCGAACCTTTCTTTTATGTTGATTATCGCCAAGTCTCGCCTTCCGAACAAAGCTCATCTTTGCCAGGGGTTCCGGTCGCCCATACCGCTCTCATCGTTGAGAACAAAGACACGTTTCACAGTATCAAACGTGCCTGGCGAGCCGGTGGGCGGCGGCTGGGGGAGCAAGACTTCGATCTTTTGATCTATGGCGAAGGCCGCAAGATCGTCAGCAGCTTTGCTTTTGTTGAAGATATACAGGGAATATCGCCGGAGAATCTGCGCGTTCTCTATTTTGGGGATCTGGACCCAGAAGGGCTGGATATTTTTGGGGCTTTGGCGACGGCTTTCCCGGATTACCGCATTGAGCCCCTGGTCTTTTGTTATGAAGCGCTCTGGCGGCTTTATGGCCATGCTGCCCCTTTGAGACGGGAGACAGAGCAAAAACTCCATCCCGATTATGAAGGCAAGTTCTTGGAGTTTTTTCCGCAAACGCTGCGTTCGGAAATAAAATCCCTGCTCGCTCAGAAGCGCTATATCCCTCAAGAGGGCTTAAGCTATCTGTTTTTCAGCCGGTCGGGAGAGGTGTCACTTTGGGAGAAGAATTAAGAGGGTTTGCCGGGCGCATCCAGAATGTCGCGCTCTTTCAGCCCTTATTTGCCTTGAACAATAATCGCAAGTACAATCAATACGACGCCTTGAGCCTTGGCTTTGGCGTCTTGCTCTTGATCCTGGAAAACATGCTCATTGGCCGCAATTACTGTGAGCATGAAGATATCGCTCGTTTTTTACGCGGGGTCGTGGCAGAGGTTTATAGCACGGATCTGACTGAAAATGAAAGCTTGGAGATGGCTTACTATTTTCTGGATGCCTTGCGCAACAATGGCCGGCCTTTCGACCTGGAGTATAAAGACTTGGAGAATGGCCAGGATGTGCGCTGCAAGTTCGCCCTCATCGAAGTGGCCAGCTACGAAATCCACGGCACGATGCGTTTTCGCCTGACGGACGCCGGCCTAGACTTGCTTTTCAAGACGAAAGAAATCTACAAAGAATTGCGGATCAGTATCTCCCAGCTTTATCTGCGCCAACAGATTGAAAAGGGTGTTTTTCAGGAGGCCTTGCGCACCGTCGATGACCTTTATGTCCAGGTGCGGGATGTGCAGGCCAAGCTGGAGCGGATTAGGCAGCTCGTCTTGCGCAACGTTTCGGAAGTGAGTGTGGCGAACTACATTACCCTCATGGAAGAGGTGACGGAACAGCTGGGCCGGGAAAAGGAGGTCTTTTCTTCCTTGCAGGGCCTGCTCAAAGAGACCGTGGAAGGCTATCGTTTCCGGGAGCTGACCGGTAAGGAGAGAGAGAGTTTTGATCAGCTCGTGCTGGTGGCCAAACGTTTAGACCTCGTGGTCAATGAACACAACCGTCTCTTCACCAGCAAACTTTCTCTGGGAGCGCTGCTCGAAGAGGCGATGCTGGACAGCCTGGCCAATACCTTCCGCACCAAAATCAATTTCGAGCGCGATTTTGTCGATCAAGTGGTTAGTGATAATCCGGATTTGGAGGCTTTGCGTCAGGTTCTCAACCCTCTCTTCCGCTGTCAACGCCATCCTTCGTTTAATATTCTGCGTGTTCTGGAGCCGCAGCGGCTCAAAGGGGAAGAGAGCGACCCGGAAGACGTTTTTCTGGGTCCCACGGAGGCTGATTTGGAACTCGCTGTCGAGCGCGAACGCTTGCTCAAACACCAAAGGGATGAACGCACCCTGGACTATCTGGAGATCGTGCTGGGTTCCCTGCTCAAAGAAAAGGAACAAAAGCTAAGCGGCATTCTCAAGTCGCTCGCCGGAGAGGTGTACGTCCGCCTGATCTCTGAGGTCGAGTTCTATGCCTTTCTCGTTCAACTCCACCAAATGGGCAGGATTCCCTTGACGGTGGATGAAGAGATGCGGGTGAAGATCATCGATTCGGAAACGGGCAACCTTCCCTTCCTGCTCTTAAAATACGTCGACGCGCATCCGGAGTCCGCCGCGCTGGGGGAAGTGGACGTGGAGGCGACCCCCCGGGAGCTCAGGTTGGAAAATGGCAGCAGGGTCACGGACTACCGTTTCTCTGTCTGTCCACAGGGTTCTCTGGGTTCTCAACATGCTCAAAATCTTCAAGACCCGCAAGGTCCTCAGAGGAGTGAAACCGGTGTTTGAATCCTATAAAGCGGAGACCGTAGCCAGTGCCTTGGAAATCTTTCTCGAGCTCGTGAAAAAGGGCGAACTGCACGCGGAAGAATATCCCCAACTCGTCCAGACCTATAAAACCGACCTTGAAGTTCAGGGGCTCTTAACGAATATTGTCGAACCCTTGGCGGATGTGAAAATTCTGGAGTCTTTGTATGTCCTTTACCTGTCTCCCAACCTGGACAACCGCTTTTTCGGCTACACCAATGAGGAACTGCGCCAGCGGCTGGGGCTTACGCTCAACCGGGAGCTTTACCTCGCTTATTTCATTATCCTGTCTCTCTTGGCTATGTTTTACGGGGAAGACAGCCTCAGTGAAGTGAGCCGCAGCTATGTGACGGCCGCTGACCTGGAACGGTTCGTCTCGGAGCGGCTGCAGAGCCTTGCCGGTGCTGCCGAACTCCCGGAGTGGGAGAAAGAACTGGAGGTGAATTTGCTCAGCTCTGTTGAACTCTGGCAGGACATGCCGGAGTATGATCCGGAGTTAAAGACGCTTAGGCGCAGCAACAAAAACCGGATCAGTTTCATCCTCAGGGTTGCCAGGTTTTTAGAAGAAGACGGGCTGGCTCATGTGGAACAGGACCGGGAAATTTATCTCACGCAGAAAACTGAGCAAATGGTGCGCAAATATTACTCTGAGCGCAACCGGCAGGAGAAACTTCTCTCCCTGCTCTGCGCACGCAAGGAGGAAGCTTAATGCCACACCTTTGGCGTGCCCGCCTCACGAACATCGAATACGACGCCGGCAAGAAAATCTATTCCGACGAGCTCTTTCGCTTTAACGGCAGGAATACCCTCATTAACCTGGCCAACGGCGGCGGCAAAACTCTTTTGATTCAGCTTCTCCTGCAGGTGGTTCTACCCAATGAGTCTTTGAACAAACGCCCTCTGGCAGACCTTTTAACCGGCAAAAAGTATACCGGCCATATTTTGGTGGAGTGGAAACTGGATACCCAGGAGCCCGCGTTTCTTACCACGGGTTTCTGCTTTACGCGCGGCAATGAGGAAGACGAGCGTTTGAAATACTTCCTCTACACTCTCCATTATCACGTGGCTAACGACTTCGACATCAAGAATATGGCGCTCGTGCAGGATAAAACTCCCTTGTCCTATTCTGAACTTCTGAACCTTCTGCGCGGGGCTCCGCGCAGCCCCGAGACCCGTATTTCCATCTACGATCGGGATGATAAAAGACGCGCCTACCTTCGTGACCTGGAGAGCTATGGACTCTTTGCACAAGAGTGGAAGAATATTAAGCAGACCAACAATATCGAAGGTGGGGTCGGGGAGTTCTTTGCCCAGGCTAAAACCTCGCGTCAACTCTTGGACACGATTCTCATTCCCGCCGTGGAAGAGGCCATTTTCAATGGGGAGGAAGATGCCAAACGCCTGGCGCTAGCCTTTCAGCAGGTGAACGAAAGCCTGATCCGCCTGCCGGAGTTGGAAAAGAACCTGCGGGACTTTCAGCTCTTGCGGACGGAGGGAGAGCGGGTTTTGACCGAGGTGCGGAGGTTTGCGCAAAACCAGGCTACTCTGCGGGAGGAAAAAAGCCGGTTGCGTCAACTCTTTAACCGGGTCGAACAGGAATGGGAAACCGTGGGTCAGGACCTGGGCCAAATTGAGGAAGCGCTCGCCGGCAAGAAAAATGAGCGCCAGAGGCTGCTTTACCTGGCGGAGAGCATTCCCTATGTGCGCTTGGTTCGGGAGAAAGAGGCCGCGGAGCGGGAGCACCGCCAGGCTCAGGAACAACTGCGGAGTCTCAGGGAACGCGAGGCTGAGGCGGATTTCCGTTGGCGTCAGAGCAGGGGAGTGAACTTCTACCTGGAGAGGGCGGCGCTTTTGGCGGCCAATCAAGGGTATGAGAAACAGAGAGACCTTCTCGCCCTCGGCCGGGAAGATAAACTCCTGGAGCTCGACCGGGCCCGGGCGACTTTCCGCGCCGTGCTTACGGTTCTGCGCACAGAAATCCAGGAAGAGTATGATTGCCTGAAAACGGATAATACAATCCTTCTTAGGCGGGAACAAGCCTTAAAAAAAGAGCTGGAGGGGTTGCGTCAAACCGACAAAGACCTGGCGGGACGCATTGCTTCCTTGGCTGCGGTTCTCGAACGTTATCAAAAGACGTGGGATGAATTAGCCCAAGTTTATCAAAATATTGGCTGGCTTGAGGTCCCAGAACAGGCCTTAAAAGATCTCTCCACGGATCTCGCGTGTATCCGCAACACCCTTCAGGGTTTAGAAGAGAAACGAAGCACGTTGCTCAGCGAGCAAAAGGAGCGGGAAGAAAGTTTAAAGACCCTGATCCTTACGATTTCGGAGCGCGAATACCGGCTGAGTGACCTGCAAAAAGAAAAAGAAGCGTCAGAGCGGGCCACGGCCAATCTGCAAGAAGCCCTGGGGCGCTTTTCCATCCACTGTGTGCATCCTCAGGCCGAGCACAGCCGGATCGAGGCGGAAATCATCAGCAAGAAAATGGCCTTCCGGGATCGGATCCGCCTGGAAGGGGTGCGATTGGAAGAGGACAAAAGCCAACTCAGTCTCCTGCGGGATACAGACAGTTACGTGCCCAACCGGGAAATTCTCAAAGTGCAAAAACTCTTGGAAGAGCTGCGGATACCGGCCCAAACCGGAAGCAAATGGTTGGAAGAACAGGGGGAAGAAGCGGACCGGGAAGCCTATTTACGCCATCAGCCCCTCCTTCCCTATGGACTGGTCTTAGCGGAAGAGGACTTCAAACGCCTGGAAAACAGCAACACCTGGCAGAGCGAACTCCTGAACTCCCCGGTTCCGCTCCTGGCCCGCCGTCCGGCATTAGTGCCTGCCGAAGAATCCACCCTGAGTAAGATTTTGCCCATCGGTGGCCCGGCGTATCTCCTCTGGCATAAAGGGTATCGCTATGCTCTCTCGGGTGAGTCCCGCAGGGAATGGGCGCATGATCTGGAAACGGAGATTGAGCGCAAAACAGAAATTCTGGGTAACCTTCAGGTGACCGAAGACCAGCTGGTTACGCTCCAGGAACAGGCTGACGGTTATTTCCGGCTTTATCCGCCCGGGTATCTCCCCAGCCTCGCTGCCCAAATCGACCAGGCTGAAGAAGCCCTGGCTTTAGCCCGGAGTGAGAACGAAAAACTCATGGCTGAGAAAGCGGAAGCCGAGCGCGAGAGCAAAGAGACACGCTCACGACTGGAAGAGAAGCGAAAAGCGGAGAATGCGCGGGAGAGAGATCTGGAGCGGTTTAGAGCCTGGCAGCAGGACTTTCTCGACCGGAGGCAGAAATACTCGGAGCACAACCAGGCGTTACTGGACCAGCAGCGCCTGGCGTACGAACTGCGGCAAAAGGAAAGCGAGCAAGAACAAACCCGGGAAGAGCATCTCAATGGGGAACGAAAGCTTAAAGATCTCGAAAGCCTGAAACAACGAAGAGAAGAAGAGCTGAACTCTGTGCCTGTGCCCAGCCGGCAAGTTCTGCCTGAGCACGAGATGAGCTATGAGGAGGCCAAAGCCCTCTGGGAGGTCAGTGAAAAAGCCTTTGCCCAGGCGCATTCTGAACTCAGGCATTGGGAAGAAAACATCCGGCGCAACCGCGAGGACAGTGAGAAGCTCTTAAAACGCCTCGTCCGAGAGCTGAAGTTAGAACTCACAGATGTGGAAGAGGCCAAGTACCCTATCACTGAAGAAGAGATCGATCGCCAGGAAGCGGAGGTTCTGAAGCTCAAAGAGGAGACCGGCGCTTGGCTGGAACGGGTCAATGCTGCGGAAAAGGTGATCGAACGCCTTTTGGGACAGCTGTCAGAAAAAGAAGCTCGCATCCGGCAAACGTATGGGCGGGAACCCGCCCTGGCTTTTGAAGATCTCGAAGGCGAAGCGGCCAGGATTGCGCGGGAAATAGACGCCCTGAAAAGTCAGGTCGAGGAATGGAACCAAATCGCCGCTGATACGCTGAAACGTAAGACCATGCTGACGCGGGCTTTGGATAGCCTGGCCGCCGGCCTGAAGAATTTCGAAGTGCCTCCCAGTGAGGAAATCCTGGCCGAGGCTGATTGGCAGGCTGCGCGGGACAAGCTGGCAGCGACCATCGAAGCCTGGAGCAAGCTCCTGCAATCCACCCAAAAGGACAGCCAAAGACTGCGGGAAGCTGTGGAAAAGGCTTTCCGCCACTATGCCCAAGTCCTGCGGGATCAAGGAAATACCGTGATCGACCGCTTTGTCAGCCATTTGGTGGCGGACGAAGAGCGTCACTTCCAACTGGAGGCTGTGGAGCAAAGCTTTGCCAAGAGCTTTGAAATCATCGCCCAATACGAAGAAAAAGCCGCTTTTGAGATGAAAGAAGCGGAGAGAAACAAACTGGAACTGGTTCAGCGATCCATCAAGCAGGTGGAGCGGGTGGCGCAGGAAATGCAGATGATCGACCGCTATGTCAAAGTGGATTATGCCGGGCGGCGGGTGAACGCGGTTCAGATCAAGCTCAAAGAGATCGAAGCGGACAAGGCGCCCGCTCTGATGGAGGCCTATATCGACGACCTGATCAAAGAACTTAAACGCCTGGCCCAAGAAGGGGAGACGGAAGAAAAACAAGAAAAATTTATCGAACGCAAGATGTCCTCGCGCCAGCTTTTAAATGTCCTGTCCGCTCTGGACCAGGCCTCCGTCCGCGTCCTCAAGCCCGAACAGCACCCGACCGGCCCTTACTTCAGCGCCTGGGAAGAAGTGCAAAAATGGTCGGGTGGGGAACGTTATGCCGGCTATATGGCCATGTTCATGGCCATCCTTTGCTACACCCGCAGCAAGATGTCCAGTCTGCATAATCCGCCCAAAGTCATGCTGGCTGACAATCCCTTTGGCATCGCTTCATCTCCCCATGTTCTCAACCTGATCTTCCAATTGGCTGAAAACAACAAGGTCCAGATGATCTGTCTCACGGCCCTCTCGGAAGACGCGATCTTTGCCTATTTCCCTACCGTCTACAGCCTGCGCCTCAGGCCTTTTGCCGGTAACGATTACATGACCTCGAAGATTGAACGCGGCTCCTACCACATTGATTCCCTGGAGGAAGAACTGAAAAAGAAGCGCCAGGTCGAGTTCGATTGGTGAACGATCGGTGGGGGGAGCAAACCCACTTCGGCCGGATCTAATCAGGCATAGCCCGGACCTAATCGGACACAGCCCGGATCTAGCCTGGCACAGCGAGAAATTTGTCGGAAATTGCTTGGGACGAGCGGGAGGAAAATTGCTCCTTAAAGGAGAATAAGTTCCTCTATGGAGATAAATTGGGAGACCATGTTATGCCCCGAACTGAGAGCCATTGGGGGAGAAACGAGAGATTGGGGGACGGGTGAGGTGATTCAACTGGTGGGGGTGAACAAACATTTTGGGCCTTTGCATGTACTGAAGGGGATTAATTTGCACGTCAAGGGCGGGGAAAAGGTGGTCGTAATCGGCCCCAGCGGTTCAGGCAAGAGCACGCTCATTCGCTGTATGAACTTGCTGGAGAAGCCGGGTTCCGGCAGAGTTACGGTGGACGGGGTGGAAATTACGGCCCATAAAGCCCCGGTGGCCAAAGTGCGGCAGTCCGTCGCCATGGTTTTTCAACAGTTCAATCTTTATCCCCACAAGACGGTTCTCCAGAACTTGACGATGGCCCCCATACTGGTCAAGGGTGTACCCAAAGCGGAAGCTGAAGACTCGGGCCGGGCTATTCTAGAGAGGGTGGGACTTTCAGCCAAAGCAGATGCCTATCCGTCTCAGCTCTCAGGCGGACAACAGCAGCGCGTGGCTATAGCTCGGGCTCTCAATATGAAGCCCAAAATTATGCTATTTGATGAACCGACGTCGGCCCTTGACCCTGAGATGATTCAAGAGGTGCTGGATGTTATGGCTGATTTGGCTCAGGGAGGAATCACCATGGTTGTGGTGACCCACGAAATGGGTTTTGCGCGTCAGGTGGCAGACCGGGTGGTTTTTATGGATGAAGGACAAATTCTGGAACAGGGGTCACCGGAACACTTCTTTGCGAATCCGACGCATGACAGAACGAAGCTCTTCCTAAGCCGGATTTTGCGCTGAGGTTAAATTCTTGAATGTTCAGGAGAGAGGAGGAAGAGAAAGGTAAGAGGCGAAAAGGAGGGGTTAGGTAAAGGACAAGACAGGCGATACGAGGCAGGAGATACAACGGGGAAAACGGCCACGAGAGAACCAAAGGGCGAAACATCACGGTAGGAAAACAACGCGAGAAGCAAGGAGGAGAACAAGGCAAGAGAAAGAAAAAAAGAAGGAGTAGAAACTACCGGGAGAGATAAGACTGGAGCCTAAAACGTAATAGAGAAAAAATAAGAAGAAGAGAAAAAAAGAGAAAAGAAGAAAAGAAAAGGTAAATAAATAGAGAGAAGACAAAATACAAGGAAGAAGAGAGAGGGAAAACGGAATGAAAAAGTTGGGTGTGCTCGTAGCAGGGATGCTTCTTGTGAGCAGTTTGGCCACAGGGTGTGGTTCCGCGACTCCAAGCGGCGCCGGTACCGTTGCTTCCGGGATTGCCAAGGACGTGCAAGCCATTAAAGACCGTGGCGTCCTCAAGGTGGGCGTTAAGGTGGATGTGCCGAAATTCGGGTACAAGGATCCTCAGACTGGAAAGATCGACGGCTTCGAAATTGACCTGGCCAGGAATATGGCGAAGAAAATTCTAGGGGATCCGACCAAATTGGAACTATCGGCGGTCACGGCGAAGACAAGGGGTCCGCTCCTCGACAGCGGAGACGTAGATATGGATATCTCGACGTTTACTGTCACGGACGAACGTAAGAAAAGCTACAATTTCTCGGACCCTTACTTTACTGACGGGGTCGGTCTACTTGTGAAAAAAGAAGCAGGCTACCAAAGCTTAAAAGACCTCAATGGCAAGAAAGTTGGAGTCGCCCAGTCGTCTACCAGCAAACAAGCCGTTCAAGCGCAAGCTAAAAATTTAGGCGTACAGGTGAGTTTCCAAGAGTTTGCCACTTACCCGGAAATCAAAGCCGCTTTGGATTCCGGTCGGGTGGATGCTTTTTCCGTTGATCGCTCCATCCTTTTCGGCTATTTAGACAATTCCACTGAGATTTTGCCCGATAAATTCAGTCCGCAGGAGTATGGGATTGCGACTAAGAAGGGGAACGACGGCCTGGCCAAATTGGTTAACGACACGGTCAATGAGAAAAAGACATCGGGTGAACTTGACAAGCTGATCAAGAAGTGGGGTCTTGACTAGTGGTAGGTCCTTTTGCTTGGTTCAAATGGCAGGCGCTTTTTCGCGATTGGCGTGTCTTTGCCGACGGATTGGGACATACGGTGTTAGCCTCCATCCTGGCCTTGGCTTTGGCATTGGCCCTGGGGATCCTTTTCGGTATGATGGGAACGACCCATGAAAAGGTTTTCCGGGTGATCAACCGAATCTACGTGGAGTTCATCCAAAATACGCCATTGGTGATCCAGGTGTTTTTTCTCTATAATGGTTTGCCTCATCTGGGCCTGATGTTGCCGGTCCTGAGCGTGGGCGTCTTGGGCGTGGGTATTTACCATGGGGCGTATATTGCCGAAGTAGTTCGGGCCGGAATCGAGTCCGTTCACCGGGGGCAGATGGAGGCGGCGCTTTCCCAGGGATTCGCGTTCCGGCAGGCTATGCGTCATATTATTTTGCCCCAAGCAGCCCGAGTCGTCCTTCCCCCGTTAACGAACCAGGCCGTAAACTTGATCAAGAATACTTCTGTTCTGGCCATGATTGCCGGAGGGGACTTGATGTACCACGCGGATTCCTGGTCGGCGGACAACATCTATTACGGTCCGGCCTACGTTACGGTTGGGTTGCTCTATTTAGCGTTGTGTTTTCCTTTGGCCCGGTTGGCACGCTATCTTGAACGCAAGATGGAGGTGGGAGCCTGATGAAAGAGATTTTCCAACTCTACGTTCTGCGCTTCCTGGCACAGGGGCTCTTAACCACCCTTTATCTGGCGGTGATGACGATTATCTTCAGTTTCCTAGCCGGTACACTGCTAGGAATTGCCCGCTATTCGAAGCAGCCGGTTCTGTCCAGAATGGCTGCCTTCTACGTGGAGGTGGTTCGCAATATTCCTATGCTCCTGTTCATTCTGGTCACACGGTTCATGACCACGATGAAGCCGGTGAATTCGGGCATCCTGGCCATGACTATCTTTACTTCTGCAATTATTGCCGAGATCGTGCGGGGAGGGTTAAACTCTATTGACAAAGGGCAATGGGAAGCGGCAAAATCTCAGGGTTTCTCATATCCCCAGACGCTTCTTCACATTGTCCTCCCCCAGGCTTTGCGCAAGATGATTCCCCCGCTGGTTTCCCAATTCATCACGGTCATCAAGGATACGTCGTTTGTCTGGGCAGTGGGTGTGGAGGAACTGACAGGCAAGGGCTTGATCATCATGGGTCAGTACGGATCGACACCACAGGTGTTTACCATTTTTGGCATTATTGCTTTGACTTATTTTATACTGAACTACACTCTATCCGTTTTGGCCCGGAGTCAACAGCGCGGAATCGCGCAGCGAAGTTATTAGAAGAGGAGGAAGGAATGGCCCCGCCACTGGCAAGTTGTTGTGAATCTCTCCACGCCGCCCGCAGGGGCGATTCCGCACCTTTGTTTCTATTCCACCCCTTCATCGAATATAGGCTCTGCCTGCTCCGGTTCAGGTTAGCTTCGGGCCACAAAAACGACTCCCGCAATAATGAGAAGAATGCCAACCAACCTTGTTAAACTGATGTTTTCATGAAACAGAAAATATGAAAATATCATAATGAGAATATATCCCAGACTAACCATCGGGTAGGCATAACTCAATGGCACTTTGCTTAGAACTTTGATCCATAACAAAAAGCTTAAGCCATAAATAATCACTCCACTCATGATCGGAACATTTCTTAATATCAATAAGAGCGAGTAGAAAACCTTAGAACCTTTAAAACTAAGATCCAGGTTCTCCGCTCCCAGTTTAACCAGGATTTGGCCTATGGCACTCAGAACCACAGAGACTATCGTCAGTATGAGCATAGACTTTAAGTCCTTCCTTTGCTGTTATAGAATTGACTTTTTTACCAGGGAAAACAGGCTCTCCCATCCCACATAAGCAAAATAGAGTAGGATAAATACAACAGGAAAAGCATACCTCGGTTGGCCTTCCGTTAAGAAATAGATACTAGAGAACATCAAAAAGGTTATTGTGAAATACACGGCTAAAAGACTGCCACTCCTTTTAGAGTTTTTGAGGCGGTTCTTAGGCGCCAAAAGTCTAAAGATATATAAAACGCCTAACCAAGCCATTGCTATTAACCCGACACTAAAGAAAAGGCCACGCATGATGGCTGTTAGGGAACTTAATGACTTTTGCACGTTTCTAGGCACCTGAGCTCCGTAAAAGCTCATGCGCAGTTCGGATTTGGGGCCGAAGGTTTTCAGCAGTCTCTTAAGGCCCAAAATCACATATTGCCTGGGGTGGGAAAGAATCCATTTTTCCGCTGCCTGGGTAAGCATATGATTACGCTGCGTCATGTTGGCCATTTTATATTTCTGGGTCAGAACCAGAGAGTGCTTCACCTTTTCGGCCGGCATCCAACCGCCTGCGTGATTCTGTGAGTTGTTATTGATATAAAGGACGATCCCACCATTATTTGATACATAAGTAAATTGGCCCATTAAACGGGAATTGCGGTATAACCAAGGCGAGATTGTCAGGATACTCACAGCTAAGATAATTAAGCTATTCTTCAGGCTTTTTGCGAAGTTGTTCTTGCCGGTAACATACTCGGTTAAAAAGATAACCAGAAAAAATGCCAGGAAAAATGGTTTAATCAGTGTGTCAAGCCCGACCAGTAAGCCAATCAGCCAGTACCGATAGCGGTATTCCGCTATATATAAATACGTAATCAGAAGGAGAATAGTCGTGAATGGAATTTCTGTCGCAACCATACTATTGTAAAAAATCGTGCTCGGAAATAAGGCAAACAAGACAAAGATGATTCTACGTCCATATTCCCGGATATTAGCCGCCTTGAGAATTTGATAAAACAATAAATCTCCTACAACCGTCAGGAAAACATTGAGCCACTTAGCGACCATGATGTTAGAGCCAAAAATCTTGTAGAAAAGCCCCAAAATCATGGAATAGCCCACCGTAGTATAGGTATTTCCCCATGGCCCCCCGTTGGCCACGTTCATGGCTATGCGCTGATAATACAAGAAATCAGAAAAGGGCTGAGTTTTGACCAGGAAAATCCAAAAGACACTGAGTACAAAGCCTGCCAAAACAGTGAAACCATAGAAACGTTCGATCCTTTTTACCACAAAACCACATCCTAAAGTACATGCTTAATGTCGTTATTAAAGCAGCGCTGGTTCCAAAATCAAAATGACACTGAGAAGCCATAAGATACTCACTATCACAAGGTGCAAATCTTTCAGTATCAGTCTTGTGGGGTCACAGCCTTCGCTGCTGTTTCTGACAATATATAGAAAACGAAAGACGCCGTAGATGACCAAGGGCACCGTATAAATGAGCGCACCTGTTCCATGCAGCCTTACGGTAGCAAAATTGACCGTATACAGGCTGTAAGTGATAATAACCCCCCCGGCCGTAATTCCCATCATCTGTTCCAGGAGGTTCTCACTGTAACTTTCCAGAACAGCACGGTGACTCGAGGCCCGGTCCGCTAATTCTTTTAGCTCCGCCCGTCGTTTGCCAAAGCCGATAAATAGGGTAAGCATTAGGCCGCAGAGCAGCAACCAATGGGAGGGTTGTATGCCAACTCCGACGGTACCTGCCAGAATGCGCAGCATGAATCCGCTCGCCAACAGAAAGACATCTAGGATCACAACGTTCTTCAGATACTTGGAATAAGCAACATTTTGCACAAAATAGAGTATTAGAAGGAGCAAGGCACTCTGAGAAACGAAATAGCCCATGGTCAAGCCGGCCAAACAAAGGACAGTCATCAGCAAAATGGCCAGCCAGGGAGATATGAGGCCCGCGGCTAAAGGCCTGTTTCTTTTCTTGGGATGCAACCGGTCTTTACGCCGGTCAAACCAATCATTTAAAATATATACGGCACTGGAAGTCAGGGAAAAAGCCACGGCCAGCTCCACAACACGTAAAAACAGATGGGAGTTCCCCCAATCTCGGGAAAAAAGAAACCCTAAGAAAACGAAGAGGTTTTTGGCCCACTGCCAGGGACGCATTAATTGTATTAAAGCCTGAGGGGAATTTCGCTTCATCAGCGGCACTATGATGTTATGCTCTTCAACCCGATTTAGAGGTGATGAGGTTCTCAAATCTCTCTACCTTTCTCAAGAAAATTCGACGGTTACCATGGTTGACTCATATATCATACCACGCCTGTATCATTATACCAAGACATCCTAACCCAACCAACCTGACTAACCTGAGCGGGTCAAGGGGATCTTCGGCATACTCAAGGAAACCGTAGAATCGGTATAGTAAAATGCTAGAGCTTATCAGCCTTCTAGACACTAGCTAGGTGTTCAGCGAAACCCAAGGATTTGGCTGCAGGGTGGCGAAACGCCAGGGAGGGGCGACGTGGTTGGAGTACGCTCATGGGCAACGCTCATGGATAACGCGGAATTAGTTCTTTTGTCCGGCAGCAGAGCGACAGGACATATCACCAAGTTCAGTGACTGGGATTACCTAGTGTTTGCCGGTAAGTTTCGGACCTATGTCGACACATTTTGCCAACTTGAATCATTGCACCCGGATGAAGAGGTCCATGTTGTTTGGGCTTCGCGCAAGAAGCAATTCGAGTTATACCGTTCGCTGTGCTTTGCCAAGGTTGTCTCAGGTAAACCAGGGTTTTACGAATACATATTGACCCAAGTTTACCCGGAAGGGAAATTCCCGACCTTTTGTGAGGCTCAAATTCTAACGGCTGAGTCCAGATTGGATAACATCCAGAAGCTTTGGCATAAGCCGGAAGCGGTAAAACTCATCACCACTAACTTGGCTCACCAGCATGCTAAATTCCTTAGTCTGGAGTTGCCAGCCAGCAAAGAGAACCTGGTAGATTGTATAAGCAACTGGGACGATATGGAATTGGTTTTGGGTCGGGCGCGCATTTGGGTAGACGAAATCCGCCGTGAGTTGAGCTAATGGTCGTGGACCCTCTTTCTAAATTGACGAATGCGCCATCCTTGCCGTCATGCCGGATCTTCACGGGATCACATTTGCAGTGGACGAAACTGCGGAAAATTGATGACGCAGTTACACTGAAAATGAACTAATACAATCAATGACTGAATACTGGGGCGATATTGGCGAGCCACCGGAATGGCGGCAAAAGTTGGGTATCGGCAAAAGATACCGGGACGGAAAATATGAACCATGAGCATTGCAACACGGTGATTGTTGGCTCGGACATGCCGGACGAGGAAATCAAGCGGCAGAATGGGAAGAGCTGCGAAGGAGACAGCACTGTTTGGGGTCTCCCAAGGGACGCGCTCCAATTCATGTCATCATGCCCAACCTATGGTAAAGGTGGACAAGGATAACGGGATATGCTATGATATTTTGGTACTGGTATTGATATTTTGAGAAAGTGTGTCGTCAAATAATGGTTATGGTTATATGTGTAACGAATATCGTTTAATATTTATTTATAATTGAATATTGGGCACCGCCGAAAGGTAACAGGATATGATTGCAAAATTATTTAGGAATAGTAATGAAGACATTGATGAAGATATTGATATTGATAACGAAATAAGAGCCGAATTCGATAGGGATGCTAATACAACAGTGATGTGGCTGACTTTAGTCATTGCGGTCGCCAGTTGTTTTTTCCTTGCTTGTGCAGAATTTTTCAATCATTATAATCTGAATTGGACCAGGCATGTCATTATACCGGATTCCGCCATGATTCTGGCAGCAATCCTGCCGTTTGCACTCCGCGGATTAGGAGTTCGCGAATCTGCGATAACTCATGCCATCGCTCTCTTGTACCTGGCGGCAATTTCCATGATTCTTTACGGATACAGCGATATTTCCGGACTTACTGTCTGGGCTGTCCTGATTATCCTTCTGATAGTCAGTATGTGTTACTTTTCCAATCGAATCGTCCTGGCCTATTCCGTCCTGGGCGGCATTGCCTGGCTGATTATTTTTGCTGTCCGCCAGCCTTTTCTTATCGCCCATATCGACCTGGCGGACCACACAGGGCGGCTGTTTATTTTCATGATCCTCGCGGGTATCGCTTTTTGGGTTAACGGAAGATTAAAGAGACAGGTCCTGGACAATCACAAAAAAATGCTGCTCATTCAGAAATACACGGAAGAACTGGAAACCAAAAACATAAACCTACAAAAACTGGACAAGCTCAAGGATGATTTTTTGGCCAATACGTCCCATGAGCTGAATACACCACTGCATGGCATTATCGGCCTCTTGGAACCTCTTGCGGAATTGCGGCACGGACCGCTGAGCGAAGAGCAAGAGCACGATGTCCGGCTCGCCATCGCCAGCGCCAAAAGGCTGGCGGGACTGGTCGGGGATATTCTGGATTTCTCCAAGCTTAAGAATAGAGATATTATTTTACACAAGCAGGTTATGGATATCTTCGTCCTGACGGATATGGTCTGCAAAACCTTTGCGCCTCAGGTCCGGCAAAAATCGCTCACCTTAATCAACAAGATCAATCCTGAGGATGCTTTAATTTACGCCGATGAGAACCGTTTTCTGCAAATTATGTACAATCTGATCGGCAATGCCGTCAAGTTTACCGCTTCCGGAACCATTACGATTACTGCCGATCGTATTGATGAATATCTTCACATAACCGTTTCCGATACCGGGATAGGCATTCCCGAGGATAAGCGGCAGGCAATTTTCGAAGCCTTTGAACAGGCTCACACTTCTATTTCCCGGGAATACGGCGGGACCGGTCTGGGACTGGCCATAACCAAAAGTCTGGTGGAACTTCACGGCGGAAAGATCCGGGTGACCTCAGACGAAGGAGGAGGTTCCAGCTTTTCCTTCGCATTGCCTTTGGGCGGGCGGGAGTACCGCCGGGAGGCAAAGGCGGCTGGTATACCGGAGAACATAATGATGCCCAGGCCCTCTGCAGAAACTGACTTTCCCGCCGTAAAGAAAACCGGGCTTGTGCTGCGCACTTCCCACTTGGACGTGCGGTTAAATCAGTGGATCAGAGGTTACACTTCTACACCCCCAAATTTTATACTTTCTGATAGGCAAAAAAGGCCAATTCCCGGTCTTCCGGAAAATGCCAGAATCCTGGTGGTAGACGATGAGCCGCTAAATTTACAAATCGTTGTAAATATTTTGTCCGGAGAGAAGTATCATTTAACCTGCGTACCAAGCGGAGATGAAGCCCTGAACCGGCTGGCCGGCGGGGCGCAGTTCGATCTGATTTTGTTGGATGTAATCATGCCTCATCTGTCCGGCTATGAAGTATGCCGTGTTGTCAGGGAAAAGTATACGCTCACCCAGTTGCCTATTTTACTGATTACGGCCAAAAACCAAACGAAGGACCTAGTGCAAGGATTTGAGGCAGGCGCCAATGACTACCTGCATAAACCGTTCAATGACAAGGAACTTTTGGCGCGGGTCAGAACTTTACTGGAATTAAAAAAGGTCACAGAACTTGCGGTGGCGGCAGAAGTATATTTTTTACAAGCGCAAATTAAACCCCACTTTTTACATAATGCGATGAGTACGATTATTTCTTTTATCAGGACCGACCCTGAATTGGCCAGAGAACTGCTTGTGGAACTCAGCAATTATCTCCGGGAGAGCTTTACGATCAGCCGGATAGAGGACGAATTGCCGCTCTCTAAGGAAATTAGTATGATAAAATCCTATTTATTTATCGAAAAAGCCCGCTACTCCGACAAACTGAACATCATATATGATATTGACGATAGTATCGAATGCCGGATCCCGCACCTCATCCTGCAACCGCTGGTGGAAAATGCCGTCCGCCACGGAATCCTGCCCAAGAAGGCAGGCGGAACCGTCAAGATCACGGTTAAGCGTTGTGACGATCATGTCCTGCTTTGTGTGGAAGATGACGGCGCCGGTATCAGCCAGGAGACCATTCCGCTCTTATTAAGCAATAAGGTGGAGGGCGCCGGGATAGGGCTTTTCAATGTCCAACAGCGGATGACGGCAATCTACAGACTGGGCATCAACATCGAAAGCGAACCCGGCAAGGGTACGAGGGTCTGCCTGAAAATCCCGCAACATAGAGGTGTGAATCTTTGATGAGAGTTGTATTGGTCGACAATGAAAAACCATTATTGGACGAATTGGAATACTTGCTGAACAAATGCCAGGCTATCGAAATTTCGGCTATGTTTACCGATCCGGTCGAGGCTTTGAAAGAAATAGACAGCTTGAAGCCTGACGCTGTATTTCTCGACATCGACATGCCGGTTCTCAACGGTCTGAATCTGGCCAGAGAAATTGCTGATCTCAATAAAGACATAGCGATTGTATTTCTTACCGCCTTCAATGATTACGCAGTCCAAGCCTTTGAAATTAATGCCATTGACTATGTTATGAAACCGATCCGCAAAGACCGCTTGAACATCACGATTGAAAAGCTCAACACAAGGTTGGCTCGGGGATCATCCCTTAAGGAGCGAATGGCAGATAAAATTGCCGCCTTGGCTAATGACACTAAACTCGCCTTCGATAAAGTTATCGCCTTTGACGGTGAAGAGTACAATGTAATTGCCGCCGACGATATCTTATACATCGAAGTTGAAAAGAAAGACACCCTTATCTTCACGAAGCAGGTAACCTACAGGACAAGAAAAAGTCTGGAGTTATGGAAAAACAGCTTGCCCAACCGAGGCTTTTTCCAATGCCATCGCAGCTTCATTGTCAATCTGAAGCATATTGTAAAGATTTCCCCTATGTTCAATAATAATTACGTTATCAAACTACAGGGAACGTCTTTTGATATACCAGTCGGCAAAAGCCACATAGCAGAATTGAAGAAGATCCTTAACTTGTAAGAAAACTACACTTAATTGGCATGGCGCTTGCCGAGGCGGGCGGGACGCTCAGCATCGCAGACGCCATAAACACATCAGTCATTATTATTTTACTTAAAATGTGGAAAATAGGTATTTCCGGCGCTTAAAAGCTATGAATTCTGGTATGAAATGAACACATTTTGGTATAAACGGAATAGGCAGGAACAAGCTCATACTGGGTAAACTATCGCATAGCGAGGGCGTACAAAAACGCCCCCGCTTTAACTCATCTTCACCCGCTCAGAAACAATCTCGAATCATAAGACACCAAGAGTACCTACAAGTGCGTTCATATCCGTAAAAGTAAATTATGAGTCGTGACCGTTGAGGGGCATTGGGATAGGAAGAAATGGGGAGATTTCTCGGTGGGACGACAAAAAGGAGCTAGATAAGACGATTTAGCTCCTTTATATTATATTTGTTGTCTTACATGCCCTGGGGGAAAGTCCCCCCGTCCTCAACGAGTCTTGAGATGATGGCGATTGTAATCAAGGCAAACACCATAAAGGCAACAAGACATTCCACTTGTGCCAGCTCCTTTTTGAAATTATCAAAGAAGTATCGCCGTTTTGAGATGTTAGAATGCAAAAACCTAGTAATGAGTATATCCAGTCTAATCCGTATTATTCCATATAGTTTGACGCTGCGGCTACTTCTCCAATGTGGGTATCCCGCAAGTTCCCGCTTGAGGCTTTTATACCAAATAGAGGTCATTTCGTACCGGATTTAACACCTATTAAGCTGAAAAAAATCCCTATTTTCAGAGTTCATATATAATCATGTAATGACAGTAAGATAGCGAAGCAAAGCAGCGACTTACTGGGTTTATTATTATTGCTGCATATTTAGTAGAGCGGAGGAAGAGAATGTGAAAAAAATAACGCAAAAAATATTGTCCGTTTGTATAGCCCTTTGTTTTGTAATGTCGCCTATATTAGCTCCACTTTCTGTGTTGGCTGATTCGAGTAAGTCGCCGGTACCGTTAAGGACGGTCCACGTCCAGCCGTTCCGAATAGCGGGAAGTGACCGCTATCAGACAGCGGCGCAAATAGCCGAATATGGTTGGAAAACCACTTCCGATAATGCCGTGCTGGCAGTAGGCTCTGACGAACATCTTGTCGATGTTTTGGCGGCGGCTCCGCTGGCTAAATTAAAGGACGCGCCTATTTTGCTTACCCAGGAAGATGCCTTGAATAAGTTCACGAAAATTGAGTTAACACGCCTTAAAGTTAAGACTGTTTACCTCGTCTCGGGTCTTGGTATTGTCAGTCAAAATGTACTGGATAGTTTAAAGGCCATGAACATTAAGGTAGTGAATCTAGGCGGTTCCGACCGTTTTGCCACCGCGTTGAACATCGCCAACCAGTTAGGCTCTCCGACTCAAGTGGCGGTAGCTACGGCCTGGAGTTTTGCGGACGCCTTGTCTATAGCGTCAGAGGCGGCGGCCGAAGGTATGCCGATACTTTTTACGGACCAGAATAGTCTGCCCATGTCCGTGCTTAATTATCTTACTCACAATAAGGCTTCGATCCGGAGAACATATGTTGTGGGCGGAACCGGTGTTATCAGCGACGGAGTGGCGCGTCGACTGCCTAATCCTGTGAGGCTGGCCGGGGAAGACCGCTATGGCACTAACCTGGCTGTAATCCGCCAATTTAGCAACTTACTCAGACCCCAGTCTACTTATGTCGCAAATGGCGAGGATAGCCACATCGTGGATGCCTTGACCGGTGCGCCGATGGCTTCGCTGAGCGATTCCTTACTCTTGTTGACCAGAGGCAGCGGATTTCCTCATACAGCACAGGAACTGACGGGTCTAAATCTTTCTGAGAATGTAATCGGCTTGGGCGGCAGTGCTTCAATACCGGATAATGTGCTGCAGATAATCAAAAACATGATCTCGGCACTGACGACAGGGTCGGAAGCGCAAAGCAGTGATACTGGCATAACCTCGTCCGCCTATATGATAAGTGGAACAATGATCAGCAAGGTACCGATTGGAACAACCAAAGCGGCATTCCTGGGGAATTTGCGTAAAGGGGAAAGTCAGCAAACGTGGGATACGACCGGAGTGACCGACCCCGTAGTCAGCGGCAACACGCTGGTGGTTACAGCCCAGAATGGAACGAAAGCGACGTACACCATCACGGTGAATGCGAACAGCATACCTAGCCCAAACGGCTCCGGCCAAAATGGTGGCAGAGGAGAAGGCGGGGCCCCTTCAAATAAGGCGACCGTCACTTTCCAGACAAATGGCGGTTCCGACATCCAACCGGTCACCGTTCCACTGGGGGGAACGCTGTCGGAAGTTCCGACGCCGGTGAAAGACAATCAGGCCTTTATCGGCTGGTTTACCGATAAATCTCTGACCAAAGAATTTTATTCCGCAGCGCCGGTCACCGCGGATACGACTCTTTATGCCGCCTATTCCAAAAGGCACAATGGGCTGAAACAATATCAGGATCCCGAGAAATATAGCGAGAACTGTGACCCGAACTATACGGTTTCGATTGTCTCACCGGTACAGCTGACAAAGGATAACCTTTCTGATTACGTAGAGCTCACAGCCTACATCGGGGATATTCCCCAATTAAACATAACGGACAGCGGCGGGGTCTATAAATTAACGCCGGCAACGCCCTATACCAGCGGCGGGCACTATAAGTTCACCCTCAAAAACGCTCAGCTAAGCTTCAGTGGCGAAAGTCAGGCGGTGCGTGCGCTGGCCTTCCGAATCCATAAGGACGAAGTTGAGAATGTCAAACTTAAGGATAATATCAAATATATACTGTGGTCGGATGTGCAGACTCTCGGCCATGGGGCGTATTCCGTTTCCGCGAAGCTTGGCATCGCCACGAACGACACCGTCTGTTTCTGGAACGGTAAGTACGACGACAAAACCAAGTTTTGCAAAATAGTACAGGCTTCAGATATAAAGGGCGGCAGCGGAGAGGGCGACCGCACCCTGCTTTACACCAAGGAGAGCCAGTTTTCAGACGTTTTTAAGCAAGTGGATGTATTTTACAAGAAGGATATCCCTGCTTCGGCATATCTGGGCAAAGTGGATACGCAAAAGATCGCGCAGGATGCCCGAAATAGTAAGGGTACCCAAGAACTTACAGCAATATTAGCCCACACGCTTAGCGAGAGCCCGTCGTTCAAAGCTATGGCTACGGGATCGAATCATCTCGCCACGGAGCAGGGGTTCAAGCCCGTACATGATAACCCCGGCGCTGCAACTATAGATATAAGCCCCGGAGACCTTGTGAAAGGTCTGACGGTCGCCGCTTCTATAGGTACCGCGGTCAACAAAAATTTCCCTGACGCGGGCGCAAAAGACTGGATGGTGCTTACGCTGTCCTTTACCTATCACACCGTACTTAAGCAAAAGGTCGAGTTACAAGCGGATTTTACAGTGAAAGAATACATCAAGACTTCGGCGCAGGGTGATAGGCAGGGATCAAGTTTTGATTACGCCTTGAATATGTATTCGCAAACGAATGAATCCCTAAGCGTTCTAATCTGCTCCAAGGATGACAGCAAAAGCGGTTATCTCGATATCACCAAAGAAATCAATAACCTGATAAAAGACAACAGTGATCAAAGCGGCCATATAGCCGATACGCTTAAGAAAGTACTTGGTGCCAAAGGTGACTACATAGATCTGGTAGATGTCAAACTATTTAAAGAAACTAATTATGACCCTCCAGAAGTTCCCGTATTTGAGACGGATTTCACTCTTGACTTCGTCGTTAGAGTAAACTTTGCCGCCGGCATTTCCACCCAAACCACACTGATGTGCGCAAAGCAGGTCGGGGTACGGGGCAGTATTGAGAAGGGCGTTTCCAGTTATCAACACACTCTAATGGGGGACGATAGATTTAGCTTCGACCTCTACTGTGCGGGATATCTAGGAGTCGAGGCGGGGCTCAAAGCGGGCATCAGCTTTTCGATCACCGGCCTCAGCGATTTAGGAAAAGTGGGCGTAAACGCGGAGGCTGGCCCGTATATCGACCTTTACGGTTTTGTACACCTCGGGTTGAGCAAATACGATGAGAATAGCGAGTTGATTGATACTTCGCTCCAGGGCGGGCTCTATATGGAAGCCGGGATATACGTCGATTTGAATGTTTACGCACAATCGGACGTGTTCAAAGTGATAGCCGGGTATGACGTATACAGTCATAAGTTTCCCCTTTTCTCGCTGGGCAACCAGTATGTCCTGCTGAAATTTGTAAACAGCGGGGGGGCTTGCTTAATGAATGGGGAGTCCTGTTCGCCAACTGACATTGGCGGCCTGCTGGACGCGAAATATCTGGATATTAAAACGGGAGAAACGGTTACGGGAAATTACGCGGATACATCCGACTTCTATCTTCAGTTTTCCTCCCCCTACTTCGAATACGACCATAATAAGAATACGGTTACCGTACGGAAGGATCTTTTCGGAGCCTACGATCCGTACATTTCGCCGAATACTAAGCGCTTGGATACGACGGTCTTCATCTACTACACGGGCAGCAACCTTTGTTTTTCCCAAAATGGCGGCTACTACTACTACAATGGCAAGCTAATTCCAAAAGAAAATGACGGCGCCTTAAAAACCGCAAATCTGACCTGGCTCGATTCGAGCATAGATCCTGCAAAATACCCGGACATTAAGACCCGCAAGGCAACCTATGTCTTAAATATTGCCGGTAAAGAGAGTGAAACACTGGCTGAAAGACAGGTGCTTTTCGGTCAGGTACCGGGCTCCATCGACATGTCGGGTTATTACGATATGGGCAAATTTACGTACAGCCCTGATTTCAACCAGCCAATACTGGAGGACACAACTTACACCATTTACCTGGCGCCGTACCAAAAGCTGGTGTCCTTCATAACTTATTACGACAGTTCCTGGCATTTAGACGTTTATCCGGTAAACATCGGGGAAATTCCGAAAATACCCGAAAAATACAATTCCTCGGGACCCGATGTGAACTTTAAAGGATGGTCTGGCACACCCGGATGGAATTATCCCATGATATCTGGCGTAGATACTGTCACAGCGGTGGACTCTAATATTGTTAGGAATTATGGACCTAATTTCGCCTACACCGGCCTTGATACGGAGAAATCGCTGCACAGTTTTACCGGTACTTATAAGGAATGCTTAAATGACTATAATACCGCCATGTATGCTGACAAGGGCACATTCGCGGGGTGCTCATTGTACCTTTACACGGCACGATATACGAGTAACAAGACTTTTAACGTTACCTTCATTATGCCTGCCCTAAGTCTGGGAAAAATTAACTTGGAATCCACCACACGAACTGAGCAATTTCAGTTCGGACAACAGGTTCGCTGCGATCTTGACCCTAGTCTCCCCTGGTTCAATATGCTGGGATGGGATGAGAACGGCGACGGCGTGCCTGACTACGTTGACTATAGTCATACTAATGATCTTCCATTAGCAACGAGAGACATGACCTTAACCGCGGTCTACAAAATTAAAACATACAATGTTACCGTGTTAGACAAAGACGGCAACACTGCTCAAAACCTAACGGTTGACTGCGCCAGTCTGCCTGACATACTCAAGAGTCCTCCCGATTATCCGGGTATGAAGTTCAAATACTGGCTGATTTCCAAGTCCGGTGGCGCTTTTGTTCAGTGGGATCCTTCGATTGACTGTGGCGTTTACCAGGACTGGACCATAAAGCCTGTTTACAGCCAGGGTTATACTGTGACCATCGGCCAATTGAGTGGCGGAAGCATTACAGCGACTCCAGCAGCGGCAGCAGCCGGTACGCCTATCAACCTGACGATAACCCCGGATTCCGGGAAGCGGCTGAAGGCCGGTACCTTAAAGTATAATGACGGAACGGCGGATCATGATATTAGCGGCACGAGCTTCACAATGCCGGACGCCGACGTAACCGTTACCGCCGAGTTCGAGGATATACCACAGGTTACACACAGGGTAAGCATCGATGGCAATTTGAGTGGCGGGAGTATTACGGCGGCTCCGACATCGGCCGCAGCGGGTACCACCATCAACCTGACTATAAGTCCGGACAGCGGGAAGCGGTTAAAAGCCGGCACACTGAAGTATACTGACGCGGCAGGGGATCATTATATTAACGGCACGAGCTTTATAATGCCGGACGCGAACGTAACCGTTACAGCCTTGTTTGAGGATATACCCGCGGTTAGACACAGCGTAAGGATTGGCAATACGCCTGGTGGAACTATCACAGCAACTCCGGTATGGACAGCAGCAGGTACGACTGTCCAACTGACGATAACCCCATGGAGCGGATTTGAGTTAAAGGCCGGGACATTAAAGTATAATGACGGAACGGCGGATCATGATATTAGCGGCACGAGCTTTACGATGCCGGACGCGGATGTAACTGTCACAGCCGAGTTCGAGTATGTGCCTCCGCCACCACGGCCGGTTACGATCTACAGTGTAAGTATCGGCAATTTGAGTGGCGGGAGCATTACGGCAACACCAACATCGGCGGCAGCCGGTACGACCATCAACCTGGCTATCACTCCGGATAGCGGGAAGCGGCTGAAGACCGGGACACTGAAGTATAATGACGGAACAGCGGATCATGATATCAGCGGCACGAGCTTTACGATGCCAGACGCGAACGTAACGGTAACAGCCGACTTCGAGGATGTGCCTCCGCCACCACCGCCGGTTACGACCTACAGTGTAAGTATTGGCAATTTGAGTGGCGGGAGCATTACGGTAACACCAACATCGGCGGCAGCGGGTACGACTGTCAACCTGACGATAACCCCGGATAGCGGGAAACGGCTGAAGGCCGGGACACTGAAGTATAATGACGGAACAGCGGATCATGATATCAGCGGCACGAGCTTTACGATGCCAGACGCGAACGTAACGGTAACAGCCGAGTTTGAGGACGTGCCTCCGCCACCACCGCCGGTTACAACCTACAGTGTAAGCATTGGCAATTTGAGTGGCGGGAGCATTACGGCAGCTCCAACATCGGCGGCCGCGGGTACGCCCATCAACCTGACGATAACACCGGATTCTGGGAAGCAGTTAAAGGCCGGGACATTGAAGTATTATTACGGAAACACAGTGCAAGATATTAATGGTACGAGCTTTACGATGCCGGATGCGGATGTAACGGTAACAGCCGAGTTTCAGTAACTGCAGACCATTTTAGGTTTGTTAAGCACGCGTTAGCTATAAGAAACCGACATAGTGGTACTATGTTCACAGGATTATCCTATGACCAGGGGGATCGGGCTTATAGGCTATGTCCTCCTGCGGTAACGAATTGGAACCTTTTGGCATACCCCGGAGAGGAAATTGTGCCGGGTCTGACCGTGCGCCAAGAAACGGGTGTGTCATAGAGTGGGTGGGAATCCCACCAGAAAAGGTTAGCCAGCCATTCTGTAGCGAGTCTTGAGAGGCACAGGGTGACCTGTGTATCTAAGCGTAGACAGCAAACTAGCAGGCCGGCAGCGTAAGTTGAAGCGATAGAGCACCGAAATCCCGAAAACGGTGAAGGCCGATGCTGTGGTCAGAGCAGAAGGCTACACCTTGCTGGTCGCAAATGGCAAGAACAGCAAGGCATCCCCGGGGTCGTGGAGCCTAGCATGCTAGATATATGGCTATGACACACCAACTTTGGAGACCTTATACCGTCCTTCAGAAATGGAGTATGGAGATCGATGGCATCCCAGCGGGTGTCTCAATCGATGTGTGTTTCAGGCAGGGGGTCCGTGAGGACTTTCTTGGCATCTTGTTCTGTGACACTTTACCCTATCGGAGCGGTCCCACAACTATTAGAGGTTTCAAAATAAACTCTGACGCATTAATGCGGCGAACAATTGTACTGCTATTTTTAACATTCAGGGAACGTCAGAACCCTCTCAGAAATGTTTTTCTGACAAAAGGAATTTTGTGGATCGGTGTCGAATCCTCCTATAGAAGGACATGTGAAGGACATTTTTTCTGAGATGGCAGGATGGCAAAGATATCGATAAGGGCATGTCAGTTCAGATGGGTTCTCGTGGACTGTGATGGGCAAAAGTTTGCGCAACTGGAGGATTTAAGGAGTGCTGAGGATGAAAGAAAATGGGGCACGACCAAGCGAAAAATGGCTGAGAGAGCGCATTTCACTGAGGCGCTTTGCCGACCGTCCACTGAATCGCGAAGATGTGGATTGGATTGTGGAAGGAGCCATGAGGGCTCCCACCGCCGGGAACATGATGCTCTATTCCATCATTCTGATTACGGATCCCGCGAAAAAGCAAGTTTTGAGCGAAACTTGTGATCACCAACCCTTCATTGCCAAGGCTCCCTTGGTCGCTGTCTTTTTGGCGGACTATCAACGGTGGTTTGATTATTACAGGAATTCCGGCGTTGACGCCTACTGCCTGGAGCGTGGTTTGGAATTCCGTGGTCCGGATGAAGCAGACCTGCTGCTGGCTTGCTCAGATGCCCTCATTGCCGCGCAAAATGCGGTGATCGCGGCCGAAAGCCGGGGAATCGGTTCCTGCTACATCGGAGATATCATGGAGAATTATGAGAGACACCGGGAGCTGCTGGATCTTCCTGCTTGGGTCTTTCCCCTCGCGATGCTCTGTTTCGGATATTATCCTGAGGGAGAGCGTCCCGCTCCCAGGCCGCGTTTTGACCGGAAATACATCGCTTTTGCCGAACAGTACCAACGGTTAAGTCCCGAAGAACTTGACGAGATGCTGGCCGGCCGAGCCGCTGCTTTTTCTCCCTCTAACCCGTATGGGGTACATAACTATGGTCAATGGATGTATGCCCAGAAAACGGGAGCGCAGTTTTCGGCAGAGATGGCCCGGTCGGTGCGCGCAGCCTTAAAGAATTGGAGGGGGGAGCCCATACTGCCAAAACCTTTTTCAAAAAGACTGGGCTGAGTTCCGATATAAAGAAAGCCTTGAACGCGCTATCCTTGCCGTTATGCCGGACCTTCACGGGGTTACGTTTGCAGTGGAACAGACGGCAAGAAAGTGACCAGTGACCAAAGCAGGAACCCGCTCCTTCGGTACATGAGACCGGTGGGGCGTTTTTGTGTTTCAAGTGCAATCCTCGATAGCCATAACCATAACACCCATGGGCGGCAGACAAATGTCTGGGAGGGGTGGTATGCTGGAACTGATAGCAGGGAGCGCCTGGACGGTTTTGATCTTAGCAGATACTCGCGAAATGGGGATGAATTTGTTGGATATAGAAGGATTTTTGCGGTAGATGAAGAAAAAGATCAATTTAGGGATCGAAAGGAAAGGCTAATAGGTATCGAGAGGAGCTAAGCAACTCGAGGGGCAGGAAGTGATAAAATCCATGGTGATAGGGGCACTCTTGCATGCATTGCAAGGTAAGATTGTTTATCAGCGTTTGGAGCCTGGCCGCAAGGGCATCTATCGAGCGGTTCCCTCGGCACTTCATTCTTCAATCAGGCTATACAGCCGATTCGAGTATCCGCAGGGCCTTTATGCTCATCAATCCGCGTGCATTGAATCCGTATTGGCAGGTCAGAACACGGCAATTTGTACTTCCACTGCCTCGGGTAAGTCGGTCGCTTTTAGTTTTCCGACGATGGATGAACTGCTGCAAAATCATAAGGCGCGTGCTCTTTTTGTTTATCCGATCAAAGCCTTGGCGAACGACCAGATCATTAAACTTCAGGGTTTGGCAAAGTCACTCGGACTTAATCCGGGGATCGTGCGCAAATTTGACGGAGATGTCCACGGGATAGAACGCCAGGATGCCTTGGAACACGGACGGCTGCTTGTGGTAACACCCGATGTCCTCCATACCACGATTTTGCGTGAGAATGGGCAATCCCTCTACGGTGAATTATTTCAACACCTCGCTCTCGTCATCTTGGATGAGTGCCATGTTTACTCGGGGGTTTTCGGCAGCAATATGGCTTATGTTGTGCGGCGGTTACGGCAAGTTTGTCGTAGGCACGGCAGCGACCCGCGTTTTATCATGGCGAGCGCTACGGCAGGGAACCCCTATGAACACTTCAGTAAGTTAACCGGTTTGGAGAATATCAAGATCCTAGGTCCGGACAATGACGGCAGCCCTCGCTTTGATCGCCATTTCTATCTCGTGGAGCCGCAGGAATATGTGGATGCCTACCTATTAAGGGTCATTGCCGAACTCGCTCGCAGGCGAGTCAGGTTTCTGGTTTTTGGGCAGACACGTCAGCAAGTTGAGCGCATCACGGAACAATTGCGTCTACAAACACCGGAGGTGGGCTCAAGGGTAGAGGCCTATCGGGCGGGTTTAAATGCAGAGGACCGGCTGCATATCGAGAAAGCTTTTCGCCAAAATCAATTGAGTGGCTTGATAGCCACCTCCGCCTTGGAACTGGGGGTGGACCTTCCCAATCTTGCGGTCTGTATTCTCGTGGGTTTGCCCGGAACCAAAGCAAGTTTTTTGCAGCAGGCCGGAAGGATCGGACGGCGCGAGGAAGGCCACGTCATCGTTTTGCGTACCGAAAGTGCCTATGATAATTACTACTTCAGAAATCCGGAACGATTGTTCAGTAAACCCTTGGAGCCATTGGCATTAAACCTGGACAATGAACCGCTAATGATCGCGCACTATGCTTGTGCCCGGGCGGAAAGCGGACATTTCGAAGCCCCAGACTTGGACGGTGATGTTTTCGGGGGGGAATTTGCCAGGCTGGCTGGCTTCAATCCGGGAATGAACGTCAAGAGGTCATCTATGATCAGCCGCTCATGCGCCATTTTGTCACTGATGGGATAGCCCTATCCCTCAAAGGAATGACTCATAGTTCGTATGCTGCCGTGGTGGGCTTGGCCACGGCTTTAGAGAACGCCTTTCCGATGGCTTATACCTGCGCCAAAGAAGATATTGTGTCCTACGCTTGGACGAACAATGATGGAGCCAGGATCTACCTTTACGATAATAGCTCCGGAGGCTTGGCCTTAACGTGGGCAGCTTTGGACAGCTTTGAAGAACTCTTGGTCTTAGCCTATGAAACCGTGGCGAATTGCGAATATTGCCTCGAACATCCAGAGGAAAACGGGTGTATCCACTGTGTCGTCGCCAATCGCTGGTATACCAATAGTGTAAAAAGCGACCGTCTGGCGGTGTTAGAGTTGGTTAAGGAGATGAGAACGGTATTGGATTCCGAGCAGCCGAAGGTATCAGCGAATGCTTTGCCAACAAAAACCCAACGAGAGGGTGTTGAGGGGCACTTTGGCCGTACCATGATCTCCAATGGGTCTTTGGTTTTTACCGGAAAGCATCAAGAAGGTTTCGTGGTGGCGAGCCAGCCTTTCAATGGTGCCGAAGAGGAGCGGCTGTATGAGATCATAGTCAACGGCAAAACCGAACGCTATCTGGGCAGATATCTGACCCTTCTCCAGGGAGACGTAGAAAAATGGTGCTTATCATGCGGGCAGGATGGGATTGAACGCACCGTGGAGCGGTGTCCAACCTGTGAGGCTTTACTATAAGAGGGGTTCGTAGTATCAAAGTCGAAGGAGGAACTATGAGGGTGAGTAGTGGAAATACGGCTCAGATGTTGGCAGAACTGGGACTCAAGGTCGTCCGAACTGAGGTTCAGAAACCCCGCTCCACACTGTCGGGCAATTCTGATAATCTATTACCGGAGGTAATTCAGGTTGTCAAGGAAATTTTCCCGACAGGGTTATATCGCCACCAGGCGAAGGCGGTCGATTTGGCTTGTCGAGGCGAAAACGTCGTGATCTGTACGGGAACAGCCTCGGGTAAGACCGTCGTCTTTGCCCTACCGGTGTTCCAAAGTTTGTTGAAAGATCCGCAGGCTCGAGCTATCTTTTTCTATCCGACCAAAGCGTTGTCAGGCGATCAGCGCCAAAAGCTAGAGAAACTTGCCGGTAGGTTTGGCCTCGCGGGAAGCGTTTATCCCTTTGATGGGGACACACCGTATGCTCAGCGGCTGAAAGCCTTGAAAAGAGGCCGCATCCTTCTCTGTACACCGGATGTTCTCCATGCAACCATGCTACGGCAGTCTCATGACAAGGACTATGCACCTTTCTTCGCCAATCTCAAATGGGTAATTTTAGATGAATGCCACATTTACTCAGGAGCCTTTGGTAGTAATATGGCCTATCTCGTGCGTCGATTGCGCCAGGTTTGTCGCCGTTTCGGTTCTGAACCGCAGTTTTTAGCCGCCAGTGCTACGTCCAAAGATCCGCAAGGGCATTTGGAAAGGTTAACCGGCGCGCAATTTCAGGTGATCGGGGAAGAAGACAATGGCAGTCCTTCAGGAGGTCGCGACTTGTTTCTAACGATAACCCCTGACCTTTCGGAAGACCAGGCTGTTATTCACCTCGTTGCGGAGTTGGTACACAGGGAGAAAAGTTTTATCGTGTTTAGCCACTCGCGCAAAATCACCGAACATTGTGACCCAGAAGCGGAGGCTTTCGACCGAGGCTGTCCCGCGTGTATTCACGTACCGCGTTGGTATGAGGACAATGAGCACTTGAGCAAGGTCGAAGCCTTAGCGTTGCTGGCGAAAATTCGCGAGGTCGTGGCCAATTACGTACCAAAAGCCATTGTGTCCGAGGCCTATCGGGGACGTCGCGAAGGATTGCTCACGTCAGTGGCAGATCTTGATAAGATGGATGGAGAAGTCACGTTAGATGAGATAAAACAAGGGGCGCCGGTGATTGCCAAGGGTTCCATCATTGCGCTTCGTTCCGGGCAACGAGGGACGATCTTGGGCTGGAGACTGGAAAACAGCCAAGTGATTTACGAAGCCAAACTAGACAGTGGGAAAACCATCGCTCTACGCAATACAGGTGGAAATATTACCCTGGTGCAGGGGGAACAGAGTATTGTCTGTTTGGGATGTGGAGCCGATGGGATTGCAGAAGACGCATTTGAGTGTCCCGTTTGCGGGGAGGTGTTGCGTTAGGGGAAGGGCCGACCGTGGAGAAGGGCATGATGACTCACACTCGCTAGAACAGATAAGGAAGGTGCGAACCATGGGTGTCAAATCTAAAATCGAGTGGACGAAGAATACGTGGAATCCAGTGACCGGTTGCACGAAGGTTTCTGATGGATGTAAAAACTGCTACGCAGCTACGTTGGCAAAAAGGTTAAAACTTATGGGTAATCGCAAGTATGTAAACGGGTTTGATGTCACCCTTCATGACAATTGTCTGGAGATGCCACTGCACTGGAAGAAGCCTGCGCTGATCTTTGTTAATTCAAAGACGGTCAAAGCGTCCCGCATATCGCGCTAAAATCCATCGCCAATAATGCGGAGATAGATGTCATCTGGGAAAAGTTCCATCAGACAATGAGATGGATAGCATAGACTTTGACATTTTATTTGCTATCAACTAATAGCGTTTTATTGTATAATGATTTGAGAGAGGAGGGAATATGTGGATAGAGAACAAGTCGAGGTGTTTCTGAGAGAGGTGAAACAGCTGATTGCAGTCGGAGACTGGCGCATGGTCCCGAGAAGAAAGAACTTAGCAGGCTTGGCAGACCTTGGGCTAACGCTTCAAAGCGCTAAAAAAGAGCTGCTTGGGTTAAGTTATTGGCATTATGATCGAGGGCCGCTGCCCGATAGAGATCGTGACGGTGATGTCTGGGAGTTTGTTAAACCTATAGGCAATGACCGAGTCTATATAAAGTTGAAGATCGATAGCAGGGGTTGCGTCTGTATGAGCTTTCATCGTTCCCAAGGCCCTACAACGCTTCCATTTAAATAGGGAGGTATATCTATGAGACGCTACTGTGACGCGTGTGACAGAGAGGTTGATGCCCAATTGGTGAGAAAGCGTGAGGTCTTTCCGGTAAAAGGGGAGTCTATTGAAGTGGTTTCAGATGTACTGGAATGCCCTGATTGTGGCGAATCCATTTTTGATGAGGAGCTTGACGGTCAAGCTCTGAATCGGGCTTATGAAGAATACCGCTTGAAGCACAATCTTCTGTCTCCTGGTACTATTCGGAAGCTGAGGGAACATTTCGGTTCGGGTCGAACGGTAGCAGCGCTTTTGGGTTGGAGCCAGGCTACGATGGTGCGTTATGAGAACGGGGCTATTCCGGATGCGGCTCATCACGATCAGCTTGTCCGATTAAAAGACGATCCGGACTATATTCGACTTCTGCTGCGTCAACGTGGAAGCAAACTCAAAGAGCGTGAACGCCAGCGGATCGAATCGTTGCTGGCTCTGCGAAAAATGGATGACCCGGACGTTGATCCGGTCGCTTCTTTAGCCACTGTCTTTCGCAAGTACTATGAGCGAGGAATTTCGAGTACCAACTTCGATTTTGAGAAGTTAGCGGCAATGGTTCAAATGTTTGCGCTCGTCAACCGCGAATTGGTAAAGACCAAGCTGCAAAAGCTTTTGTTCTATGCGGATTTTCTCTGCGTGAAGCGCTATGGATATTCGATCACCGGCATGGTTTATATTCATCATCACTATGGCCCGGTGCCGGCGCACCACGATCTCGTTCATTGGGCCTTACTAACCGCTAATGTGATTGATACCAAACCATTTGCGGGATCTTATGAAGGAGAAGTCATTGTGGCCGCTGAAGAACCGGATTTCTCCTTATTCAGTGAAGAAGAGATCGAGGTTATTCAGGGCGTTGCGGGGTACTTCCGTGATTTTACGGCGACAAAGATCTCAGAGTTCTCACATGAAGAACCTGGGTACCGAAAAACTGGGATGAAGGAGATCATTTCCTTTGATTACGCTCGCGAGCTCAAACTGACCTAGGAGAATTCCCAAATGGCTGCTCGAGTCAGGGAAACCAAATTTTCAACTGCAATGGCCAGAATCATGGGATTGAAGACTGAAGACAAAATCGAAGAAAGCCAAGAGGTGCTGTCTACGCACGCCTCGTTCTTTCTTCTGCCTAAGCCGGGCTGAATACAAGCTGATCGCAGAAAGATGTTGGCAATGCTTTCAGCCGTTCGTTACATTCTTGGAGTCGCTATAAAGATATGACAGGATATATCCCATCTTTTTGCTTTGCCGGTAAAGGAGTAGACAAAACATTGAGCCGCTGGAGCGGTCTGCCCGATAGCATAGACGAAGCTGAGCGAATTCCACGCGGGGATCTGCCGTTACAGTCCACGTCGCTGAGAACGAGGCTCTTCCGGTGAAAGCCAGAGGAGTTTCAACTTTCCTGGGGATTAAGGGTTGGGTGAGAAGGATTCGCGTGATTGATGGGGAATTGGAATTTAGGATGGAGTGTTTTGCATGAAAGAAAACGGTGCACGACCAAGCGAGAAGTGCCTGAGAGAGCGCATTTCACTGAGGCGCTTTGCTGACCGTCCACTGAATCGCGAAGATGTGGATTGGATTGTGGAAGGAGCCATGAGGGCTCCCACCGCCGGGAATATGATGCTCTATTCCATGATTCTGATTACGGACCCCGCGAAAAAGCAAGTTTTGAGCGAAACTTGTGATCATCAACCCTTCATTGCCAAGGCTCCCTTGGTCGCCGTCTTTTTGGCGGATTATCAACGGTGGTTTGATGGGGCACATAACTATGGTCAATGGATGTATGCCCGGAAAACGGGAGCACAGTTTTCGGCGGAGATGGCCCGGTCGGTGCGCGAAGCCTTAAAGAATTGGAGGGGTGAGCCTATACTGCCAAAACCTTTTTCAAAAAGACTGGGCCGAGTCCCGCTATAAAGAAAGCCTCGAACGCGCTATCCTTGCCGTTGTGCCTGACATTCACGGGATCACGTTTGCAGTGGACGAAACTGCGGAAAATTGATGACGCAGTCAAAGAATGCGACGGGCGCATCAGAAACTGCGGCGAGGGAGATTAATAATGGCGGTAAGTGATAAAATGCCTGACAGCATTGATGTACATAACTTCTTTGATGCCATAGTCCGCCAAGATGCAGTTAGACTGCGGGGTTTCTTTGAGCCAGACGCGGCTGTTGTCTGGGCGAATACCAACGAGATATTCACAGTCGACGAGTACATACGGGCAAACTGCAAATACCCTGGTAAATGGCAAGGTTGCATCGAGAGCGTTGAACCATGAGCATTGCAACACGGTGATTGTTGGCTCGGACATGTCGGACGAGGAAATCAAACGGCAGAATGGGAAGAGCTGCGAAGGAGACAGCACTGTTTGGCTATCAGGCCGCAAAATCTCAATGAAAAACAGGTTACGCTTATCAAAATGTGAGGGGTGACTTACTGAAATGACCGACCTAACCAAGATACCCGGCATTGGCAAGAACATGGCGCAGCACTTGACCGCAGCCGGATACCCGAATATAGACTCCCTCAAAGAGCAAAGCCCCGATGAGATATATGCCAAGGACTGCTTTGCTCAAGGCGTTCAGGTTGACCGTTGTGCCTTGTACTGCTATCGACTGGCGGTGCATTATGCCGACCACGACGGGCAGCTGCCGCCAGATAAGCAGAACTGGTGGGATTGGAAAGATTGAATATAGCACGGAGGTTATCGCAATGAACTTGAGATTTGACGCAGTGGGGTTGTTCGTCACAGATATGGCGAAGATGGTTTCTTTCTACCGAGACGTAATTGGTATGCAAACCGAGTGGAACGGCAAAGAGCCGAATGCCGAACTGAAAGCGGATGGCTTCCGCTTGATTATGTATGGGCGTGACGATTTCGAGAAGATGACCTCGCAGAAATACGCCTATCCCAAAGGTACAAACGGAACGATGGAACTTGCCTACGAAGTAGAGAACTTTGCGGCGGTCGACCGTAAGTTTGAGCGGGTTGTCGAGTTAGGGGCTACGCCAATAATGCCGCCAACGACTGAGCCATGGGGACAGCGGACTTGCTAAATCGGCGACCCGGACGCCAACTTAGTCGAAATCGGTTCATTCAAGCAGACATGAATTTGAACCAGATAATTTTACCCAAACCTTATAATGTTTTCTCGGAAGCGACCGAGAGGGGGTTCAGAAACCTTGATGGCTAACATAGTGACGGCTTGGGCAACGCCGCCGTCCGCAAATTGCAAACGAGCGAAAAGGCTCTCCCTGCCACGCAGTGACTGTGGAAAGCCCTTGTATCAAGCGGTTTTCGCTCCCAAGCTCAGAATCTGCCCAGGTCCTCCAGGAGATCGATGGCATCCCAGCGGGTGTCTTGATCGATGTGTACTTCAGACAGGAGGTCTGTGAGGACTTTCTTGGCATCTTGTTCCCGGTTTTGCTTGCAGAGCAGGGAGGCATAGCGCACATGCCCCTGAGAAAAGTCCGGAAAGGTCTTAAAAAGGTTGGAATATTCGGCCTCGGCGGCCTCCACGTCACCCATGTCGAACAGAATATCCCCTTTATCACAGAAAAGGGTACCTCTTTCTGTGTCGTTTTTGGCTAAGGAAATTAGATGGTTGATAGCTTCCAGACCTTCGTGGCGAAACTCTTTGTGGTTCTGACATAAAAGCAAATAATGCTGCCAGGCATCTGAAAGAAATGCCCCCCCTTTGTAAGATTCGGCGAGGGTTATGTTTTCTTTAAGCACGGCCAGGGCGCCTTCGGGGTCTTGGTGTTCTTCCATGTAGGCGGCAATATGAACGCGGGCTTCGAGTTGGAAGATCGGATCCAGGGGATCTTGGATATCTTCAGGTTCTGCGGGGGGATAGGCTCCGTGGCCCAGATCCAGTGTTCCGGCAAGCGGGAAAACCTCGAAATAATCCTTGCAGGGAGCGCAACAGCGTTTATACTTGATCCCGCTCCCGCAGGGACAGAGGTCGTTGCGGCCCACTTTGCTGACATCCATACCGATCAGGCGCAGACTCCGTAGATAAGCTTCCTGGTGAAAAGGCTCATGATCCTGTAAAGTCGGAAAGAAGTAATGAATGAGCACGGCCGCCATAGAGGCCCTGGCAGCATGTGGAGCAAGGTTTTTGGTCCTTTGCAGGTTTTCCCAGATTTCCCGGACGGCTGGGTTGGTCCGAAGTTGGTTTTCGACCACACCTTCCATCAGGACGTGGAAGATCGGATTTACTCCGTGAATCTGCAGGAAAGCAGGGTAGTTGTTTCTGCGCTCGTAGAGTATTTTAATCTCAGGATGTTCCGCGAGGACTAGATGAAAGCCCTCGTCTTTTTCCATAAGACGCAGTTGTGCCATATCTGCACTGCTAAGCGTGAATGACTCCGCCATTTTTCCAAATATCCTCCCTTGTAAGATAAACCTACGGCAAAAGTATCAAATAAACCTATGAAGACCTAATCGCTTGCCCAGTCCTTAATAGACAGGGCAAGCGATCTTACGCGGGCGTCTGTGAAAAACAAAGTCTTATTTTCTTAGCATAACAGTGTCGCGGGTATAAATAAAGTTCTAGAAAGGAAGTTTTCACCTACATTTTTTCGGACATGGTGGTCCTTTGCGTCCGGTTCGCGGAAACATTCAAATATTCCCCTGAAACACCATATTGGTGTCCCTGCATAAGTATTGAACAGCCTTTCGTCCCGTTTCAGCGGCCACAGGCAGTCCGCCGGGAGTCCTTAAGCGCTGACCGGCAAAATAAACATTGTTTATGCTTTCGGGTTTAGTGGGATAGCTTTCCATTTTGCTCCCTTTGCCCAAGGTTGACATCCATGAGCCTTTGTATGAACCTAAGTACCGTTCATAGGTCAGCGGCGTCGCGACGTCCCACACGGCTGCCTTTCCGGCGGTTTTTGGATATCTTTTGGCCAGTATTTCAATAAAGGCCTCCGCCAGCTTTTGTTTTTCGGCTTCATAGGTGCCATTGTCCCGGCAGGCTTTCCAGTAATCATAGGTGTCTCCCATGATAATGGATGTGACGGCGGTGCATCCTTGAGGCGCGTATCCTTCGTAGCTTGCGTAATTGATGATACTTATGGCGGATTGGGGTACCCCGCCGCAGATAAGCGGCTCGGCCGTGACGAAGGTTAAGTTCTCCGGCATATCGGACAAATCTGCCTTTACGCCTATACCGATAAAGGTATTAAGCACAGGTTTTGTGTTTTTGCGCATTCTTACAGCCCACGGCTCGCGCATGGGTGAGTCAAACAAGCGGTCAATGGCGACAAGCGTGTCTTGAGTCACTATCACCGCATCGGCCTGAATGAGGTCCTCGTCTACGATGACCCCGTAAGCCATGCCATCCCGGACCTGGATTTCTCGTACTGCCTTGCCGTAGTGTATCGTACCGCCCAGCTTTTCAAAATACTTAGCCATACGATTGGCCATGCCAAGTGAGCCGCCCTTGGGATATCCGCCGTCGCCGGCGGCAAGGGTTGCGGCGGTAAAGATCATGGATGTGGCATTCCAATCGGGGCCCACTATATTTTGAAACAAGAGCTGCAGGAGCGGGCTTTTGAACCGCTCAGAAAATTCTTTTGCCGTTTGATTGGCGTAAGAGGACAGTCGTGGCAGAACGGGTAAGAGGCCGAAAAGCGACGACAAGGGCAGGGATGATTTGGTTTTGACTTTTACGCCTTTGATATCCGAAATAGGCATAGTTATCTTAGTGAATTTTTTTATGTCTCCGCACAATCTGATGATTTCCTTTGTGTCAGCCGGCGATATCTGCAAAAAATGCTGCCGGAGTTTGTCAATATCACGGTAGAGACAGACAGTCTGACCGCTCACTTCAAGGGCTAAAAAAGGATCGCGGTTGTAAATATCGACGGAGTCGTCCAAAGCACCCACTTCACGCCAGAGCTTGTGAAGCGGGCTTTTTGGCGCTGAACCCGTCAGCCAGTGCATGCCTCCTTCGAATAAATAGCCTTTTCTTCGCCAGCTTGTGGAGGCACCGCCCGGGATGGTGTGGCTTTCATAAATGGCAACATCAAATCCGCTTTGGCGTGCGTAGATACCTGCTGTCAGCCCGGCAATTCCCGCGCCGACGACAATGACTTTCTTCATCAAGCTTTCCTCCTTATCATATCAACGATCCAGTCGCTTTCAGGACAGGGAACATCAGGATTTAGTGCCAATTGTTCCGCAATACCCTGAATGGCGCACCAATAGGCGATTGCCAGTGCGTAAGGATCACCCTCCCGAATTGTGCCGTCGGCTTGACCTTTTTGAATCAGCAGGGTTGTCGGAGTGTAAATGTCAAACCCCATTAATAATTCTTTGATGCTTGGAGGTACTGCTTCGTTGTAAAACGCCTGACTCATCAGCACAAACATTTGCGCGACGAACGGGTCGGTCTGGATATAATGAAATATTTGTTCCGCGGTCCTCTCAAAAAACTCGAGGGGTTCCATATCGGTGGGAGCTATGACGCTCATTGGACCTGAAATACCGAGTGCTATCAGCGCTTCATATAGCTTCTCTTTAGATTCAAAGTAATGAAACAGAAGCCCCACACTCATACCGACACGTTCCGCGATATCGCTGATTTTTGTGGCGGCATATCCCTTGCGGATAAACAGATTAAGCCCGGCTGTCAGAATTTCTTCCCGCCGTTTTTCTTTTTGTTCCTCACGAACACCCATATCATTGAGCCTCGATTCATTGAATTGATAATCAACATTGTAGACCAGGATTCCACATTTGTCAAGGAAAAAGCAAAAGTGGGAAGAACCACCTCAAATATTGAGAAAGCCGGAATAAATTTATTGAATAAAGCAGGATTTTTGTCGTAGATAAAGAAAAGGATCAATTGTGTTGAATTAACGTCCATCAAACTGTAGAGGTGAAGCATGTCAGGGATCATCTACGGGCTCTATGAGCAAATCATCAACGGAATCATTATGGAAAATCTCAAGAAAATTGATCGGGAGCTTGTTCTTGAAAACACTCAACCGTTGGATCCAGCGGAGTCTTCTAAGATTCTGGCCGAATACTTTGCCGGAATTCTGCGGGAAATATTTGCTTATATCGAGGTAGGGGACGCTACGGTCAGAAATCGGGTCGATCTTTGCAATAGCATCTTGCTGCATATCCGGGGATGCATCCAGCAAGGAAGCTTTGGTTTCAAAAAAGATGAAACGACCTTGAAGAGAGTTGAGAGTTTCCTCATAGAGCAGGATGCACAGCTGTTGTTTTCCCTGGTTGACAAGAAAGCTAATAGGTTAGTGGCATTTATGGACGCGGACAGGGCTGTCAGACCGGAAACCTCTATCTCAGAGAACTCCCTGTTTACGGGCGCACCTCATGAACCGAGTATGGTTTCCGAACTCAGAAAAGAGATCCTGAGCAGCCATAGGATCGATTTTCTTGTTTCCTTCATCCGGTGGAGCGGCCTGAGACTGATCATCGATGAGCTTGCTCGCTTTACAGCCAATGGCGGTAAATTAAGGGTGCTGACGACGTCCTATCTGGGCGCTACAGATTTCAAAGCGGTTGAGCAGCTCGGTAAACTTGCCAATACGGAAATCCATATTTCCTATGATACGGAACGGACCCGCCTCCATGCCAAGACCTATGTCTTTTGGCGGGATACAGGTTTCAGCACGGTCTATATCGGATCGTCAAACATATCCGAGTCAGCCATGACCAGTGGGCTGGAATGGAATATTAAGCTATCCCAATATGACTCGGGCGATATTCTGGAGAAAATCCGGGCCACCTTTGAAGGGTACTGGAATAGTCCTGAGTTTACCACCTTCATCCCACAACTCGATTCCGAGCGCTTGCGCAAAGCGTTAAAATCCGAGAGGAGAAGCGGTCAGGACGAACAAGACATAGTTGCCTTTAATTTTGACATTAAGCCTTATTATTATCAGCAGGAAATCCTGGATAAACTGCATGCAGCACGGGAAGTCCATCATTCTTGCAAAAACCTGATCGTGGCGGCAACGGGTACGGGCAAGACGGTCATCGCTGCCTTTGACTACCGGGACTTTTGCCGGGTGTACCCGAACCAACCGAATCGACTGCTATTTGTCGCCCATCGCAAGGAAATACTGAGCCAGAGTCTGGCCTGCTTTCGCGGAATATTGAAAGACCTGAATTTTGGCTCCATGCTGGTTGGAGGTGTAAAGCCGGACAGTCTCGACCACTTGTTTATCTCTATCCAATCATTTAACTCCCAAGAACTCATCGGGGTAACGACGCCTGAGTTCTATGACTATATCGTGATTGATGAATTCCACCATGCCGCCGCTTCATCTTACCAAGAACTTCTGGATTATTATAAACCGAAGGTCTTGTTAGGACTGACGGCGACACCGGAGAGAGCGGATGGACGAAGCGTCTTGACCTACTTCGAGGGCAGGATTGCTGCCGAGATCCGGCTATGGGAAGCGATTGAAAGGAAACTGTTAAGTCCCTTTCACTATTTTGGCGTGACGGACGATGTTGACCTCAGTCAAGTCCGCTGGGTGGGGGGAAAATATGATGAGGGACAAATCGAGAAACTCTATGTTTTTGAGCGGGCGGTTGCTGTCAGGCGCGCAGGGAATATCATAAAGGCGCTGGACAGATACGGGCTTGACCGTTCGGATATTATCGGCATTGGCTTTTGTGTCACTAAAAAACACGCGGAATTCATGAGCAATATCTTCAATCAATCAGGCATCGCCGCAGATTACCTCATCGCCGAGTCAGAGCATGAACTCAGAGAGAATGTGAAACGCCGCCTTGTCAGCAAGGAAATCCACTTTGTGTTTGTCGTAGATATTTATAATGAGGGTATCGATATTCCCGAGGTCAACACGGTTCTCTTCCTGCGTCCGACAGAAAGTTTGACCGTCTTTTTGCAGCAGTTGGGGCGTGGACTAAGGCTTAGCGAGGGCAAAGAGAGTCTTACCGTCTTAGATTTTGTGGGACAGGCACACAGCAAGTACTCTTTTACGGACCGGTTTAAAGCCTTGTTTGCCAGGACCCGAAAATCTGTCGAGCAGGAAGTGAAGACGGGTTTTGCCCATGTTCCCCGGGGCTGTTCGATACAGCTGGAAAAGCAGGCTCAGGAGTATATCCTGGCGAATATCAGAAATGCCGTCAACAACAAACGGAATCTGATCAGCAAGCTCCGCGATTTTCGAGAAATCAACCGCGAGCTTAAAGTCCAAGAGTTCTTTGAGGGTTACCACGTAAAGCCTCAGGATGTCTATAGTAAGAGGGTTTCCGTGGTGGGGTTGGCGGCCGAAGCCGGGTTGCTCCATGGACATGAGGTGTCGCCAGAAAGGGAACGACTGATGTCCTCAGCACTGGGAAGACTCTCCCTGGCTGATTCCCGCCGCTGGATTCGTTTTCTCCAGACGAAATTGCCTGGCATACAGGCTGGCAAAGGCGCTCCGATGCCGCGTCTGGCACCGGTGGAAAGAACCATGCTGAGGATGTTTTACTATACGGTTTGGGGAAAGGGGCTGGAGGATCTGGGTAATCGGTTTGCTTCTGTGGAAGAAGCAATCTATTGGGCCCTTGACGATCCGTTTCTTTATGATGAACTGATGGGGCTGCTGGAATACCGCTACCAGAAGATAGATTTTGTCGATAAACCGTTGGCTGAATTCGGGCGGGAGTATCCCCTGGATCTGCACTGTTCCTACACATTTTATCAGATCTTGGTTGCGCTGGGGAAACATACGGAAAGGAAGAGGAGTCATTTCCGGGAGGGTGTATTATATCTGCCTGAAGAAAGGCTGGACGTGTTTTTCGTGACCTTGAATAAATCGGAAAAAGACTATTCACCTTCGACGATGTATCAGGATTATTCCATTAATGAGAAGCTATTTCACTGGCAGTCCCAAAGCAGAACGACTGAGGAATCCGTGACCGGCCGGAGGTATATCAACCAATCGGCCGGGGGTGGGAATGTACTATTCTTTGTCAGGGAGTACAATAAAGAGACGGCCTTCACCTCGCCTTATACTTGCCTCGGACTGGCGGATTATCAAAGTCACTACGGTTCTGCCCCGATCAGCATTGTCTGGAAGATGCGGGAGGCCATGCCGGGGTTTGTGCTGCAAAAGACGGCGAAGGTTTGGTAGAATAACGGGTGGAGGGACAAGATCGGTCGCAATGATCCCTGCCCCTGCGGCAGCGGCAAGAAATACAAGAAGTGCTGTGGAACATAGCCGGCGAAAAGGAGATGCCAGCCCTCAGTGCAATGATCTCAGGAGTATGATATGATAAAAGCATAATCTTAGATTGGTGGTGTTGAGAGTGGAAGAAGTTCGCACTACTGAAGACTTACTGGAACAGATTGCAAGTATGAGTAAAGAGAACTCGGTTCGCCAGGTATTTATACCCGGTAAAGGTAAGTTTACAATCGTTTTGCAGGAGGAAGATCAAGATTCTATTGCTGCAGATCTCCGAACACATCCGAACCTGAAGCAGATGATGAATGAAAGTTTGGAAGCATACAACCAAGGAAGAAGCAAGGCTACTGTTGATGTTCTAAAATCTTATCACAGAAGGATTTTGCGAAATGAAATCCAGTACCAATTTGTGGTATAATGGGATTAGGCAGGTTAGATTTGGTTAGACTGGAGCGCTTAAAGTGATCCCTATCCTAAATCAAAGTCTCTTTTGGGATATTCACGTAGAAGATATCGATCCTGTTAAACATAAAAAATGGCTGATCGAGCGGGTCGTGCAATGGGGAACGTTGGATGACATTAGGGCTTTGCTCAAGATTTATTCCGTTGAGGATATCAGTCAAATCGTGGAACTCAGCAGAACAATTGACTGTAAGACGAAGGAATTGTGGAGGGTCATGGGGAGGGGGCGCAACAGCGGTTAAACTTGGTTCCGCCCCGCAAGGGGAACGGTCATAGCGAGAGGGGGCCAGGGGAGGTTATTGCCCTTTGGCGGGAAGACGGAGTGGAAGGCGAGTTGAGTTTGGCGGATCTAGGGATGGATGGCGGTTACTTATTGCGTCTGTTCCAGAGCAAGTCGTTCAAGCTGTTCCACGCGCCCTTTTAAACCGTTGCACAAAGCTTCCGTACGTGGCGTATCGATATAGGGAGAACCGGAAAGCAGCGTTTGAAATTCCGCGTCTATATCCCGGAGCGCAGAAAAATCAATCCAGTTAAGGCTGCCTGCCAAAACGATCTGCTCGGCATGCGCCGGTTTAAACGGATGGCTTGGCACATCCCCATTGGGGCGAATGACTCTTGAAACCTGATCATGCCAGAGGCTTGTGCCGGAATCAAACACAGGTGCAGGCCCCAGCCATGCAAGTGTATCTACATTGCGGACAGCACCAAAGTTTCCAAAATGGCGGTCTGTGTTGGCAATGAGAAAGTCAAAAACCATCAGATAATTCAGGAATTCCTTCATGCCGGGGATGCCAAGGTGCTCACAGCAGAGAAGGAAATGATCATATGAAGAATGATGGTTGAGTTTCTTAACACTCTTATAAATGTTGTAAGCACTGACCAGTTCGGTTTCAGGTGTAATGAAATTTTCGCATTCGCTGTAGGGGATTTCATTCTCCCAAACGGGGCTGTATGGCACATAAGAAGCATGGTTTAAACCATGGTTTAAACGTCGGTGCAGAGACGTTGCCAATACTTCATTGAGAGGTTCCTGCAGGAACGGGTTGCTTCCGGATTTAATCAGGCAACGTTTTCCATCAATGATTTTCCACTTTTTTCGGAGCCATCCATCGGAAGTATTGCAGGGCGACATCAAGTCAAGCTCTTCATGGGGGGAAGCCTGACCAAAGAGTGCGTTGCCCACATCATCGGAAAAAGGGTTGTGGAAAAAATTAATCTTCTCCCAATCAAGGGGCTGATCTTTCGGATTGATCCAATATTGGTCTGAGAGGCTCAAGCCATAACATTTCGTAAGGAGCTGCTCCCTATGAGGTATATTCATGATGTCGAGAGCCTCACGGATACCGGAACGACTGGCAGGAATGGAACGTCCGCGCCACCAATCGTTCAGAGCTTTTCTATCTGGAAGTCCGTGGATTATGGGAATGCCGACCGGAAGGGGTTCCAGATGAATCACTTTGGTGACCTTCAGGATGGAGGCGGTATCATCGTCTATATTTAATTCCACTACAGGAGTGTGTTTATTCATCAAGGTGCATATCATTATTCATTCATCCTTCATCCTTCGACACTACTGCTAGTTCCCTTTTTCAGCGCTCGATTTGTACCCATATTATACCACTGTGGCATCATTATACCAAGATGTTTTTCTTTTGGCTATTCATAGCCGTTGCCCAAGTCAATGTTTCCGGCCAACTCCCTAATCCGCTCTCTACGAGACAGATTCATGTCCGCTAAAAAACCTCTCAGCCTCCTTTGCCATTCCTTGGCGTTTTCCGTGATGTGCAGGTCTGTGCCGTATGTGGGGAGTTTTTTTGCGAGGAGGGCAAGTTCCATATCCCCCAGGGCCTGAAAAATCCCGGCAAATTCATCGTCAAAGATGCAATACCCTTCCAGAAGATCCACTAAATCAACGAGGCTGTGAAGTTCATTTTGGATGATAGTGATTTTAGCGGGCAGGTCTCTGCATTCCCTGATCTCATCCAGAATACCGCGAAATGCGTCATCGCTCAATTTCACACCGTCTTCAAATTGGACGAGATTTTGGATGGGGGCTTCCCGGAAAGGAACAAAGACGGATGCCAGCTGCCGGGTTTCCAGAGCAAGCCGGATTCGCGGTGACAAGCCGGCGGCCGTCGTCGCTATGTGCTCTTGCAGGAAGCGGTCGGAAATCTTGAGCTGTTGGCAGAGCTCGCGTGCCGCCTCGTCCAACAGGTCCCCCAGTGGGGTTTTGGTTTGATGACTGATGAGTTTTTGCCGCAAATACAGGCTATCTGATGGCTCGAGCTTCAGGGAAAAAGGACTTTTGCGGGCCAATAGGGAACCTATGGCATTGGTTAATACCAGCCCGAAAATATTCACCAGCAGGTCTTGATAATGTTCGCTATAGCTGTGCAATAAACGCTGGATCTCCTGAGGGGGAAAGAGAAGGCAAAACTGATTTTCTCGGAAGAGCTTTTGCACGTAACTGTGGATATACTCGACGCCGACCAAATCCATAGGATCATGGCTCAAGGGATAATCGATGGATCCGGGGGTATCGTGGGCGGCGAAATCCAGGTCGTAGACGGAGAAAAAACCCGGCAGGCCCTCTTGAACCGTGTCATTATAAGCAACATGATCCGTGACAAAGCCATCATTCTGAATGGCCCTGAGCAGTTCCCGGGCCCGGCTCAACTGTTCTCGCGCCATTTGCTTGCCGCCGCGGTAGAGTTCTGCCAGAGGTTTTTCTTGCAACGCCTCGATAGCCAGGTCCGGGTCCGACAGACTCTTTAGATAAATTCCGATAGAATAGAAGATCGAGGACATGAGACCTTGTGCCGTTTCGACTTTGACGGAACTACTTTCCCCACCCGTGTAGCGCTCCGTTAGTTTGGACAAGAGTTGGAGGCTTTGTAACTGAATCCTCTCAAATTGCGAAGCGCTCAACAAGCCGAGACGATGACTTTCCTGCAAAAGGGATGGCAAAAAGGAAGCTTCGCTCAAATTTTTCCTTTGTATTAAATTGCGCCTGCTCAAAACATTCATCGATATTCTCCTCTCCCCAAGTGAGCGTCAAAATCCTTTTCTACGGCATTTAGCCATCCGAGTCTTTCGTTACCGAACTTGGCGACCGAAGGTTTCTGCACGCAAACCCTCTATTTGATATTCTTCTCCGTCCAACTTACTCATCAAAATTTGCCTCTCTGAAGAATTTCCTGAAGTCTTCATGAATGTCATCGATCTCTTGATAAGCGTCCAGGCCATAGCGGATATTCCGGGCCAGGCCTTCTAAGTCCCGGTTTTGCAGAAGTTCAAGCGAACCCTGGCAATTCTTGTCGAAATGTTTCTTCATAAACGTGATTAACTCGTCATCACCTATTTCGTCCAGTGTCTCGTTCTTGAAATAGTAAAAAGTCTCGATCAAATCACTTAAGGTACTGACATAGTTGGATGGGGACAGGAAAGGCGAGTCACAAAAGTTCATAATCAGCTTGTTGATAATGCCTCCGGCGAATTCGATACGCCCCTGGCTGCTCAAGGCTCCAGCGCGCGTTTGAATGAGCTCCCGCGCCTCGTCCTCGGAAAGAATGAGTCCATAACGCAGCGTCACCTCGTTGCACTTTATAACTTCGCTGACGGCCAGTTTGTTCATGATAGGAATGGGAATTAACAGAAAATCATCCACCATGTTCTCACACCTTCCCTGATTTTTTCTCTAAAAGGTATTGACAAAGGAAGTATCATGTGATAAGGTATAGTTAGGTAAAATTGGAATTGGCGGCTTCAATCAATTGAGTCTCAAACTTAAGTTTACCATGGATGTTTTTTCTAGTCAATGCTGTTTTCGTGGTCATAAGAGCAATCTTATGGCTGTTTTTGTTTTAGCAACAGAATCTGGAGAAGTCTCAGACGGTTCGCATTTCAATATTTGTCTCTTTGGAATGCTGCCGCCAGCGGTTTCACTATCTCTGAAGTGCTGGACGGTCTGGAACGCTTCAGCAAATCCCCTGCCTGAGGCTGTGTGTACAGAGATGTGGGGGAGCTCATGGGCCGCTATGGCTGTTTGCGGCCCTTGCTTCATCGTCATTCCTAACCTTCCCAAAAAGTTCTTGGCCTTCACACCTAACTCCGGAACTGCATCAATCTGCCTGGATAATTCTTCAAATGCCTTCTGTGCTTGTTTCCGGACCATGTCTTGCTGGTAAATATTGATAATGAGCTGGGTTAATAGTATTATAGAGTTAAGAGTGGAGGCTGATTCACTATGGATAAGATTATAAAAATATACTTAGACACATCGGTAATAAGCCATTTAGAAGCTGAGGATACCCCGGAAAAAATGCAAGATACCCTCCAATTTTGGCAGGAATTAAGAAAGAGCAAATATCTAGTGACTATTTCAGACCTTACTATTGCTGAATTGACCAAATGTCCTGAACCAAAACGTTCACTTCTTTTTCAATATTTAAATCAAATCAATTACGAAGAAATACAGGAAACGCAGGAAACAATTGCCTTGGCAGACGCATATTTAAAATACGGAGTGTTAAACCCGAAAAGCAGGGATGATTGCCGCCATATAGCTATCTCTACTATCGTTGGATGCAAGTATATTGTAAGCTGGAATTTTCAACACTTTGTAAATATCAAGACTATTAACAAAGTGCAGGCTGTAAATAAGCTGCTGGATTATAGCGAAATTAGTATATTACCACCACCAATGATGCTTGAAGGAGACGAATAAAATGATAAGCGAGAAGTTTACTATTGATGACATTCATAAAATAAGATGTGAGAACTACGAGAACACAAAAGATATGAAACCCGAGGAACTGATTGAGAAAACCAGACGTGAAGCCGAAGAGGGCAAAAGGCTTATTGAAGAAATAAGAAAAATGGTTGCAAAAGCAAGTGTCCATTAACCATATCTTTAAAAATCGAAATGAAGTTAGCCCTCCTTCAAACGAAAAGAGGGCTTTATCTTTAGGCAACTCCTCCACATAAGATCAATCCATGTGGCACAAAGAACGCCTGGGTTCGTTTTGCTAAATTAACCGCACTTCGACCAGTCGCCCGTGAATGCACTCCGCGCATCCCCCGACATGGATAGCATTACGATTCGTGCACTCTCTTTTTATCCAGGTCACGGTTTCAGCAACCATAAAATGACTCTGCAGCTAATGACGGTATGAAACTGGCGCTGAAGGCAGAGGTCTGCAATTTGTTCAGCAACTTATCGATAGTCAGCAAACAGATTCCCTCGATCAAATAGATAGGATTCCGTCGCAGTTGTCTGGAATCCCGGCCTTATTTTACTTTCAGCGTCCGCAGGTATGTCTTGGCTTCGTCGCCGATCCGATAGCTCAATCGCTTTCTGGATAGTTTTGTTGTGCGTCCACTTTTCCAAACGCTGTTCCTGAATGTATGGCAAAGTTGCTTTGTACTGCTTGGCCAATGCCGTCGCAAAGTACCAGGCAATCATCATGTTTACCGGCATGGTTTATATTCATCATCACTATGACCCGGTACCGGCGCACCACGATCTCGTTCATTGGGCTTTACTGACCGCTAATGTTATTGATACCAAACCATTTGCGGGATCTTATGAAGGAGAAGTCATTGTGGCCGCTGAAGAACCGGATCTCTCCATATTCAGTGAAGAAGAGATCGAGGTTATTCAGGGCGTTGCCGGGTACTTCCGTGATTTTACGGCGACAAAGATCTCAGAGTTCTCACATGAAGAACCTGGGTACCGAAAAACTGGGATGAAGGAGATCATTTCCTTTGATTACGCTCGCGAGCTCAAACTGACCTGATCCATTACCGGGCCTGAAGAAGGCCCAAAACCACTCTTTGCGGGGGGGGTCGTCTCGGAACGAGACGAAAAAACCAAATTCCTGCCTAGACGCAAGACATTGGACATCGCAGCATTGGGGACAAGAAATAAGGCTCGATGCAATATCCGAATGGACGTGTTGTTGCCAGCTGATTGATTTAAGGAAGAAAAGAACACGCCCCAATCTAAAGTGATCGAGCGTGTTTTAAAAGGCTAAAAGCTATAGTGGAACGGAGGGAGCGGTTCGTCCGCTGGCATAGACAATGCTGAGCGGATTCTGCCGCGGCTCAGCTCACTTTGTGCAGTTTGGCCTGCAGTTTTTCCAGCATATCGGCGGTCATTTTTGCCAGGTCGAAATCGGCGCTGAAGCCCCATTCCTGCACGGCCTCGGAGGAGTCAAGGGAGTTGGGCCAGCTGTCGGCTATGGCCTGGCGGGCCGGGTCAACGGCATAGTCCAGTTTGAAATCGGGAATGTGCTTACGGATTTCTTTGTGGAAATCTTCCGGTTCGACGCTCATGGCCGTAATGTTGTAGGCGTTGCGGTGAATGAGTTTGGCCGGGTCGGCCTCCATCAAATCGATGACGGCTTTGAGGGCATCCGGCATATACATCATGTCCATATAGGTTCCGGCAGCAATATAAGAAGTGTAGTGCCCTTTGAGGATCGCCTCATAGAAAATGTCGACCGCGTAATCCGTGGTACCGCCTCCGGGAGGGGAGACATAGGAAATCAGGCCGGGAAAGCGGACTCCGCGCGTATCGACGGCAAATTTATGATGGTAATAGTCACAGAGCAGTTCGCCGGAAACTTTGCTCACACCGTAGATCGTGGCCGGGCGCTGGATCGTAACCTGGGGGGTGTGATCTTTAGGGGTGTCCGGGCCAAAAGCGCCGATGGAGCTGGGGGTAAAGAATTGGCAGCCCAGTTCGCGGGCGACCTCCAGGGCGTTGACTAATCCGCCCATATTCAGGTTCCAAGCGAAAAGAGGTTTGGTCTCAGCCGTGGCGGAGAGCAAAGCCGCCAAGTGAATGATCGTATCAACTTCGTATTTTTGGGCGATGTCAAAGAAGTCCTTAGCCTGAGTGACGTCCAGGGTTTCATAAGGACCGGACTGAGTGAACCAATTGTGCTTGTCGTTGCGAATGTCGGTGGCGATAACTTTTTCGGCACCGTAAATGCTCCGCAAACGCGTGGTCAGTTCCGAACCGATTTGGCCCAGAGCTCCGGTGACCAGTATCTTCTTCATATGAGATGCCTCCTGTTTCCTAAGGTATAGGTGAAACAAATCGATATGGCTTTTGAACATCTGGGCTTTTGAACATCTGGGTTTTTAAGCATCTGGCTTGAAAAAACCTCCGCTCTCCGCAGGCGGATCGATCGCCCTTACCGTATTCCCAGCTCCCGTCCGACTTTGGCATAGATGGAAAGGGCCTGATCCAGCATCTCGCGGGTATGGGCCGCGGTTGGCATGTTCCTCACTCTTCCTGCGCCCTTTGGTACCGTGGGGAAAACGATGGCTTTGGCATAAACTCCCTCTTCATAAAGCCGTTGGCTGAATTTCTGGGTTTGCTTCTCTTCGCCGATGATGCAGGGGGTAATCGGTGTTTGGCTCGAACCGATGTTAAAGCCCAGCGCTTGCAGCCCCTGTTTCAGATAGTTGCCGTTGTTCCACAGTCTTTCTTGCAGTTCGGTGCTGTTCATAAGGATATCGACCGCGGTCAGACAAGCGGCCGTGTCGCCCGGGGTCAAAGCGGTGGAAAAAAGGAAAGGCCGGCTGCGTACCTTAAGCCAATCGATTAGTTCCCTCTTGCCGGCGACATAACCTCCAATAACTCCCAGAGCTTTGGAAAGAGTGCCGATCTGAAAATCAATTCTGTCGGAGAGGCCAAAGTGCTTGACGGTGCCCGCCCCGTTCCCCAGGACGCCCGAGCCGTGAGCGTCGTCGACATAAGTGATGAGATCAAACTTCTCGGCAATTTCAACCATTTCCGGGAGTTTGGCAATGTCCCCATCCATGGAAAAAACGCCGTCTGTGATGACCATGACCTTGTTGTAATTGCCTGAGTCTTTGGCCTCTTGGGCTTTGCGCTGCAAATCAGACATGTCAAGATGCTTGAAAGGAATGATTTTTGCTCTGGATAAGCGACAGCCGTCAATAATGGAGGCGTGGTTTAATTCATCGGAAAGAATGGCGTCTTCTTTGTCCATGACAGCGGAGATTGCGGCCATGTTGCAGTTGAAGCCGGATTGATAAGCGATGGCGGCCTCTGTGTGTTTAAAAGCGGCCAGCTTCTCTTCCAGTTGAAGGTGGAGTTTCATAGTGCCATTGATCGTTCTGACCGCCCCGGCACCGACCCCGAACTCCTCAATGGCAGCCTTGGCGGCATCCTTGAGTCGCCGGTCGGTGGCCAGGCCCAGATAGTTGTTGGAAGAGAGATTGATCAGTTCTTTGCCCGCAATTCTGATCAGAGGGCCATTGGGACTTTCCAAAGGATCGATCACATTGTAAAGGCCTTTGCTCTTCAGATCTTCCAGATTGGTGGCGAGGAAATTCGATAACACGCGACTCGACATAGGAACATCCTCCTTACATTTTATGGTATCGTGTTCAGAAAGACTTACGGAAGACAAACTTACGAGAGAAAACTGCAAGGGACAGACTTACGGGAGAAGCTTACGAGGGAAACTCACAAGGGAAACTTACAAGGGAAAAACGTAAATGTTAGCTGCCGAGAACAGTTCGGTTCCGAAAGAAACTGACTTTGTCGCGGGGTCGATGTATCAGGATGGAATACTTCCCCACGATACATATGTCCGCCACAGGGAGACACGAGAATCCGGGACAATCGTTTAAAATACAGGGTTTCTACTTTTTAAGATAACACCATTTCCGCAAAATGTACACACCCAAGAGACAGAAAAAGCGTGACTTGGGCCAAGGTTTTTCTGAAATAAAGACGCCCGTTATCACGAGGGCTCCGGTCGTGATGACGGGCGTACAGTCTGGCAAGCTCGTTTGGCAGACAAACTTGGGAATCCTTGTATTTCAACGCGCGCAGGACCTGAATTTCACCATGTCTAAGGCCGGCTGAGGCCGGAGGCATGCGGCTAAGCTTTTTGGTCAGATTCCTTGGCGGAATTCCTGTTCGGAGATGCGAAGCTGTTTCTTGAGAATTCTATCCCATAATTTGGACGGAATCTCCCTGCCGACGGAGTGACTGACTTTGGTTCTCAGGACGGTGCCGTCGGCTAACATTTTCTCATAATACCAATGATCAGTGTTACGGACCATGATCCAGCCGCTTTTGTCGCAGTAACGTTTCAAGTCTCCAAATTTAGGAGGCATAGTTGAACTCCAACAAACCGCGAATTTCCTCGTCATTTTCGCAGAGGAGAATGCGCAGGATATAGGGGAAATGCATTTTTCGGTTTGGGGACTGAAGAAATAGTTGGGGCCGTGCCATATAATCCTGAGCATATATTTTTACGTCTTGGATAAAATCTGACACGGTGTGCTCCAAAGAATCACTATTGGCATAGAGCTCGAGTTGATCAAGCGCAAGAGTGAAAGAACCGTCCTCTTCGGACAAAACTTCGACGTTTAGTGTAAACCTCGATAATACCGCCTTGAGAAGATCGACTCTAAGCAGAGCAATTTCCTCTGTCCTTTTACGTTTAACGATTGTGGGATTAAAGGCGTCGAACACAGAATCGTACAATGAGGAGAATTGGTTACGGGCTTCGGTGAACTGAATCTCGGGTAGCATAGTCATCCCCTCCCACCTCCATAATACTACATTATGCTCATTATGTATAGAATGGGCATAATGCCGAGAAATATTTGCGATGGAGGGAGAACGACTCTCGCCAAATACAGAAGCCCAAAGCACGGAAAATTATTATAGGTAGCAGGAATTACGGAGATCTTGGCGAAATAGGCAAGTTGGTCGGAGGGCGGACCTGCCATACCCGCGCGAGGCGGATCGCATTTCTCGGTCGGAGGCTTTCGCGGCCAAAAGGTGGTCCCAGTCGGGCTTTCCCGGTCGAAAGGTATTCCCAGTCAGAAGGTAGTCCCGGTCGGCAGAGAGCCCAGTCGGAAAGGAGTTGGATGGAACTCAAGGGAAAGGGAAATCCTAATCCGAGCCCGGTTAACGACTCGACGGACGTCAAAAAGCCGTGTCCTCAAGGTAAGTGGTTTCAACTAATTAAACGGCTAACTGAGATTAGCGAATTCGGAAATGAGGAGGAACAAAGATGGCTTTCACCAAGATTTACGACATTGAACAGACACCCCCTTTCAGAAAAGCGTTTCCCCTATCCTTCCAACACGTCTTTGCCATGTTCGGAGCCACCATCCTGGTGCCGCTGTTGACCGGGTTCGACCCATCCGTGACTCTGTTTACTTCCGGCCTGGGCACCTTAATCTTCCACTTGGTCAATAAAGGCAAAGTACCGGCTTACCTGGGCTCATCTTTTGCCTTCATCGCGCCGATCATTGCCGCTACCAAGGCCTACGGGGCCCAGGGAGCGCTCACTGGCATGATGGCGGCCGGGGTAGTCTACGCACTCTTCTTCGCCATCATTGCCGTGGCCGGGTTGAACTGGATTGACCGTGTGCTGCCGACGGTCGTCGTGGGGCCTGTCGTGATGATCATTGGTCTGAGTCTGACCCCGACCGCGATTCAGGAGGCGGAAAAAGGACTCTTAACCGCCTTTGTGACAGCGGGCATTGTGATCGTGGCGAGTGTTTTCGGCCGCGGTTTTATCAAGATCATTCCGATTTTATTGGGAACGGTGGGGGGCTATCTTTTTGCCATCACTCAGGGACAGGTTAATTTTGCGGCTATTAACAAGGCATCCTGGCTGGCCCTGCCAAACCTGAGCATCTTAACCGGACATCTGCCCGTTTTCACTTGGGGGGCAGTGAGTTTGATCGCGCCTATCGCCATCGCCTCTATCGTCGAAGACGTTGGCCATCTCTTGGTTATCGGCGACACGGTCGACCGGGATCTCATGCATGATCCGGGCTTGCATCGAGTGCTTTTGGGCAACGGTTTGGCCACGATTGTCGCCGCTTTTCTGGGCGGAGTTCCGGAAACGACCTATGGCGAGAATATCGGTGTCCTGGCGATTACGCGGGTTTTCAGTGCCCGGGTTGTTCAAGGGGCGGCGGTCATTGCCATCTTACTCAGCTTTGTCCAGAAATTTGGGGCGGCTGTGCAAACCATTCCTGAACCGGTGCTGGGCGGTATTACCATCATCCTTTACGGGATGATCGCGTCCGTGGGCCTGCGTAATTTGGTCGAAGCGAAAGTCAACCTCGCTAACAACCGCAACCTCCTTATCGTTTCGGTTATCTTTACTCTGGGGGTCGGCGGGATCCTTATCAAATTCGGACAGTATTCTTTTGCCGGCGTGGGTCCGGCGGCTGTGATCGGGATCCTTCTCAACCTTGTGCTGCCAAAGGATAAAGAGGCCGACGTCCCGGCCAGCCAGTAAATCGGCGATCTTTCTCAGATGTACGGCGCAAAGTTATTGACCTACTGTCAGGATGTTTGGTAAACTAACCATGGGACTCAATCGTCCAACAACCAACGACCCAACGATTCCACCTGAAACCCAACGAGCAATAACTGATTCACGGGAGGTGGTTTGTGTCCGGTGTGTCCTAAGATGATATAAGAGAGTGGGAGGGCTTACAAGTGAAGAAAAAGTCTGGGTTTTTCGGAATTATCGCCGCGGGTTTGGTCTTGTCTTTAACCCTGATCGGTTGCGGCACGACGGCTTCCAACGCGCCATCCTCAACAGCCGGGCCGGTTAAGCAATCGGATTTTAAAGTGGGTTTAGTGACGGATGTCGGTGGGTTGAACGACCACAGTTTCAATTTCCTGGCGAACAAGGGCTTGGAAAGGGCGAAAAAGGAACTGGGGGTTCAGACGGCCGTTGTCCAATCGAAACAGATGACCGACTATGAGATGAACCTCACCAACTTCGCCCAGCAAAAGTACAATTTGGTCATTGCGGTGGGTTTCCTGATGCACGATGCCGTGGTCAAGATTGCCAAGCAGTTTCCCGACACCAAATTCATGATCATCGACTCGGAAGTTGCGGCTAAGGATCAACCTAAAAACAACGTTTCATCGGCTATGTTTAAAACCGAGCAATGCGGCTACCTGGTGGGTGTGATGGCAGGCTCCATGGAAAAGACCTCGGGGATACCGAACATGTTGGGCAAAAACACTGTCGGCGTGGTCGGCGGTATGGCGATTCCGCCGGTGAATGATTACATTGCCGGCTTTATTCAGGGGGCCAAGAGTGTCGATCCTGGCATTAAAATCTTGGTCAAATATACGGGCAAATTTGACGACCCGGCGGGTGGCAAAACGATGGCTTTGACGATGATTGGTCAGGGTGCTGACATCCTCTTCCCCGTCGCCGGCGGGACCGGCAACGGCGTGATCGACGCGGCCAAGGAAAAGAAAGTTTACGCCATAGGCGTTGACGCCGACCAAAACTATTTAGCGCCGGCCACGGTCATCACCAGTGCCCTCAAAGGGGTCGACACGGCTACCTATGACGTTATCAAAGCGACCAAAGACGGAAACTTCAAAAGCGGTGACGTCTTCTTTGATCTAGCCAATGACGGTGTGGGTTATGCGCCCCCGATCAAGGCGGTGCCGGAGTCTGTGGTTACGCTGGTAAAAGACGCCGCCGCCAAGATTAAAAGCGGTGCCATTACGGTAACGAACACCATGCCGAAAGGCTATGGCCAGTAGAATTAACTGCTCAGCCCTGTCGCGGTCCCCAAGGCCAAAGGGTCTTTCCGGCGAGATTAAGGGTCCGCAGTCATCATAGGCGTTGGTTAGGGTGGGTTGCTTCATAGGTTTATTAATATGGGGCAATCCACTTTTTATGGAGGAGAGTATGCGCACGTGTTTGGAAATCAGAAATGTCACTAAGGAATTTCCCGGGGTGCTCGCCAATGATCACGTGAATCTGCAGCTCCGTGACGGTGAGATTCATGCCATCCTCGGCGAGAATGGGGCCGGCAAGTCGACCTTAATGAAAATCATTTATGGTCTGTACCAAGCGGATTCCGGGAGTGTCTCTCTTTACGGTCAGGAGATGCATTTCACCAGTCCCCGGCAGGCGATCCAGGCCGGGATCGGCATGGTGCACCAACACTTTATGCTTATTCCGGCTTTAACGGCAGCTGAAAACATTGTCCTTGGCGGTGAGCCGGGCAAAGTACATTACCGTCGCAAAGAAAACGAGGAGATGGTCAGGCAGCTTTCGAAGCAGTATCACTTGGAAATAGATCCAAGTGTCAAGGTGAGCGATCTAACGGTTGGGCTGCAGCAAAGGGTGGAAATTCTCAAGGTTTTCTATCGCAAAGCCAAAGTACTTATCCTGGACGAACCCACGGCCCTGCTCACACCGCAAGAAGTTGAGGAATTAATCGGTGTCATGGAACGTTTGCGCCTTCAGGGCATCCCCATCATTTTTATCAGTCACAAGCTGGATGAAGTAAAAAAGGTTTCTGACAGGGTCACCGTGATGAGAGCCGGCAGAACGGTGGCTACCGTGGAGACGAATCAAACAACCCCGCAGGAATTGGCCAATCTCATGGTGGGACGCGAGGTGGTGCTTCAGGTGGCGAAACCACCTCAAGAGCCGGGCTCGGTGGTTTTGCGGGTTGACGGTCTGGTGGTGGTTCAGGGACACGCGGAGAGAGTCAAAGGCGTGACCTTTGAAGTGAGGCGGGGGGAAATATTCGGTTTGGCCGGGATCGACGGGAATGGGCAGTTCGAGCTCGTCGAGGCCATAACGGGTCTTTTGCCGGCCAAAAGCGGGAGGATCGTTTTCAAAGGCCGGGATATCACCAAAACCAGTGTGCATCGGCGAACGGCCGCCGGTATTTCCTATATTCCCCAAGATCGCCAGGCAGACGGCTTGATTTTAGACTTTCAGTTAGCTGAGAATTTCGTTTTGCGTGATTTTACCCGCCCCCCCTTTGCCAAAGCGGGACAGTTGCAGATGGGCGCAATCACCCACCACGCCGAACGGTTGTCCGAGTCGTTTGACGTTCGCCCCCGCCGGATTCATTCCCTGGCGGGGAATCTTTCCGGAGGGAACCAGCAAAAAGTCATCCTGGCCAGGGAAGTGTCCCGTGATCCCGAGCTGTTGATCGCGGCCCAGCCTACCCGCGGTCTGGATGTCGGGGCCATTCAGTTCATTCACGATAAGTTGCTGGACCTCAGAAGGGAAGGTAAAGCGGTGCTGTTGGTTTCCTTGGAACTGGAGGAGATTATGTCCTTATCGGATCGTATCGGAGTCATTCACGACGGCAGGCTGATGGCGATCCTGCCCGGCGGGCACGTAACCCGCGAGCAGTTAGGATTGCTCATGACCGGAGTAAATCCGGAAAAGGAGGGGTAATACTAAGATGCGAAAATATGTGCGGGGAGTGCTTACCCCTTTGGTATCCGTCATCGTTGCTTTGCTGATCGGTACGGTGGTAATGCTCGCGACCGGGCACAACCCATTTCAAGCCTATGGAGCACTGCTTTCCGGGGCTTTCGGTTCTACCTATGCTCTTTCCAACACCATAGCCGGGGCCATTCCTCTGATTCTTTCCGGTTTGGGTGTTGCGATCGGCTTTAAAGCCGGGCTGTTTAATATCGGTGCGGAAGGCCAGTACTGGATTGGCAGCATGGTCGCTGTTTGGGTTGGCTACTCGGTTACGGGACTGCCTCCTTTGTTGCATATCACTTTGGCCATAGCCCTGGCTATGTTGGCGGGAGGGTTGTGGGCCGGTGTCATTCCCGGTTTGGCTAAAGCCCTGGTCGGGGCCCATGAGGTCATTACGACTATGATGATGAGTTATATTGCTATTTTCCTGACTCAGTTCATGGTGGAAAACGGTCCGATGATGGAGAAAGGCTTTACACCCCAATCCCCGCTGATCCGGAGTTCGGTCATGATTCCGAAAATCATTCCGCGAACCCAGTTGTCTTGGGGCTTGCTCATTGCCGTGGCGGCGGCCTTCGTCGTCTATTGGCTCTTGTTTAAAACCACCGTCGGATTCCGCCTGCGCGCCGTCGGTTTGAATGTGCGCGCCGCGAAATACGCGGGGATCAATGTTCCTTTGTATACGGTGCTGGCTCTTTTTTTCAGCGGCCTGTTGGCGGGGCTGGCCGGAGCGGTCCAAATGCTGGGAGTGCAACAGCGCCTGTATGACAGCTTCAATTCCGGCTACGGTTTTACGGCGATTGTGGTGGCACTGCTGGCTAACAATAACCCGTTTGGCGTGATTCTCTCTGCCATTTTCTTTTCGGCTTTGGCTACTGGAGGGCAGTCCATGCAATTGGTTTCCGGTGTGCCCGCCCAGTTGACGGATGTGGTGTCTGGAATTATCATTTTTCTGATTGCGGCCAAAAAGCTAATGCAGATCGTGCAAACAAAGATCGCGCAAACGAAGTGGTCTAAACATCAGAACTTAGGTTCAGAGAAGGGGGCACAATAAGATGTTTTGGCACATTTTGTCCCAACCCGAATTGTGGGCGGCTACGCTGGCGATGGCGACACCCCTGGCTCTCCCGGCGCTGGGTGGGACCTTTTCCGAGCGCAGTGGGGTCACCAATATTGCCATGGAAGGAATCATGCTCATCGGAGCCTTCTTTGGGGTGTATTTTGCCTATCTCACGAACAATGCCTGGTTGGGTCTTGTGGGAGCTTTGGTTGCCGGAGCCTTAATATCACTGATTTTTGCCTGGATCACGGTCAGTATCGGAGCCAACCAAGTCGTCGTCGGTATGGGTATCAACATTTTCGCGGCCGGGTTGACGACTTTTATGCTCAACACAATTTTCGGCTATGGGGGCACTCCGCCTTCCATACCGCATTTGCCTAATCTCAACATTCCGGGTTTGAGCCGGATTCCGTTTGTCGGCCCCGCTCTGGGCCAACAAAATGTGGTAGTCTATATTATGTTGCTGCTGGTGCTGGCCGGACACTATTTCCTCTTCCACACCAATTTGGGCCTGCGTTTGCGCGCGGTCGGCGAAAACCCGCAGGCGGCCGATACGGCGGGCCTCAACGTCTGGAACCTGCGCTATTTGGGAGTGATCATCGGCGGCATCCTTTCCAGTCTGGGGGGCGTCTATCTCTCTCTCGGTTTATTGAACAGTTTTGAGCCCAATATGAGCAGCGGACGGGGTTATATCGCCTTGGCGGCGATGATCTTTGGCAAATGGACTCCTTTAGGTTCTCTGGGAGCCGCTCTCTTGTTCGGTTTTGCCACGGCCCTGAGTATCTATCTAAAGGGAACTCCTCATGTTTCCACCAATATCGTGCAAATGTTACCCTATGCCCTGACGATTTTGGCTTTGACAGGGTTGGTCGGCCGCAGCACCATGCCGGCGGCCGACGGGACTCCCTACGACCCGCGCAAATAAGAAGAAACAGCATAGACAGAGGAATTGACGGAGACAAATGACAAGAAATAGGATAGAAATAGGACAAAAATAGGATAGTAATAGGATAGACAGAGCATAAACAGAGGAATTGACGGAGGATTCGGCGCGATGGGAAAGATTCATCAAAACGTTAGATCACTGGCCGATTTGGCCCGACTGGAATTACTGGACGAGATCCGCAGGGAAAAATACCTGGTGGGCAGCCGTTTGCCCAATGAGGGGAAACTGGCCGAAGAAATGGGGGTAAGCCGTAACACTCTGCGTGAGGCCTTGCGCGTGATGGCGGCACAGGGGATTGTGGAAAAGAGACAGGGGCTGGGGACGTTTGTCCGGGCCGAGTCCATGCCTAACGCCAAGCCGGGCTTGGAAGTGCTGTTCCGGGTTACCGATGCTATCACCGCATTGGGGATGTCACCGGGCACTTCCGAAATCGAGCTGGAAACCGGACCGATCAACCCGATGGAAGCGGAGCGGCTCCGCATACAGAGTCCGACGGTGATCAACCGTGTCCGGCGTGTGCGTACGGCGGACGAAGTGCCGGTTGTCTACTGTTTAGATGTCTTTTCCCCTACCGTGGGAACCCTGGTGGAGTCGGAGCTGCGTGCCTCGATCTTCGTGTATTTGGAAGAGAAGAAAAACATTCATATCTCCTATGCCTCCACCGACATTCGGCCCACGATCGCTGGGCAGGAACTGGCGGGCAAACTCGGGGTGTCGGCTGCCAGCCCGTTGTTGCTTCTGGATCAAATCCATTTTGACGACCGCAATCTGCCTATTCTCTATTCGCGGCTCTTTTTCCGGCCGGATTATTTCGTCTTTCATGTCGTGCGCAAACGTTGAGGGGTTCACTCATTCTTACCGGGGTCGGCCAAACGCTGAGGACCTTTCTCATCTTTACCAGGGTCGGCGCCCCTGGTTCTTTTTTTCCCCAGCCCCTTTTGACGGTTTCTTCGGGGTACAGTAAGCCGGCTCCGGCTGGGTTCCACTGCCCCCCACTGCCCCCCACAGGTTTGGCCCGCTAGCGGAACCGCCGAGTACGCAGTTCCCGACTATCATCTTCCCGGTGATATGGTATAATCAAGGGGATACCATGGGCAGGGGGGAAGAGAATTTGGAATTCACACCGCTCATAGCGCAAGAACTGGGGTTGCGGAAGGCACAGGTTCAGGGGGCAGTCGATCTTCTGGATGGGGGGAACACCATTCCCTTCATTGCCCGTTACCGGAAAGAAGCGACAGGGGAGTTGGATGAAAATGCCCTGCGCAGTATTGCGGAACGGTTGGAATATCTGCGCCATCTTGACAGCCGCCAAAACGAGGTGTTGCGCCTGATTGCCGAGCAGGGGAAACTCACGGAGGAACTGGCGGCTCAGATTCGGGTGGCTAAGACCCTGCAGGAAGTCGAGGATCTTTATCGGCCTTATCGGCAAAAACGCCGCACCCGGGCCACGGTCGCCAAAGAGGGGGGACTGGAACCCCTGGCTCACTGGCTTTTGGCCCAGAATCCCACCGGTCAGCCGGAACAAGAGGCTGACAACTACCTGAAAGCGGAGTTGGGTATCGAGCGGGCAGAGGATGCCCTCCAGGGCGCAATGGACATTCTGGCGGAGATCATGTCCGACGATGCGACGGTGCGTAAGAAAATTCGGGAGCGCACGCAGGGTTTGGGCGACATTGCGGCGGCGGGGAAGAAGACTGAGGAACGTTCTCCCTATGAGATGTACTACGATTTTCGGGAACCTGTGCGCCGAATCCCGCCCCACAGGGTGTTGGCTTTGAATCGGGGAGAGAAGGAAGGTATCCTCAGTGTCAAAATTGAGGTGCCGATCGAGGAAATGCTGGGAGTTTTGCGGGGGACTTATCTCAAAGGGGGGCCGGCTTCCGAGTACGTAGGGCGGGCGGCGGAAGATGCTTACAGACGCTTGATCGCGCCTTCCATCGAGAGGGAAGTGCGCAATGAGCTCTCGGAACGGGCGGAGGAACAGGCGATTAAGATTTTCGCCGCCAATCTGCGCCAGCTTTTGCTCCAACCTCCGGTCAGGGGCAAGACCATGCTCGGGTTGGATCCCGGTTTCCGGACCGGCTGTAAGTGGGCTGTCGTCACGGATACGGGAAAATTGTTGAGCGTTGGGGTCATTTACCCTCATCCTCCGCACAACAAACGCTCAGAGGCCAAGAGAGTTCTGGCTGAAGCCATTGCTGAGTTCGGAGTCGGGATTGCCGCCATCGGCAACGGGACGGCTTCACGGGAAACGGAGGAGGTCGTGGCGGAACTGATCCGGGAAAGGGAGCTGGCGGTGGAATACATCCTGGTGAGTGAAGCCGGGGCTTCGGTTTATTCCGCCTCGAAACTGGCCGCTGAGGAGTTTCCGGATTTTGACTTGTCTTTGCGCAGTGCGGTCTCCATAGCCCGCAGACTGCAGGACCCGCTGGCCGAATTGGTTAAGATCGAGCCGAAGGCTGTCGGGGTGGGGCAGTATCAGCATGATGTCCAGCCCAAGCGCCTGGAAGAATCTTTGGCGGGCGTCGTCGAGTCCTGTGTCAACACGGTCGGAGTGGACCTGAACACCGCTTCGGTTTCCCTGCTCCAGTATGTGGCGGGGTTGAAAGCGGCTGTGGCGAAAAATATCGTGGCTTGGCGGGAGGAACACGGCAAGTTTCGCCGTCGGCAGGAGTTAAAAAAGGTCCCCCGCCTGGGCGAGCAAACATTCGTCCAATGTGCCGGTTTCATCCGTCTTCCGGAAGGAGAGTATCCTTTGGAGAATACCCCGGTGCACCCCGAGTCTTATGATTTGGCGGAGAATATCTTGGGCAAAGCCGGGTTCGTGCCCGGAGACTTAGTGTGTCGTCCCAGGGAAGTGCGAACTTCCTTGTCGGTTTTGCGGCCGGAAAGTCTGGCACAGGAGTTCGGAGCCGGGCTGCCGACGGTTAAGGATATCGTGGCGGCTCTGCAGCGTCCGGGACGCGATCCGCGCGAGGATCTGCCCCGTCCGCTTTTGCGGCGCGATGTCACCCATCTGGAGGATATTCAGGAGGGGATGGTTCTGGAAGGAACGGTGCGCAACATCGTCGATTTCGGGGCTTTTGTGGACATAGGTGTAAAAAATGATGGCTTGGTCCACATTTCGCAGATGGCTGAAAAATATATTAAACACCCGATGGAAGTCCTTTCTGTCGGTGATATTGTCAAAGTTCGCGTCATAGGTATTGACCCCGGGCGCGGTCGGATCAGTCTGTCTCTCAAGGATACTTAAGGTGATGGCTGTTAACAGAAAGCGTGGGTTGGGGGTAGGTGCCGTACTCCTTTCCGCAACTTGTTTTGCGTTGACTTCGATCTTGCTGAAAATTGCCTTACATCTCGGGCTCACTCCTCTGGCGATCCTGGCGCTCCAGTCCTGGCTGGCTTCGGTTCTCCTGTTGGCTTACGACCTGATCTTCCGGCGGGATATTTTCCGGCTGTCAGGACGTAAAACCCTGGCTGTACTGGCTTTGCAAGGGATCGTCGGGAGCCTGGGTACCAGTATCCTTTATACGTATGCTCTTGTTTATCTCCCGGTTTCGGTGGCAACTTTGCTGCTTTATCTCTATCCCGCCTTTGTCTTGGCGGCCGGGGTTCTTTTCTGGAACAAGAAAGCCGGAGTCAAGGAGATGACCGCCCTGCTGCTGACGTTGGCTGGTACGATCCTGGCCAGCGGCGTCTTGGCCGGAGCGCGGCATGTTTCCGTTTTGGGGGTCATATTGGGGTTCGCTTCCGCTCTGGCCTATACGGTCTTTAACTTGGTGGGCGAGGTAGCTCTGACGCAAATATCGCCCTTGGCAACCATGAGTTTTTCCCAATGGTTTTCTTCTCTTGGGCTTGTGTTTGCCCTGAGAGGTGGCTGGACGGCGATACCGTGGCATGATTACAGGATTCTCGGAGTGGGGCTGGCCTTGGCAACCGTGGCCTCGATTTTTCCTTTTTACTTCTTGTTGGTGGGAATCAAGCATATCGGTTCTGATCAGGCTGCCATCCTGAGCACGTTTGAATTGCCCATGACTTTCGTCTTGGCGGAACTTTTCCTGGGAGAGGTTCCGGGCTGGAGCCAGTGGGGCGGCGGGTTCCTCGTTTTGGCGGGGATTATCCTCTTGAATTGGCGGGGCTTTCGGGGCGAGGCGAGGGAGGGATAGACCCCCGCGCCACATTCAATATAATATCAAAATAGCATTCAATATAAAGTATAAAAGTATGATAGTATCAATAATATCGAAGTATCAATTTGGAGGCCAAAGCTATGATATCCAAGGCTAAGGAAAGAATTTTCATTCATAACGGGAAGATCAAGACGATGGCAGGGAAAGAATTTACAGGGAGTCTCTTAATCGAAGGAGAGAAAATTGCGGCTCTCGGCGGGAATCTGCAAGTTCCGGACGGAGCTGTTGTGATTGAGGCGGATGGACGTTGGGTTCTTCCCGGTTTTATTGATGCCCATTGCCATGTGGGGATCGGGGAGGAAGTCTACCGGGTGGAAGGGGATGATCTCAATGAGATGACAGACCCTCTGACACCGGAATTGCGGGCGATCGACGGGATCAATCCGGAGGACGAAGGGTTCCGGGACGCCCGTTTGGGCGGGGTCACCACCGTGTTTACCGGACCGGGCAGCGGGAATGTCATCGGTGGGACGGGCGTCGTCATGAAAACCGCGGGCAGAGTCGTCGATAAAATGGTAATCCGGGATCCGGCGGGGTTAAAAGTGGCTTTCGGGGAAAACCCGAAAGGAGTCTACGGCGAGCAGAAAAAGATGCCAATGACGCGCATGGGCACGGCTGCCTTGCTTAGACAGGCTTTGGTGGATGCCGAGACCTACGGGGAGAAACTGGAGCAGGGCAGGAGTGACGCCGAGAAAAAACCCGAACGCGACCTCGGTTTGGAGACTCTGTTAAAAGTGCTGAATAGGCAAATCCCGCTCAGGGCTCATGCCCATCGCGCGGACGACATCATGACGGCCATCCGGATTGCGCGGGAATTCGGCTTGGACTTGGTCGTCGAGCATTGTACGGAAGGGCATAAAATCGCCGAAGAATTAGCGGAATACGGTTATCCGGCCGTGGTGGGGCCCTCCTTGATTAACCGGGCGAAAGTGGAACTGAAAGACAAAACGTTTAAGACGGCCGGAATCTTAGCCAAGGCGGGCGTTAAGGTCGCTGTGATGACGGATCATTCCGTTACACCGATCGAAGAACTTCCCCTCTGTGCCGCTCTGGCCATGAAAGAGGGTCTGCCCGAGGAGGAGGCTTTCAGGGCTATCACCGTTAACCCCGCCGCCATCTTGGGAGTGTCCGGCCGGGTCGGCACTCTGGAGCCCGGTAAAGACGCGGATGTGGTCATCTGGAGCGGGCATCCTTTTGCACTTTTGTCCCGCCCGGACTATGTCTTTATCAACGGGAAAATGGTTAAACCGGAGACGACGGCTCAAGATCGGTGACATCCGCTCATGACGGGTGACATCCGCTTACCCTCCATCACTCCCTCCGGGGGAAAGAGTGGCTAGGCCGCCGGGGGGAAAGGCCGATACGCTTGACCGGCCCCGGCTGGGAAGGTTCAGGTGGGGGAAAAGCGGGTACAATAATCGGGTAGAGTACAACAATTGGGTACAGTACACTAATCGGGTACAATAATAAAGAGGTGCTTGTTTGGGGGCTGGGATATGCAGTGGCGCTATACGAGTTACAGCCCGGAGGATACGCGGAAACTGGGTCTGGCCCTGGGGCGGGTTTTGACGGGCGGGGATGTCGTGTGTTTGCGCGGAGGCCTAGGGGCGGGAAAGACCGCTCTGGCCCAGGGGATAGGCGAGGGTTTGGGCCTTGGGGTTCCGGTGACCAGCCCGACCTTTACCCTAATCCAGGAATACCACGGTCGGATCGCTGAGGATGGGCCGGAAAAAAACCGGGGTGAAAAAAATGAGAACGAGCGTGGGGTCAAAGAAGGAAAGGAAGACCGGAGCGAGGATTTCAAGGTCGTCCACATGGACTTTTACCGTTTAACGCAGCCCCAGGAAGCCGAAGTGATCGGGGTCAGCGATTTTTTCCAGGAGGATACACTGGTTTTGATTGAATGGCCGGACATTATTGAAGATATCCTGCCGGCGGAGCGTCTGGACATTCGGATTGAGGGCGACGGTGAAGAACCGCGCCGGTTTACCTTGAGCGCTGACTCGGATGAGTGGGTCAGGCGCTGGCAGGGCTTGGGCGGAGGCATCTATGAAGTATCTGGCAATTGATACAACGACCAAGGTCAGCGGTCTGGCTTTGGCGGAGGACGGCCGGCTGGTGGGGGAAGGTTTTTTGCATACCGCCAAGACGCATTCGGAGCGGCTGATACCTCTTTTGGACCAACTGCTGCGGGCGGCTGGCTGGGGCTTGCGAGATTTGAATTTCATCGGCGTCGTCAGGGGACCGGGTTCGTTTACAGGTATCCGGATCGGGATCGCGTCCGCCCAAGGCCTGGCCGCGGTGCTCAAGCTTCCCCTGCTCGGAGTCTTGTCCTTGGATGCTTTGGCTTGGGCGGGTTGGGGGAGGAAGGAAGAGATTGTTCCCATCCTGGATGCCCGCAAGAACGAATGGTATGCCGCCAGGTACCGCTGGTTGGCAGATGGACGGCTGAGGGCTCTCAGCCCGCCTCGGGCCGTTTCCCCCGCTGTTTTGGTTCGCGAATTGAAAGGGATGGACGGGCCTTTTGTTTTTGTCGGGGACGCCGTGGAAAAATATCGTGACTTTGTCTGCCGGGAGCTGGGGGAACAGGCGATACTTTTGCCTGATTATTTGGGCTTGCCCCGCGGAGCTTTTGCGGCTCAAGCTTTGTGGCGGAAGTGGCGGGAAAACCCACGGACGCGGGGGGAATGGGTCTCCGGGGAAGGCGAGGAACGGGTGGCGCCTTATTATATCCGTTTGTCAGAAGCGGAAGTGAATTGGGCGCGCAAGCATGGAGGCGGCGGGGATGGCTGAACGCAGGATGAGAAATTCAGGAACGGACCCTATGGGAACGGATCCCTACAGGAGCGGTGAGGAAAAGGCGGAGGGGACTGACGAGAAGGGCATTGTGCGTCCCATGTGCATAGAGGACTTGGGCTCGGTCATCGCCATTGAACAGGTGTCCTTTCCTACGCCTTGGTCCATCCATTCTTTCGCCACGGAATTGCGCGATAACGAATATGCCCGTTATCACTGCCTGGAGGTTGACGGCCGGGTTATTGGGTATATGGGCTTGTGGTTTATTCTGGATGAGGGGCATATTACGAACGTGGCGATTATGCCGGGCCACAGAGGCAGACATTGGGGAGAGTTTCTCATGCGCTCGGTGATGAGCAAGATGGCCCAGGAAGGTATGGAACGCATGACCTTAGAAGTAAGGGTCTCGAATGACCCGGCACGCCGGCTCTATGAACGTTTGGGCTTTAAGGTCGCGGGTCGGCGTAAGGGGTATTATGTCGATACGAGGGAAGACGCTCTCATCATGTGGCTGGAGCTCTAAACGGAGGTCAGAAGCCGGAGGTCGGAGGTCAGAGGGGCCCGGCACGCACGAGTCTTGTACCAAAGGCCGGAGGTCGGAAAAGACGGGAGACAGTAGTTGCGGCAGGAGCCACTCACTCTGAGGGCCAAGAGCGAAGAGGATACGATAGCCGGATGGACTTGAGAGGCAGAAGATGAAGACGCGATTCAGAGTTATGGAGAGGCTCAATATACCGTGTCGAGAGTTCGATGAAAAACGTCATAATGGAAAAAAACGTCGACACGATAGGAAATGTCGTAAGATCAGAGGGGGAGTTTACAGCGTGGGAGCGGAGGCAAGGTTGTGTCAGACGCAAAAATAAAATGTTCGGATGCGCATATCTGTATATTGGGCATTGAGACCAGCTGTGATGAGACAGCAGCCGCGGTTTTGAGAAATGGGAGGGAATTGCTTAGCCATGTCATCTCCTCCCAGATCACCATCCATCAGAAGTACGGGGGGGTGGTGCCGGAAATCGCCTCGCGGGAACACCTTCTCCATTTTCAACAGGTGGTGGAAAAGGCGATGACGGAGGCAAAGCTTGATTACGGGGATTTGGACGCCATTGCGGTGACGTACGGTCCGGGGTTAGTCGGTTCGCTCTTGGTCGGTGTGGCCGGGGCTAAAGCGATCGCCTATGCCGCGGGAGTTCCTCTCATCGGGGTCAACCATTTGGAGGCGCATATCTGTGCCAACTTCCTTGTGCACCCGCATTTGGCGTTCCCCTGCCTGGCCCTGCTGGTATCCGGGGGACATACCCATCTCATCCTCCTCCGTGGGCAGGCCGATTATGAGGTACTGGGCCGGACGCGGGACGACGCGGCGGGAGAGGCCCTCGACAAAGTGGCCCGCACTTTGGGTTTGGGTTATCCGGGCGGACCGCAGGTGCAGAAGGCGGCGGCGGCCGGGAATGCGGCTGCCTTTGATTTTCCCAGAGCCATGCTTGAACCCGGAAGCCTGGATTTCAGCTTCAGCGGCATGAAGTCTGCTGTTTTGAACACTCTCAATACGGCCCGCATGAAGGGCTTAAGCCTATGTGTTCCGGATTTGGCTGCTTCGTTTCAGCAGGCCGTTGTGGATGTCTTGGTGCGCAAGACTTTGCTGGCCGTTGAGCAGACCGGGGTTAAGCGTGTCCTGCTGGCTGGAGGGGTCGCGGCCAATGAATTGTTACGCACAACGCTGACCCGGGAATTGAAGGAGCGGGATGGCCGGCTTTTCTTTCCGCCTCCGCAGCTATGCACAGACAATGGCGCGATGGTGGCTTCCGCCGGTTATTATCGTTACCTGGCTCGGGATTTCGCTCCCTGGACGCTCAACGCCGTGCCGGGGCTGAACTTGACCTAAGAGTCGGCTGCGTTTCTGGGAAAAATTCCTGTCGGATTTGACAGCATTTTCCGTGCGAGTGGGGGATGCTTGTTCGGTGGATATTCGTTTGTGTGGACAATGTGGATAAGTCTGTTTATAAGTGCGGGGGGCGGGTTTGCGAAGTCTCTGTCCGGGGTGAAAAAAATGCTGACTTATCCACAGGTGCTGTGTATAAGGTGGATAAGTCGGCCGAAAGGCTTAAGAACGGACTTTACGCTGGGGACAATTTTGTGACTTAAGCGGGGATAAAAAAACGAGGACTTGGCCCGGGTGGGAACACCAGGTTAAGAAACCCGGATGAAAGGGCTCGAAAGAGAAGACTCGATGGGGAGGCGAGACGAAAAGAAGTTGCGTTTGGCGACAGCCGTGGGCACGTTTGGGCCGGTTTGTACTTTGCCGGCAGGGATTGTTTGCGGAAAAAGGAGGGGTCGCTTTGGTTCCGGTCTTAGTTTTTCTGCTCTTGGGGATATTGGCGGGCTGGAAGGCGTGGCTGCCCCGTCGTATTTTGTGCCAAAGTTCGCGAATGGTAACACTGGGGGTTTTTTCCCTGTTGCTGACTATGGGGATCCGTATCGGTGCCGACAGGACCATCCTGTGGCGGCTGGGGTCCTACGGTCTTCAGGCTTTCCTCTTTGCTCTCAGCGGGGTCTTGGCAAGTCTTGTTTTAGTGGGCGGGTTTGAACGCCTGGCGGCCCGCGGGTCGGCGCGCCGGCCGGGAATGGCGGGAGGTAATGAAGGACAGCTTGGCCCCGGGGCAGAACTCGGGGGCAGACCCGGAGCGAAGGGACGGCTTGGGCCGCGAGCGGAAGGACGGGTTGAACCTGAGCCCGAGTCCGGGGCGGGGAGGAAACCCCTGCGCATGATCGGGTTGATCCTGGCGGCTCTTGCCGCAGGTATTCTCTTCGGCCTTAGCCAGGCTGCCCATGGCTTGGATGGATTGGGACCCTACTTGACAGGTTTGACAGACGGAGCCTTATATTTTACCCTATTCTCGGTCGGCCTCGATCTAGGGGGCAGCAAGGAGCTTTGGCGGCAGGTCCTCAGTTTGGGGTGGCATGTTTTCTTGGCTCCCCTGGGGGTTGCGGTAGCCAGCGTCGGAGCCGGGATGCTGATGGGCAAACTTTTGGGTTGGAGTTGGCGGGAAGGCGGGGCCGTGGGAGCGGGCTTCGGTTGGTACAGTCTTTCCGGGGTGCTTATTACTCAGCTGGACTCGGTGGCCTTAGGTACCGTTGCTTTCCTGGCCAACGTTTTCCGGGAACTTCTCTCCATTCTCTTGCTCCCTCTTCTCGCCCGCCGGGTGGGGGTTCTCTCCTTGGTCGCTCCCGGCGGGGCTACGACAATGGATACGACTTTGCCCATCATTGCGGCAGTCGGACCGCCCGGCGTGGTCGTCATAGCTCTCGTTAACGGAATTACTTTGTCAGCGTTGGTGCCGGTCCTGGTTCCGCTGCTGTTAGGGAAATAAGTCCCAGCCTGATAGCGCTAAAGTCCGCGGGTATGGCCCGAACAGCCCGGGATGTGGCGGCGTTTTTCCGGTCTAGTGCCCGGCTTTGGCCTTGGCAGCCGCGTTCATCGGGGTGGCTCCGAATATTTTTGTTGGTCAAAAAGTTTCTTCAGGAGGCAGGATTTAGGGGTTATTGAACGAATATTTTTACTGTAAGCTAGGTTTTTGCGGTATTCCCGTATGAAATTTTTCATATGTCTCGTAAATGTTCGAAGTTTTAACAGGAAGTCTTAAAAAGTCGAGGGGATTTTGTTTTTATGGATCGCAAGAAAGAAGTTCGCGCTTTGGCGTTGAACCGGCGCGCCGCTTTGCCTGAAGATGAACGCCGACTTAAGAGCCGGCAGATCCAAAGTCTGGTGACAGCTTTGCCGGAATACAGGCAGGCGCGGACTGTAATGCTCTTTCTCAACTTCCGGGATGAAGCGGAAACGACGGGTTTAGCGGTACAGGCCCTGGCGGAGGGCAAAAGTCTGGTTCTTCCCCGTTGCGCTCCGGGAGGCCTTTTGATTCCTGCCTTTATCGGCAATCTGGATCGGGATGTCGAGCCCGGCATGTGGGGAATCAGGGAACCGAAGAAGGACAGTTTGGCGGAGGCGGATCCGAAAACCGTTGATTTCGTGCTGGTACCTGGTGCCGCTTTTGATCGCCAAGGCAACCGGCTCGGCTATGGCGGCGGATATTACGACCGGTTTTTTGCGCGTTTGCGTCCCACGGCAGCAAGGGTGGCCATCGGCTTTGCGATCCAAGTGGTGCCCGAGGTGCCGGTTGACCAACACGATCAAAAAATAGATATTCTGGTGACTGAGGAGGGAGTGGAGCGATTTCACAAAACCCGGGAAGCCCCGGGATCCATGCGGAAAAGGTAGAGGAGGGATTGTGTTTGTGTGAATTGTGTCAGGATCTCATCGATCCGAAGGAGACGAAATTGGCTGAGGTTTTGGCCGGTTATGCGGGGCGGAAAGGTGCCTTGATTCCGGTCTTGCAGAAAGCTCAGGAAATTTACGGTTATCTGCCGGCCGACGTGCTGAGACGTATCGGTCGGGGCCTTAAAATTCCTGTGGCTCGGGTTTACGGTGTGGCGACTTTTTACGCGCAATTCCGTCTCACTCCCATGGGGCAGAATGTTTTGCGAGTTTGCTTGGGGACTGCCTGTCATGTTAGGGGTGGGGCCAAGGTCCTGGAGACGATCGAACAGGAATTGGGTGTGAAGGATGGCGGCACGACTGAGGATCAACGATTTACCCTGGAGATCGTCGCTTGCATCGGAGCCTGTGGTTTGGCTCCCACCATGATGATTAATGATCAGGTTTACGGGCGCTTGGCGCCGGACAAAGTGGCTGGCATTCTGGCCCAATACGAGTGAGGGAAAGGGGATGAAGACGATGAAGACACTGTTGGATCCCTGCTGCGGGCGCTGCACACATACCCCTGAGACCCCTTGCCGAGATTACGTCCGCTGCCAGACGGAAGGGCCGCTCTGCCATGATGATCCGGCTTGCCGGATGGAACGCGAGCGCCTTCTAAGGGAGCTTAAGACGGAAGTGGGCAGCCAAAAACAGGCCGTTCTCTTCTGCACCGGCACGGGGTGCGCCTCTTCCGGTTCCAATAAGTTGATTGAAATCATGGATGCCGAGATAAAAAAGGCCGGCCTGGACGTTTCAGTAAGTACAAGGCCAACCGGCTGCCACGGTTTCTGTGAGCAGGGTCCCATCGTGATTATTGAGCCGGCTAAGACGTTTTATACGCGGGTTAAAGCAGAGGATATTCCGGAAATCGTGGCCAAAGATCTCGTCGGTGGAGAGCGGGTGGAACACCTGCTTTATGTTGATCCCACGACAGGCCAGGCCGCGACGACTTATGCCAATGCTCCGTTTTATGCCAAACAGCATAGAATTGTACTGCACAACTGCGGCCACATTAATCCTGAGCGGATCGAAGACTATTTTGCTCAGGATGGTTATAGAGGATTTGCCCATGCTCTGCAGGACATGAAGCCCGACGAGGTTATCGAAGAAGTCAAGAGATCGGGTTTACGTGGTCGGGGCGGTGCGGGTTTCCCGACCGGCCTCAAGTGGGGTTTGTGCCGTCAGAGTGCAGGGGATAAAAAATACATCATCTGCAATGCGGATGAAGGGGACCCGGGGGCCTTCATGGATCGCAGCGTCCTTGAGGGCGACCCGCATTCTGTACTCGAAGGTATGATGATTGCCGCCTACGCTATTGGGGCTGATGAAGGTTATATTTACTGCCGGGCCGAATATCCGCTGGCGATCAAACGCCTGGAGATTGCTATTAAACAAGCGGAGGAAGTGGGGCTCCTGGGTGATAACATTCTGGCCTCAGGTTTCAATTTCCGCATCTATATCAAAGCCGGCGCCGGTGCTTTTGTCTGCGGTGAGGAAACCGCCTTGATAGCCTCCATCGAAGGTAAGCGGGGTATGCCTAAAGTGCGTCCGCCGTTCCCGGCCCAGCAGGGATTATGGGGTAAACCGACCAACAACAATAACGTTGAGACCTACTCTAATGTCCCCCACATTTTCCGGCACGGGGCCGATTGGTATGCCGGGTTCGGGACGGAAAAGAGCAAGGGTACAAAGATCTTTGCCTTAACAGGTAAGGTAAACAATACGGGGCTGGTTGAAGTACCCATGGGCATGTCCCTGAGGGAGATTATTTTCGATATCGGCGGCGGGATCCTGGGCGGAAAGAAATTTAAAGCGGTTCAAATCGGCGGGCCTTCCGGCGGCTGCCTGCCGGAAAGCCTGCTGGATCTTCCGGTTGACTATGATACCCTGGTACAAGCGGGGGCTATGGTCGGATCCGGCGGATTGGTGGTACTGGATGAGACCACTTGCATGGTGGATATTGCCCGTTATTTCTTGAACTTCACCCAGAAGGAATCTTGTGGCAAATGTACCCCCTGTCGCGAGGGAACGAAGCGCATGCTGGAAATTCTAGTACGCATTACCAATGGTGAAGGAAAAGAGGAAGATATTGAGACTCTGGAAAAACTGGCCGGTGTTGTGAAGAGCACTTCTCTATGCGGGCTGGGCCAAACGGCGCCGAACCCGGTTCTGGCTACGCTCAAGTATTTCCGGCACGAATACGAAGCTCACATCAGGGACAAACAGTGCCCGGCCCATGCTTGTTCGGCTCTCCTCACCTATACTATCGATGAAGAAAAATGTAAGAAATGCGGTCTCTGTGCCAAAAACTGCCCGGTCAAATGTATTACCGGGGACAAGAATACTCCTTACAGGATTGATGCTTCCGCCTGTATTAAGTGTGGGACCTGTATGGAAAAATGTAAATTTGGCGCGGTGGTGCGCGCTTAGCGGCCCGGGTTTTTGGAGAAAGGAGTGAAATCGTGTGGAATGGCTCACATTGACGATTGACGGACGCACGGTGAGTGTTCCGAAAGGGACCACCGTTTTGCAAGCCTGTCGGATGAACAATATCCCGATTCCCACGCTTTGTCATGATCCGGAATTGACAGCCACCGGATCCTGCCGTCTCTGTATTGTGGACATTGAGGGAATGCGCAACCTGCCTCCCTCCTGTGTGACGCAAGCCACTCAGGGCATGGTGGTGCGCACGCAGACTGAAAAAGTGCGGGATGCGCGCAAAACTATCTTGGAACTGCTGGTCGCCAATCACCCGTTGGACTGTATGACCTGTCAGAAGATGGGATCCTGTGATCTGGCCAAATATGCCTATGAATACCAGGTGACCGGGGAGGCATTTGCGGGGGGTGAGCGCCGGCACCTGCCCATCGATGACAGCAATCCCTTCATCCTCAGGGATCCCAATAAATGCATCCTCTGCGGCAAGTGTATCCGGGCTTGTGAGGAGGTGCAGGGTCGTGGTGTTTTGGACTTCTCCCATCGCGGCTTCAATACTCAAGTCGGCCCGGCTTTCGATCTGCCCTATGCGGAGTCGGAGTGCGTTTTCTGCGGTTCTTGTGTTTCCGTCTGCCCGGTCGGGGCTTTGACGGAAAAACAGATGGCGGGCCAAGGACGTCCCTGGGAAGTGAAAAAAGTTCAGACGACATGCCCTTTCTGCGGGACGGGCTGCAATTTCGATCTCAATGTCAAAGACGGGAAAGTCATCGGCGTGACATCCAATCCTGAGGCCCCGGTCAATGGGCGCGCGCTCTGTGTCAAAGGCCGTTTCGGCATGGATATGATCCACAGCCCGAACCGCCTGACGACCCCGCTGATCAAGAAAGACGGGGAGTTCGTTGAGGCAAGTTGGGATGAGGCTTTGAGTCTGGTGGCGGAAAAACTGGGAGAGATCAAAGCCCAGTACGGAGCGGACTCCATTGCGGCTCTCAGTTCGGCTCGCTGCACCAATGAAGAGAATTATTTGATGCAGAAATTCATGCGCGCGGTGATCGGCAGCAATAATGTCGACCACTGCGCCCGGACCTGACACGCTCCCACAGTGGCCGGTCTGGCCATTACGTTTGGTTCGGGAGCGATGACGAATTCCATCAACGAGATTCCTCATTCACAAGTGCTCTTTGTGATCGGCTCGAATACCACAGAAGCGCATCCGGTCATCGGGGCCAAGATGAAACAAGCGGTGGCCAATGGGGCCAAGCTAATCGTCATTGACCCGCGGCGTATCGAGTTGGCGGAGATAGCGGATGTCTGGCTCCGACTGCGTCCCGGCACAGATATCGCTCTGGTGAACGGCATCATGAACATTATTCTGGCCAACGGTTGGGAAGATAAGGAGTTCATCGCCGAACGCACGGAAGAGTTTGATAAGTTCCGTGAACAAGTACAGAAATTCCCACCCGAAGTGGTCAGCAAACTCACGGGCGTACCCGTAGAGGAGATGGCGGAGGCCGCCCGTATTTATGCTACGGCCGAACGGGCCCAGATCTTTTACACCTTGGGGATTACCGAGCATACCTGCGGCACGGACAATGTTATGACTATGGCCAATCTTGCCATGCTCACGGGTAATGTCGGCAAAGAGAATTCCGGGGTTAATCCCTTGCGCGGGCAGAACAATGTCCAAGGGGCTTGCGATATGGGAGCGCTTCCCAACACATTCCCCGGTTACCAGAATGTTACAAGTCCCACTGCGCGGGCGAAGTTTGAAGAAGCCTGGCATGTACCTCTCAATCCTAAGCCCGGTTTTATGATTCCGGATATGTTTGAAGCCGCTATCAGTAAAGATTTAAGGGCGATGTATATCATGGGCGAAGACCCGGTTCTGACCGACGCGGATGCCAATCATGTGCGCCACGGCTTGGAAACGCTCGATTTTCTGGTGGTTCAGAACATTTTCCTCTCCGAAACGGCGAAACTGGCCGATGTGGTTCTGCCGGGAGCCAGCTTTGCGGAAAAGAGCGGGACCTTCACCAATACCGAGCGGAGGGTGCAGATGGTCAATCAAGCCATCGAGCCTTTGGGCCGGGCGCGGACTGACTGGGAAATTCTCTGCGAGTTGGCGGGACGCCTCGGATATTCTTTCGATTATGAGTCACCGGCCGAGATCATGGAAGAAATTGCGCGCTTGACACCTCAATATGCCGGGATCAGCTTCGGACGGCTGGGTACCCAGGGTCTGCAGTGGCCGGTTCCCAACGCGGAGCATCCGGGCACGAAGTTCTTGCATGAGGGAAAATTCTCCCGCGGCAAAGGGCTCTTCATGCCGATCGAGTACCAGCTTCCGGATGAACTTCCTGACGATGAGTATCCGCTGCTTCTCGGCACAGGGCGCAAGCTTTCTCACTATAACGTGATGACCCGTAATTCGGCGGCTCTGGAGAGCTACTCCCCGGAAGAACTGGCGGAACTGAGCCCGGAAGACGCCCGGCGCTTGGGAATCAAAGACGGTGAAAGGATCAAGGTCGCGTCCAGGCGGGGCGAGTTGGAGACGAGAATTCAGGTTACGGACAGGGTTCCTCCCGGTATGCTCTGGATGACGTTGCATTACAAGGAGTCACCCGTTAACGTGCTTACCAACGCCGCCTACGATAAAGTCACGAAAACTTATGAGTACAAAGTGTGTGGGGTCAAGGTCGAGAAACTGTAGTCCGGGCACAAATGCAAGGGCACTCTTCCAGCCGGAGGAGTGCCCTTGGATTCAGTGACAGCCGGAGCGGGCGTTCCAAGGGCTTGGCGGGCCTTAAGGCAGTGGAGTAATTGCTTCCGGCCGTCATTGAGACAGGCGCTTTGTACGCTTGGCGGGCCTTAAAGCAGTGGAGTAATCCGGGTTATATCTCTGAGGAGCTGTTCCCTCGGGTGCGGCAAGGGAGATGCTGGCCGGGGCTTGATTTGAGTAAAGCAGTTCAGTCGAGATGAAATGGGTGACAACGAATGGTGGTGCAGTTGTGGGTGACAACGAATGGTGGTGCGGAAGTTGCAGTTTCTTCGGAAAGTGAAAGAACATCTTTTTCCTATGCAGATTACAAAGCGCGTCTATGCCTCCGTCGTCATAGTTGTTATGATACTTGTGCTCTTTCTGGCTTGCCTTCTCCCTTGGGAATACATACAGGTACGGGTCGCTCACCGGTCCAAGGATCTCTATTATGTGGCTTCTATGTTGGAAAGCCGGTTCCCGGAGTCTGTCCACGACATCCTGGCGGACAGTCAGGCCTTGGGAGCATCGCCGGATGAGCAGGCACGCGTTCTCAATAAGGTGCTCCAGCCGACCATCGATCACTTGTCAAAGTACTACCCGCAGATGGGTCTTGGTTATTACTCCATCCGTTTGGACCGGGTTTTGGCCATGGGGCCGCATTTCTCCGCGGACGATTTGAAATCGGTTTCGCATGACAATTCGTGTTTTCTGGTCTATAAAACCGGGCGTCCGGAGTTCTCCCGGCAGGACCCCGCGCCGTTTAAGCGGAGGGGGCCTGTCCTCGATGTGGCTTATCCCATCTACCGGAACGGTGAAATTGTCGGGCACGCCTGGGCCAATATCGGGATTGGGGACATTTACCGGGACGTCCGGGGGGCAATCGTCCTGATACTCTTGATTGGCTTTGGCGTCCTCATCATGAGTCTGGCCCTCGCCTGGAATTTGTTCAGCCGTCTCAGAGGGGGGGTGCAGGATTTTGCCCGGGCTCTGGCCCTCGACGCTCAGGTTCCGGAAAGCCTGTGGCCTGAATTGACTCCCGTGCTGGAGATCGTCAAGAAGCACACGGATCAGGTTTTCGCGACTTGCGCCAAGCTCCAGGAGGAGGTGGCGATGCGCGAGGAGACGGAAGCCGAGTTGCGCCAATCGGAAGAACGTTTTTCCAAAGCTTTCAACGCCAGTCCCAGCATGATGAATATTGTGCGCATAGTTGATTGGCAGATTATAGACGCCAATGAGAGCTTTTTTTTGATGACCGGCTGGAGCCGGGAGGAAGTCATTGGCCGGACCGCGGAAGAGCTGAAGATCTGGGCGGATAAGGAAGATGTGGCCCGACTGCGGGAGGAGAGCATCTGCAATGGTTCGACCCGAAACCTGGAAACCACTTTACTGACTAAAAATGAGCGGGCTTTAACGGCCCTGGTTTCCGCGGAAATGATTGAACTCGGCCAGGAAGTCTGCATTTTGGTCGTCATTAATGATATCAGCGAACGTAAGCAGATGGAGATGGAAATGCTCAGGCTGGACCGGCTCAACCTCTTAGGCGAGATGGCCGCCGGCATCAGCCATGAGGTTCGCAATCCCCTGACGACGATCCGCGGCTTCTTGCAGATTCTCAAAGGGAAAAAGGACTGTCAAAGCTACGGCGAATACTTTAGTCTGATGATCGAGGAACTGGACCGTGCCAACGCGATTATTAGCGAATTTCTCTCCATCGGCCGGAACAAGGTGGGAGAGCGTCAAACGCACAATCTTAATTCGATCATTGAAGCGCTGACTCCCCTGATTCAAGCGGACGCGGTGGGCAATGACAAAAGCGTTGTTCTTGATCTGGAAAACATTCCCGCTCTCCTCCTAAATGAAAAAGAGATTCGCCAGGTCGTTCTCAATTTAGCCCGCAACGGATTGGAAGCCATGGAAGCCGGCGGAACCCTGACCATTCGGACGTACGCCACAGAGAGAAATGTCGTTTTGGCGGTGGCAGACCAGGGCAGCGGGATTAGCCCGGAACACGTGGAAAAACTGGGCACCCCGTTCTTCACGACGAAAGAGCAAGGGACGGGTTTGGGACTGGCAGTGTGTTACGGTATCGCGGCGAGACATCAAGCGGAGATCATGGTGGATTCGGATTCGCGGGGAACAGAATTTCGCGTGTGTTTTACCTTACTATAAGGGCCTTTGAGAGGCGAGAAGGAGCGGCATGGCAGCATTTTTTCTGGAAATACTCTTTCATGGGGTGCCTATGGCAGTGACGCGCGCGGCCGGGGCTGTAGACGAATGAGGGAAGAATAGAGTATAGTAGAGCAGAGTAGAGTATAGCAGAGCAGAGTATAGTAGACGAAACGGCGAATCCGGAAGGGGGCAGGTCGGTGAAGCCAACAGAGGGTGTTACGATGTATGTCTTGCCGCTTTGACCGCACTGTGCGCGGGCCAGGCGGTTCTTCGAGTCTCGAGGAATATTATGGACGGAAAAGAACATTATCTTTCCTAGAGTCAGGAAAGAGATGCAGGCGCTGACGGACGCTTTGACAGTGCCGGTGACCCGGGTGGGCGACCGGGTGCTGGTGGGCTTCTCCAGCCGGGAATATGAGGAGGCGTTTGAGAATTACCAGGCCGGATCTTGAAGGGAGCCAATCGCTCCCTCTGCCTGCCACGGGGATTTTATTGGCGGGCGGAACTAATTCGCGTATGGGGCGCAACAAAGCGTTTCTGGAATTCGCTGGGAAACCGCTGATCGAACGGAGTCTGGCCGTTTTGAGTTCTGTCTTCGAGGAAGTACTGATCAGCAGCAATGAGCCCGCCCTTTATCAGGCTTACGGCGTCCGGGTCGTTCAGGATCAAGTCCTGGGGAGAGGTCCTTTGGCTGGCCTGGTGGCAGGTCTGGGGGCCGCCCGTTTTGACACCGCTTTTTTTACTGCCTGTGACATGCCCTTTGTCCAAGAAGGGCTGATTCGTTACCTTTGGCGTAGTCTGCCGGGCTATGACATCGTTGTACCTCGGGCAGGCGAAGGAGTCCATCCTTTGCACGCTTTTTACACGAAGAGTTGTCTGGCGGCTATGGAGGAAAATCTGCGGGCGGGCCGTCATAAGATCATCGCCTTTTATCCCTCTTGCCGGGTGCGCTATGTCCCCATAGAGGAGCTTAAGGTGTTCGGAGACGCGGCTAAGATTCTGGCCAATGTCAACACCCCGGAGGAATGGGCGGCCTTGATGGAAAACTAGGTGGCAGTGGTTATGATGCGCTGGGGACAGGTGTAGATATTCAAATGATCATTGCGGGCAAAACCGATGATCGTGATGTTTAAATCGCGGGCCAGAGTCAGAGCCAAATCAGTGGGGGCGGAACGTGCCACGAGAATGGGAATGTTCATCTTGGCCACTTTGAGGAGAATTTCGGAGGAGACCCGGCCGCTGAAGAAGATCACGTGGTCAGCCAAGTTAACCCTGGCCCGGAAGGCTTGTCCGAACAGTTTGTCAAAAACGTTGTGGCGGCCGATGTCATAGCTTGTAAACAGGACTTGGCCCCGGAAAGCCAAGCCGCCGCTATGGACTCCTCCTGTGGCTCGGAAGAGCGGCAGAGTCTGCAGATGGGCGGCATAAGCATAAGCGTCTGTCAAGGAAATGACAGTTGCGGAAACCTGAGGCTTGGCCAGTCTGGCATCGTTGGCGAAAGCGAAGGAGGCCCGGCTCTTGCCGCAACAAGCGGAGAGAAAGCGTTTGCTCATCACTTCTTCGTCCGGAGCGCGGTTTTTTCCCTTGACGAAGACCGCTTTGTCCCATGGGTCATAGGCAATGGCAATCAAATCGGCGAGATCACGGATAAACCCCTCGCTGAGCAGAAAGCCCAGGGCCAGCTCCTCGATTTGGGCGGGGGAACAGAGCAAGGTCACAATTTCCTCATCGTTGAAATAAAGGGTTAGAGGGGTTTCCAGGACGACTGCATCTTCGGTCTCTTCGACTTGCGCGCCGGTGGACCTGGTGATCGGGACCATGACAGTTTCAGACATTTATCCTCCTGAATGTTAGTATTTTTTCAACTTATATTGTACAATAAAAGTCAGACACAATAAAAGTAAAAAGTCAGATATAGTGAACTCGTTCAGCCGAAGCTGAACATCCCGGGCAGTCGATAAGCGGTCGGGGGGTCCGGAAGATGGGGTGCCGAGCGTGAAGAAAATTGAGGGAATTATCCGTCCCGCTAAACTGGGGAGCCTGCAGGACGAGTTGGAGCGCTGCGGAGTCAGCGGTCTGACGGTGTCACAGGTCATGGGGCACGGCAAGCAGAAGGGTTATGCCGAAGTTTACCGGGGTAAAGAAATCCTGGTGCGTCTCCTGCCCAAGGTCAAAGTGGAAACGGTCGTGGCGGACGCTCAGGTGGCTCAGGTTGTAGAAGCTTTTCTCAGGGCGGCGCGCACCGGGGAAGTAGGCGATGGAAAAATATTCATTAGCCCGGTTGAACAAGTGATTCAAATTCGAAATGGGGCGAGGGATGAGGAGGCTCTCTGAAATCAGGACAACCGCAAATAGTTTACTCCAAAACTGGAAACCTACGGTGGGGAACTATGGGGACCAGGCAAGTGCCAATGGGTACTCGGGTAGTGTTGGAAACGGCGCTATCTCCTGTGGGAAAGGAGTCTGTATACAAAGCGGAAAACCCGCGGTATTTCAGACCGCGGGTTTTTTGTCAACTCAGGATTACCAAAATCGGTCCTAATTAAACCGATTACAGGCTTGAGCTGGGAAATGATCGTGGCAGGCTTGGTCAGGCAAGGGGCAAGGGGGAATGTGGGATGCAGGACCAATATCAAAGAAAAATTGAATACCTGCGTATTTCGGTAACTGACCGCTGCAATTTGCGTTGCCAATACTGTATGCCGGCAGAAGGGATACCGTGGATTCCGCATGACAGGATCTTGTCCTTTGAAGAAATCCTGCGCCTGATGGCTGTCAGTACGCGTTTGGGCTTCAGGCGTTTTCGGGTGACAGGGGGTGAGCCCCTCGTGCGCAAAGGAATCGTACAGTTCCTGGAGCAGGCATCCCATCTGCCCGGAGTCGAGGATCTGATGCTCACGACCAACGGAATATTTTTACCGGAGACGGCGTTTGCCCTCAAAGCGGCCGGCGTTAACCGGGTGAATATCAGCTTGGACACGTTGGATCCGCTGCGCTACAAGGAAATCACCCGCGGCGGGGATGTCCGCCAAGCGCTCCAAGGAGTCTTTCGTTCGCTTGAAGCCGGACTTGAGCCGGTCAAGCTCAATGTTGTCGTCGTGCGCAGCCTCAACCTGGACGAATTGCCGCGCTTTTTGGACCTGGCCCAAAACTATCCGCTGAACGTGCGTTTTATCGAACTCATGCCGATTGGGAGCGGCTCCGAGCGGCGGAACGACTTCGTTCCCATTGACGAGATGATCCGGCTTCTGGGACTGGCCGCAGCGCCCCAGGCCCGGGATGTTGCCGGAGGTGGACCGGCCGAATACTTGCGGCCCGAGGGATTCCAAGGGAGCATCGGGTTTATCAGCGCTCTCAGCCGGCATTTTTGCCACACGTGTAACAGGGTGCGTTTGACTGCGGATGGAAAATTGAGGCCTTGCCTGCACAGCAGTTATGAAGTGGACCTGCTGTCAGCCCTGCGTTCCGGCAAATCGGATGCCGAACTGTTGGACATTTTCGCGCGTGCCGTCTGGAGTAAACCGGCCGAACACCACATGAACGAGCAGGCGTGGCAGGATAAACGCTACATGTCGCAGATTGGAGGATAAAGATTGGAGGACAAAGATGGATTTGACCCATTTTGATTCGGAAGGACGGGCCCGCATGGTGGATGTCAGCGAGAAGGCGGAAACGGCGCGGTTCGCTCTGGCCAAAGGACGGGTGCGGATGGAGGCGGGCACCTGGGAAAGGATTAAGAGCGGCAGGATTGAAAAAGGTGATGTCCTGGCAGTGGCTCAGGTGGCAGGGATTATGGCGGCCAAGCGCACGTCGGATTTGATTCCCATGTGTCACCCACTGGCCATAACGAGTGCCAAACTGGATTTTGCCCTGGAGGAACCGGGCATTGTCGAGATCGAAGCGACGGTCAAAGTTACCGGCAAAACAGGGGTGGAGATGGAAGCTCTGACGGCTGTGAGTGTCGCGGCCCTGACCATTTATGATATGTGCAAAGCCATTGACAAAACCATGGTCATGGGCGATATCTGTCTGATGGAAAAAGCCGGCGGGAAGAGCGGCCATTTTCGGCGCAGCTAGGGAAGTCAGAAATAGGGACCGCGGCTCTCAGGCTGGGCAGAGCGGCACCCGAGTCTTCTGAAGCCGTCGACGCTGATGTGCGCCGGACCGGGCAGGCCGGAGACATGGGGCCGGACGAAAAACGATGGGGGCGAATCTATGATGGCGAAAATTGTGGCCGTATGCAGCAGTGAACGGAAAGGAATGCGTAAAAAAAACGTTGGCACCGCCATGCTGAAGGCGAATTACGGTCTGGAAGGGGATGCCCATGCCGGCGCCTGGCATCGGCAAGTGAGCCTCTTGGCTTTGGAAAGCATTCGCAAAATGCAGGATTTGGGTTTGAAAGTCGGGCCGGGGGATTTTGCCGAGAATCTGACCACGGAGGGGATCGACTTGGTCAGCCTGCCGATCGGCACGAAGCTCCGTCTGGGTGCCCAAGGCCTGGCGGAGGTGACTCAGATTGGGAAAGAGTGCCACAGTAAGTGCGCGATCTACTATCAAGCCGGGGACTGTGTCATGCCGAAAGAGGGTATTTTCGTCCGGGTTCTTGCGGGCGGGCCGATCTCTGTCGGTGATGAAATCGAGGTGATGCCCTGATGTTCAGAGTCGGAATCATTACCGCGTCGGACAAAGGTTCGCGTGGGGAGAGGGAAGATTTGTCGGGGGCCGCGCTGCGTGAACTCGTGCTTGAGATCGGGGCTGAGGTAGTGGAATATGCCGTGCTGCCGGACGAGCGGACTCAGCTGGCGGCCACCATGCGTGCCTGGGCGGACGAACTGGGGTTGGATCTGATTTTGACGACCGGCGGAACCGGCTTTGCTCTTCGGGATGTGACTCCGGAAGCTACCCTGGAGATCGCGGAGAGGATGGTACCCGGAATAGCCGAAGTTATGCGCGCGGAAAGCCTTAAAGCTACGCCGAAGGCCATGCTGAGCCGGGCCGTTTCCGTCTTGCGTAAACAAACTTTGATCATCAATATGCCCGGCAGTCCGAAGGCCGTGCGCGAGTGTTGGGCTGCCATTGCTCCCGCTTTGCCGCACGGCATTGAGATTCTCAAAGGAGAAGCGGGCGAGTGCGCCGCGGGTTCCACCCAAAGCTGACTATCGAAAACTATTGTCAAGCGACTGGGCTCAAGAAAACCTTCACTGGTCACCCTTGCTAAGCTTGTGCGTATACTGTACCAGAGACAAGCGGGTGTGAGGTGAAAGACTTGAGGGCGATAGCGTTTGTCGACTATGAAAATATTTGGCTCAGTTTATTGGAACGGGGGTATGAATTGACCCCGGAACGTCTGGTGTCTTTGCTCCAACATTATGCGGCTCAAATAAATGTCGATATGTCGGCCATTTTCCTCTATGCCAACTTTGATCGGGAAGAATTTTGGCGGACACAGACTCTTTTCGAAAAAACGGATGTGTTTACCCGGCATGTCTTTGGCAAGAACAACTATACCCATACCGACCTGCGCCGGAATGCGGCAGACTCCGAACTGATGCTGGAGGCTCAGGAAATTCTTCTGACCCGGCCGGAGACTTTTGACGTATTTCTCCTATTCACCGGGGACGGGGATTTTCTCCCGCTCGTGCGTAAAATAAGGGCCTGGGGGAAACAGGTCAAGGTCATCGGCATTGACGGCAGCGTCCATCACGCGCTCCAACCCTACTGCGAAAACTTAGATGTGCTCAAGGACCTCTTGCAAGATGAGCCAGGGAAAGAATACAAATGTGAACTAGATCTCGGCAGGGCAATCCGAATCCTGGGTCAGTTGCAGCAGCGTTTGGCTTACGTTGCCTCCACTAAAGCCAGGGCCTCTTTGAGCCAACAATTGGGACGTTCCATGCCCCAGATTAAGGAACTGATCCGTTATGCTTTGCGTGAAAAGGTTTTCCTGGAACGTGAATACCCGGATAGCAGCCTAAAGATCGGGCGGACCAAAATCTATTTCCTCAACCTGGACGATCCGCGGGTGAAAGAAACCTTGGGCCAGGATTGGGAAGAGGTTCGTCTGAAACAGGAAAAATTGACGTCAGACGACTGAGGCAGCAAATCCGGTCTAATTTTTGCCTGTATGTGTCTGCAATGCCGAAATGTCTGTGCATACCTGCAATGTTGAAATGTCTGTGCATGTAGCAATATTGGGATGCCTGTCTGTGCGGGGAATATTGGGATGCCCGCAGAAAGGGGCGTCTCATTCTCATTCTGCTTCTTGAACGGATGATCCATGATCGTCTCTTTGGGGGCTTGGTTCAGTGACAGTCTGTTCCGTATATTTCCATGGCGACGGTTGCGCCGGCTGGCATCCGGGCAGAGGCAGGGAAAGTTTTGTCCCGGCCCGACGTTAGTGAATAATTAGCAGCGGCATTGGCAACCCTAGGTAGTAGAGCCCCGCAGGGGGCCCGAGGGGCTTGCTATGTAATCCCGAGCCAGGATGAGATTGAGGAAGATCGGGTGATATAATTGTTCTTGAAACCCGATATCGACCCTTGACGAAGTTTGCTTTCCCTTTGCCCCTTGCATATTATATAGCTAGGTGTTAGCACTCAATAAAAGCGAGTGCTAACAAACGTTAAAGAAACCATAAGGAGGGACTTTCTGGTGATGAATATCCAACCTCTTGGAGACAGGGTCGTCATTAAGGCGCTACCCCTGGAGGAAAAGACAAAGAGTGGGATTATCATGCCGGACACGGCCAAGGAAAAGCCTCAAGAGGGCGAGGTCGTGGCGGTTGGCCCCGGCAAGATGGAGAAGGGCGAGAGGATAGCCCTTGATGTCAAAGTCGGTGATCGTGTCATCTATTCGAAGTATGCGGGCACGGAAGTCAAGTACGACGGCGACGAGTATCTCATTCTGAAAGAGTCCGATATTTTGGCCATCGTGGGCTAGATTTTTTAGATCATAGCGGATTAGGCCAGAGGGTCGGACTTAAAGTTTCAGATGAGTTGAAATTAGGGTTAAGGCTGAATGGGTTAGATTTCATGGTGGGCTAGATTGGATGATGGGTTAAACTCCAGGGTGGGTTAATTCCATGGGGGTTAAACTTAAACCAGTGGATTATTTTAAGGATATTTGGTAAGGAGGAACAGAAGGTGGCAAAACAAATCGTCTTTAACGAAGAGGCTCGGCATGCTCTTGAGCGCGGAGTCAATGCTTTGGCCGAGGCGGTCAGGGTGACCTTGGGACCGAAAGGGCGTAATGTCGTTCTGGACAAGAAATTCGGCTCCCCGTTAATTACGAACGATGGGGTTACGATTGCCCGCGAAATCGAATTGGAAGATCCGTTCGAAAATATGGGGGCTCAGCTGGTTAAAGAAGTGGCAACGAAGACCAATGATGTCGCCGGTGATGGAACCACGACCGCAACGGTCCTGGCTCAAGCCATTATCCGTGAGGGCCTGAAGAACGTGGCCGCGGGCGCCAATCCTATGGGAATCAAAAGAGGGATTGAGCAAGCGGTGGACGCCGTGGTGGCAGAGCTGAAAGCCATTTCCAAACCGATCGAAGGGAAAGACGCTATCGCCCAAGTTGCTTCTATCTCGGCCAGTGACAAGACCATAGGCCAGCTGATTGCGGAAGCTATGGAGAAGGTTGGCAAAGACGGTGTAATCACGGTCGAGGAAGCCAAAGGGATGACCACCGAACTGGAAGTTGTGGAAGGGATGCAGTTCGACCGGGGTTATATCTCTCCTTACATGATCACGGATACGGACAAGATGGAAGCGGTCTTGAATGATCCCTATATCTTGATTACCGACAAGAAAGTGAGCGCCATTGCCGACATTCTTCCGGTTTTGGAGAAAGTGGTGCAAGCCGGGCGTCAGCTCTTAATTATTGCCGAAGACGTTGAAGGTGAAGCTCTGGCCACCCTGGTGGTGAACAAGCTGCGGGGAACATTTACGGCCGTCGGTGTGAAAGCCCCCGGGTTCGGTGACCGCCGCAAGGCCATGCTCGAAGATATTGCCGTCCTGACGGGTGGAACCGTGATTACGGAAGATCTGGGCCTTAAACTCGACAATACGACCCTTGATATGCTTGGCCGCGCCCGTCAAGTCCGGGTGACCAAGGAAGAGACCACGATCGTGGAAGGTTCGGGCCAGACTGCGGAAATCAAAAAACGGGTGGAAGCGCTGAAGAAGCAAATTGAAGAGACGACCTCCGACTTCGATCGGGAGAAACTGCAGGAGCGCTTGGCCAAATTGGCCGGCGGGGTTGCCGTTATCCAGGTCGGAGCCGCCACTGAAACGGAAATGAAAGAGAAGAAACTGCGTATTGAAGACGCTCTGGCTGCTACGCGGGCGGCTGTTGAAGAAGGGATTGTCGCCGGCGGCGGCACCGCTTTGACGGATGCCATACCTTCACTCGACAAACTGAGCCTTGAGGGCGACGAATTAACCGGCTCGAACATCGTCCGCCGGGCCCTGGAAGAGCCCCTTCGTCAAATTGCCAACAATGCCGGCAAAGAAGGGTCCGTAGTGGTCGAAAAGGTTCTCTCCTCGGGCAAAGGGATCGGGTTCAACGCAATGACCGAAGCTTATGAGGATATGATTGCGGCCGGAATTGTCGACCCAGCCAAGGTGGCTCGTTCCGCTCTGCAAAACGCCTCCTCCATCGCGGCCATGCTTCTGACCACAGAGTGCCTGGTGTCCGACCTGCCGCAGAAGGAAGCCGCCGGCGGCGCCGCCGGTATGGGCGGCATGGGTGGCATGGGCGGAATGGGCGGCATGATGTAAGAAGAGCCCTGAACCCTTTCTGGAACAAGGATCATGGTAGTATGAAATCCGCTATGACCATATTTTGACCACATCAGAAGAATTTTTAAAAGAGGCTTTTCATGAGTTAACTAAACTTTTGAGAAGCCTCTTTTTTCATTCGAAAAGAGCACATTGGGGCTCAATGAAAGCTACCTAGTACCCCACGGCAACGTCCGGATGAAAGCGATGGGCCTGAAGAATAAACTGCCCTCCAGCGAAGAGATGCAGAGGATGAAGGAGATCGTGCGCGAAGAGATGGAAACCGGAGTTTACAGTCTTTCCACCGGGTTGCTCTATGTGCCTTGTACCTTTCTGGGTTTGCTCCTGATCAGGCTGATTGCCTTCATCGTTCGACGGTTAGTTCGTAAGTCCGAACACCAAGCAAGCGTAAACGAGTGAGGGCTGACAAGCCCAGTGTCAATGTGCTAGCTAGAACTAAAGTCAGGAGACCTGCTTGCTCTGAAACGCGCAGATATCTGCGGGGCAAGACTTCTTATTCCACCCCAGGATTTAGCTTAGCCGAGACGGTGGCGTTGTTATGACCGTACGCCTGTTACCCGGTATGTGTTTTTGGCAAGGAGAAATCTCCCATTATTGATTGTTCAACAGGCAGCGTTATGGAATTTTCTGTGTGTAGCTTTCAATTAATACATATAAGGTAACACATATAAGGAAGGACTGGAAGACATACTAAAAGAGCGAGTCGAGCCGGGTGCCCTCAGGCGCTTGCCTTGGCTTTCCCGCAGGAAACGAGGAAATCCATGGCCGGCTTTCGGTGCTCCGACCGAGAACGTAGAGGGTGTTGATTTAATGCCGGACGAAACAAGAATATCCGGGCGCCAACTCTTCTTTTTGGTCTTATGCACTGTTTTAGGCAGTGCCCTCTACGGGTTGCCGAACGGCCTAATTTATCAGGGCAAACAGGACGCCTGGTTGGACGTTTTAATGGGGCTTGGTTTTGCCGTCATCATCGCCTTGGTTCTCTGTGTTCTTGGCTCTAGGTATCCCAACCGGACCTTGTTTCAGTACAGTGAGACGATCATGGGCAAATACCCGGGCAAGTTCATTGGGTTGATCTTCGTTCTCTTTTTCCTAATGATGGCAGCCGTTCTCGTACGCGTTGAAGTAGACTTTCTGGTGGTTGCCCTCATGCCCGAGACACCTATGCCGATCTTTGCCCTAGTTTTTATGGCCGTCAGCACTTATGCGGTTACTTCCGGCGTGGAGGTGATTGGCAGGCTTAGTGAGCTGATAGGCCCTTTGCTCGTTCTGGCTGTCGTGGGAATTCTGTTCTTTACCTTCAACATCATGCATCTTGAGAACCTGTTGCCCCTTTTTCAGGAAAACCCTGCTGAGGTGATCAAGCACAGCCTGCTCCCGGGCGGTTGGCTGGGATTCACCGTCCTTGCGGGTGTGTGGATGTCCTTTCAGGGGAAATCCCAGAAAGCACTCAAGCCGGTATTGGGGGGAACCTTCACAGCCACTCTCCTGATAATTCTTGTCCTTTTCCAGTGTATCACAATTCTAGGGGTGAATGTTTCGATCCAGCAGATCTATCCACTCTTTCGGGCCGTGCGGATGATTGAGGTCGGGGATTTCTTTGAACGGCTGGATTCTTTGGCTGGTATTCTTTGGACGGCGGGCGGCTTCCTGGCGATAGCCGCCTTCCATGAGTGTGCCGCGATTGGAGCCGCCCAATGGTTGAAAATAAAAGGGAATGGCTGCAAGTGGGTCGCTTGGGTTGAGGGTTTGGCGATTCTCTTCCTTTCCCTTTTCCTCTTTCATGGCAGCTCGGACCGGTGGTTGTTTCTCCGCAGCCTTTTTCCGCCTTTGGCTTTGACCGTGGAAATGCTCCTCCCAATGCTTCTGCTGACGGTCAGCGTCCTCAGGCACGGCTGGGGATTTGCGGGGCGGCGAAGCGGCGGCAAGTAGGGTTCTCGGAGGTGAGGAAATGTTTGAGTCTTTTTTGCCGGGGAAGGGCAGGCGGCAGGCGAAAAAAAATATTGGAGGCGAAGGTTCCGGGCGGGGAGGTGGAAGCGGTCAAGACAAGGAGGCAGTCAAACCCGGGGGCAGGACCGACCCGGAGGTCGGGGAACCGGGGGAGAAAAACAAGGCTGCATGGGTCCGTTCAGGGAGGGAACTCCCTTCGGGTCCGGTCTCCGGCGACTTGGCGGACGGCCTTCAGGCTAATATTTCTGCTCTCAAGAACCGCTTCAAAAACAGCGCGGATGTTATCTACCGGGAGTTTACCGTCAGGTTCGGTCACAACCCCAAGGCGGTTCTGATTTACATCGATGGCATGGTCAACCAGGAGACGACTTCCGGCACGATTTTGAAACCGCTCATGTTCGATATCGAAGGGCGGGATTACATGCCCTCGTCCGGGCTGCGTGGGTTGGCAGATATGGCGGATGTGATCGCGAACAGGGCCCTGCCCAACAAACGGGTGGTGGAGGCCAAGACCCTGAAGGAGGTTGTCGACGGTATTCTCTGCGGGAACACGGCCCTGCTGATCGATGGCTCTCCGACGGCACTCGTCATTGAAACTAAGGGCTGGGAGTCCAGAAACGTGGACGAACCGGGCACGGAGTCCATCGTCCGGGGTCCCCGGGAGGGCTTTACGGAAAATATCGGGGTGAACTGCTCTATGCTACGGCGCAAGATAAAAGATGAGGACCTTCGCGTCGAAAGTATGGAGCTAGGCCGGCGGACTAAGACTTCCGTATATCTTGCTTATATCGACGGAGTTGCCAGCCGAGAAATGGTTGACGAAGTTAAGCGGCGGTTGAACAAGATTGAGATAGACGGGGTTTTGGAGAGCGGCTATATTGAACAGCTGATTGAGGATGCTCCCCGCTCCATCTTCCCCACCGTGGGCAATACGGAAAAGCCGGACGTCGTGGCCGCCAAACTCCTCGAAGGCCGGCTGGCGATTTTTGTGGATGGTACTCCCTTCGTACTGACCGTTCCGCACCTTTTTATCGAGGGATTCCAGAGTTCCGAGGACTACTATTCCCGTCCCTACTATGCCACGACGGTAAGGCTCGTGCGTTACTTGGCTTTTATCATAGCGGTCCTCCTTCCGGCCGGATATGTCGCTTTGCAAAGTTATAACCAGGATCTGCTGCCCACTTCGCTGCTCATCAGCATGGTAGTCTCCAGGGAAGGAACTCCTTTTCCTTCCTACATGGAAGTTATCATCATGGGCGTCATTTTTGAGATCATGCGGGAAGCCGGTGTCCGCATGCCCGGAGCCATAGGTCAGGCTTTCAGCATCGTCGGCGCTTTGGTGTTGGGCGAAGCCTCCGCTCGGGCAGGATTAGTCAGCAACTCGATGATTGTGGTAGTGGCGCTTACCGCTATTGGGGGATTTGCGCTCACTTCCCTGGCTGATGTCATCGGGTTGCTGCGCCTGTTTTTTATAGCCTGCGCGGCCCCACTCGGCTTGTTTGGTATCTTGATGGGTGGTTTGGCAGTCTTAATACACATGTTGAAGTTATATTCATTCGGTGTGCCTTATCTCCTTCCCGTAGCCCCGGGAAACCTGAATGACCTGAAAGATGTCTTCATCAGAGCCCCCTTAGGTTCACAGGTTCTTCCTCCGCGGATTTTGGGGCACCGGAATGTAGCGCGAACCATGTCCCGCAGACGCCCCCCGGGTAAAGATTAGCCGCGCGGGGCTAGGGGAGCCGACCGGGACCTTACCGATCCTTGCGGTCGGCCGGGGAGGAAGGTAAACAGGAAGGACTGACGAGAAGCGGCCGCACGTTGGGAAGTTCATGGGGAAGCGGAGGTTCCGGGGACAGAAAACGGGAAGCAGGCTGTCGGGAACCGTAAGGAGATGAGACCTGGATGGCGGTAGAAAGCGGCAAGCATAAAGGAAGGAGGCGGGTCATATTTCTCTTCACCCTGATCCTGACGCTGGCCTTGTCCACACTGGCCAGCGGCTGCTGGAACCGACGGGAACTGAACAGGATCGGGATCGTAAGTGCGGTCGGCCTAGACCTGACACCGGACCACAAAATTGAACTGACGGTGCAAATCATCCGGGCCAGGGCTATGAAGATGGCGGAGGGGGCCTCGGGAGAGGGGAAGGCGGTTTGGGTCGTCAGCAGCAGTGGCGGGACAGTGTTCGACGCGGTGAGAAACTTGGTGGAAAAGAGCGGGCGCAGGCTCTATTATCCCCACAACTCCCTGATCGTCCTGGGCCAAGAGCTAGCCCAGGCAGGGGTGCGGCCGGTGATGGATCTTTTTACGCGCGACCAGGAAATGCGCTTACTGGCCTGGGTGGTCGTGGCCCCAGGCACAGCGGCCGACGTGCTTAAGGCTGATTCCGAACTGAACAATGTGCCCTCCAAGCAGTTGGAAGAGATGCTCAAAAACTATAATACTGTTTCCAAGTCGGTTGGCAGCAATCTTTTGGAATTTGACGAAAGCCTCCTTTCGAAAACTACTCAACCGGTGTTGGGCCGGGTGGTGCTGGATAAAGTTTCGGGCAAGAATGAACTCCGGCTTGACGGTGCCGGGGTTTTTCGAGGCGATAAACTCATTGGCTGGCTGGATGGTGCCGAGTCGAGGGGATATCTGTTTATCAAAGGTAAAGTCAAGAGCGGATCTGTCCTTGTTCCCTCCCCAGGAAATCCTGATCAAGCGGTGACTTTGGAAATCATCCGGGCGGGCAGCCGGGTCAAACCCGAATGGCTAGACGGGAAAGTGCGCTTTGAGATCGATGTCAAGGTGGAGGCGAATCTGGTGGAGCAGGCATCGGCACAAAAATTGAGCAGTCCCGATATGATTTCCGTCCTGGAAGAGGAACTCAATCAAGCCATCGCCAACCAGATAAGAACGACGATTAGCGTCGCTCAAACGCGCTACAAAGCGGACATTTTCGGTTTTGGCACGGACCTGATGCGAGCCCATCCCGAGGAGTGGCAAAGGCTGGCCGCAAAATGGGAGACAGAGTTTCCCCAGGTTGAAACACAGGTCAAGGTTCAAGCCAAAATTACCCATACTGACCTGAGCCAATAAAAACCCTAAGGGGTCCTCGTCCATCGAGGGACATCTTGACGATATTCGGATTGGAGAGGGGACAGTCAGCGTATGTTGTCGGCGTCGAGCCTTTGGGTCAAGCAGATTTGTGCAAGGATTGCCGAACAAACCAATCCGTTATCACTCAATGCAAGCATTGAGGCCGCTCGCGCCGGTGAGGCAGGACGCGGTTTTGCCGTGGTTGCGGAGGAAGTCCGTAAGCTGCCGGAACAGTCACGCCGAGCGGTGGACAATATTCACCCGAAAACATTTCCGCCAGCATAGCGCAAATGACCACAGCTATGGAACAGGTTAATGTCTCCGCCCAAAACCAAGCCCAACTTGCAGTGAGCCTTAACGAAAGAGTGCTAAAGTTTAACGTGTAGCTACCTAGCCGTATACACGGTGTATAAATAGGCGGGAGGTTATCCAGAGGTGGGTACGGATAAAACTTATCAGGAGTTGGTAGGGATGATAGACAGAAACCTGGAATTCCTTCGGCTGCAGCGGAAAAGGCTGTATGATATTGTTTTTACCTTATCTCAAACCGAGTACGGAATGGCGCTATTAATGGCACGTTGCGAAAAAATGCAGGTAACGATTAAAAAGTGTGCTTGACAGGGGGAGAACCAGGAGCATAATTAGCAAGTGATTCCACGAAGAGTCGGTACTCCAGGGTAGCCGACTCCTTTTTTTATCTATCCCAATTTGACGAAGAGACAGGCAACCTAATAGATGTCGACTCACCACAGGTACCTGCGTCTGTATGGCTGGAAATTCTGGGGTATAGGAAATTATATCACTCACCCAACGGTGGGAGCGGACCACGCCTAAGTTGTCTCTTTGTTGTAGGAAAGAATAAAGAAATAGAAAAAAAGCTTGGACTCTCGGCAGGAGAATCGGTAAAGGTGTCGAATTAATCTATCAGACAGATAATTAACACTGTGAAGCAAGTGCGGAGGAATGTGACCAAGATACATGACAGTCGCCTCGAGAGCGCCATATAAACCTAAAGTTAATTAATCACATGAAACAGGGGTGAGTCATGTTGTCTCCAGCTCGGAATCTTGAATCGCTGAAAAAGCTTAACCGTCTCAATGTCCTCAATATTGTCCGTGAGCAAAGCCCGATTTCCCGTCAAGAATTGTGCGGCGTGACCCGTCTCACGCCGGCCGCCATGACCGGGATCGTCCGTGAACTAACGGATCAAGGATATTTGGAGGAAATGGGTTTGGGAGAATCCAACGGAGGCAGGCGTCCGGTCAAGTTGCGGTTTCGCCCTGATGCAGGTTATGTGGTGGGAGTGGAAATCGCTCGCCAGAAAACCGTGATCGGCCTTACGGATCTTCAGTCGCGGCCGGTTTTAACCAGGGAATTGCCGCTTGACATGTCCGACCCGCTGACCGGATGGGCGGAACTCATGCCAGCCATGCGTCGAATCGTGACGGAGACCGGGATTCGGGAAGAAAAGGTTTTAGGAGCCGGGTTTGTCTTCCCGGGGCTCATTGACAAGCACACCAAGGTTCTCAAACGGGCACCGAATTTGGGGGGGGCTTGGCGTGACCTCCCAGTCAATGAATGGCTGGAAAGGGATGTTCATGTTCCGGTATTCATTGAAAATAATTCCAATGCGGCGGCTTTGGCTGAGTATGTACTTGGACAGGGCAAGGAGACCAAGGATTTAGCCTACATCAATTTGGGAGAAGGCTTAGGGTCGGGAATTATATTGGGAGGAAGGTTGGTCCTCGGGTCATCCGGCTATGCGGGGGAGTTCGGGCATTTAGTCTTAATTGAGGACGGCCCTCTTTGCAACTGCGGCAACAAGGGCTGTTTGGAGAGTATGTACGCGGTTCCGGCGCTGGTACGCAAGGTGAACAACGAACTGCCGCTGTGCCAGGATGATGATCCGCTTAAAAAGCTTTTTTTAGCACAAGGAGAGGTGGGTATCACCGACGTTCTGAGCACGGCCCGAAGGGGGGGACCATATTCTCGTCAGGTGATTGAACAGGCGGGCCGGTACATCGGGCTGGGGGTGGCCAACCTTATCAATTTCTACAATCCGGCACTGGTCTCTCTGGGGGGAATTCTCTCCGAAGCGGGAGACTTGCTGCTGGAGCCCTTGATCGAAGCCGTCGGCCATCATGCCTTTCCCGAAATGGTGCGCTCGACAAAAATTCAGATATCTGGTTTAGGTAAGGAGGCAGGCTTCTATGGAGCCTGCGTGGGAGCTATTGAACAACTTTTCGACCCGGAAAAAGGAGGAATTTTGCTAGTCTAGATCAAGAATGATGATGCGGAGGGCAGGAGATTCTTTCCGGACAATTGGCAGCTTAGGCCTGTGCTTATGCCTGCAATATTGCGGCTTTCGAAAAACAACATGAATTGTCGGAAGAAAGATTTAAGCTGATATGAAGATATGAAGAAAGAAGAGAAGCAGTAATGACGTTTGTGCCTGAGCAGAGCGGAAAAAACGCGTGGTTAGAAAAAGTGAGGGAGATCGTCTGGCAGACACCGGTAGTCGACATGCATACTCACCTGTTTCCGCGTCGGTTCGGTAAATTGTCCTTGACCGGGATGGACGATCTGCTCACATATCATTACCTAATTGCGGAAACTCTGAGGGTCCTTCCCATGACCTATGACGAGTACTGGAGTTTGTCTAAGGAACGCCGGGCAGACCTCATCTGGCAGACCCTGTTTGTGGAGAGGACGCCAATCAGTGAGGCGGCCCGGGGGGTTGTAACGATACTGAGGCGGTTGGGCCTGGAGGCGAAAGGCAGGAGTCTGGCCGAACTGCGGGCGAACTGGCCGGATCGGAGTGAGGCGGGGTATACGGAGAGGATTTTGGATCTGGCGGGCGTGGGGCAGGCTGTCATGACGAACGATCCTTTTGACCCAGAAGAACGAGAGATCTGGTTGAGTTCCGTTTCTACCGCGCGTCCCGGGGAAAACCGATTTCTCGCGGCTCTGAGACTAGACGCTCTGCTCAATGACTACGGTTCCTTGCCAGTGAGGCTGAACAACTGGGGTTACCGGGCAGACTCCGTGCTGACCGAGGAGACTGTGGCGGAACTCGGGCGTTTTATCAAGGAATGGACAGAGCGTATGCGGGCAGTTTATGTTGCCGTTTCCCTGCCGGACACGTTTTCCTTCCCGGATGGTTCAACCCGCAGTATCCTTTTGGAACGCGTAGTCCTGCCGGTCTGCCGCGACATGGGTCTTCCACTGGCTTTGATGATCGGGGTGAAGCGTGGGGTCAATCCAGCCTTGCTGGAGGCGGGGGACAGCGTCGGAAAAGCGGATATCCGGGTTGTGGAGAGACTGTGCGCCGATTTTCCGCATAACAAATTCATGGTAACTATGCTTTCCCGTGAGAATCAGCACGAGTTGGCGGTCACCGCACGAAAATTCCGTAATTTGATGGTGTTTGGCAGTTGGTGGTTTCTGAACAATCCCAGTCTGGTTGGAGAAATTACCCGGATGCGACTGGAGTTGCTAGGGACATCCTTTATTCCCCAACACTCCGACGCTCGCATTCTGGAGCAGGTGATTTACAAATGGGCCCACGCAAAGGAGGTTATCGCTCAGGTTTTGGTCGAGAAATACCGTGATTTGTCGGAAGCCGGCTGGCCGGTCTCGGCGGCTGACATTCGTCGGGACGTGGAGTCGTTGTTTGAAGGCAACTTCTGGCGATTCAAAAATTTGAAGTTATAAAGGGGGCCGCTCGAATGAAATGGACATTAAGTGCTTTTGGGGACGAGATCGCTCCGGATTTGGAAACACAACTAAAAGTGTTGAGCAAAAACGGGATTCGGTATCTTGAGCTGCGTTCGGTTGACGGGAAGGACGTCCTCGCCCTTGACGACCGGGATCTTCGTGAGATTCGGACCCAGTTGAGGAAAAATGGGGTCGGGATCTCGGCGATCGGGTCGCCGATAGGCAAAGTACCGATCACGGAACCTTTTGCGGCTACGCTGAGAAGTTTTGAGCGGGTTTTGGCTGTAGCCAAGGCACTGGAGACTTCGTTTATCCGGATGTTTTCTTTCTTTGTTCCCCGGGAGGAGGTCGGATCTCGCCGGGATGAGGTGATGGCCCGGATCGGGCACCTGACCGAGAGAGCGGAAAAGGAGAAAATCGTCCTGCTGCATGAGAATGAGAAGGAGATCTTTGGCGATACGCCCGAACGTTGTCTTGATATTCTGCGCACAGTGAATTCACCGTTTCTGAGGGCGACTTTTGACCCGGCGAATTTCCTTCAGGTTGGAGTTGAACCTTTTCCGCAGGCTTATTACCTTCTCCAAGAATGGATTGTCTATTACCATGTCAAAGACGCTTTGGCGGGCGGCGGTCAGGTCTGTCCCGCGGGGAAGGGTGATGCCAGGTATCCTGATTTCCTGAGAGAAGTAGCCCAAGCAGGGTTTGAGGGGTTCTTTTCCATTGAGCCGCACTTGGCGGAAGGGAGCCAGCCGGGCGGGGGAGAAGAAAAGTTTTCTCAGGCGGTAAAGTCGTTCAGAGAGCTCGTGTCTGCTGAGAAGGAGGTCATTTTATCATGAGGGGAAAGTTGCGCTTTGGCCTGATCGGTTGCGGCGTCATCTCTGGCACGCATGTCGCGGCTATTCAAAGGGTGGGTGGGGAATTGGCCGCTTGTGCAGATGTGGTGCCTGAAAGGGCAAGAACCTTGGCAAATGCTTGGGGCGCGGATGTATATGATGATTACCGGGAAATGCTGCGGAGAGGCGACATAGATGTAGTTACCATTTGCACTCCGAGCGGCATGCATGCCGACATGGCTGTGGAAGCGAGTCGGCGGAAAAAGCATGTGATCGTCGAGAAACCCATGGACATAACACTGGCTAAGGCTGACCGGATGATTGAAGCCTGCCGCGAGAACGGGGTCAAACTGGCCGTCATTTCCCAGCACCGCTTTGATCCGTCGACGGTGTACCTCAGACAGGCGGTCGCGGAGGGACGCCTGGGCACACTCGCGCTGGGCGATGCGTCTGTCAAGTGGTTTCGTAGCCAAGCTTACTATGACAGCGGGGAATGGCGTGGAACCTGGGCTTTGGACGGGGGAGGGGCACTTATGAACCAGGCAATCCATACAGTGGATCTTCTGCAACACATTATGGGGGACGTGACTTCGATTCGCGCCAACATGGCAACAGTGGGGCACGCGCGGATCGAAGTAGAGGATGTGGCGACCGCTACGGTAAAGTTCCGTTCAGGCGCCTTGGGTACGATTGTGGCGACAACTTGTGCATACCCGGGGCTCAGTGCCAGGCTTGAGGTGCATGGGAGCGAGGGCTCGGCCGTGATTGATTCCGATAAACTGGTCTACTTCAAGACAGGAACTGAGCAAAGAGGATACGAGGCACCGGAAGCACCGGGAACCGATGGGGTCGGTAATGCCGCGGCGGCCGCGAACCCGGGGGGACTCAACGTCTGGGCCCACGAACAGCAGGTGAGGGATATGATCGAGGCCATCCGGGAGGACCGGGAACCTTTGGTCAATGGGGAGGAGGGGAGAAAACCGCTGAGAATTATATTGGCACTCTACCATGCCGCGCGGACGGGGCAAACAGTTGAATTGCGCTAGGAGACAGGGCCTGACGAAGCGAGGAAGGCGAGGAACATAACGGGAGAGGGGGGATAGAAAATGATTTTGGCAAATTCCGTGAAACGGGCTTGAGCAAGGTGAGCGCGCGCGTGTTGCTTGTTTTCCGAAAGAGTTGACGAGCAGGGGTGTCGGCGAAGCGAAGTCGCGAAACCGCGTGGGGTTTCGGTGTTTCCAGGTCAGTTTTCTGATAAGGCTAAAAAGGGGGAAAAATATTTATGAAGAAAGTTTCCTTAGTTGTCAGTCTAGTTGTCATTCTGACATTGGCCCTCGTTGGCTGTGGAACTAATGTCTCTCAGACCTCGAACAAACAGGGGGGTTCGCAACCGGTGACGATTACTTTTTACAGCTTAGGTGGGACCGACAATTATTTCCACGATATTTTGGTACCGATGTTCGAGAAGGCTACGAAAGGAAAATACAAAGTCCAGTATGGCCGGGGTCCTTGGCAGCAGATCGTGAACAAGATTAAGGCCGAGGGAAAGAACGTGGACATCGATGTGCTGGCCACGGGCCTGGATGGCTTGGCCGGCGGGATGCAGGCTGGTGTCTGGCAGCAACTGAACCCCGCTTATGCCCCTGACATCCACTACGCTGAGCTGAACAAATTCGGCAAGGAATATACGGACCTTTTCCAAGGGTATGGTGTTCCGGCATTTACCTCATATGGCGGACCCATGCTCGTGTACAACAGTGATAAAGTGAAGCAGCCTCCGACGACCTATGCTGAGCTGAAGGTTTGGGCGGCAGCACATCCAGATAAGTTCATGTATGCGACTGTGCCCACTAGCGGCCCATCGCGGGGTTTCTATTTCGGCTTAATTCACTCTCTGGGTGAAAACATCAACCAGCCGGATAGTTTGAGCGAAACGTGGAATTATCTTACGACTCTGGGCAAAAATATCACAAGTTATCCGGCCGCATCCGGAGATACTTTCAAGTTCTTAAATGACGGTACCGTGTACATTGTCCCGCATCTTCCCGGTTGGTACGCGCAGCAAGTTGCGGACGGAACGCTCGCCAAGAATATTAAGGCGGTTATGCTAACCGGAGTCCCTCAATTCCTGGATGCGCAGTTCTACGTTATGCCCAAGAACATCTCGCCGGATGCCCAAAAGGCAGCCTTGGCTTTCATCAATTTTGCCATGTCCAAGGAGGCGGAATCCCAGCTGTACGCTATCGTTTACCCGCCGACGAATAAGAACGCTTCAGTGGCTCAAATGCTGCCCCGGTATAAGGCCAACTACGAAAAAGAGCTGGCGGCGCTCCCGAATCAATTGAAGTCAGGGGACAACTTAATCATACCCTCGGATTCCCTGCTGTTTCCGAATTCTGAGGTGACTCTGGCCCACTACAAGCTCTGGCAAGAAAAGATTCAGGCCAACAAATAATGTATGGAGTGCGATGGCCCCGGCACTTCCGGGGCCGTCGCACTCGGGACATGGAGGCATGAGGATGAACCTGCAGAAGGCTGCCGGTGCTCCCGTGAGTACCAGTGTGCAGATTGAACACGTTACAAAGACATTTGGCCGCAGCACTGCGGTGAAGGATGTCAGCTTGAATGTTCCAAGCGGAGAATTCATGTCACTGCTGGGGCCCAGCGGGTGTGGAAAAACCACCTTGTTGTCAATGATCCTGGGGATACTGGATGTGTCGGAGGGGGAGATTCTTTTCAATGAGGCCAAGGTGGACGACGTTCCCATGCATAAACGGGATGTGGGTATGGTTTTCCAAAACTACGCCTTATTTCCGCACATGAGTATCCGCAAAAATGTGGGCTTCGGACTGGAAATGCGTAGGGTTCCCAAAAAGGAGCGCGAAGAACGGGTGGAGAAAGCTTTGGCCTTGGTTCAACTCGAAAGTTTGGCGGATCGTTATCCGAGACAGTTAAGCGGAGGGCAGCAACAACGGGTGGCTCTGGCCCGGGCCCTGGTCGTGAGGCCTAAGGTCCTGCTCTTAGACGAACCGTTAAGCAACTTGGATGCCAAGCTGCGCAAAGAAATGCGAATACAGCTCAAAAGTCTGCACCAGGAATTGGGAATTACGACCATCTATGTCACCCACGATCAGGAAGAAGCCCTTTCCCTGTCCACGCAGGTAGCGGTTATGTCGCAAGGGGTTGTACAGCAAATCGGTACGCCGCAGGAAATTTTCCTCCATCCGTGCAACCGTTTTGTGGCCAACTTTATTGGCTACGCCAATTTCTTTGAAGGCCGTCTGGAGGGGGAAGCCGGGGAGAACTTTATCTTTCGTTCGGACAGCGGCTTAGTGTTGCAGGTCAAAAAAGATAGAACGCATTCTGTGGGCGACTCCGTCCTGCTGACGATCAAGCCTGAAAACATAAGACTGCTGGATACTCCCGGCGAACGAAACGCGGTCAGAGGGCGGGTAGTGGTGAGCGATTATGTGGGAAATACTACGGGTTACGAGGTTCTTTCCGAATTTGGGGATCGTCTCAAGGTCAACGTCCTGGGGTTTGAGTCATATCCGGAGGGCACGGAACTGACGCTTTATCTCGCCCCGGCCCACTTACTCATGGTCGCGAAGGAGTGAAGGAAATGCGAGCCAATGATTCGGACAAGGGTCGCTTTCAGAAGGATACCTTGCTGCTTTTGCCATCCTTGCTTCCTCTCCTATTGATTTTTCTGTACCCCTTGATTCAAGGCCTCTTCTTGACGTTACACAAAAACGGGGCGAGCGGTTTCACGCTGTATAACTATATTCAGTTTTTCAAGGTGCGTAATTTCTTCAATACTATCCCTCGCACGCTCATCCTGGTCATTCCCTCCTCAATATTGGAGATGGTTCTGGCGTTTGCGATGGCTTACCACTTGCGCGGGCCGGTTCGGGGCAAGGGTTTGCTCAACGGCTTGATCATGTTTCCCTTAACTCTGGGTCCTCTGATCGTAGCCGTGGGGATGATCGATTTCTTCAAACCGGACGGTTGGTTTAACCTATTACTAATCCATGTTGGTCTTGTCAGTCGGCCGTTACAATTGCTTTATAATTTTTGGGGGACTTTCATCTCCCTCACGATTTTGGGGATCGGGTTTATCTTCTCCAACTTAGTGGGGTTGATGGACTCGATCGATCCGAGCTTTGAACAAGCAGCCCGTTCGTTGGGTGCCAACGGATTTCAGACTTTCGTCAAGGTTTTCTATCCGTTGATTCGTTCGGGGGTGTGGAACATCTTCGCTCTCAACGTCATCATGCAATTGGCGGTCTATTCCTCGGCGATTATTGTGGGCAATCCCGCCTCCAGCACGCGGGTTTTTTCGGTCGTGGCTTTCGAACAGGCCATGCAGTATTTCAACTACAATATGGCGGAAACTATCGCGGTGGTCATGGCGATAGTGCAGTTCATTTGTTTGGGCGTGGTCCATTATATTCGCAAAAAGGGATATGTCGGCTCCGCGTCGACGTTCAAGTGAGGGGGAAGAAGAAATGCGCGGCGGATCCGGGATAAGAAGGAAGCGTCGGTATAAGTGGCGGCGCGGCCTGGCGAAGTTTCTCAAAGCATTGCCGTTTTGGCTGCTGATCGGGGGATTTATTCTGATCATACTGGGTATGACCGTAACGGTTTTCCTCAGTGCCTTTTCCACTCACTGGTTTGGTACAGTCTGGCCGGCTGGGTTTACCGTCTCTTGGTTTGTTAAAGCTTGGAGCGAATATAATATCTGGCTCTATTTTAAATTGTCGCTGGAGACGACGTTAATCGCCACGATAATCTCTCTGCTGCTCAGCGTCCCGGGGGCCTATGTTTTCGCCCGGAAGGATTTCCCTCTGAAGCATGTCCTCTTGGGCCTTTATCAACTGCCTTTTATGCTGCCGGAATTGGCGTATGCTTTACCCGTAACGGCTATTTTCTATAAGCTGGGATTAGCGGAAACGTTTGCCGGCCTGGTCATCGTCCAGCTCCTGGTGGGAATTCCCTTCTCTATGGTCATTCTTATCCCTTTTATCGAAGCCTTGGACCCCAGATTGGAGATGGCGGCTCAGTCGTTGGGGGCGAACAGGTTGCGGATGTTCAGCAGAATCGTTGTACCCCAGCTGATTCCCGGCATCACAGCGTCCGCTATCAATATTTTCATTCGCATGTTTGGGGCTTTTGTCGTTATCCTGCTCATTTCCGGGCCGAGAATGCAGACATTAAATGTCATGGTTTTCAGCGTCCTGAGTGCCACGGGGTCACAGCCCCAACCGATGCTGGACAGTTTAACGCTTTCCCTGATGCTTCCCCTGTTGTTGTTCACATTCTTAAGCATGTGGGTATCCCGGTGGTTGCAGCGACGGGTGGGAAAATAGGACCGCGCCGGGGACGTGAAGCAATTAGTGAGCAATTGTTTAGGATGTGTTTTTGTGGAGAAGGAATTCCGTGATAAGTTGAGTTTAGTACGAAAGCTTCTGGCGAGCAGGGGGTATGACGGGGGTTTTGTGGAGTCGCCCTTAAATTTAGCCTGGTTGACGGCAGGCAGGTTTTTCGTCAATATTACAACCCCCTTGGCGGGAACGGTCGTCTGGATCGGCCCAAATGAGAGTGTGCTTATAGCCAGCAATATCGAGGGTTCAAGGCTGTGGCAGGAAGAGGGAGTGGCTGAGGTTTGTGATCGGGTTTTGACTTACCCATGGCACGATGGGTTGAAGATGCGGGAACTCAAACAATCCTGTGCCGGCGGTTGGCGAACGGCTACTGACGGACTGCTGTCGGAGGAATTCAAGCGGCTTCGCCTAGTGCTCACCGATGTGGAAGAAGCGCGTTACGCGCGTCTCGGGCAAATGGCTGCCGATGCCTTAGAAAGCGTCTGTCAAACCTTCGAGCCGGGGGAGACGGAATTCCAGGTGGCTGGTCGCTTGAGCAAGGCTTGTCAGGAGCGCGGCGTGGAACCCGTGCTTTGTCTAGTCGGTGCGGATGCCAGGGCCTTTGCTTACCGGCATCCACTGCCCACGGCTAATACGTTGGAGAGGTATGCCGTACTTGCTCTGGGGGCAAGAAAGTGGGGCTTGGTGGTCTCTCTTACCAGGGCGGTTCATTTCGGCCCGGCTCCGCAGAAACTTCGGAACAGGCAGCAAGCGGTTACTGAAGTGGATGCCGTTATGATTTCCGCCTCCAGACCGGGGATGGCTCTGAACCAGATTCTGCGCTCGGGAGCGGAGGCTTACGCGCGTTTGGGTTATCCCGGTGAATGGACCGCGCATCATCAGGGAGGCGTGAGCGGCTATCAATCCAGGGAAATCAAGGCTACGCCGAAATCGACGTTTGTGCTTGCCTTAGACCAGGCAGTGGCTTGGAACCCGAGCATCCGAGGCACTAAATCCGAAGATACGGTCCTCCTCAAGGCGGACGGCCCCAGGATTCTGACCAGGACCGGGATGTTCCCTGAGGCAGTCGTGACAGTGGGCGAGGATAGAATTGCTCGGCCGCTAATTCTGGAGCGTTAGTAAAAGTTTTCCTGGCAAGGGTCCATGAGACAAGAGAATGAGCGGGAGGGATAAAGGCATGAAGATGGTTTTTCGTTGGTATGGCGAAGGAAACGACACGGTAACGCTGGCGCAGATCCGGCAGATCCCGGGAGTTTCAGGCATCGTCTGGGCCCTGCACGACGTGCCGGCGGGTGAAGAGTGGCCCATAGAAAAAATTATGGCTGTGAAGAAACTGGCGGACCGGTACGGCTTCAACGTGGATGTCGTGGAAAGCGTCAATGTGCATGAAGACATCAAACTGGGGCTCAAGACGCGCGAACTCTATATCGAAAATTACAAGAACACGATCACTAAGTTGGCCCGGGTAGGGGTGAAAGTGATTTGCTACAACTTCATGCCGGTGTTTGATTGGACGAGGACCGATATGGCCAAGGGGCTCGCTGACGGCTCGACAGCCCTGTTCTATGAGAATGAAAAAATTAAAGATATGGACCCTATGGAGTTGGTCAAGCAGATAGCCTCCAACCCTGACTTGACGATGCCCGGTTGGGAGCCTGAACGCCTCAGACATCTGAACGAACTTTTCGAGGCTTATAAGAGCGTGACAGACGAAGACTTGTGGCAGAACCTCAAGTATTTTTTAGAGCAGATCATTCCTGTAGCGGAGGCAAACGCCATTAAGATGGCTATTCATCCCGATGATCCCCCCTGGCCTGTTTTTGGTCTGCCTCGAATTATTACCAATCATGAGAATCTGAGGAGATTACTAAACCTGGTTGACAGCCCCTACAATGCTCTGACACTCTGCAGTGGTTCTCTGGGGGCAAACGCAGAGAATGATGTGCCTGGCATGGTACGAGAGTTTGTAGATAGGATCGCTTTTGCCCACATTCGCAACGTTCGCCGGTTTGACAACGGTGATTTTATCGAAACATCCCATCGGAGCGCTGACGGGTCCTTGGATATCGTCGAGATCATGAAAGCATATCACGAAGGCGGGTTTACAGGCTACGTCCGGCCCGACCACGGCAGGCACATTTGGGGTGAAAAATGCCGTCCCGGCTACGGACTTTACGACAGAGCTCTAGGCATCATGTATCTTTGGGGAATCTGGGATACCCTGGAGAAGAGACGATAAAGCGTCGCTATTGTTCGTTTGGTTAACTGCACAGCCATTGAACGTTCTGATGAACTAGCGGAAGACAACTGAAAGAAATTTTCGATTCGATTACATCAGAAGATATTTAGAAAGAGAGGGCGATTCTTGTGGCCAACAAAGAAGAAATAATCTCACGGATTAAGAAAGCCGGCCTCGTGGCAGTCGTTCGGGCAGAAAGCACGGAACAGGCGTTTAAGATCACGGAAGCCTGTATCGCCGGTGGAGTTGCCGCGATTGAGATTACCTTTACCGTACCCGGCGCTGCAGACCTTATTAAAGAACTCGCGGCAAAGTATAAAAACGGCCCGATGATTGTCGGTGCTGGTACTGTGCTGGATCCCGAATCAGCCCGAGCGGCCATCCTCGCCGGAGCGGAGTATATTGTCAGTCCGAGTCTCAATGTCGAGACAGTTCGGCTTTGCAATCGCTACCGGGTTCCTTGCCTGCCCGGAGCCATGACCGCTAAGGAAGTGGTCGAGTGTCTGGAGGCTGGGGCGGATATTGTGAAAATATTCCCAGGGGAACTGTTCGGTCCGGCCATTATTAAAGCCATCAAAGGTCCCCTGCCGCAAGCTGACCTGATGCCGACTGGAGGGGTCTGCCTGGAAAATGTGAGCGACTGGATCAAGGCGGGGGCCGTTGCCGTCGGTGTCGGTGGAAGTTTGACGGCGGGCGCCAAGACGGGTGATTATGAGTCAATCACCAAGACGGCTAAGCAATTCATAGAGAAGATCAAAGCGGCCCGGGCCAAGTAGGGTGGCAGAAAATAGTCATGCGGCCTACGGTGGTGCCGTTGGCCGGACGTGCAACACGGTTACCCTCAAACAGGGATCCAGCTGATAAATGTGAAAGAGTCAAGGAGTTGTAAGAAATGTTCAAAATCGATGTGAAAGAGAAAAAGAGCTGTCGCTATGATTGTCTTTCCCTGGGGGAAGTGATGCTGCGCTTCGACCCGGGTAACGGCAGAATCAAGAACGCCAGGGAGTTCCAGGTCTGGGAAGGGGGCGGTGAGTACAACGTCTCGCGGGGTTTGAGAAAGTGCTTCGGCTTGAGTACCGGAGTCGTCACGGCCTTCGTTGATAATGAAATCGGCCGCTTAGTGGAGGATCTGATTTTGCAGGGAGGTGTTGATGCCTCTTTAATCAAATGGGTACCTTATGACGGCATCGGGCTGACGGTGCGCAACGGCTTGAACTTTACGGAACGCGGCTTCGGTGTGCGCGGGGCCCTGGGGGTATCTGATCGGGGGAATACCGCCGTCTCTCAGCTCAAAAAAGGAGATATCGACTGGGAATACATCTTTGGCCAACTGGGTTCTCGGTGGTTTCATACCGGAGGGATTTTCGCCGCTTTGTCCGATACGACCCCAGAAGTGGTTTTGGAAGCGGTGCAAACGGCCAAAAAATACGGCACGATCGTTTCGTATGACCTCAACTACCGGCCTTCACTTTGGCAAAGCATCGGCGGTCAAGCGAGAGCTCAGGCTGTGAACAAGGAACTGGCCCAATATGTCGACGTCATGATCGGGAATGAAGAAGATTTTACGGCTTGCCTGGGTTTTGAGGTGGAAGGAAATGACGCCAAGCTCAAAGAACTCAACCTCGAAGGCTACCAAAAGATGATCGACGAAGTAGTCAAAGCATACCCGAATTTTAAAGTGGTGGCCACTACTTTGCGCACGGTCAGGAGTGCCACGGTGAACGACTGGAGCGCCATTTGTTGGGCCGGCGGCCAGATATACAAGGCCGAGGATTACGATCGTCTGGAGATCTTCGACCGGGTCGGTGGGGGAGACAGCTTTGTCTCAGGCCTTATCTATGGCTTAATGACCACAGGTGATCCGGCAAAAGCCGTCAATTACGGAGCCGCGCATGGCGCTTTGGCCATGACCACACCCGGGGATACCTCCATGGCGAGTCTCAAGGAAGTGGAGAACTTGATGAAGGGCGGCGGCGCCAGGGTGCAAAGGTAGGGGGAAGCTGGGAAAATATTGGCTCAAGCGGGAAACAGTCTTCGCTGTGGGGCTGGTCCCTAAGCCCCGGGAGAAATGTCTCTCCGGTGGTTGGAGAGTAGAACAGAGAAATTGGATGGTGGCGTATTAGCACGGTAGAGGAGAGAAAGGGCCTGGCAGGGGGAAGACGAAAAGGAAAGGACAAAGGCAAATGCTGAAGTTGAGTCAAGAAGGCATACAGGATTTTCGGGCCTGGGCGGAGGCGGGCGTGGAGCTTCCAGGGTTTTCTCGTAAAGAGATGCTTAGGGTTACCGAGGAGAACCCGGCGTGGGTGCATTTTGGGGCCGGCAACATATTCCGGGGATTCATCGCTGCCTTGCAGCAGACGCTTTTGAACACTGACCCAAAACAGAGCGGCATCGTGGCGGTCGAAGGTTTTGATGGGGAGATCATCGACCGGATCTATAGACCCTACGATGACCTGAGCCTCGTGGTCATCATGAACCCTGACGGAACTCTAGAGAAAAAAGTGGTCGGAAGCATTAGCGACGGGCTGATCGGGGACCCGGCACGAGCGGATGACTGGGCCAAGCTGGAGGGAATCTTTCGCAAGCCGTCTCTCCAAATCGTCAGTTTTACGATTACGGAAAAAGGCTATAACCTCAAGCGGATCTCAGGGGAGTACATGGCTGACGTCGCTCAAGATATCCTGGCAGGCCCGAAACAACCGCGACATATAATGTCCAAGGTTACCGCTCTGGCTTACACACGTTATAAAAACGGGGCCTTACCAGTCGCTTTTGTCAGTATGGATAACTGTTCCCACAACGGAGAAAAACTGGGCGGTGCTGTCCGGGAAATTGCTCAGAAATGGGCTGATAACGGCCTGGTGGAGAAGGCTTTCTTAGCGTATGTGAATGATCCGGGCAAAGTCACGTTTCCCTGGACGATGATCGACAAAATTACGCCCAGACCTTCGGAAATCATCCGGGCGGCTTTGGCAGATAAGGGCCTTGTCGGCATGGAGATCCTGCGCACGGACAAGAACACTTTCATTGCTCCCTTTGTCAACACCGAAGGACCGCAATATCTGGTGATTGAAGAGGAATTTCCCAACGGTCGTCCTCCCCTGGAGAAGGCCGGAGTACTGTTTGCGGATCGCCAAACGGTAGACAAGGCGGAAAGAATGAAAGTTTGCACTTGCCTCAATCCGCTGCATACCGCGCTGGCCGTCTTCGGCTGTCTCTTGGGCTGTGAACTCATTGCGGACGAAATGAAGGATGACAACCTGAAAAGGCTGGTGGAAAAGATCGGATACGGAGAGGGACTGCCTGTGGTCGTGCATCCGGGTATTTTAGATCCGGAAGATTTTCTGCGCGAGGTCATCGAACAACGCTTGCCTAACCCGTATATTCCGGATACCCCTCAGAGGATAGCCACGGATACTTCGCAAAAAGTGGGCATAAGGTTCGGGGAGACCATCAAAGCTTACGTGGAGAGCGAGGCTTTGGATCCGGCGAGTTTAACCTGCATTCCCCTAGTGATTGCCGGGTGGTGCCGCTATTTGCTGGGAGTAGATGATAAGGGTCGGGAGATGCCTTTAAGTCCAGATCCTTCGCTGGAGTCCTTACGGTCTTACCTTTCCGGTGTGCGTCTGGGCGAACCCGAATCTGTCGGGAACTGCTTACGGCCGATCCTGGGAAATGAGGAGCTGTTTGGCCTTAACCTCTATGAAGTCGGTTTGGGTGAAAAAATCGAAAGATATTTCAAGGAGATGGTGTCCGGGGAAAACGGAGTGCGCGGAACCTTGGAGAAATACTTGGCTTAAGAGCGTAGAAACCGAAATAGGGGGGAACTTTCGGCTGATAGCTTGCTTCTGCTTTTTGCCCCGACACTCCTGATCGTAACGGCGGCACTCCTGGCCGCAACCAATGCGTTATCGATTGAGTTATGGCGAACGGGTGCTTCGCGGCAATGTTTTGGTATCTGCCTTGTATCCCTCTTAGTGTATACTGAATGTATGGAGGGGACGTGGTGGAACGTTAAGAACACTACTGCAAAGAAGGGGATGTAAATTACCCTGTGTGAATGGTATTTTACCGAAATGGTTTTTGGGTTAAAATATAGTTGGCCCTTGCCAATATAGGAGGGTAGGGCTCTGCTGGAGAGCAACCTGAGCGCCCATTTTGTTATTGCCGGAGGAAATGGGAGCTGCCTTTATAGGGTTACCGTTCTGGCTCCATTTCCTTACGGGCACAACCCAAGCGATAAACTCCAGGGGCGAAGCCCCTGACTAGAGAGCACCGCTGAGCCGGTCCCCAAGCGGGAGCAACTGTGGTGGCCGGGAATGGCCCCGGATTGTTTTGTTCGGGGAAAGGTGGGGTAATTAATGAAAACTCCTGAGAAGTTTAGGCATTTCACCAATTTAATGAACGAAATCCGGGCCGTGCTTGATGCTATTTATACGGCGGTGATTGCGGTTGATATGGCTGGTAATATATCATTCATCAACAAAGCAGCTGAACGGTTTGTCGGATCGGCGGAAGAAGTGCTAGGGCAGCCGATAAATAAAATTATCCCGGAAACGAAGCTAATGGAAGTTGTAAGGACTGGGCAGCCGCAGTTCGGTCGCCGCCTACGGATCGGCGATAAAGCGGTAATTACCAATCGCACCCCCATTTTTATAGATGGCAAGGTTTCTGGCGCGGTGGGAGCATTCTTGGATATCACAGATTTAGAAACAACTGCCGCTGAACTACGAACTGTGCAGGAAATTAACACAGAGCTTAATGCTTTAATCGACTCTTCCGCTGACGGACTAGTAATCTGTAACAATGACGGGATTCTCTTACGCATGAACGAAGCTTATCAAAACATGGTTGATATACCGAAGGGTGTCGCTGAAGGGTTAATTGGCAAACCGGTCATGGAGCTAGTGCGCCAAGGATACCTTTCCGAATTGGTTACGAGCAGTGCCATGGAAACAAAAAGGACGGCCACGATGATGCAGGAAATTCGCGGGCGAGAGATATTGTTTACCGGCACACCTGTTCTTGACCAAAACAACCGACTTGTGCGGGTAATCGCCAATATCCGGGATTTAACCGAGCTGAATTCTACGCGAAAAAAACTTCAGGAGGCAACTAGGGAAGTAGCCCGGTACAAATCGGAAATCTCGCGCCTCAAAATAAAGGCGCTGGAAGAAGGGTTTGTTTTTAATAGTCCCGAAATGCAAAAACTATTGGACCTTACTTTGCGGGTTGCCAAGGTAGATACATCCGTATTAATTACCGGGGAATCGGGAGTAGGCAAAGAAGTATTTGCTCGAATTATCCATGAGGCAAGCAAACGTCCCAATAAACCATTCATTAAGGTTAATTGTGGAGCTTTTGCACCGACCCTCATTGAGTCGGAGTTGTTTGGATACGAACAGGGTGCGTTCACAGGGGCTACTCGCAAGGGTAAACCTGGCATATTCGAGTTAGCATCGGGTGGCACTTTACTTCTAGATGAGGTAGGGGAACTTCCACTTGATTTACAGGTCAAGCTGCTGCGCGTTATTCAAGAACAGGAAATTACTCGCTTAGGCGGAACGGCTAGCATTCCTGTTGATGTCCGCATTATTAGTGCTACCAACCAGGATCTTGAGGCGCTTGTAAATGAAGGAAGGTTCCGAAAGGACTTGTTTTTTAGGCTCAATGTCGTGAACATTAAGATTCCGCCGTTAAGGGAACATGTAACAGATATTCCCTATTTGGCAGAGCGTTTTATGCGCCATTTTTGTCAAAAACACAACTTGAACCGCAAATTGACGACCCAGTTATTACAGAAACTAGTCGAATATAAATGGCCGGGAAACATCCGTGAGCTGCAAAATACCCTGGAGCGGTTGGTTATATTCAGTCCACGAGAGGAGATAGACTCAGCCCTTTTCACACCAGCTTCATCTACTGAGTCTGAACAGGTTTTCTCGGGTACCCTAAGGTCGGCCCTGGCTGAAACTGAGAAAAAGGTTATCATTCAAGCTTACAATGTGTGCGGAAGCAGCCGTAAGGCGGCCGCTTTACTGGGAATTGATCAATCTACCGTTGTACGTAAACTCCAGCAATACCGTAAGGAAGGGGGAACCGATGCTGATGAACATCAGTGATGTGTAGCAACATCAGAAAACCGGGGATAATTCCTAAAGGGTGATGCCTGAAAGCATCGCTCTTTTTTATTATTCAAAAACATCGAAGGATTAAGAAGACTTGCGCCGGCCACGACGCAAAGGTTAGGCGCTAGCCTATAGGCTAAAGACGCCTTCTCGGTTAGTCTTAGGTCCGGAGGAGACAGTTTTTGAGTTTAGTGAAGATTTGGCACATATCTTGCTTAGGATAATATTAGCGCGCTAATCGGCTACCAACTTGTCACAAGGTTAGGAGTATGGAGTTGCAAGAACCTGAGTCTCACTGGAAAATAAGGGAGGATGGTATTATGAATAGTCAGGACACAGAGCAAAAAATCAGTCATCAGTCACTGGGGGTGCAGACGGCTAAACCGACGCGGGTGCGCACGGCCATCACAGTTGTTACGTTTCTAAGTATCGTAATAGCTTACCTGGACAGGGGAAATTTATCGGTTGCCTCGACTACGATTATGAAAGAGCATGGTTGGAATGCAGAACAGTGGGGTTCAATTCTATCCGCGTTTTTTGTCGGTTACTTAATTCTCCAGATCCCCGCGGGTTGGCTGGCTGACAAAATTGGTGGTAAACGCGTTCTGGCCGCCGGTGTCGGTTGGTGGTCGATTTTCACCGGGCTGACACCGGTGGTTGGCAGCTTAAGTGGCCTGTGGTTTGTTAGGGCTCTTATGGGGGTGGGAGAAGCCGTAACTTTCCCCGCCGAGACAGCAATTGCTTCTAGGTGGGTGCCACTTAAAGAACGGGCACGGTCACAAGCCTGGAACTTATCCGGAATGGCTCTGAGCCTGGCCGTTTCAGTGCCTATATCAGCGTGGATTATAAGTAAGTTTGGTTGGCCGTCAGTTTTCTATATTTCAGCTGTGATAGGGTTACTATGGGTAATTTTCTGGTTAGTCTTCGGGAAGGATTATCCTTCTCAGCATAAGTGGGTCAACGCGGAGGAATTGGCCCTTATTGAACAAGGCCGGAGTGAAAAGAAATCTAGTCAAGCAGACTGGCGAGCTGTGGCCAAAGCTGGCCCGGTCTGGGCACTGGCAATAAACTATTTCTTTCAAAACTATTCCTGGTATCTATATCTTACTTGGTTGCCCGGATATCTGGTTATGGCGCGCCACTTCAGCATTTTGAAGATGGGCATTTATGGTATGCTCCCTTATCTAGGCGGATTTGTAGCAGCGAATTTGGCCGGAAACATATCCGACAAACTTATTCCCAGGGTTGGCGTAACAAAAGCCCGCAAGTACATTATGTATGCCGCTTTTGGAGGGAGCGCTATCTTTTTATACTTAGGGGCTATTGCCGGATCCGGAGGAATGGCAGTTCTTTGGATTAGCCTCGCGGTATCTTTCCTGACGATGAATTTCTCCTCCTTTTGGGCTTTACCGATCGATCTCGGCCCGAAAAACGCAGGTCTTATATCCGGGTTGATGAACACTTTTGGAACTATTGCCGGGATCATTGCTCCAATACTGACGGGTTTTATCGTGACAACAACTGGTTCCTGGGTTTATGCTCTTAGCGTTGCAGTTGGACTTTCGGTGGTAGGTATAATTGTTTGCGCCCTGTTTGTTACCGGTGAACAGGTCGTCGATTAATACAGCAGGGGGGTTTATAATGGCCGCAAAAGTGCAACGCCTATCCTTGAACGAAGCGATTGCTCTTGTTAACGACGGGGATCAGGTTTTTACCGGTGGGTGGACGGTTGTGCGCCGGCCGATGGGTTTGGTATACGAAATTGTCAGGCAAAAGAAAAAGAATCTCCATCTTTGCGCGAACCCCGGTGGTCCCGAAGTAGACTTATTGATCGGGGCCGGATGTGCCACTGTGGGGGAAATAAATTACATTGGTCATGAGGTGTTTGGGCACCCATATAATTTTCGCCGTGCCGTTGAAAAAACTCAAACTCCCGGTTATCGTCATGACGATTGGACTGTCCAGACCGGTGCTTTGAGGATCATGGCTGGAGCGATGGGTCTGCCATTCCTCCCAACCTTATCACTGAAAGGTTCAGATATTTCTTTGCCCGGAATGGATTCTCTGCAGGATTTGCGTCTTCAGGATCCTAAATTGCCAAGAAAGAAGTTAGCGGTTATTAAGGATCCTTTTTGGGAAGGACAGGAAGTTGTTCTGGTACCGGCTTTACGCCCAGATGTTTGTTTACTCCATGTTCAGGAGGTGGGGGATAAGGGTACCGTGCGCATCCAAGGCGGCTGCTTTCTTGACTACTATGGTGCTATCGCTTCGAAACTTGTCATAGTATCTGCCGAACACATTGTGCCTGAAAATCAGCTGCGCGATAACCCTGAACGGAATTCCATTCCTGGGTTAAAGGTTGATATAATTGTTGAACTCCCGTACGGTGCCCACCCTACAGCCCTTTTCGGGTATTACGATAATGATCCTTGGTGGTTCCGCGACTATCTGGCTGCTTCCAAACATCAAGAAACCTTTGTAGACTGGCTTTCGAAGTGGGTTCTTCAACCAGGCAACCATGAAGGTTATATAGAGAAATTAGGCACCGAACGCCTGCACGCATTACAAGCTGACCCAGTAAAAGGCTACAATCCCCATATTCGGCGCCGCTTAGATAAACTCGAGGAGGTGGGCGGTAGATGAGTAACTACAGCCGCCTCGAAATGATGGCTATAGCTGGTGCCCGTTTGATTAACGACGGTGAAGTAATTCTGGTCGGTACGGGTTTGCCGCTGGTAAGTACCCTATTGGCTAAACACTCTCATGCTCCCGAAACGGTTATTTTAATGGAAGCTGGCTTGTATGACAGTTATCCGCAAGCCTTACCGTTTTGTGTTGCCGATGCCCGGGGAGTTTATCGCACACCCTGGATAGGTACAGCTGTCGAATTGATGGGGCAGTTTCTTCAGAACAAATTGGTTGATGTCGGTTTTTTGGGCGGAGCGCAGGTAGATCGCTACGGTAATATTAATTCAACAGTTATCGGCTTGTATGGGCAGCCTGATGTACGGTTCGAAGGTTCTGGAGGTGCTTGTGACATAGCTGTAATGGCTAAAAAAACCATTATTATCATGGCCCATGAACGTAAACGGTTTGTGGAACGGGTTGATTATCTGACCAGCCCCGGCTGGATGGTTCGGCGCTATCCCGACGGAAAGCTTATCCCGCGCGTGGAGGCCGGGCTATGGGGAGGCCCCTATGCCGTTGTATCGACTTTAGGAGTGATGAAATTCCGTCCTCAGACGCATGAAATGTATGTAGAGAGCTTTTTTGCGGACATGGGAGTTACCCTCGAAGAGATTCAACAAAACACGGCTTTCCCGATCGATGTGACCCAAGCGAAACCGTTAGAATCCCCTAATGATTCGGAATTGAATGTTCTACGCCAAGTGGTAGACCCGGAAGGGATATTCATGAAATATTAAATGTTATTTTCGGTTCCCCGTGAATTGTTCGAGGTAATCTAATTACACGAGAAAGGATGTAACAAATGAAGAAGACCTTAGATAGAGTAGCGTTAATAACCGGCAGCGGCCAAGGACTGGGACAAGCGATTGCTCGCACTTTAGCCAGGGAAGGCGCCAAAATAGCCATCAACGATCTCACCCTTAATGAACAAAAGACTTTGGAGACTGCCACTACCCTTCGGGCAATGGGGGTAGAGGCTGAGGTTTTTCTGGCTGATGTGACGCAAGAGTCCGAAGTCAATTCGATGGTAGACAAAGTGATAGAACGTTACGGACGGATCGATATTCTCGTGAACAATGCAGGAATTAACCGGGATGGTTTTATCCATAAAGGGAATCTGCAAAATTGGGGTGCGGTATTGAATGTTAATCTGACGGGCCCCTTCCTTTGTACTAAAGCCGTTCTACCTAGCATGAGAAACAATAATTACGGCAGAATTGTCAACATTTCATCACTTACAGCCCGTATGGGAATTTTGGGGACAGGGTATTATGCGACGACAAAGTCAGGCTTAATCGGCTTAACCCGAGTTACGGCTGCAGAAAATGCCACAAAGGGAATAACCTGTAATGCTCTGGCTCCGGGTTATATAAAGACGGATATGATGATGAAATACCCGGAAGAACAGCTTCAGGCTCTCATTGCCAAGATTCCAGTGGGTCGTCTGGCAGAACCGGAAGAGGTTGCGGAAGCGGTTTTGTTCATGGCCGAGGACTTCTCCGCCTATATTACGGGCGCAGTTCTTGATATCAATGGGGGGTTTTTAATCTAAGTCAATCTTTAGGAACCATTAAAGAGAGCGGCAACGGAGACGAGAATATGGAAAAGCTAATTGAACGGTTTAGGCAAAGGGACCGCATGGCCCTGAGCAAATTGATAACCATGGTCGAGAATAACAGCCCGCAAATATTGGATATTATGGGGGAAATTTATAGTCCGATAGGCAAAGCTCGCGTAGTTGGGGTTACCGGCCCCCCAGGTGCCGGCAAGAGTACTCTTATAGACAAATTAATTCGTTCTTATCGCCAGGCGGGCCATACTGTTGGTGTACTTTGCATCGACCCTAGCAGTATCTTCGGTGGTGGAGCCTTCCTTGGCGATCGGGTACGGATGCAGCGGGCGTATAGAGATGATGGGGTATATTTACGGAGTTTAGCTACCCGCGGTGCGTTGGGAGGTTTGGTGCCGAGGATCGGTGAGATCATAAAGATCTTGGATGCTTTCGGGATAGATATCATAATTATCGAGACAGTTGGCGTAGGACAACTTGAATCGGATGTCATCAGATATTCAGACACAAAAATTGTAGTTTCCGTGCCCGGATTAGGAGACCAAATGCAAACGCTAAAGGCGGGAATCCTGGAAATCGCCGATGTTCTTGTTGTAAATAAAGCCGATCTGCCCGGTGCTCAAAATGTTGTCGATGACTTACAAATGATGTTGTATCTAAGAAAGGAGAGTGATTGGACACCAGAAATTGTTTTGACGGAGGCGCTAAGCGACCAGGGTATCCCGGAATTGTTTCAAGCGATTCAAAGGCACCAGGATTATTTGTCCAGATCCGGGCTAAGAGAATTCCAGATAAAGCGGCACCGAGAGGAAACTTGCCTTTATGCCGTACAAGAAACGTTGAAAAGGTTCACCGAAGAACTCGTACAGGAAAAAGAGGATATAAGGAATATTTTAAAAACTGTGCGGGAGGGCGGTATCAATCCCTATAAAGCAGCAGAGGACATCACGCAATTGATATTGGATAAAGGCATTAACGGAAGGTGGTAGAGTAATGTTGGATAACGAACAGAAAAAAACAACGGCCGAGATAATCAAAGAAAATATAAAGGATTTCGGACAAAAACAAGTCTACGATCCAACCTATCTGAAAAGAGCAAGAGAGCGCATCGATCGTTGGAAGGAAAATTGTGTTAAGCCAAGTGATATTAAGAATTGGAAGACAGTACCCCTAACGGTGCTTGGTTCGGAGACTGCAAGAGAAATGATCTATAGCCCACTAAATATAGCAAACAGTGATTACGAGGAGCAATTAGGTAACCCTGGTGAAGCACCATTTACCAGGGGAATTCATAGCAATATGTATCGGGGCAGAACCTTTACCCAAAGACAACTGGTAGGTTTCGGAGGCCCGGAAGACACGAATTCAAGAATCAAATATTTGTTAGAACACGGAGCCACAGGGATAAACCTTTTGTTCGATATGCCCACGATTCAAATGTATGATTGTGATGATCCCATAGCAACTGGATCTGTAGGTTCCTGCGGGGTTAGTGTAAACCACGTGAAAGATTGGGATATGCTGTATGATGGCATTGATATAGCTGGAGAAACATCCTCCATAGTAACTCACTACCCATCCAACACGGCTTGTCTATTTCCCATGTATTTGGTTATGGCCGAGCAAAGAGACGTACCCTGGGATCAGCTAAAAGGTAGTGTCCAAAACGATATGACATTGGAGGAACTTGTACGCAATTCATCCGAATATATTCCGCCCAAGGACTGTTTCCGGATTGAGTGTGATAATATAGAATTTATTCGAAGAAACGTGCCAAAATGGAATTTCATAACAATCAACGGTTATAATTTCCGGGAATTTGGAACATCTGGAGTCACGGAAATGGCTGTCGCCGCAGCTCATGGGATGGCCATTTTGGACGAGATGATACACCGCGGCTACGAAGTGGATTGGGTGGCAGAAAGGTTGGCGTTTTTCTGGTCCGGAGGTATGGACTTCTTCGAGGAGATATGCCGTTTGAGAGCCATGCGCCGACTTTGGTACCGAATCCTGAAATTCAAGTATAAGGTAAAGAACGAAAGATCAACCTGGATGAGATGTCATTTGCAGACATCTGGCATCAGCCTGGTTAGAGAAGAACCCTACAATAACATTATACGATCCGCATATGAGGCTCTTGCCGCTGTTCTCGGCGGGGTGCAATCATTACACGTTGATTCTTATGATGAGGCAATTTCGGTTCCTTCTGAGGAAGCGTCCCTACTCTCTTTACGTACCCAGCAAATAATTGAACATGAAACGGGGATAACATCCGTGGTTGACCCGTTAGGCGGATCTTATTATGTGGAGGCTTTGACGAATGAGATGGAAAAGAGAATCTTGGATGAAATAACGGAGATAGAAGCACAGGGTGGTTATGTAGAAGCAATAGCCAACGGCTATTTATCTAAGAAAATATTTAATTATATGTATAAGGAACAGACGAGAATTGAAAAAGGCGAAATAAAAATTGTCGGGCATAATTACCAAAGAAGTTCCGAGGGAGATGATTTTGAATCTTTCCGTTACCCGGAAGAATGTGAAGAGAGACAACTAAAGAGACTGCATGAACACCGACAAAATCGTGACAGTGCCAAAGTTGAGATGGCCCTTAACGAATTAGAAGCAGCCTGCAAAGACGGAAAGAACATCATGGAATATACAGTTAATTGTGCCAGAGCAGGTTGTACAGTCGGTGAACAATGGAAGATATTCAAGAAAGTTTTTGGTCTATGGAAAAAACCCAGTGTGTTTTAATTGAAAGGGGACGACAACGATGAACAAAAAAATCAAAGTACTGATGTGTTGTTTGGGACCGGAAACACATAACCGTGGAATAATTGTTGTTAGTACTATCTTAAAAGAGGAAGGCATGGAAGTTGTTTATCTAGGTAACACAACGGCGGAGGATGCACTTAAAGCAGCAACTGAGGAAGATGTACAAGTAATTGGGGTTAGCTCACTATCGGGAGCCCACTTGCGGACAGGGAAACATTTGATCGAATTGGCTAAACAAAAAGGGCTTGATAAAAGCATAGCTTTTATAATAGGCGGGGTTATACCCCCCAAAGACATAAAGGCTTTGAAAGACATGGGCTTTTTCGATGTTTGTGTAAGCGGTACAAGACGGGAAGAATTGATTGCAGCCGTGAAAGGTGCTGCTGCTGACGTTATAGCATATGATTCTAAATGGTTTTAGATATAGATGGGCTGGGCTGTTTAGCTCGGCTTCGACAGTTTTTCGTGGATCTAGGTCATCGCGTAAAATGAATGGATGCCTTTATTCATACGGGTTTCAGGGCTTATCCGCAGGCAAAAATGCAGTAGAGATCCGACCAACTTGGGCTACCCTTCGCTTCGAGATCGAGACCATTCATCTCATTGAGTGGAAATCGGCTGATGGAAAGGTCTTTCAAAGGACAGAATTAACAAAGAACAAATAGGTATTTTTTCAGCGCTTAAATTGCCGGAACCCCCGAGAATATCAATATGGGATATTTTGCTCCGCAAGGGCTAAAAAGAGTATATACACGACAGGTTATCCACAGGTGCCTGAAACCCTAATGCTATGGCATAAGGGTTTTAGGCACTTTTCGTGTCTACGGACTGTCGAAAGCGAGGACATCCCATTCAGCCAATCCCTACAAAGCGATAGGCAGTTTCTAACATTGTTTGTTCGGCGATAGATTCTCCAAGTTTTTGTCGCCTAGCCATGATAGGATGGTCATGTGGATTGCAAGAGGCAAATTTCCGACGGAATATGTTTTCTACTTTACAGGACGTGACGGCTTTACCAAGGTGCCCCTTGTGTTGTGGGATGCGGGAGGGGGCTTAGAAGTTATCGAGAAGTTGTGGGAAAAAATTACACGCGGAGAAAGCATAAGCATTTCAGAAATCGTGAGTTTCAATGTGGGTGAGGATACCATGAATGTAAGGGAATTTAGAAAGAAGGTTGAGAAGATGAATGCAGGGTAACTTTACAAATTGGCTTACGATCTTCAATACGTCGATCAGAATTTCGAGGAAGCATTAAAAACCTATAACCAAATCATTAGTGAATTTCCCGACAGCAAAGAAGACGGATATGCAAAAAGCCAGACAAGCAACCTGGAAGGAGCGATTAAAAAGCCGAAAAAGATGGCGACGCGGGAGGGGGGCGAACCAAACTATCACCCCCCGTTGGAAGAGCGACACCCGATACTTAGGTCTATTGCTTCGCTGTACAAGGTTCTGGCCGTACTGGTCGGCATCCTTGCGGTAATCTTGATCGTGATGGGTATGGACGGTGCACCAAACGTAGGAGAGATTATTGGCTCATTTATTGGGGGATTAGTTGGGGTTGTTACTCTGTTGGCCATGTCAGAAGGGATCACTGTTTTTCTAGCATCGAAGAGAACACCCGGAGGCTTGCTCTTCAGGAAAGCAAGTTGTAATGAAAGTAGTAGAGGGATTATTTAAGACTGGTTTTGGCAAGGACGGTTAATAACGCGCTGTGCCGGCATACCCGATCTTCGGGTACTTCCCAACAACTGCCAAAGCATGCTCGTGGAATGACGGCAACTCGGCCGACCCAAGAGCAAGACTTGACATGGTGGCGACGGATGTTGCCCTAAAGGAAATGGGATGGGGCTTACCCCCAAGGTACATCTTTATGAGCAGCATCCCTCGACCCATTGAAGTACCCGGCATAGGGGTGCCATGTCAAGTCCGAAGAAAAGGTAATCATTTACAGTATTTCTTGTTGAAGCCATCAAACGTCGGTACATGCAATCTTCGGAAAGTGGGGCGGTAGGCAATTTATGGTGTTAGGGTGGGTACGGGGCCTGAGATAGCCGCATTTTTTCGGGTCATTAATCTTTTGAGGAAGGAGATTAAGAAAGTTCGTCGAACAATAATGATGGACCAAAACAGGTCTCCGGAACTAGGCGGTTTGTCCGTTGCAACGAGTTGTCGGGCGAGCATGATATATTGTGCGGGAAGGGAGATTTCGACCCGGTAACATATGAGGCATGCGGACGTGAATCACTGCATCGCTTGCACATTCCAAAGTTGAAGAAGTTGCCTAAATAGAGTCTTGCCACCAGTCGGCTTCCTAAGAGCGCGGTGTAGGGAATTCACAGGGGAGTGGTCACCAAAGGTTGTGTTCCTAGCGGGGGAGCATTATGTGTGGATGGGGACAGCAATTCCGGATGTATGCCCGGATAGCAATTTTCGGCGTGTCGGGGACACCGTGTCGGAGCCGGGCTTGATAGGCTCAACAAAACGTTTCAAGAAGCTCCAAATTTACGTGAGGTCAATCGCGGTGCGAACCACGGCGCATTTTTCGCAGGCTTAGCCGCTTACAGGCGTTATGTGCAATATATGGAAGAGAACGGAGAACCCTAGATGCACAAGCAAGAGGTCGCTGTTGACTCGGCGGCAACAATTGATAAACCGAAAGGAATCAGTACCGAGCCGCAGCGTGTTGACTTTGCTCACCCCGAACTGTGCAAGCGGACTAACCCTGTTTCCTGTAAGATTGGCTTTACAAATGTTCCAATCCGAGAAACTTGGATTGACTTGCTTATTGATGTTGTAGAGCTATTCTTGAAGACAAATCCCAAACTGCTAACCGATTACCAATTCAAAAGCGGTCGACCATTGCTTATGGACGAGGAAATGCCTGGTCTTAACTGCAAAACGCTGTCGAACGGCAAAGTTATATTGGTAAACTACGGCTTAGATGTGTTCGTTAGAATGATTGGGCGCGTCTGTGCAGCCTGTGGTGTAGGCCTAAATGATGTAATAATTACTTATGTCCCGAAATCAGGTGGTGACGCTCCGGTGATAAAAACAGATAACGATTCCGCACGGTTTGCGCAGCAACCTATTCGCGACGCATTCCGAGCGTGGCTCACAGATCATAATCCCGAATGGAGCAGCGGGACGGTTACAGTGCATTATTCTGATGCTTATTACCTTTATAATAATGAGCGCGGTGTCACTCTTGACGAAGCATTGACCGATGATGACGGCTTGCAAAGAGCATACGATGCGATTGAGCGGTACTTCATTAACAATCCGACACAGACAAATAATCCATCCGGCTCGGCACGAGGCTATCTCCGTTCCTTGCGTATGCTGAAAGAATTCCTCACTGAGAATCACCCCGAATTGCTTAATGCAAATGTCGCGGTCGAAACTGCGGCAAGTGTTCCGGACTCGCTACTGGAGGCACTGAACAGAAACTATTTTTCGGGTTTTCGTTTTGACACTACTTATATAAATCTGCTTTCAAATGCCTCCGGCATTGAAATTGACGAGCGTATGCAATCGGCTTTGAAGCGGGTTATGTTCTGCAGAGATGACGGCATATACTTTTTGCTTGATACCGTTGCCGATGCCGCTACCCGAAAAAACATCGTTGATTTTGCCGATGCGTTTCTTGAAGAGTACGGATGCTTCGAAATAGCTGAACTCTACAAGCTGTACGAAGATAAGGTTAATCCGAAATGTATCGGAAACGCAGATGCTTTTGAGCGCTTCTACGAGCAAATCGAAAAACGTGGTGTGCGTTGTGTCCAAGCTCCGCAAATCGGTAACAGGATGGCGCGTCTCAGCAATGGCAACGTGTGGGGTACATTCAAGGAAGTCGCAGCAAAAATTGTCTCCGTGATTACCGAGGATTACTATGGTTCTTGCAATGAGGACGACCTGCACACAAAGTTTTGTGCGTTCTCGACTGACTTGCTCGGCAAAATAATAAGAAACTGTGCTACTGATAAGTTGATTCGTGTCGAAATCAATGATAGCGTTTGCTATCAAACAGTCGATGCTCTCGGTTTGCCTGAAAACTTTTCAGATGTGCTTGCCGAGATATTGGAACGGCTTGGCGATGTCGGGCTTGAACCGTCACAAGAGGCTCTTCATACAGCAATTTCACTTAAATTAGGCGTGAATTTTAGGGCAGAATTCAATTTGTCCGATTGGGACACTTATAGACGGCTTGTTGCCACATTTTATAAAGCAGAGCCTCGCCGAGAGTGGAAATACAATATCTTTGGGGAGGTTATAGATTAATTGTACTCATATATCTTTGATAGAAAAACACACGGTTATCTGCTTACCACACAGACCGGAAAATATGTAGCGAGCGAGATTCGCCCCGTATTTGCACCGGAACTTTCGCTCACGGGGCTTGGGCGTTACTTTGAATATAACCGCCACGAAACCCGACCGTTGATGTGGGGTATGAGGAATACATACCTAATAGCGGACGTTGACGAGAAAGGCGAACCCGGCGGGCGCAAGGTGGCTCAGCTTAACAATACGCAGTACGGTAAACCGCTGAATATACAAACGTTCTTTGACGGCAAGATGAAACTTGAACCCGTTGACGTGGAGGCGATGGTAGCGGCGAACGCCCCGATTATGGATATTGTTGTCGCCGACGCGAAGCGTCGAACTAAGGAGTTGTACGACGGAAGCATAAAGCGTTGCGATACCGCATATATCGCTTTTTCTGGTGGCAAGGATTCCGTAGTCTTGCTCGACATCTGCCACAGAGTCTTGCCGCTGTCGGTGCCGGTGGTGTTCAGCGATACAGATATGGAACTGCCCGATACTTATAAGGTAGTGGAGGAGATAAAAGCCCTTTACCCTGAACGCGAGTTCGTTACCGCCAAAGCGGAAACGTCCGCACTCGAAAACTGGCGGATATTCGCTCCGCCGTCGAGGACAATACGGTGGTGCTGCTCGGTTCATAAAAGTACGCCTGCGCTAATGTTCTTAAAGAAGAAATTGCGAAAGTCAGCGATAAAGGTTATGGCGTTTGTCGGAGTTCGCGGCGACGAGAGTTACAATCGCTCGTTTTACAAGGATTCCTCCGATGGTGCAAAGAATGCCTCACAGCTTAATCGTATGCCGATTCTCGACTGGGGGGCGCATGAATTATGGCTGTACATCTTTGCAAACGACCTTATAATCAACTGCGCATATAAAAAGGGCTTGACTCGCGTAGGTTGCCTAATGTGTCCGGAGTCGTCGGTAAAGCATTTATGGTATGTTGACAAGATTTATCCGCAATCAGTCAAGCCCTACAGTGATATTATTAGCTCAACAAGCAATAAGAACTTCAAGAATGCGGCTGAAAAGACTGACTTTGTTGGGAGTTTAGGCTGGCAAGCTCGTCGGAGCGGTGCTGTTCTAAAAGAAACCTTGTCGCTACCACGCGAGGAAAGTAACGGACTGACAACAACTTTCCAAAGTCCTCACTTGCAAAAGGAATTGTTTTATGAATGGATAAAAACAATCGGAACAGTTGTAAAAGAACGTGGCGGTAACGGAGAACGACTTAAATTGCCGAAAGCGATTGATGAGGGTATTCCATTCTCTTATCGTGCGCCATATACAGGCGGTGGAATAGCCACATTTAATTTCCGCTCCGTGCAAGAACAAGCCGATATGCTTACGTTTTTGCGGGCATTTATGAGAAAAGTATCGGGGTGTATTGGTTGTAGGACTTGTGAAGCTGATTGCATTAATGGCGCAATCTCAGTAAGAAACGGGAAACTAAGGATAGACAACAAAAAATGCAATAAATGCCATAAATGCTATGATGTTTCGGTATCAAACTGTTGGAGGTATAATTCTATGCGCTATGAGGTCAACAACAATAACAGCAAGATTGGGTTTAGCACCTATTTCACATTCGGTCTACGCGAGGGATGGATTTCCGCTCTTGTAGAGCTTGGTGAGAATTTCTTTCCGTGGCACGACACCCATCCACTCGGGAAGAAAATGATTCCTTCTGCAAGTGCGTGGTTTGCACAAGCCCTGCTTGTCGAGGAGAAAACCCACAAGCTCTTGTCCGCTACAAAGATATTCCAAAAGGAAGGCTCGCTCTCAAACTTAGGTTGGGAACTCGTTTGGATGGCTCTTGCGAACAATGCCAAATTGGTTAAGTGGTTTGTTTCCGAAATAGACTTTGACCAGCCTTACACATTGGACGATATTGCGGAACGGCTTTTACAGAGTTTCCCGTCATTAAGCAAGACATCTAAGGAAGACGGGCGCGATGCTCTAAGGGATATGCTTAGCAAATCGCCACTTGGGGGCGAAGGTGCAGTAACGCTCCCAGTAATGAAAGGGCGTTCTGTACAAAGTATAACCCGCAAAGCAAAGGACGTTCACCCGCTGACTATACTGTACGGATTATACCTTATCGCCAACCTTGCCAAGCGCGAAAGTTTCACCGTTCGTGAATTGCTCACGGCTGATGCAGATTCTACCTTTGTTTCGCCGCTAGTGGCATTCGGCATCGCACCGGATACATTCAAAAAGCAATGCGAGGGCTTGCGTACCCGTTACCCCGATTATATCTCTACGACGTTTACCCACGGCAACGACGGCTTAGAGGTTTACTCGCAAAAACACACACTGGAAGATATAATAAACTTAGCACTGGGGGAATAGAACATGAGACACTACTCCGACTTTTTCACCGTTGCGGACGATTATTGTCCGGTTATGACCCGCGAGGAAATTAACAAGACGCCCGATAGGTGGCTGGATTTCTACCCGCATACGGAATTCGAGGACATCTGCAAAACGCTCCTGTCCGTCCTCGGCTCCGGTGCTAAATCGGTATGGATAACCGGTAACTACGGCACCGGCAAGTCCAACGCCACGCTTGTCATACAAAAGCTGTTTATGGACGACGAATCCCGTGTCCGTCAATGGCTCGATGAACACGTCACAAACGGGCTTTCCGACCGCGACAGCCTCGAAAAAGACCTCTTTGCCCGCCGTGCGGAGGGTATGCTTGTTGTGTTCGATTTCAACGCCACGGGCGTAGGTCCGAACGAGGGACTTCTCGTGCGTTTGGAAAAAGGCATAATTGCCGCTCTGAACGAACGCGGTTCGGCTGTTCCCGCTATGTCCAATCTCGACACGGTTATTGAGCGTTTGAAGCGCGAGGGCAGTAACTTCTTCAAAACCCGTGACGCTATACAAAACAAACTCGCTTACCTTACATCGGATATAAAGACGGTTGACGAGCTTATCACCGCACTGAACAGCAACAATTCTCCGCCTAAACTGCTTGATGATGTCGAAACCGTGTTGCACCAAGACAGGATATTTTTGGATTTTGATGTGCCGATGTTCCGCATTTGGATTAAATCTATTCTTGAGGCAAACAATCTTCAGCGCATCGTGTACCTCTTTGATGAGTTCCACCCGTTTATCGAGGCAAACAAAGAGCAGCTCAAAACATTTGAGGATGTAACCGAGTCGCCGGGCGTGAACCACTTTTTCCTCGTGCCTGTGACACATATGGAAATAAAAGCGTACTTAGCTGAAGGCTCGGACAGCGCAAAGAAAGCAAACGACCGCTTCTATTTCCGTAAACTCCAAATGCCCAACGACACAGCTTTCCGTCTTGCCAAACACGCAATGGTAGATGTTAAGGCGCTTGCTGACGAATGGCAAAAAGCCAAGGATGACCTGTGGGATCCTGTTTCCTCGCTCGTCAACAAGTTTAGCGGAACTGACGACCCCGACCGTGACCGTTTCTATGATATTCTGCCGATGCATCCGATGGCGGCTTTCTTACTAAAACATTTGTCGGAGCAAGCGAAGTCGAACCAGCGTAGCTTTTTCGAGTACCTTAAAGGCGGCGAAGACGGCACGGAATTCCAAGATTTTATTCGTGCCGGAGGACCGGAAGTAGCTAACAAGCAGTTCTTGACCGTAGACTATCTGTGGCATTATTTCATCGACCGCAACGACTTAGGTCTCGACAGCGAGATTGCCAATATCGGAGCGTTTTACAAGCAGACACGTGGCCGCGCGTTCCAAAATCAAACGGAAGATGCTCCCGAACTGCGCATCCTGAAAGCGGTACTCCTATTCTGCCTACTTGATAACCTCGCCCCCGGCGGCCACGATAGGCTTAAGCCGACCGTGGAGAACATAGAACTGTCATTTAAGGGCGACGGCACTATTGCCGACCCTGTTGGCATTATAAACGACTTGGCAAGCAAACACTGCTTCTCGGTTACAAACGGCAAAATAGCTCTGTTTGCTACTACAACCGTAAAAGCGGAAGACATCGAAAAGTGGCAAGACAAGTTCCATGACCTGTTGCACGAGAAGGTAGAGAGTGCACTCACGGAACATACCAAGAACTACCGTAAATTTAGTTCGGGGCGTTTTGACATTCGTGCTTCGGATGCCAGCCATACGACATTGAATAATATCAACCAGTCTACGCGCGATAGATATACCAAAAAGATTAACAAAGACGATGGTTCTGTTTGCTTGTGGTTCGTCGTTGCGAAAGACCACGAGGAACAGCTTTCGATCCCTCAAAAGATAGACGGCATTTTGCGGCAACTCAATGACCACCGAATACTGATGTTCACGTTCCCGTCGCTGTCGTTCTGCCACAACAACAAAAATCTGTGGAACGACTATGTTCGTCAGTATGTTCAGTATCTTCCGGATAAAGATAAGCTAATCCTGAAGTCTCTTGAGGAAATGGAAAAGGACTGGTTTAAGGAACTACTGAAACTCGATGCTAGGATAAAGGTGTATTCATATAAAAACGGCCAGGTAGTCATAGACGATACACATTGGAGTGCGTTCAAAGATTTGATAACCGGCTATGTCCGCAAGTCGCTGAAGTACAGCGTTGACCATCTCGGTTTCCAAGACCCGCACTTCGGCAACAGTTCATTGCAAGCCTATGCCAAAGCGGGTATGCAGTTTAACGCCACGTCGGGGCCAATAGGGCAGTTGGTGAGTACTCTGAAAAAGAACGGCGTAACCGATGACCCCCACTGGTTCACGCAAAACCTCGACCACCCGCTCGGGGCGATACACGCGTTGTTTGAGAAGAAGTTTTCAAACACGGTAGGCAAAGGCGGTCAACAGTCAATCCGACTCGTCTACATTGAACTCAAACGCGCCCCGTATGGGCTTCGGTATAATGCTTTGTCGGCGTTTGTCTTGGGTTACTGTTTGCGTGATACACTGCAAAAGAACTATCAGTGGACTAACGGGCAACTGACACTTCCGCTTGACGTGGATACCCTTGCGGAGATTATTGAAACCGTTGTTAAAGATGACGGCAACAATAAAATCGGCGCAAAGGAAAAACTGATTTGCCGCCTTTCCAGAGCGGAAAAGAAGTTCATAGAGAAAGCCCCAGTTATTTTCGGAGCTACTCCGATTGCGGACGCAACGGTCGAGAGCGTACTCAGCCAAATTCAAAGCCGTGTGGAAGATATATCGGCAAGAGTTCCGCTTTGGGTACTGCCCGAATATGTTCGTGCCGCCAACGATCCCAAAACTGATGACATTGAAACAGTTCTGAATGATGTCTGCACGGCGTTTACGACCAGCAACAGAGGCAAAGTCGCAGAGAGAGTTAACGCCGTTAACAGAGCCGGCCAAATAATCGTAAACGACCCCGACATTGTCAATGTTATCGCCGACTATATCGAAACGGAGAACTTTCTATGTGCTTTTGAAATCTATGTTGATAAGGTAAATCCCGCGCTCTCAGCGTTGGCGAATTCAATTGGAGACGTATCGCACGGCTATTGCCGTTCCATCCTTGAAAGGTGTCAAGAAACAGCGGGTTGGTTGTGGAAACAGGCAGACATCAGCAGAGAAATCGATGATATGTCTTGCGAATACGAAGTCATCGAGCTTGCGAAGCCGCTCTGCGGTTTTACGGATTTCGTACCATATAGGAGCGTATTTGATGCGCTTAAAACAGCGGTCACCGAGACAAACCACTTGCCGAAACACTTAATTGAGTCGGTATATCCAATATTGGCAAACTTCCTGTCGGCAATACAATCGAACGGTTCAGCACGGGATATTAAATTCGCCTTGCAGCAGAGCTTCGAGTTGATTAAGCGTCTGTTCTTTGACCATGCAAAATCCGAGTCGCTGCTGATTCTGAAATCTCGGCTCAATAATGTGGTTCTTGATAATTCCGACCTGCTTAGCATACTTAATTCAATGCTCGGCGGATTCGGATTAGATGAGACCACATTCTTGGATAACATTCGCGTAAAAATAGAGGAATTTGCCAAGCAGTCTGTTGCCATGAAAACCAAGAGTGAGTGGACACGTATTTCCGGAACCGCAACGCCTGCGGAATGGGCGATGAACAATCGTATGCCCGCAAGGTATATCTTTGGCAATAATCCGGATACTGACGATTTGCTCAAAGCTATCGAACACCCCGAAACGTTCGCCGCCACGAAACTCGCTGATATGCTCGAAGTTTTGAAAGCGGTAAAAGCGGCAAGCATACTTGACTGCCAGAAAGCCCTGCTAGCTGATCTTGTGCCTGCACGATATAAAAAATTCGACATTAGCCTTGCATCGCTGCTTGAGTTCCTGCGTAGCAAGCACGGCAATCAAGCTAATAACTGGCCGCCTCGCCCCAACATCTCGGAGTTTATTAAGAGCCAGTATAAAGGAACAATAGCACCACAAATCAAGGAGAAAATTCGCGACAAAAACCCAGAAGAACTGAAACAGAAACTTCTGCAACTCGCCGACGAGAACCCGGAACTGGGATTGCTGTTTTTGGAGGGGTAACGATGGCATATACACTTAACAGGTATTTCCAAGTGACATTCAGCAATCCTAATGCCCCCCGTGTCATTGTATACCCGAACAATACTACGGCGGCACAGTTGCTGAACCATCATAAAAGTCAAGGCGCAACCGTTGTTAGGGTGGCAGATTGTCTCTCTGACAATGACATGCGGCTACCTATGCCGAATGTGCTGATGAGTGTGGTCGATGCAAAAATCCAAGCACTAAATGGTCGCGCCTTAGTAACCGGACTCGACGCATATTTGGCGTTGCTTAATGCGGAGGGCGTAACAGCGTTTACGTCAGAGCTTCGCAATAGGCTTGACGGTAATACGCTGAATGCAGATTATTTGTTGTCCGTTCACAGCAAATTAGACTTTGCCCCACGTTATGCGGAGTCTCGTAGTGTCGTAACCATAGAGGGAATCGAAGAGGAACTCACTCCGCTCTATGTTCAGGCATATTCAGATAAATGGGTGAAAACAGGCGGCATCGTTGGTTACAAAAAATTACTCGGTCAGATAAATCAATTTGAACCGTCCGGAAACTACACGCTTATTCTAACGGGTTTAACTAGTGAACAAGCGGGTATAGGTAATGCGGTTCCGTTTGTGCTTAATACCCGTGAGGTTGCGGCACGGCGTTACGGCATAGATGCCGATTTGGAAAATAGCGCTTTGGAGCTATTGCTTTCCAAGTCATCTGAGAGCGGACAAGGCGCGGAAATTTATCTTGAGAACATTTTCGGCTCGCACAATATCAATACACGTCTTGCACTGAAACGTCTGCTTGAACTGCCAGCAGACAGCTTATGGTCGGCGCATATATGGTCGTTACGGAGACGGCTACCGGGCGATTCGTATATCGGAATAACAATATCAGGTGAGGTTACCCACGACAACTTATTATGGAAGTATGTCGTAGACACCGCAATAACGGTGCTTTCAGATATGAATGCGAAAAAGTACGTCTTGGAACGCGCGGAAGCACTCAAAGCCATCGGTTCAAATTATGAATCGTTCATTGTAGAATTTATCGGACAAACGAAGGACAACAAAGATGCCTTGCAATTCCTTAACTGCGGTACAAACGCAGAACGCATTGAAATAGTGCGCCGAGCCTCTACGGAAGACTTAACATATGGTCTACCAAAGCAGTACGGAGAACTTTTTCCGACGCTCGCAGATTATTCTTCTAGCGTCTTTGACTATGACGATGAAGCAACAACGGCGTACTTCAAAGAATACCGCACGTTTAAGATTTCAAACAGCATTACTGACAATTTTGTCAAACGGGCTTACGACCTTGTCGTTCCCAAAGTATATCCTACGCGTGATGCATTAATGGGCGAGTTGCAGACGCAATCTGATGTTGCGTTAATCGTAGTAGATGCGATGGGTGCGGAGTATATGCCGCTTTTGCTTGCTCTGGCAAAGCGGCGTGCTATGAACATAGAATCACAAGCTATCGTAACCGCCAAACTGCCTACTGAAACCGTTTTTAACCCGATAAAATGGGATGAAGCACGGACACTGCCTGAAATAAAGAGTGTCGATAACATCGTTCACAACGGAGCAGCAAAACACGAAGTTTGCACACCGGAGCGTAATTTTGCGGAAACGCTACGCGTGTTTGAAACTGAGATTATGAATCGTATCGCTGATGGTCTTACTCGTTTTACCCGAGTTGTCGTGACAGCTGATCACGGAGCTACTCGCCTTGCGGTAATTGCTCGTAATGAAAACAAGGGAACAACGCTACCTTGGGATACGAGTCGGAACGGTCAGCCAAATGATTGGCGCTATTCCCTTGCCCCACAAGGAGCTACACGACCACCGGAATTTGAGAGTGAATACTTTCCCGACAGAAAAGAAACGTACTGGATTGTGCGTGGCTATAATCGGTTACCGAAAATGGGAGGCAAGCTGTATGAGTTGCACGGTGGTGCAACGCTTGAGGAACGGCTCGTTCCTGTGGTTGTATTCACCCGCAATACTGTGACCGCCGTGCCAAAACAACTCGGTAAAAAGACTACCGCCGAAGTCGTCGACGAGTTCGAAGGTCTTATTTGAGGAGGGCGACATAAATGTATGATGTTAATAGACTGAGGGAGTATTTCCCCTCCACCACGGTTTTCAAAGACCCTTCTGTGATGTCAATGTTCAAAGCGGCAAAAATCGAGGCTTTCCTCCGTGACTGGATTCTGAAACGCAGAACCGGTTCTGACGGAGCGGTGGATAACATCGACGTTCTCAGCGAGTATGTTGCAACGATAATACCGCCGCGCACTGAAAAAGAGAGACTTGAAGATGAAGCGCGGACAAACGGAGAAACTCGCCCGTTTCTCGCCAAGGTCAATGTGTCTTTTAATTCCAACTCGAACTATTACAGCTTTGAAATACCATCGCTCGGCTTTACGCATTCCCACACCATAATAGAGGACTATGTGTGGAACAGAATTAAAGACGAGCTTATCGGTGAAGCCGGTGGATGGGGGTTAATTAAGCTAGGCTATATGCCTCCGGAGGGTGGTAAGAAAAACGGTCGTTTTACCTTGCTCGACTTCAAAAATTTCTGTCCATATAAAGTAAGCCTCGACGATTTCCGCGATGCAAGAAGCCATTTTGAAGTCGAAGAGTGGATGGGTATTGTGCTCGGAGCAATCGACTATAACCCGGACGGCTTTGCCCGTAAAGGCTGGATTGAACGCGATATTTGGAAAGCGAAGCATACGATGCTGACCCGCTTACTTCCGTTCATACAGCCACGCATTAACCTTATCGAACTTGCACCGCAGCAAACGGGTAAGTCGTATCTGTTTGGCAAAATCAGTAAATACGGGTGGCTTCTAACAGGTGGTCAAGTAAGTCGTACTATGCTGTTTATCGACCGCCGCCCCGGTGCGAGAGCCAAAGGACTGGTAACCTGCAATGATTTCATCGCTGTTGACGAAATTAAGTCCGTTGAGTTCGCCAATGATAAAGAAATGGCTGGCATACTGAAAGGCTATATGGAGGACGGTTATGTAACCGTTGGCGGCACACGTATAGACGGTGAGGCTGGCATTGTCTTCCTTGGCAACATCGCTTATGAGAATATGGACAGCGATAAAGATATGATTGGCGACATTAACCCAATCTTCCGTGATAGTGCTTTGTTGCAGAGGATACACGGTTTTGTCCCCGGACAATTTGTCCCCGCGTTGTCACCGAGAATGTTTATTAACGACTGGGCATTGAACTCCGAATACTTCACTGAGATTATGCATCTGCTCAGAGCTACGTCCGAAACTATGAAGTATCGCGGAATGGTCGAGGAGCTAATTGATGTTAAAGCTGCAACCGGGGACACGTCTGGGCGTGAAAAAGAGGCGGTGTTCCGTCTCTGCACTGCGTATTTGAAACTGTTCTTCCCGCACGCTGACAGTACTCTTATTCACACTACCAAATTTAAGCAAGAGTTCGATAAGTACTGCTTGACACCCGCTAAGAGTATGCAGGAAACGGTATTGAAACAGATGAGATTTGTTAATCCGGGTATGTTTCCGGACGGCAATCTTGGCTTTTCGACATACACAGTGAGGTGGGATTAGTGGAGAAACCTATTAAATGTTGCCTGTGCGAAAGCCAACTTGACAAAAACACGGTCGGGCTTAACATGAAGTTCCACGGCAGAAAGATTACAAAGTATTTTTGCATAAAGTGCCTTGCCGCTCACCTTGACATATCGGTTGAGGATTTGTTGGCGAAGATAGAGGACTTCAAATCGCAAGGCTGTACATTGTTTGAGTAACGTGGCGACATTATGCCTTTAGAGTTACCATAGTCTAACGACCTAACGAAGATGAAAGTTGACGCTATCGTCAACGCCGCGAATACCGAATTCGCTATGGGCGGCGTTTGCGGAGCTATATTCAAAGCGACGGGAGTACGTGAACTGCAAGTCGCCTGTGATAAATTCGGGCCGATTGCGACGGGCGAGGCGGCAATCACGCCCGGATTGGCTTTTTCGACGAAGGGATGAAGCCGCTTATTGGGATATCCACAGTGCCGCTGACGTCTTGGATGAACTGGAAAGTGAAGTTTTAGAACCTAGTCCTGAACTGACAGAAGATATAAAGAACCGGGCGAAAAAACGTCTAAAAATGGTCAGCCTCAGGCTCCGCGAAGATCAAATTCGCGCAGTCAAGGATATCGCCGCAAGGAAGGATATTCCCTATCAAACCCTTCTGCGTTCTTGGATTAACCAAGCAATTTACTCTGAGCAGCACTCTCCTCGGTGAGGACCGTTGGTGAAATACGTGACTGCGTGACTTGAAATATGTCCCACATCAAAAGGATACGCCGCAACGCTCAGAACCCTGCAGGAGAACTATTTGATATACGGAGATCAGGCGCCAGGTCTTTTTCGACAACCTGCTATTCGCTTCGCATCACCTGACCTCTTTTAGTGTGCGGGATTAAGGCGAAAGAAGTCTAGGTAGACTTGGTAAGAGATGCCGGCCCCGGTAATACCTTTAGCCAATTTGTGGTCCACATAATGATAAAGCGTAGGTGTCCCGGGAACCTGAAATTCCGTCTTGGCGTCCGGGTAAGCCTTGACATTGAGCTCAAAGAGCTTGACCGGGTGCGCCTGAAGGGCCTTGGCGATCAATGGTTCTGCACTCAGGCACTTGGGGCAGGTCGGGGAATAGAAATAGATGAAAAAATCGTTGTCCTCGGCGATCTTTTGCTTGAGCCCGGGAGGGGTAATGGCTTGCACCGGCAGGCCGGCGGAAGTGCGAGCCGGCTGTCGCGGCCAGAAGAAGACCGCGGCGACGAGGATGACGATGACAGCCGGGATGGCGATTATAGTCTTTTTCATAATATGTTGGGGAGCCCTGATGCCTTGGCTATCGGGCAAGGGGGGAGGCTCCCACTCCTTTCCGCTCTTCCTTTTCGGATTTTCGATCGAGAGCTTTCGACATTAGGGTTTTCAACTTCGCTGTCGGGGTGTTTCTGCCAGGCGGGCCTGCCGCTGACTCCTGCTCAACACCTAAGGCGCAGACCGTTAAGATTCAGCTATTAATGTCTTCGGTCCAGACGGAAAGGCTGAGCCGTTCCCCCCGCTTCTTGCGTTCGGCCACTATGTCTTTCAGGGAGCCGTCCACCTCATTGAGGTGCCGATACATCCAGTCTTGTGCCTTTTCACCTTCTCCTTGGGCGATGAAGGAGGTGATTGTCTTGGCTGTGGTGATCGTCTGCTGCTTGGCTTCTTCCGACGTAAACATGAACTTGACGTTAAAATGGTGAATTTGCCTGACCAGTGATTTGAGGATGTGGCAGATCATGGAATTATCAGTCGCGTCCACAATGGCGGCATGAAATTCCGCGTCGGCTGTATAGAATTTTTCGGTGTTCCCGTCGCTCTCTTCCAGCCTGCGGATCGCCCGGCGCATTTTTTCCAAGTCTTGATCGTTCGCCCGTTCGGCGGCCAGCCGGACAGCCTCTAATTCCAGGATTTCTCGGGCTTCGATCAGGTCGAAGAGCGGAAGCAGGCTGATCAGGTTCTCCAAAGGAATGGATTTATAGTCTATACTGGGCGAAGAACGCCGGATAAAAGTGCCTTTTCCCTGGAGCACTTCCAAGTACCCCATGACCACGAGAATGCCGATGGCTTCTCTGACTGAGGAGCGGCCCACCCCGAACATCCTGGCCAGTTCCCTTTCCGGCGGCAGCTTTTGCCCCGGAACCAGCTGACCCGACTCCAAGCTCTTAAGAAATTGCTCCACGATCATAACCGGGGTGGTGTTTCTGTGGATTGTTGTAAATTCCATCTGCTCCACTCTTCCCTAAGTCCTGTTATATTTTGAAGCTTTCCGCTCGGACGCGTTCGCTTCCGGTTTTGTCTCGCTCAACCCCCGAGGTAAGCTTTGACAATGCGTTCATCCTGGCGCAGACGAGCGCTGTCTCCGTCCATCACGATCTGTCCGGTTTCCAGAACATAGCCGTAAGCGGCCAGCTTCAGGGCGATCTTGGCATTCTGTTCGACCAGCAGCACCGTTGTCCCTTCACTGTTTAACTTCTGGATAATCCTCATGATTTCCTGGACGATGAGCGGCGCCAGCCCCATGGAAGGCTCATCGAGAAGCAAAACCTTCGGTTCCGTCATCATGGCCCGCCCGATGGCCAGCATCTGTTGTTCTCCCCCGGAAAGGGTTCCTCCGCTTTGCTTCTGCCGCTCCCGCAAACGGGGAAAAATCTCAAAGACATGTTCAACGCGCTTTCTGCGCAATTTCTCGTCTTTCAGGGTGAACCCGCCCAGTTCAACATTTTCCCTAACGGTTAAATCTTTAAAAATGCGGCGCCCTTCGGGCACGTGGATTAACCCCATGGCGACAATATTGTGGGCCTTTTCTTTAGTAATATTCCTGCCGTAAAACTCCACGGTGCCGGAGGCGGCCTGAACCAAACCGGAGATTGTCTTGAGGGTTGTGCTCTTGCCGGCCCCATTCGAACCGAGCAGGGTAACAATTTTGCCCTGAGGGACTTCAAGACTGATTCCTTTAAGAGCGTGGATTTTGCCGTAATATGTTTCAAGGTTGCTTAACGCCAGGGCGATCTCGCTCATTCCTCATCCTCCTTGCCGAGATAGGCCTCGATGACGCGCGGATTGTTTTTAACTTCTTCGGCCGTGCCCTCGGCAATTTTTTCTCCGTAGTCAATGACGACGATTTTTTCAGAGACTTTCATGACGAGACCCATGTCGTGCTCGATGAGGAGAACGGTGATGCCCAGCGTGTTCCTGATCTTTTGGATGAGTTCTACCAATTGATTCTTTTCGTCTCGGTTCAATCCTGCCGCCGGCTCGTCGAGGAGGAGGAGTTTGGGCTGGGTGGCTAAAGCGCGCGCCCATTCCACCCGGCGCTGATCGCCATAGGCCAGACTCCGGGCCAGGCGGTTCGCTCTGTCTTCAATTCCGACAAAGGCCAGGCACTCCCGGCTCACCTGCCGGATCCGCTTTTCCTCCGCGACCTGACTGGGGGGACGCAGGACAGCAGCCAAGATCCCGGCGGAGGAGCGGGTGTGCATCCCGGACATCACATTCTCCAAGACCGTCATGTCCTTAAACAGGCGCACATTTTGGAACGTGCGGGCGATGCCCATCTTCGTAATGCGGTGGGGTTTTGCCGTCGTAATGCTCCGGCCCAGAAACAGGATCTCCCCCTCCGTGGCTTTGTAAAAACCGGTAAGGCAGTTGAAAGCGGAAGTCTTGCCGGCACCGTTCGGTCCGATCAAGCTCATGATGGCATGCTCTTCCAGCCGGAAGCTCAAGCCGTTTACGGCCGTCAAGCCGCCAAAGCGCAAGGTGAGTTTGTTGACTTCTAAGATTGACATTCCTTTTCATTCCTTTTGCGATTTTGCGCCCTTTTTCCTCAGGAGTTAGTCGCGTCGCTGTGGCCACAGCCCTTGAGGCCTGAAGATCATAATGATAATTAAGACAATGCCGAAAACCAGCTGACGCGACTGCCCGATGGTCCGGAAAACTTCGGGAAACAGCACTAAGACCAGTGCTCCCAAAATGGCCCCCGCGAGCTTACCCATGCCTCCCAGAATGACCGCCATCAGAATCATGGCCGATTGGGTGAAAGCGAAAGTTTCCGGGGATACCGCGGTCATCTTTACGGCGAAGAAGGATCCGGCCACTCCGCCGAAGACCGCTCCCAGCATGTAGGCATAGAGTTTGGTCCGTACCGGGTCAATCCCCATAGCTGCCGCGGCGTCTTCGTCTTCACGGATATACTGCCAGGCGCGCCCCAGCCTGGAATTATGCAAGCGGAAGGCGACGATGGCGGCCAAAACGACCAGGATGAAAAAGAGGTAATAGAAATCCGAGCCATGGGTCAGCGGATAACCGAAAAGACTGGGCTTGCGGATGCCGACCAGACCGCTGGCGCCGCCCGTTATTTTGAGGTTGCGAGCCGTGATCCGGGTGATTTCCCCGAAGCCCAAAGTCACAATGGCCAAGTAGTCGCTGCGCAGTCTGAGAGTCGGTCCGCCGATGACGACTCCGGCTATCAGCGAAAAAATGACGGTGATGGGGATAGTCAACCAGAAATTCAGCCCGGCTTTGGTCAAAACCCCGGTGGTATAGGCTCCCACCGCGAAAAAAGCGGCGTAGCCCAGATCCACAAGCCCGGCATACCCGATGACGATGTTGAGTCCCAGGGCCAGGATCATATAGAAAAAGGCGTTGGTCATGACTTCTTTGACGTAACTATTGGCCACGAGGGGAAGAAGGATGATCAGAATAACGATGACGGCCAACGAAACGACACGCCCTTTTGTCCCCAGGAAGCGTTCCGGAATCCGCAGATGACTGAGCATTCGCTACATCCTCTCAATCTCACTTTTACCCAAAATACCGGTCGGTCTGAATACCAGAAGCAGGATCAAAATGCCGAAGGTGAAGACGTCTTTCCAGGCCGAACCGATGAAAGGGAGCTGAGTGCCCGCGGTTTCCAGCAGGCCAAGAATCAAGCCCCCGAGCATGGCCCCGGGGATACTGCCGATGCCGCCGATGACGGCTGCGGTGAACGCCTTGAGACCGATGATGAAGCCGATAAAGAATTGAATGCTGCCGTAGTAAACCGCGGCCATGACTCCGGCTGCCGCGGCCAAAGAAGAGCCGACAAAAAAAGTGAGCCCGATGGTCTTAGTCACATTGATTCCCATCAACCGGCAGGCATCCGGGTCCAGGGCAATGGCCCGCATGGCTTTGCCATACATAGTTCGTTTGATGAACCAATGGAGAGCCAGCATGAGGAGGGCAGTGGCTACGACCATGATGATTTGGGTATAGGTGACATTAACAGGTCCTATGGGAATCCCGTTATAACCGAGGCTGGTATTTACTGTTTCGTATTCTCCGTTGGTCATCACCATGACTGTGTTAAAAAGTGTGAAAGACACACCCACGGCTGTGATCATGAGAGACATGCGGGGCGCGCGCCTGTTTAAAAGGGGCTGGTAGGCGGCCCGGTGCACCAGCATTCCCAGGAGCCCGACCGCAAGCATGCTAATTAAGAGCGCCGCGGCGATGCCCAACCAGCCAACCCCTAAGATACCGCCCAAAAGCCCCAGCGTCCCGAATCCGACAAAGGCGCCCACCATATAAAGGTCGCCGTGGGCGAAATTGAGCAGCTTGATGATCCCATAGACCATGGAATAACCGAGAGCGACCAAGCTGTAGAAGGAGCCCAAGATTAGTCCGTTAACCAGCTGCTGCAGGACGATATAATATACTGACATCTGTACACCCCTTCACCATCCGCTATATTTCATCTAAGAAAACAGAGCAAATACAACGCCGTTCGGCCAAAAAGCAGTCAGGCTAAAAGTAGTTGTACCCCAAAAAGTAGTCATGCCAAAAAAGCTTATCAAAAAAGCTAAAAAATGCCGTTAGGCAAAAAAGCAGACTTCCAAGAAAAGACTTGGAAAGATCGTATTGTCCGTCAGCGGGAAAAACGGGAGAGGGGCGGAGCCCGGTGGATATCAGCGGATATCGGCCGCCCGGTTCGTCTGCCCCTCCGGGTAGGATCTACTGTGCCGCAGTGAATTTGCCGTTTTTGATTTGCAAAACGATAATGTTACTCCCTTTCAGAGTTTTTTCGGCTGTAAAATTGATCTTCCCGGCAATGCCCGGAAAATCTTTCGTTTCGGCCAAAGCCTTGATAATCGCTTTTCCGTCAGTACTGCCGGCCCGCTTTAAAGCATTGGACATCAGGTACATTCCGTCATAAGCCAGGGCAGAATAGTCGCCGGGGCTCTGATGGTATTTGGCTTTGTAGTCTGTCACAAACTGCTTGGCAGCCGGAAGATAAGAGGCGACCGGAGGAGATAAGACATAGGTGCCTTCGCCCGCCGGACCGGCCACCTGAATCAGTTTCGGATCCGCGCTTCCGTCTCCCACGGTAATGAGTCCCTTGTAACCGCCTTGGCGCAATTGTTTGATAAGTAAGCCGCCATCCGCGTAATAGGCGGTCCAAAAGATCATGTCCGGTTTCTTGGTTCTTAAGGTTGTGACCAGGGACGAGAAATCTTGTTCGCCTTTATTGGTCACCTCGTGCGCGACGACCGGGTTGCCGGTCGCTTTCCAGTCAGCTTCCGCCAGTTTGGCTAAGTCCGCGGAAAAAGCGTCTCCCTGCTCGACGATGGCCAGATTTTTTACCCCCAGACTTTTGAACAGTTCCACCGCCCTCTGGGCCTCATATTCGAGGGTCCCGTTAATTTCGAAAGTGTTGCCGGGATTCTGTTTGGCAATCGCCGAGGAATTGGCAGCGGTGATGACAAAGGGAATATTTTTGGCGTTGTAGATGGTTAACGTGGGTATGACCGCGCCTGAACAGTAGCCGCCGACGACTGCCACGACTCCTTCCGAGACCAGCTTATTAGCCGCTGCCGTGGCCTGCTGCGGATCACAGGCATCATCTTCGGTGACCGTGACGATTTTCTTGCCGTCGATTCCGCCTTTGGCATTGATTTGGTTCACCGCCAACTTGATGGCATTTTGCATGTCTTGGCCAAACGTCGCCTCCGAGCCGGTGATGGGCAGAGGCAGGCCGATCTTAATTTCCCCGCCGGACGGCTGCTGCCCCCCGGTGCCCGCGGGCGTGTTTCCACCCTGTGCACCGCATCCGGATAGGATCAGGGCCAGGGACAAGACGATTCCCCCGGCCAGACGCATGGATTTTTTGGACATTCGCTTTCCTCCCTCGTTTTTCCGTGTCTCCCCCAGTGAAAATAACCGGTTTGCTCTCACCTCCGTTTTAGCCCTGCCAGGCAAAGGCAAGCAGGGCCAGCAGTGGTCATAAAAACCTGCACACCGGGGACAGTCGGGTCCTCAGGTCAGAAAAGTTGTTGCGGGAAATGACCGAAGGTTGTCCCGGCGATCCCAGGAATAATCCCGGCGGGGTTGCAAAACCCGGCCCCAAGCCCGGAGCTGCCCTGCCCCGCGGGGAAGACGAATCCGGATACAGAATATGTTATGAGCATATGGTCTGACCTTTCCGAGCCGAAACGAATATGGCTGTTCAAAGATGAAAACAAGATGAACACAGTGAACGGGCGTAGACTGAACAAGGACATAAGTAGACTGAACAAGGACATAATTGAGAAATATCACAATAGTCGAATTAGTCGTTTGCCGAATATCGGTCGGAATAACGCAAACGATGGGGGATATCGAATAGTGTGTAGTGCGAAATAACGAGCAATACAAGAGCCGAGCACTACAAGAGCCGAACGACGCGGGATATTAAGCCATACGAACCGGCGAATACAAGGCAAGGCAAATGTATTGAAAGAAAAATGCACAGCATATAAAGATGATAAAGATGAGTGTTTGAAAATCCACATTCAAAAATCTTTATTCACTGCTTGGAGTATACCATCGGCATCCATTTTCCGCAATATTCTTTTTGCAGATATACAAAATACCGGGACGGGGCCGGCGAATACTGCTTACCGGCCCAAAGCAGACCGCACGGCGTTTGGGCTATGTGTTATAATTAGCACGTCTTCACGAGTAAACTCGTTTGGCTGAAGACGAACATTGAGTCTTGGATGGGGGTCCACCTCGAACGAAGCAGATTATGGGGAACCACTTCCCCTTGCGGAAGTGGGAGACTCACCATTGGGTGAAAATACTTGGGCGGCCTGACAGCTTAAGTAAAAAGTCGTCGTCCGCGAGAAAGCTGGTTACCACAAAATGGAGAGATGCCACGTTTCATCTGATACGAAAACACAGTTGCCGGTACCTTCCCCGGCCACAAGCGGTGCCCCTTGGGGTGTCCTGGGGCTGGTGACCGCGGCCCAGGTTTCTACGGCTTTCATTAGCTTGGGTGTCGCCTCCCTGATTCCTTTTCTGGTCAGCGGCCTCAACTTAAGTGCGGCCGAGGCGGGCCTGGTGGGGGGCGCGGTTAACGTGGGCATGACCCCGACAGGTTTTCTGGCCGGCAGGCTGACGGACATCTACGGAGAAAAGAGAATCCTGATTCTGGCCTGTTTAGGCACTGGTTTGGCGATCGCGCTCTCTTCTTTGTCCGCCAGTTTCTCTTCGCTTTATTTCCTGCTGATTTTTACAGGGTTCTGGGCCGGTGCGGTGACTCCTGCAGCCAGCAGAGCCATTACCAATTGGTTTGGCTCATCCGGACTGGGATTTGCTCAGAGTGTCAGGCAGTCAGGCATAACTGTGGGGGGATTTCTTGCCGCCCTGATCCTGCCGCGCCTCGCCATGATGGCCAATTGGCATGTGGCCTTAATAAGTGCCGGTGTTTCAGGGGTGTTGGGGGCGTCCCTGGTGCAATGTCTTTACCGGGAACCCCGGCGAAACGTAGGGGCAGGGCCGGGACGGAGCACGGACGGGAGAACGAACGGCGGCCTGCGCCATCTGGTGCGCGGCAGGAACATCTGGTTGGTCTGCTTTATGGGCCTATTGTTTGTCGGGGGGCAGTTTTCTTTACTGACCTATTTACAATTGTATCTCAAGGATAAAGCGGGCATTTCTCTGCACCTTGCCAGTATCTTTCTCTCTTTAGTGATTTTGGCCGGGGTCTTGGGCAGGATATTCTGGGGCGCTTTGAGTGACAGAGCTTTCCATGGCGCTAGGCGGCCGGTTTTGACCGTCATCGGGGGCTGCGCTGCCGCTATGGCTTTGGGTATGCTGTTGATTTCCAGATTTACGCCGCTTTGGTTGCTGGCGCTTATGACTTTTATTTTAGGCTTCACAGCCATGGGCTGGAACGGAGTCTATGTCACTTTGCTTTCCGAATTGCCGGGGGATCGGAACAATTCGGCGACGACGGTGGGAATCGGGATCAGTTTTATGCAACTCGGCGTCTTAATCATACCGCCCTCTTTCGGATTCTTGGTCGATGTCAGGCATAATTACCAGATCAGCTGGATTTTGCTGTCCTGTGTGATGCTGGCGGGAACGATCCTCATCCGGGGAGTGCACGAAAGAACCCGCTCAAGCATCGTGGAGTAATCCGAGCTCGGCAAGTCCGCATAATCTAGGGCAAATATGGAAGGAATAGAGTAAAGCGTTCATACATAAGGTGAGGTAAGAACTCCGCCAGGGAGGCCGGCCATGAAGAAAAAGGGCTTGTTAACACTTATCGGTATCGTTATCGGCATCGTGCTATTGGGATGGCTGGGGGTACGTCTGCTCGGCAGGCCGGCTCCCCAGGAATTGGTCGCGCACGGCTTGCAACGGCTTAACGGAGCGGCCTCTTTCCGCTACAGCATGACCGAGAACCAGTGGATTGACGGCAAGGAGCGGACCCTGACGCAGATTCAAGGAGAAAAGGATGGTGGGAACAGTCATATTTCCGGTCAACTGGTCGGCAGTAACGTGGACATGATTTTAGCCGGGGGGGCTTTTTACAACAAAGATCCGTTCAGCAAGAAATGGGTGCGTTTGGCTAATACCCCTGGCGCGGAGAAGGTTTTCCTGGCGGAGCTCGATCCCCTATCTTCGCTCCAATTGAAGGAGACCGGCGAGGTGGTGCTTAAGGGTCAAGAGAAACTAAGCGGCGTTCCGGTTTGGGTTTGTCAATTCAAGCCGACGGTTCAGGACCAAGTAATGGAGGAATTCTGGCAGGATTTCGCCTATACCCTGTATATCCGCCAATCCGACGGGATGATCGTGAAAGCGGCCATAGAAGCGAAGAGTAAGGCGAAGTCTCAGGTTATGCATTTGACCCTTCAATTTGCGGATTTCGGTCAGAAGTTCAAGATTCAGCCACCCAGTGTTTGAAGGGGTGGCGAGCAATTTCCGAAGTATTGAATTCGAGATACAGAACATGGATGCACGACAAGAGGAAAAAAAGAGGACGTTCGTTAAGACGGGCGCCCTCTTTCCTTTTCTGCGCGCAGTCTAAATATGGTAGGCATCATATTCCGTGGTCCCATGTTCTCTTCCCGTTTCCCCACGCATCCGGTAAAGCGGGGTGGCGGGTTTTCCCAACCAAGCCAGCGGAGAATCGACACCGGGTCGCCTTTTCAGAAAGGCAGAGACTTGGGCTTTGCTTTCTTTCACTGTTCCGGACTTTTGGGCTCGTATTCAGGCGAATGTTCGAAAACAGTTTGACGCTTATTCGACCCTTTGATATAATTTCCGTCATAGGCCCGTGTCGTCGGCACGGCGCCTTCGGATGGTGTAAAATGGTCATGCTTACTGGAGGTAGGGAAAGTGATGGAAAACGACATCGCGCGGGTGTTAGTTACCCATGAGGAATTAGAGAGCCGCATTGCCGAACTGGGAGCGGAAATTACCCGGGACTACGCGGGAAAAGAGTTGTTGCTTCTCGGCATTCTCAAAGGCGCGGTTCTCTTCATGGCTGATCTCGTCCGGGAAATTAAGCTGCCTTTGACCTTTGATTTCCTGGCCGTTTCCAGCTACGGAGCGTCAACGAGCTCCTCGGGGGTCGTCAGGATCTTGAAAGATGTGGAGCGTAGTGTCGAAGGGGTTCATATCCTCATTGTGGAAGACATTGTGGATACAGGCCTGACCCTCAAGTATCTCAAAGAGAATTTGCATCGGCGTCACCCCGAGAGTGTAAAAGTGGTGACTCTTTTGGACAAACCCGGACGCAGGAAGGTGGAGGTCGTTCCGGACTATAACGGGTTTGTAATCCCGGACGAATTTGTCGTCGGTTTCGGGCTGGACTTCGACGAAAAATACCGCAATCTGCCTTATGTCGGGGTTCTCAAGCCCTCAGCCTACGAAGTCTGAGGGCCCGCGGGCAATCTGGAGAGAATGGTGTGAAAGTCATGACTGAGGAAGTCGTATTGGTGCTCGATTTCGGCGGGCAATACAATCAGTTGATCGCCCGCCGGGTGCGGGAAGCTCACGTTTATTCCGAAATGATATCTTATAAGACTCCGATTGAGGAGATCCGTTCCCGTCATCCGAAGGGCCTCATCTTCTCGGGCGGGCCGGCCAGCGTCAGGCAGGTTGGGGCTCCTCAGGTGGATCCCGGGATTTATCAGCTGGGGATTCCCATTTTGGGGATTTGTTACGGGATGCAGCTTATGGCGGTCCAGCTGGGCGGTGAGGTGGAAGCCCCCCGCTTGCGGGAATACGGGAGGACAGAGATCGAGATTGTGCGGGAGAGCGGGCTATGGCAAGGGCTTGGCGGCGTCAGGCAGTGCTGGATGAGCCACGGGGATGCGGTGGCCCGTCTGCCCCAAGGTTTTGAGGTGGCGGCAAAGACAGGGCATTCGCCGGTCGCCGCCATGTTTGATCAAACCCGGAGCTTTTACGGGGTACAATTTCATCCGGAAGTCAGGCATACGGCGGACGGACAGCGCATGCTGGAGCAATTTCTCTATGACGTCTGCGGCTGTACCGGGGATTGGACGATGGAGTCCTTTATCGAATCCCAGGTCAGCCAGATCAGGAAGCGAGTGGGAGAGCGCAAAGTTCTCTGTGCCCTGAGCGGGGGTGTAGATTCCTCGGTGGCGGCGGTCCTCGTGCACAAGGCGGTCGGGGACCGGTTGACCTGTGTCTTTGTTGACCACGGCTTCATGCGTAAAAACGAGGCTGAGTCCGTAAAGACGGTCTTTTCCCAACACTTCCGTCTCAAGTTGATCTTTGTCAACGCCAGGCAGCGTTTTCTGGACAAAGTCGGCGGCGTCAGCGACCCTGAGACGAAGCGTAAGGCCATCGGTCGCGAGTTCATCCGGCTCTTTGAAGACGAGGCCCGTAAACTTGGGCAGGTCGATTTTCTGGTTCAGGGGACGCTTTATCCCGATATCGTGGAGAGCGGAACGGATACGGCGGAAACGATTAAGAGTCATCACAATGTGGGGGGACTCCCGGAAGACATGGAGTTTGAGCTTATTGAGCCCCTGCGCCTGTTGTTTAAAGACGAGGTGCGGGAAGTCGGCTTGAGTCTGGGCCTGCCGGAAGAGGTCGTCTGGCGTCAGCCCTTTCCCGGTCCCGGTTTGGCCATCCGCATTTTGGGCGAGGTTACGGAGGAAAAACTGGCAATCGTCCGGGAAGCGGATGCCGTGATTCTGGAGGAAGTTAGCCGGGCGGGCCTCTACCGGGAACTTTGGCAGTCTTTTGCCGTACTTCCTTCGGTTCAGAGTGTGGGGGTCATGGGAGATGGGCGGACCTACGCTTATCCCATTGTCCTGCGCGCCGTGACCAGTGAAGATGCCATGACGGCAGACTGGGCCAGACTTCCTTATGAACTCCTGGAGCGCATCTCCACGCGCATTGTCAATGAAATATCCGGGGTGAATCGGGTCGTCTATGATATTACGACCAAGCCGCCCGGGACCATAGAATGGGAATAATGAATTGGTTTAGGGATACAAAATAAGTCACGGAAGCCCCGTAGCCCTTGATAAATCAGGGGTTGTGGGGCTTTGTCTTTAGAATACGCGATGCATCTGGGGTAAGGCCGCACCTTGCTAGGATGGCCCTAACTTGGGTACAATGACACTGGAGGACAAGACTTAAGTCGGTTCGAAATGGAGAGCAGAAGTCGGTCCGTTCATAATGTAAGACAGATTTTCGAGGTGCAGCACATGAGAAAGATATTTCCCGCCATCATTCTCAGTTTGATTCTTCTGGATCCGGTCTTCACCCCACTTTGGCAGCGGACGGCTTTCATGAACCGGATTCCCGGTCTTATGGACCGGATTCCGCAGACTGCGCAGAAAGTTCTGCAGCCGCCGCTCGAACACCCTGGTTCATCTGCTCCCCGCGTTCTATTCAACTTACCGCTTTCCTTGGGGCCGGCTTCTTCGGTCAGCCAGACCCAGATTACGGCTGTCGAACATAAAGTGCTCGCTCTGATCAATCAAGAGCGGCAAGCGGCCGGACTTCGGCCGGTCGTCTGGGATGAGACGGCGGCCCGGGCAGCCCGGCAGCATGTTCAGGAAGAGGCGGATAACGGGTATATCAGCCATTGGGGAATGAACGGGATGAAACCGCAGGAGCGGTACACTTTGGTCGGCGGCCTTAATGCCGTGGAGGAGAATGAAAGCGTCTCTTTCTGGTCAAACGGGGGGTTTCACGGAGTTTCCGAAGGCGTTTTGTACGACCTTGTGCGGACACAGGAGGTCGCCATGGTCAACGAGCGTCCCCCGGACGACGGCCACCGCAAGAATATTCTTGACCCTCATCATACGGGAGTCGGTATCACGATAGCCGTAGGCAAATACGGGGTGGCCATGGCCGAGGAGTTTACCAACCACTATGCGGACCTTAAGCCCCTGCCTTACAGCGCATCCCAAGGTTCGGATGTGACCCTGACGGGACGGATCTTTCCGGGATACGAGATAACCGGTGTCTATGCCGTTTGGGAGCAGTTGCCGCAGCCGATGACCCGGGCGCAACTCATGCAAACACATTCTTATTCCGATCCGCCTTTTTCCAACCTGCACTTTTGGGCGCGTCCGGGCGGCCGCGGTTATTATATCCAAACCTCTTCCGGGGATATTTTTGCCAAGAATATTGTCGTCGGCCCGGAAGGCGAGTTTTCACTGACGGTGCCGCTGACTGACCGCCCGGCTCTGGATTACATCACCCTTGAAATCGCTCCGAAAGGGAATCCGCAAGACCGTTTCTATGCGGGTCAATTTGTAGTCCGCCACTAAACGAACATGCCAACGGGTGAGACCGGACGGGCCTGTTTGCCGGTAACTATTCAGGGGGTAGATTCCCCTGTCGCCCAAGTGCAGCCGACAGAGCATGAAAATAGTTGCCAGGCAGCGGCAACAGGACCTTTTCGGAAACTTTTTAACCGGTGAATAGTCACGTTCGCCGGCAGGAGGAGATATGGTATTTTTCAAGTGGCTATTGACAATGGACGGAAGGCTTTTTTACACGGTGACCCACGCTTGGCGGAATCCGCTTTTCGATTTGACCATGCCTTTCCTAACCCATCTTGGTGCCGGGGGCCTGATCTGGCTCTTTATAGCTTTCGCGCTCGCTGTCTTCGGGCGGGGGAGAGGCCGCAAAGCGGCTTTTCTGGCCATGGTCGCCCTTATGTTGGGTTGGTTTTTCTGCGATGAGGTACTCAAGAGCATCGTGGCCCGACCCCGACCGTTTTTGCGTTGGACGGACGTCAGAATTCTTGCGGACAAGCCCCTCCAATATTCGTTTCCGTCGGGGCATACTACGACGTCTTTCGCTCCGGCGACCGTTCTCTTTCGCAAAAGCAAAAGCATTGGGGTGGCGGCTCTTGCCTTGGCTGCCCTGATCGGCTTTTCGCGTATCTATGTGGGTGTGCACTACCCTCTGGATGTGCTCGGCGGAGTGGTCTTGGGGGGGCTGATCGGCTGGCTGGTCGTGCGGTACGAAGAGGTGTTGGATAGGATCATTATCCGGGGGAAAAAAGTGATGGCTCACAAAAAATGACAGATGGCGAACATTGAATAAAGATTAGCCATTAATGTTCGAATTTATCATTGACCTGTCTGAGAGTCTCTTGTAAAATGGGTACAGCGGCGGAGAGCAGACATAACATGAAGCTCAAAGCGGCCGGGGAACCCCCGGTGAAATTTTCAAGGGCCCTACAGCGGCAGACGTAACGCGGAGCTTAAGCCGTGGGAGTGGTTTACGGATGACCTCGGCGAAACAACTTTAGGCTTAAGCGATCCTAAGTCGATAAGTCACTGAGTGATTAATCTTTTTGACGAAAGGAATGTGAAGATGTCTGAGATGTCTTTAGTGGGAATCGTTATGGGCAGTGATTCGGATTATCCGGTGGTTGAGGAGGCCATAAGGGTTCTGCAGAAGTTCAAAGTACCGTATGAGGTGAAAGTCTCTTCCGCTCACAGGACTTTGGAGAGGACTCTCAGTTGGGTCAAGGTTTTTGAGGCCCAGGGAGGACAGGTGATCATTGCGGCCGCCGGCCTGGCGGCACACCTTCCGGGCGTCGTGGCCGGGAGTACCAGTTTGCCGGTGATCGGATTGCCGATCGCGAGCGGTGCCCTGGCGGGCGTAGACGCGCTCTACGCTATTGTCCAAATGCCTCCGGGCGTTCCGGTTGCGACCGTAGGTATTGGCGCGGCTCGCAATGCCGGACTCTTGGCGGTGCAAATCCTGGCCGCCGGCCGGGAGCCGTTGCGCTCGGCGCTGCGGACCTACCGCCGGGAATTGGCGGAAGAGGTGGAGCGCAAAGACTTGGCCCTGCTGACAAAGCTCAGTGAAAAAGCGGCAGCCGGGGAATCCTAAAGGGGCAGGCGCCCATGCCGCCGGCGGCGAGATAATAGCTAGCGGCGAGGTAATAACCATCTATATGGCATGGCGAAGGATTCATCATGGCGAAGGATTTATCGCGAACGCGGCTGACAGACTGGTAAGCTATGCCAATAACGCCGTGAAAGCGGGTAAGCTCTGAAATTGGGTAAACTGTGAAATGAGCAAACGAAGGAAGGCGAGCCCCCTATGATTGAACGTTATACCCTGCCAGAGATGGGAAAGGTTTGGACTGATGAACATCGTCTCTCCCTCTGGCTGAAAATCGAGATTGCGGCCTGCGAAGGATGGGCCTCTCTGGGCCGGATACCGGCGGCTGCTGTGGACGTGATCCGGGAGCGGGCGGCTTTCAGTTGGGAAAGGGTCCAAGAGATCGAGCAGGTGACACGGCATGATGTCGAGGCCTTTCGGACCAATGTGGCGGAAAACGTGGGAGACGAAGCGAAATACATCCACCTGGGGATGACTTCCTCAGACGTCTTGGACACGGCTCTCTCCCTGCAACTGGTGGAAGCGGCCGATATTTTGCTCGGCAAAATAGAACGCCTGGAAGAGGTTTTGAAAAAACGGGCCCTTGAACACCGGGACACCCTAATGATGGGGCGAACCCACGGGATCCATGCCGAGCCGATTACGCTGGGGCTCAAGTTCGCCTTGTGGTACGACGAAATCCGGCGGCAAAAGGGGCGCCTGAACTTTGCCCGGGAGGAAATTCGCTATGGCAAAATCTCCGGTGCCGTGGGAACGTTCGCCAATGTAGAGCCGGAAGTGGAAGAGGCGGTTTGCCGGAAACTCAACCTGAAACCCGCGCCCGTATCCACCCAGATCCTGCAAAGGGATCGCCATGCTTTCTTTGTCACCACCCTGGCCGGAATCGCCAGTTCCCTGGACAAAATCGCGACCGAAGTGCGCAATTTGCAGCGTACGGATGTGCATGAAGTGGAAGAGGGTTTCGGTCAAGGGCAGAAAGGTTCCTCTGCCATGCCTCACAAAAAGAACCCCATTATGTCGGAGAATATTTCGGGTTTATCCCGGGTCATCAGGGGCAATGCCGTAACGGCGCTGGAAAACGTGGCCCTTTGGCACGAGCGGGACATTTCTCATTCTTCCGCGGAGCGGGTCATTTTGCCCGACAGCACGATCGGCTTGGATTTTATGTTGCACAGAACTATTCAACTCCTGGAAGGGTTAAAGATCTTCCCCGAGCGGATGAAAGAGAATATCGCCAAAGTCCACGGCTTGATATTTTCCCAAAGGGTCTTGCTGGCTTTGATCGATAAGCGTGTGAGCCGGGAAACCGCTTACGCCTGGGTTCAGGAAGAAGCAATGAAAGCTTGGGAGACGAGGGAGAACTTCCAAACGCTGGTTACAGGGGATTCCCGCATTCGCGCTCACTTGAGCGAGGAGGAGATTGCGGCTCTCTTTGATTTCTCTTACCATACCAAACATGTGGGGGATATTTTTAAACGGGTCGGGCTGGCGTAGTAAGTTGGAAGACCGGCCGGGCGCAGCGGTGCGTTGACAATGGGGCCAACAAGAGGCGGCAGGGCAGAAAACCAGAGGGAAGGGGTCGTTGATTTATGGAAAAAGGCGCGTTACTTTATGAAGGCAAAGCCAAGAAAGTATTTCTCACGGACGAGGCGGAGTATTACTGGGTGGATTACAAAGATGACGCCACGGCCCTGAACGGGCAGAAAAAGGGGCAAATCCTGGATAAAGGGATGGTGAATAATCAACTCTCTGCTCTGTTTTTCCGGGAAATGGAGAAGGCCGGGGTTTCGACCCATTTCGTCGAGGCTCTGGGGGAGAGGCAGATGCTGGTAAAGCGTTTGCGCATGATCCCGCTGGAAGTGGTGGTGCGCAATGTCGTGGCCGGCAGCCTGGCCCAAAGAGTGGGGACGGAGGAAGGGTACCGTTTGCCCCAACCGGTCGTCGAGCTTTATTACAAGGACGACGCTTTGGGGGATCCCCTGGTCAACGAATCCCACATCAAGGCTATGGGTTGGGCCCATGCCGCGACGGTGGAACGGATTCAGGAAATGGCGCTGGCAGTGAACCGGGTCCTATCCGGGATTATGGACAAAGCTGGGATTGAACTCGTTGATTTCAAACTGGAATTCGGTTTCGCGGGAGACACCATTTTGCTGGGGGATGAGATTTCGCCTGACACTTGCCGTTTTTGGGACAAGGAGACCCGGGAAAAGCTGGATAAGGACCGTTTTCGCCGGGACCTCGGCCAAGTGGAAGAAGCCTACTTGGAGGTTTACCGCCGGGTCAAAGAAGTTCTTCCGGAATAATCCGGCCGGGGCGCATACCTGGAATTGCTGTCCCGGATCAGGATGAGAAAGTTCTCCCCCAATAATCCGACCGGGGTGTCGGAGGATGATAACGAGTTCCACCGAGGAGCGGAGTATCATTACACGGGTGAACCTTACCCGGAACGCTGGTAGACGCCTGAGTCTCACTATTGGATAGAAATGTCCGCGAAGCCTGACAGAGCCGGCCGGGAGTGCACGAACTCACACCTTGGGCTGCTTCGTGCTTCGGAAAGCGAGCTTTGCGGCAATGAGGGGGTTGAAGGTGACGAGGGACGACAAGCCCAAAGAAGAGTGTGGTGTTTTCGGCCTCTACGCGCCGGAGCTGGAGGTGTCCCGTCTGACTTATTACGGCCTTTATGCTCTGCAGCATAGGGGGCAAGAAAGTGCGGGGATCGCGGTTTCCGACGGGCGGAATATCGAGTTGCACAAAGGGATGGGACTGGTTTCGGAGGTTTTTTCCGACCGGATCATGGAGCAAAGCGGCGGTAAGATGGCCATCGGGCATGTGCGTTATTCAACGACAGGTTCCAGTTTGTTGGCTAATGCCCAGCCGCTGGTGGTCCATTACCAAAACGGGATGATGGCCCTGGCCCACAACGGAAATCTCACGAACGCGGCCGAGTTGCGCGAGGAACTGAGTAAAGATGGTGCCGTGTTCCAGACGACAGTGGACAGTGAGGTGATTATTAACCTGATTGCCCGCTATCGCCGCGGCTGTTTGGAAGACGCGGTGACGAAAACCATGATGGATTTGCGGGGAGCCTACGCTTTGGTCATTCTGGCCGAGGACAAGGTGCTCGGTGTTCGGGATCCTTACGGCATCCGTCCCCTGTGTATCGGTCAACTGGGAGAACGTTACGTCCTGACCTCGGAAAGTTGTGCTCTGGACAGCATCGGGGCGCGTCTCATCCGGGATGTGGAACCCGGTGAGATCGTGACCATTGATGAACAGGGGCTTCATTCTCGACCGGGGCTCGCCTCCCCCCGCAGAGCGGGGTGTGCCTTTGAGTATATTTATTTCGCTCGGCCGGACAGCACCATAGACAAGATCAATGTCTCCGAAGCCCGCCGCCGGATGGGACAGGAATTGGCCGCGGAATGTCCGATCCAGGCGGATATAGTTATTCCGGTTCCCGATTCCGGCAGGGCGGCGGCTCTGGGCTACTCACACGCATTGGGGATTCCCTTCGAAGAAGGGCTGATCAAGAACCGTTATATCGGGCGGACTTTTATTCAACCCACCCAGGAGATGCGTGAAATCGCCGTGCATTTGAAATTGAACGCCAACGCTTCGGTGATCCGGGGTAAGAGGGTAGTCATGATCGATGACTCAATTGTCCGGGGCACGACGAGCTCCCGCTTGGTGGGAATCCTGCGCGGCGCCGGGGCGGAAGAAGTCCATTTGCTTATCAGTTCGCCGCCCGTCCTCTATCCCTGCTATTACGGTATCGACACGGCGGAGAGGGAGAAGCTGATCGCGGCGCAACTCAACCTGGAAGGCATCCGGGCTTACGTAGGGGCGGATTCTTTGCATTATCTTTCCCAGGAAGGATTGAAAAGGGCCTTGGGGGAGGAACCGGTCTGCCTGGCCTGCTTTGACGGTGACTATCCTATTGAGATTCCCGCCAACAAAGGGAAATATGATTTCGAAAGGAAAGGGAGATAGGGATGGGATATTCTTACCGAGACGCGGGGGTGGACATCGCAGCGGGCAATGAGGCCGCGGCGAAGCTTAAACCGATCGCGGCGCGGACACTGCGTCCGGGAGTGCTGGGAGGGCTTGGCGGTTTCGGGGGGCTTTTTTCCCTGGATACCCGCAAGTATCCCGATCCGGTGCTCGTCTCCGGCACCGATGGGGTGGGAACCAAACTTCGCTTGGCCTTCCAAATGGACCGCCATACGACGATCGGGCAGGATGCCGTTGCCATGTGTGTCAACGATGTTTTGGTCCAGGGAGCGGAGCCCCTTTTCTTTTTGGATTACTTGGCCGTGGGGCGGGTCGTGCCGGAGAGGATTGCCGGCATCGTGAGCGGTGTGGCGGACGGGTGCCGAGAGGCCGGCTGTGCTTTGCTGGGCGGTGAAACCGCGGAGATGCCCGGCTTTTACGCGCCGGACGAATATGATATCGCCGGTTTCGCAGTAGGAGTCGTCAACCGGGATCGCTTGCTCGACGGCCAAGGAATTGAAGCGGGGGATGTTCTGATCGGGCTCAAATCTTCAGGGTTGCACAGCAACGGGTATTCTTTGACCCGGAAGATCTTGGAGCCTTATCCCTTGAGCACGGTTTTTCCCGAACTGGGTGAACCGTTGGGAGAAGTTCTGCTGCGTCCCACGCGCATCTATGTGAAGACAGTCCTTCCCCTGCTGGGGAGCGGTAAAATCCGGGGGATGGTGCATATTACAGGAGGAGGACTGACGGAAAACATCCCGCGCGTCCTGCCGCAAGGCCTGGGGGTTGAGATCGACCGGGGCGCCTGGCCGGTTCCCGGAGTCTTCGGTCTCCTGCAAAAGCTGGGTGAGGTGGAGGAAGCGGAGATGTACCGCACGTACAATATGGGAGTCGGCTTCATTCTGCTGGTCCATCCGGAGGATTCAGAGGACGTGCTCAGTCTGCTCCGGCGGGGGGGAGAAGCCCCCGTGATCTTGGGTCGGGTGGAGCCGGGCGAAGGAGTGAGCTACCGATGAGAACTCCGCTGAGAACGGGGGTTTTAGTTTCCGGGCGCGGCAGCAATCTCCAAATGTTCATTGACCTTGCGCAGAAAGGCGAACTTCCCATAGAACTGGTCGCCGTCGGGTCAGATCAGGCAGGGGCTCAAGCATTGGCAAGGGCACGGTCTGCCGGAATTCCGGTCAGGGTTTTTGCCCCGGCTGACTACCCATCCCCCCAAGCCCGGGAAGAGAGTTTGTTGACCTGGCTGAAAGAACGGCAAATGGAGCTTCTCCTCCTGGCCGGTTACATGCGGATCCTGGGGGAAGGGTTTATCCAAAGAGCCGGCTTTCCCATTCTCAATATCCACCCGTCTCTGCTGCCGGCTTTTCCCGGGCTGCACGCCCAGCGTCAGGCCCTGGCTTATGGGGTGAAAGTGAGCGGCTGTACGGTACATTTTGTCGACCAAGGGTTGGACAGCGGGCCGATCATTCTTCAGGAAACTGTGCCGGTTCTCCCCGAGGATACGGAAGAGACCCTTTCAGCCCGGATTCTCACAGTGGAGCACCGTCTTTATCCCGAAGCGGTTCGTCTGCTGGCTGCCGGAAGGCTGGAGCGTTCCGGCAGGAGGGTGCGGGTGGCAGAGAGAAGCCGATAAGCAGAGTGTCTCTATTTGGGAATGATTGCTGGGGCGGTTTAAAAGTTATTTCTAAAGGGGGTTGTGTAGATGGGAAGAAGAGCGGTCATCAGTGTCTCCGATAAGCAGGGAATTGTGGAATTTGCCCGCGGACTGGTCGAGTTGGGGTTTGATCTGGTGTCAACGGGCGGTACTTACAAAACGCTGGTTGAAGCGGAGGTGCCGGTCAAGTATATCAGTGAAGTGACCGGTTTCCCGGAAATCCTCGATGGCAGAGTGAAGACACTTCATCCCAAAATTCATGGGGGGATTCTCGCGCGCAGGTCCATAGAGCATTTGGCCCAAATGGAGAAAAACGGCATCGAGTACATCGATTTGGTGGCGGTGAATCTCTATCCTTTCCGGGAGACGATCTCCAAACCTGGGGTCAGTTTGGAAGAAGCGGTGGAGAACATAGATATCGGCGGTCCGAGCATGGTGCGCTCGGCGGCGAAAAACCATGAACGGGTGACGGTCGTGGTCAATCCCCAACATTACGGAGAAATTCTGGATTTGCTGCGGGAAAAAGGCCAAATCCCGGCCGGCGTGCGGCAGCGCTTGGCGGCTGAGGCCTTTGCCCATACGGCCGAGTACGATCGCCTGATTGCGGATTACTTGGAGAGCAGGCTGGAGGAAAAAGGGGGCTTCCCCTCCGTCCTGCGTTTGACGGCGAAAAAAGTGCAGGACCTGCGTTACGGAGAAAATCCGCAGCAAAAGGCGGCTTTCTATTCCAGCAACGGCTCGGGGACCTTGGCTGGGGGTAAACAACTGCAGGGAAAAGAACTTTCATATAACAATTGGATGGATATGGATGCCGCCTGGAAGACAGTCCTGGAATTTCAGGAAGCGGCGGCCGTGATCATCAAACATACGAACCCTTGCGGCATCGCCTTGGGGGGCACACCTCTGGCGGCTTATGAACGCGCTCTCGCCTCTGACCCGGTGTCCGCCTTCGGAGGGATTGCGGCTTTCAACCGGGTGGTGGACGAGCCGGTTGCCGCGGCCCTGAAAGAACGTTTCTATGAGGTGGTCATCGCGCCGGAATTTTCACCGGAGGCCAGGGATATTCTCAAGGAAAAAGTGAATCTCAGGCTTTGGGCGGTGGGCCGGGGAGAAGCCCAAAGCAAACCGGGCTGGAAGATCAGGAGTGTGGACGGCGGTTACCTGGTCCAAGAAGAGGATGAGGGCACAGTGCCCGCCTCCGCTTGGGAAGTCGTGACCAAGGCCCGGCCGAGTGAAGCGGACCTGAAAGAGCTGGAGTTTGCCTGGCAGGCCGTAAAACACGTGAAGTCCAATGCCATTGTCGTTGGCCGGGAGGGGCAGACTTTAGGGGTCGGCGCCGGCCAGATGAACCGGGTCGGCTCGGTCAGGATCGCTTTAACCCAAGCGGGAAGCCGGGCCGAAGGAGCCTATTTGGCCTCCGATGCTTTCTTCTTTACGGACACCGTCGAGGAGGCGGCTAAAGCCGGTCTCCGGGCCCTGGTGCAGCCGGGTGGATCCGTGCAAGACCAAGCCGTGATCGAGGCGGCGGATCGTCTGAACTTGATTATGCTCTTTACCCGCAGGCGGCATTTTCAACACTAACTTCAGTTTCCGGAAGAGCCGGGGTGAGCCTTGGGCGGCCGCGAATTTTTTGATTTGGTCATTTCATTTGCTTTAACTTCCATAACGAGTCCGGAGTATGTGGGGAGGAAGAAACGGATGGGTAAGAAAGTTTTAATTGTCGGCAGCGGCGGACGGGAACACGCTTTGGCTTGGAAGCTGGCCCAGAGTCCGGAGCTGTCGGAGCTCTATGTCGCCCCCGGCAATGCCGGCACTTCGCCATGGAATGTCCCGATTCCGTCACAGGACACGGAGGGCCTAGTCAAGTTTGCCCTGGAGAAAAAAATCGATTTGACGGTGGTCGGACCGGAAGAGCCCCTCAGCCAGGGTATAGTGGATGTTTTTCAAGAGGCGGGCTTGCGTATCTTCGGACCGTCGCGGTCGGCAGCCAGGCTGGAAAGCAGCAAATTTTTCGCTAAGCTCATTATGAGGGAGGCTGGGATTCCGACGGCCGGGTGGGAAGTTTTCGAAGATCCGGCTAAGGCCAAAGACTACATCCGGACTTTAGGAGTTCCCTGTGTTTTAAAGGCGGACGGCTTGGCGGCGGGAAAAGGGGTCATTGTGGCCCAGAGTTTGGCCGAAGCCCTTCAGGCTGTGGATGAAATGATGGGGGGAGCTTTCGGGGAGGCCGGAAAGCGCATTTTGGTTGAGGAGTGTCTGCAAGGACAGGAAATCAGTTTACTCTGTTTTGCCGACGGGTTGACAGCTATGCCCATGGTGCCGGTGCAGGACCACAAACGGGCCCTGGATGGGGACCGGGGGCTGAATACGGGGGGCATGGGTACATACAGTCCCGCGCCCGTCTGGACTCCGGAAGTGGAGAAAATCGTCAGGGAGACGATCCTGGAACCGACGCTGAACACCATGCGGGAGAAAGGAATGCCTTTTACGGGCGTGCTCTTCCTGGGACTGATGCTCACGCAAGAAGGGCCGAAGGTTTTGGAATACAATGTTCGCTTCGGCGATCCCGAGACCCAGGTCGTCATGCTGCGGCTGGAGTCTGATCTTCTGCCTGTCCTTTGGTCCTGTACGGAGAAACAGTTAAGCGGACAGGAGCTGACATGGTCTGACGAAGCCGCTGTCTGCGTAGTCATGGCGGCTCCCGGTTATCCGGCGGCCTACCCGAAAGGCATACCCATCGGCTTGCCTGAGACCCTCCCTCCCGGCCAAGCTGTTTTTCAGGCGGGGACGGAGTTGAGAGGGGGACAGGTTGTGAGCTGCGGGGGCCGGGTTTTGGCTGTCACGGCCTTGGGCGGGACCCTGGCTGAGGCGCGGGAGCGCGCTTACGGCCTGATAGCCGAGATAGACTTTCCCGGAGCTCACTACCGCCGGGATATCGGCGTGAAGGGGCTGTAATAGGTTCGACTATTTCGGATGGCGTTTTCTTCATTATAATATTGTTGGTTAGCGTGCTAATCCTGCTAATCAAAATCAGGCAAGAAGAAAGCTTCATGGTAGAAACTTTTGGAGACCAATATGTAGAATACAGGAAGCGTGTACCCAAGCTAGTTCCCGGAATGAAGTGGTAGTACCCCTTAAAAGAAGCCCGCTTTTTTCGCCTCCATAAATCTGTGATATGAAAGATTATGGGGGCTTTTGCTTTGTAAAGGATTAAAGTTCTAGAAGAAAACGATGGCCGGAAGGCTGACGGCAAGGGCCGCGGCGATCAGCCGGGTGCTCGCTAGGCGGTGTGGCCAAAAAAGCAGAAAAGCGGCGAAAATGAGAAAGTTAATGGCCCGGAGGTATTGACATTGGTTTTCCATGCATGTAGAATAAGGCTATGTTAAACATTCGTAGAGGAGATGTGGTTCATGAAGAAAGACCCTAGAATTACAGATGCCGAATGGCAGGTCATGAAAATATTGTGGGAAAAGGCACCCATCACGTCTCTTGCACTGGTTGAGATCTTGCAATCCCGTATCGGCTGGAAACCTACCACTGTTTACACACTCGTCAGTCGATTGGTCACTAAAAAGGCCGTTATGGTCGATAAGAGTTCATCCCCGTATGTCTGCACACCCCTTCTGTCGGAACAAGAATGTAGAAGGGCAGAAAGGAACTCTTTTCTGCAAAAGGCCTATGACGGATCACTCAGCATGCTCGTGGTCAACCTGCTTGAAGAGAACGAGTTATCGGCCAACGAAATTGAGCACCTCAAACGTGTCCTTGCCAACAAAAAGGGCAAGGAGAGATGATGTTCTGAAATTGACAAGATTACTCATGAGTATGATGCGCTGGGAGTGAATACCCAAACGAACATTGTCAGTCAACAGGTGACGAACGGCTCGGATAACGGTATTAAAATCCAGAACATCCAGGGACAATCGTTTAGAGGAAAAGTCATGTTGATTAAAGACCCAAAACGGATCAAAGTCGCGGTGACCAATCAACTTGGCACAGCGGGGGAATTATTGACACATCTGGTCCAACAGAGCGAAGCCGTGGCCGGAATTAATGCGGGAGGGTTCAATGGACCCAGTTGGGGAGGAAGCGGGGGTTCTCCGGAAGGCTTGACGGTGCACGGCGGGAAGCTTGTTTATAATGATATTGGGAGCAAAAAAGCCGAGGAACTTATCGGGATCGATGATCAAGGAAAACTAGTCATCGGTCCCATGTCGGCGAACGAGTTGGCTGCCCGCCATATTCAAGAAGCGGTAACTTTTTTCGGCCCAATCCTGGTTGCTAACGGTAAGCCGGTTGTGGCTGGAGATGGGGGGGTTGGTATTGCACCCCGGACGGGAATCGGCCAAACAGCGGACGGTACGATTATTTTGGTCGTGATAGACGGGCGCCAGCCGACTTGGAGTTGGGGCGCCACAGCTCCTCAACTAATGAATGTGTTCTTGCAGTATCATGCGGTCACTGCTGTGAATCTTGATGGCGGTTCCTCTTCGGAAATGGTTTACCAAGGTAAAATCATTAATCATCTCTGGGATATCTTTCCCGAACGTTATGTTTCCACGGCTTTTGTTGTCATGCCGAAATAGAGAGAGTTCCCCGAAAAGGGCTAAAATGAGGTAAATAACAGGTGGGGCGAAGCCTACCCCAAATTAATGCCAACGAATGGAAGCCGATTGAGGGCTTCTTTTTATGTGCCCGAAGGCGGGAAAGGGTGGATTCAAATGGACAAAGAGAGGTTCAACATGGTAAGATAAATCCGAGAGGAAGAATATGGAGGAAGTAAGCATGACTAATGAAGAAAAAATCCTAGCCCTTCTTGAACAGTTACAGGAGGGACAGAAGCAACTGGAGGAAGGGCAGAAAAGGACAGAGGAACGGCTTGATAGATTTGAAAAAAGGACAGATGAACGGTTTGGCAAATTTGATGAGCGCTTTGGCAGACTGGAAGCCGACATGAAGAGTGTAAAGAAGGATACCAAGGACATTAAGCATAACTTAGACTATGTGTGGGAGGACATCAAACGTATAGACAATAGGCTCCAAAATCAAGAGGAAAAACTCGAAAGGCACGTCAAGTGAGACGGAATCTCAAGCAAAAATATCTTTTCACAATTTAATCCTGGGTATTTTTCTTACCTTGCCGGATGTTAGGCTTTAAAAATAATAGCGAAAGCAAGAACCAGAACTTGGGATGCCAGAATCAGAAGAGTTATGGAGAATACGATATTCAGAATAAGCCATGCTGGAGGGAATTGACGTACCGGCGGCCTCCAGCGAGTGCGCATCCGGATGAAGGCTCGTTTGTTTTTCTCTCAACAAGCAGCGTCATTGCAGCGTGATTCTCGTCCGTGCAAAAGAAAATCGCCAGAGTTAGTTTCATCCTTTTCGGGAAAGGTATATAATTGGATCATAGGGAGAAAGCCAGAAAGGAATGGTTTCTATGGCCATAACTGCCCTAGATGCAGCGAAGTGGTTTATGAGCCAGAACTACGATACTCCGCAAAACACCTACGACGGAAACATGAAACTGCAAAAACTTCTCTACTTTGCCCAACTAATACACATGGCGAAGTACGGTGAGGTCCTGTTTAAGGATCCCATTTATGCTTTCGAGAATGGTCCTGTGGTTGAGAATGTCAGGCAGGACTACAAGAGATGCTATTATCAACTCAAGAGAGATGTGGGCGAATTAGACCCGTCCATTTTCACCCGACAGGAATTGGATACTCTGGAGAAAACGGGTGCGATTTTTGGCTCATCCAGTGCCAAGGAGTTGTCGAAACTCAACCATCTTCATTTGTCCTGGAAAAATGCCCTGGTTCGCTCCACAAGACCGGGCGGATACCATGTAACCGAAGATGCGAAGATCACCATTAACAGCATTGCAGCACATGACTTAGACGGTATCCATGAATTGCTAAAGGCAGCCGAACTAACCGAACAGCTTAACCTAAGTCACGAAACCATCAACGGAGTTACTTTTTTCTATGATCCCGCCGAACTCACGTTGACAGATGAACTGATACAGCAACTAGAATTCTTTAAGGGAACTGAGCCAGCTTACAGCCTAGGTCTTGACAAACACGGCTTGGTTGTTTATTGAATAAATTGGATGCGCTCTATGAAGTTGAGTATTTTTCGGTTTTGGAGGATTTCGTCTGGAGTGGTGGAATGCCGCTTAACAGGACTGATTTTGCCGATATTGTGGAAAGATTCGCGAAGTATAGTACGGAAAATGCGGTGCAAAAAATTTCCTATGATGCAAGGAGGATATTGGGAGACAATGCGACTTAAGGAAAGGCAATTTCTCGAAGTCCAGGAAGGGCCACGCCGCCAATATCCCGTATTGTCGTTCGTACACGTTTCCGGGCAGCGCTGCTTACGGTCTCAGTGGCACGGAAAAGAACTGGACCCGCGTTGATTACGGCGTTGCAGACCATGGAGCAAGTGCCGTGGGACAGACTAGGAACGCATAACGGGTTGAGATTCAAGCCCATCTCCAACCCGTCGAAGCCACTTCCGGGCAAAGTCTCACCCGATGAAACGATCTACGAAATTCGGGTTTGTGATGTCAAAAGAGTTTTCGGCTACCGGACCGGCAACGTCTTTCGGATACTGTGGTTTGACCGGGCGTACGAAATCTGCCCCTGGAATAAAGTAAAGAGAAGCTAAAACCCCGTTCTCGGCAGCGGGGTTTTTTTCATGCAACGCTCGTTCAAATCGCACCAGGTGCTGTCCGTCCACTCCAGCCGTATCCCAGCCACTCCACCGCAACCACAACAGAACGAAAGGAGAACCAGAATGTACTTCATCACAGGATTAACCAGCCTTGACCCGTCTCACAAATTAAGATGTCTCGGCTACTACCGGGACAAGCACGAAGCTCTAGCTGCCGATTCACTCCACTAACATTTCCTTAATAATACCTTTGATTTCTATAATCTGTTCTGTGTCTAAAACCCCAATTCTCTCACGCAATCTAGTCTTGTCAATTGTTCGGATCTGATCTAGCACGATCCAGCCGGTTACATCCGTTATTGTTACCTTAGTTCGAGTGGGATACCCTTCCCTTCCGTGGCTAGTCATCGGAGCAACAATAACGGTTCGAAGATGATCATTCATCTCCGAAGGGGAAATAATAACACATGGCCTGGTTTTATTAATTTCTGCCCCTTGTGTAGGATTCAGGTCTACCCAGTATAGAGAATATTGCTCAATGTTTTTGTTCATCCCACGCCTCCAACAAGCCATTGTCGATTTCATCAGGGACTAATAACGCGTCATCGTTATTTTTGCGCATGAGTTCAAAAGCATCAGCCCAACCTTGACGAGGCGTGTTGACTGGTTTTATGATAATGCAGTTGTCCTTAATTTCCAACTCTACAGTTGATTCTATCTTACATTGTTTTAAGACTGCAACCGGAAGCCGAATTCCTTTGGAGTTACCAATTTTAATGATATCCATTTGCATAGGAGCCCCTCCTCGTAGGTTATTACTTTGTAATTACATCATAGCAGGCGTTCTGGAAAACCGCAAGCATTTCTTGTAAGAACATTTTTTCACAAACCCCAATTCCGGCTATGACGCGACGGCACCATTCTGATCTCTCCCGACGGAAAAGGTACATAGCCTTAAATAATTTGGGGGCGAAGTCCACCCTTAATACTTGGTAAGCATGGAAGTCCATTAAGGGCTTCTTTTAGTTTGCCTGAAAAACGGGCATGCGGCAGTGTAGACATGATTGAGATCGGGATCAACCTGTTTCAGCGAAGCCAGAAAATGGGTTTTGCACGCGCTTGACAGCAACAAACCAGGATGTTATATTGTGCATATCCAATAGTTACAATATCAACTAAGGGAGGAAACTCTATGGAGCTCTTGTCTGTCCACAACCTAAATAAGAAATACGAAAAGTTTGCACTCAAAAATGTATCCTTTTCGCTTGAAAAGGGATACATCATGGGCTTTGTCGGCCGTAACGGAGCGGGTAAAACCACAATGCTCAAAACGATGCTGAACCTTGTTCATGCGGATGGGGGTACCGTATCTTTTCTGGGAAAAGATTATTTTTCCGACGAACTCGCTTGCAAACAGAAAATCGGCCTTATGTTCGGAGATATCTTTTATTATCCGAAGCAGAGGCTCAGAACCATCACCAACGTCGTAAAACGTTTTTATAACGAATGGGATGACGCGGCATATGAGGGCTATCTGGCGAGGTTCGATTTGGACCCCGAGAAAAAAGTTGAGAAGCTGTCTACAGGAATGAAAGTGAAATACTCACTGGCTCTGGCGCTCTCGCATCACGCGCAGTTGCTCATCCTGGATGAGCCCACGAGCGGTCTCGACCCTGTGTCACGGGACGATATGCTCGAGTTATTTCAAGAACTCATTGAGGGCGGGGAGACAAGCATCCTGTTCTCCACCCAGATCACGTCCGATCTCGAAAAATGCGCGGATTTTATTACCTACATTAAAGATGGTGCGATCATCGCCAGCACGGAGAAAGACGAATTTCTTGATTCCTACAAAATCGTAAAAGGGTCAGGCGAACGGCTTACGAACGATCTGCGGCACAAGCTGATCGGCTGCAAAGAGAATTCTCTTGGGTTCTCAGGGCTGGTGAAGACGACAGACCTGCGGGGCGGTACCGGCCTTGAAGTATCCGCGGCGGACGTCGAATCCATCATGATCTACTATGAAAAGGGGCGTGCGGAATGAAAGATTTACTATACAAGGAATTCAGGCTGTGCTGGCACCCGGCTATGTTCCTTTTTCTTCTTTTCGGCACATTTCTGCTTTTCCCGAGCTGGCCGTTTTTTATCGCCTTCGGCTACATCGTTTTCCCAGTTAACACTCTATTCTTTGTCGACAGGGCCAACCGGGATGTCTTTTTCACGGCCTTGCTGCCCGTTCGTAAAAAGGACGTTGTTCTGGCTAAAGTCTGCTTAGTGGCGATCATCGAGCTGTTGCAGATCATCGTCGCGGTCCCTTTCGCTGTCATAAACAATGCGGTCTACCTCAAGGGTAACATGGTCGGGATGAACACTAATTTCGCGTTTTTCGGGCTGGTCTTGATGATGTATGCCATCTTTAACCTTATCTTTCTGCCGGGTTTTTATAAAACGGCTTATAAGGTCGGGATGCCGATAATTTTGGCAATTTGTGCGGCCGCGGTTTATGTCACGGCTGTCGATGTGGCGGTTGTAAGCGTTCCAGTCCTCAGGGCTAGCCTCGATGGTTTAGGGTCGAGCCACATGGCCAGTCAACTACCGGTATTGTTCGCCGGTATTATTCTCTTTGCTTCGCTGACCCTGCTCGCTTACAGGATATCCGCGCGTCGTTTTGAAAGGTTAGATTTGTGAGCGATGAATATTATTATTTCAAATACATCGGACAAACCAATCTATCAGCAGATATTTGAGCAGGTTTCCGCCCAGATCGTCAAGGGAGAGCTGGAGCGGGATTTCTGTCTCCCGCCCATCCGCACCGTCGCGAAACAGTTGCGGATCAGCGTAATTACGGTGAAAAAGGCCTGGGAGGAGCTTGAACACAGAGGCTTTATCTATACGATGGTGGGTAAGGGCTGCTTTGTTGCGCCCTTGCTGCCGGGCGAGCGGGCAACCAAGCGGGATGAGCTTGTCGTCGAGAAACTGAAAAAAGACATTGAATACTATAAGGGCCTCGGGCTTACGCTGCCGGAACTTATCGAGCTTATCCGCCGCTATTACGGCTCTTAAGTCAATTATGCTTTGCAGCCGCGCATCTCATCTTGCGGAGGGTACCGTTGCTGAAGAGTGTACTGTGAGGCCGGCGTTGACCGCCCCGGGGTCACTCCTGCTCCGATGCCCTCATATATTGAAGGCAGGACCCGTTTTAACGGGGTGGGGGAGGAAAGAGCATGTACAGTTATCGCAAACGTCTTTTTTTTCCCGTGCATGTGGACCATCCTGATCCGGAGTTGGGGGAGGTCTTACTTGAACACTATGCCGGCAAGGACAGCGAGTTTTCGGCGGCGGTTCGTTACTTAAACCAACGGACTTATCTGACTGACCGATACTTGAGGGAACTTCTCGGACTTCTGGCGGCGGAGGAACTCGGGCACATGGAAATGCTGTCAGTGGCTGTCAGCAAATTGGGGTTGGCGGCCAGGTACGTGAACTCCCGGGCGGAACCCTGGCACCTTGGCTATCTGGATCCCGCCCGTGAGCCCAAGAATATCCTGGAGAGGGCAATCAAGGCAGAGGAACGGGCCCGGGAAAAGTATGAGAAAACTTTGCTTCAGCTGCGGGATACGGGACTTGTCAAGATGACGGAGTTTTTGATCAGGCGGGAAGAGGTCCATCAAAGACTGCTCCGGCAGGCTTTACACGGTTTGGACTGTGACGAACGGGCGGACAATGGCCGTGAACTGATCTATGCCTACAAGATGAGCTTGCAGGTTCTGGAATGATGCTTTAGCATCTTCTCTATTTCTGGTTTAAGAACGATCAGGTCTTGCAGTTGCGTTGTGCCGTCTCCGCTGCCGAAGACTCCTTCTTCGACCAGGGTCGCGGCCTTGGCCCAGCCAGCCTCCCATTCCGGGCCGCAGGGCGGAAGGCGCCGCAGAAATTCCGCCGGCGTCTCGTCCTCCCTGTGTTGCAGTCCGTGTTTGGCGGCCAGGGCCAGAAGGTCCCGATAGAGGAAGAGAAGGCGCTGTTGATTGGACATGGCTCGCCAGCGTCGGCGCCGCAGGTAATGCCGGACGAGGGCAAAGACTGAGAGGATGAGGATGACTGAAGCCGCCCCGCCCCCCAGAAAAGCCAGGCGTCCGTCTGAGGCAGACGGGGGTGAGGGGGTGGCGGGAGCGGAGGGGGGGCTTGGGTTGCGGTGCAAAGGCACAGAGGGTACAGGCGGCCGGGGGTTCGCGCCGGCGTCGGCAAGCGGTTGGCTGGTATCCCCCGGCTTTTGGGGGATGGCGAAGCCGGGAGTGGGCTCGAAAGGGACCCAGCCCCAGCCGCTGAAATATACTTCCACCCAGCTGTGGGCGTCTTCCCGGGTGAGAACCCGGACTGTGTTCCGATCCGTTCCGGGAAAGGGATTGGAGACTGTAGCGGGGAGAGGCTGTCCGGCAGTGAAGCCCATGACCAGGCGGGTGGGATAACCAAGAATTTTCGTCATGACAGCAAGCGCCGAGGCGAAATGGATACAATAGCCCTCATGGCTGACCAGGAGAAAATTGGAGACAAAGTCCCCGTTCGGTGCCTGGGGAGGATCGAGGGTATAAGTCATGTTGGTTTTTAGATAAGTGACCAGAGCCTGGATCTTGTCATAAGGGGTCCGGGCTTTGTCTGTGAGACGGTGGGTTAACCGGATGATGTCGTCCCCCCCGCGCATAAGATGGGGATTCCACTTGGGGTAAATGGCATAGGAGGGCAAACCGGAGGCCTGGCTTTGGCGAAGGGCCGGGGGGTTGAAAACGGGCTGGTCCGCGTGGAGCGTGTAGAGGGTATGGGCGGGCAGGAGCTGGTTAGACCACAAGGTCCCCATGGCGTTCTCATAGTTAAAAGCGGCCTGAGGTCGGGATATCTGATCGAGAGAAGTGGTTTGTTCGGGGAGAGGAAGTCCGGTGTCCGGGGCTAAAGGCAGGAGGGAGAGAACCTGGAAGCGCTCGGGTCCCTGAGCGGAAAAGCGGATGGGTGCCTTGGCGTCAAAACTAGTCGGGCTGCCGCTCTCCGACCACCAGCCGCGCGGATCGTAGAAATCGTACGCTTGGCTTCTCCAGTACACCGGTGACGGCCCTTGCACATAGAAAAGAGGGGTGTTGTCTCCTTGCCAGGGCCCTCCCAATTGATCGGTCTTCCAAGCAAAGAGGGTATGGCCGTCCAGCTCGGAGATTTGGCGGGAACTTCGTCCCAAGATGGAGTTGACGGTGAGCGGGTATTGGAACCAAATGGGGGAGAGGGTCGGCAAGGTGAGTCCCAGCAGGATGGGAATGGCGGTGATGGGGATAAGCCAAAGCGCGCGGACCCTTGCGCGTGCCGGATGAGTCTGGGATCGCGGCCCGTCCGCTCCGGGCATGGCTCCGGTTGCCAAAGCCGAACGGGGCCCAAGGTTCGTCTGGCGGGTAAGGGTGAACTGCAAAACGATGGCGGAGGCGAAATTCAAAGGTATCGTGAAAGACCAGACGCGCCTGACATAAGAAAAGAAAAACATGTTGAGCAGGGTCACGAGAATGAGCCAGGGCCAGATCTTGGGCCGGCGTTTCAGCAGGGCGAGAAAGATTAGGGTGCCGATAGCCAGGGCCTGAAGGGGATAATAGACGGCCAGGGATACATGTTGAAAGTTCCAGGCCCAGGGCCAAAGACTTCTAAGATTTCGGGCTGTGACATCCCCAGCTATAACATCCTGAGTCATGAGATAACGGGCTGTGCCGCCGCGGGTTATAAGATCCGTGGCAAGCATAGGCAAGAGAAAGGCGGAAGCTGTCCGGAGCCGAGTCAGAGGTCCGGCCGGAGCTTGCGGAAAATCACTTAGGCAGAAAAAAAGCGGAAGGAGAATCAGAGCCCAGGTCAGTTGACCCCGAGGCGCAAAGACCTCCTGTAAATGGAGAGCAAAGCTTCCGACAAAGACGGCGGCAGCCACCCTCTGACTGAACTTAAGCCGTTTGATAAGGCCTCACCTCCACTCCGGCTATGGCAGGCGGGAATTCCCCGGCGGGACCGGTGGCAAACACGATCACCTGTTCACCCAGGGTGCTGCGCCGGCCTAATTTCTGCAACAAGGGGGTCGTGACCCGGCCGGTGATGACGAGCAGCTTGGAGGTCTGAGGAAGGCCGTCTGTTCCCTCTTCCGCGGAAGAGATGCCGTCGGCGCGCGCCCCGGCCAAGTAGCGAAGGGCCTCGGGCAGGTTGTTTTCGGTGAGCAGGTGGCTCCAAGGAACATAGGCCGTGGCCAGGAAAGTGACGAGCCGGTGTTGTTGGGCAAAATGGGTCAGGAAAGAGGCGGCTAGGGAGACGGCGGTTTCCAGGGCCGGCTCATTGCCCTCATAGCTTGAGGATGACAGGTCCAGCCAGACAACGGTGTCGGTATCATTTTCCGCCTCAAATTCCCGAACCATAAGTTTTTGGGTACGGGCCGTCGCCTTCCAATGGATGTGCTGCCAAGGATCCCCGAATTCATAGTTGCGGGCGCCGCCGGAAAGTTGGCCGCGGTTCGACAGGTCTCCGGCCCAGGGGTCAAAGCCGCTGTATCTCTCTCCCGCTATAGGCAGGAGGCGCGGAGTGACCCAGATTTCTTGCGCTTCGCCCACTCGGCCGGCCAGGGTAAAGAGCCCCAGGGGGTCCCGAAAACTCAGGGATAGGGGGCCTATGTCATAGCGGCCCCGGTTGCCCAGAAGAAAAGAAAAGGTCTGTTCCGCATCCGGTTCGGGGTTAAAGGATAAGGTCCGGTCGGCCTGACCGGCCGGGTTCCAGGGCAGAGTCAAGTGAAAGTTTAAAGCGCCAAAGGGCGGATAATGGGTGCGCAGGGTCATCGACAGGTCTGAATAAGCTTCCTTAGTAGTGGCTGACAAGGACCAAGTCACCCGGGTGCGGAGGCGAAACCAAAGGAAACCGAGGAATTCCGTCAGCCAAAGAGATGTGAAAGCGATGAAGAGAAACGCGGGCAGGCGATCTCCTTCTGAATGCGCGTAGACGAAAAGATAAACCAAAAAGAAGAGGAAAAAGGCGTTGCGCCGTAGGGTGCTTATCATGGGCTCACCTTCCCTCAGTTGCGCGGCAGGGGGGGAGTGGAGTGCAATACTTCCACCAGCAGGCCTTCCGGGTTGCCGTTGCCGGCGAGAAAGACGCGATGGCGCAGGGCGGGCAGGAACAGTTCCTTGATGTCGTCGGGGAGGACGTAGGACCGCCCTTGGATGGCAGCCGCGGCCTGTCCCGCGCGGAAGAGGGCCAAAGTGGCGCGGGGGCTGATGCCGAGCCGGAGGCCCGGGTGAGAGCGCAGACTCTCGGCCAATTTAACCAGGTAGAGACGTAAGGAATTGCTGACATGGACTTGTCTCACCTTGTCTTGGAGGTAGGGCAGCACCTCAATCGGGAACACCTGGGACAGGCTGTCCAGCGGCTGATTGAATTGATAACGATCGAGAAGGGCGAGTTCTTCCTCCACGCTGGGATAGCCCAAGTGGAGAGAAAAGAGAAAGCGATCGAGCTGGGATTCGGGGAGGGGAAAGGTACCGTGAAATTCGCGCGGATTTTGGGTGGCCAGAACAAAGAAGGGTTGAGGTAAGGCGTGAGTGGAGCCGTCCACGGTGATTTGCCTTTCCTCCATACACTCCAGAAGGGCGGATTGAGCTTTAGGGGAAGCGCGGTTAATCTCGTCGGCTAAGAGAATATTGGACATGACTGGGCCGGGGTGGTAACGAAACTCACCTTTCTTTGGATCATAGATAGAGGTTCCCGTCACATCGCTGGGCAAAACATCCGGAGTGAACTGGATACGCCGGAATTCGGCCCCAAGGGAACGGGCCAGAGCTTTGACGAGAGTCGTTTTCCCCACACCGGGGGCGTCTTCCAGCAGCACGTGGCCGTCAGTCAGCAATGCAATGACCAGAAAGCGTACGGCTTTCCTCTTGCCTATCAGTGCCTGGGCGATGTTTTCTTCCAGACGTTGGGCAAAAACGGCCGGGTCCAGTTCCCCCGGGCCGGGTACGCCGGATAGGCTGGGTTCGCTGTGTTTGGACAGGCTCATCGGGTTACTCCTCTCAGCTTTTTCATAGGACCGTCGAATTGAGCGGTTGAATCGAAGAATTTGATCCGGAGACACAATCTAGAATATCTTTTCACAATTGAAAAATGGGAGGACTTTCCGAAAAATTGTCGAAATCTATCTAGTCTGGTTGGCCGGAGGTTGCGGAAGGAATACCTCGATAGGGTAAGAATATTCTGGAACGCATAAAGTTTCCGGACTTGGGGTATGATCCTTCTAAAAACATTGTACCTCAAGTGGGGTGTCTTTCCAATACCGGAGGGTATCATCGTGAAATGGTCTGGCCACCAGGCGAATAGTTAGCCTGGATCAAGAGGTGGGAGGTGGTGAGGTCTGGCCCTAAGCGGTTAGGGCCCTAAGCGGTTAGTGCGGAGGTTGCGGGTTTGTCCCCGGGGAGGTTCACGCTTGTTTTCCAATGTCATGGCTGGTATTGAACTATGGAGGAGGGACAAAATGTGTTTCATCAGGTTTTAAATCCGCTGGGCAATATGGGACTCACATTGGTGGCGGCCCTCATTCCGGTCGTATTGCTTTTATTTTTAATGGCCGTCGTGCGCATGACAGCCTGGCTGACGGTGGTCATTTCTTCCGTGGTGACCGTCATCATTGCCATCGTGGTCTGGCACGTCCCCTTCGGGACGGGCATGGCCGCTTATTGGTGGGGCGGACTCACCGGTATCTGGGCGGTCGACTGGATCACGTTTTGGGGTGTTGTGATGTACTACACTCTAAATTACACCGGCCTTTTCGAGATCTTCCGCAAGTGGCTGATTCAGCAGGCGACGGCGGATGTCCGGGTTCAGGCCATTCTTTTGGCCTGGGCGTTCGGAGCTCTGTTGGAGGGCCTGGTCGGCTTTGGTTATCCTTGGGCGGTTGTGGGGCCGATCCTCATGACCCTGGGCATTGCCGACCTAGACGCTCTTCGCGTTACGGCCATCGCCAATAATGCGCCGGTGTCCTATGGTGCCATGGGGGCCCCGATTATTACCCTGGCGGCCGTGACCGGATTGCCGCTGATGAGTCTCTCAGCTTCGGTGGGGAATATCGTGGCCGTGCTGGCTCTCGCCCCGCCCTGGATTCTCATTTACCTGGTCGCCGGCAGGAAAGGGATTAAAGATGCCTGGCCTCTGGCTATCGTTGCCTCATTGTCGTATATCCTGGGGCAATGGCCGGTCGCCCACTACCTGGGACCGTATCTGCCGGATATCTCCGGGGCGATTGTCTCGTTTGTCTGCATTCTTCTTTTCCTCAAGGTCTGGCGGCCCAAACAAATTTTGGGCTACGGCGGCAAGGAGGTCGACCCGGCCAGTATCAAGAAAGCGGAGGGTGAAGCCCTGTCTTCAGGGGATGTGTTCAAGGCCTGGCTTCCTTTTGTCATCCTGGTCGTGGTGGTCTTAGCCGGTACGGGGCCTTGGTCGAAACTTCCCGGAATCAGCCTTTTCATGGCTTCGGTCAAAGGGCTCTCTTCCATTACCCACAAGCCGGTTGCGGTTGCTTTCAACTGGAACCTTTTTGCCGGCGGTACTTGGATTCTCATATCCTGGCTGATCGTCGTTCTGCTCTTCGCCAACAAATCGTTTCGGGTTTTGGGCGAAGTGTTCAAGAAGACGTTTGCCCAAATGTGGGGGGCTTTGTTGGTCGGGTTCTTCATTTTCGGCCTGGCCAATCTCTTTAACTTCTCCGGCATGGCTTCCTCTTTGGCTTACGGTTTTTCTAAAGTCGGGCCGGTTTACATCATCCTGTCTCCGATTTTAGGCTGGATCGGGGTGGCACTGTCCGGCAGCAACACTTCCACGAACGCCATGTTCGGAGGGTTCCAAGCCATGGTCGGCAAGCTGCTGGGGGCTCCGGTTCTGCTCTTCCCGTCTCTGAACTCAGTGGGCGCCGAAGTCGGCAAGCCTGTGGCCCCGCAGACCGCCAGCGTCGGGGTTTCGACCACCGGCTTTACCCGCAACGAGGGTGAGGTCATCAGGCACAACATGGGCTGGACCTTGATTGCGCTGGCTTACCTGATTGTCATTGGCGTACTCTACTATGTCTTGGCTCCGGGGACTATGAGACTTTGAGTTCTGACATTTTAAGCCGTGTTTAGGCCTTCGAGCCGTGTTAAGGCCTTTCGATGAACTCGGGTTCAGGCTCGGACGAAGATTTTCTTGGATACCGGGAACGCGTGCACCTCCCCCGGGGACAAACGCGCAAACAAAAAGCGAGCTCGCGGAAAATGCCCTGAAGCAAAATCCCCGCTCACGAGCGGGGATTTCATGTTGGTCAGATTTTCCTCTTCAGTTAGGCAGCATTATTCCACCTTTAGGCAGGGTTATTCCACTTTGTGAGCGGGTGTCTCTCTAGAATTGATAGACTTCCCGGAATTTGGTCACGGCGGCCTCGATATTGACTGCGAGCCCCATGTCGGTCAGAGTTTCGCCCATGAGCCGGATTGCCTGGATAAACATTTCACCGGTCACATTTCCCATGTGGCCTATGCGGAACGCTCTTCCGGAGAGGGAGGCCAGGGCTCCGGCTATGACCACGCCTTTGGCGGCCAAGGCCCGGCGGAAAGCCAGGTCATCGACGCCTTCCGGGTAAAGAAAGCAGGTCAGGGTGGCTGCCGCGGCTTGCTCGCTCGCCAAGGGCTTCATGCCGTACGTGGACAAAGCGGCTCGTACGGCTTTGCCCAAAGCTTCATGGCGGCGGAAACGCTGGGGCAGGCCTTCCTTCATCACAATCTCCATGCCTCGGTTAAAGGCATAGATCATGTTGACGGGAGGAGTGGCATAGTAGCGGCCGGGGTTTTCCATGATCGGGAGCCAGTTTTTGATGTCGACGTAATAGCCGCCGATCTGCCCGCGCGCTTCCCGCGCCGCCAAGGCCCGGGGACCGAAGGCTACGATGGCTAAGCCGGGAGGGACTCCGATGGCTTTCTGCGACCCGGTCAAGACCACATCAATTTTATAGCCGGAGGCACCGTATTCTTTTTGCATGTCTTCATCTATGGCCGCGGCGGCGCAGACGCCGTCGAGGATGAGCAAGGCCCCGCTTTTCTTAATAATGGGAACCAAGGCAGCCAAGTCTGCCGCGACGCCTGTAGAGGTGTCCACGTGGGTTAAGGTGACCGCCTTGAAGCTCTCCCGGGCCAACTTGTCTTCGACGGCCCGGGGGTCAATTTGCCGACCCCATTCCGCCTGCAATGTTTCGACTTGAATACCGTGTGTTTGGGCCAAGGGAACAAAGCGGTCACCGAAATATCCTTGGCTGATAACCAGAAGTTTTTCACCGGGTGCCAGGATATTGACGACGGCCATCTCCATGGCCAGGGTCCCCGAACCGGCGATGACAAAGACCTCACCGTCGGTATTGAAGAGTTGTTTGGTTAATTTTAGACTGTTTGAAAAAACGGAAACGAAACGTGGGTCGGTATGGGCCCAGGTTTCCGTTGCCAACGCTTCGTAGATCTCATCGACTACGGGGGTTGGCCCCGGGATCAAAAGCATTTCTTTATTCGGCATATGTCCTTTCCTCCACCTTTTTCGGCAAAATCTGCCTGTCGGATTTCGCATCCTGACAGTGTTCCGTGAGTTTCTGGGGTAACCCCAGGCTTTTCAGCCTAAGGCGCGCAAACGATCTTTACACTGAAATGTGCCAGTCTTTGATGACCAGGGTCTTGGCAAAGCCGTAACTCTGTGTATCAATAGTCAGGGTGTCAGGCCTGATTAAATCTTTATCATAGAAAACCCGGATACCGTCGGCTTCCAGAATGAGAAAATTCTCCGGTTTGGACGGGGTCCCTTTGCGGACGTTGGGGGGTGAAATCACAGGAATGCAACATTCCTGAATATTAACCGGTTCCACATAAATTTCCCTGACCCCGCGCTTTTCCAGGTAGGTTCGGGCCCGAGGGGTAAAGGCAAGGGCGGATTGCATTTTCAGACCCCCTTTCTACCGTCCCCCTCATTGTAACATCTTACTTCCAAGTTGCAAGGGGGAAAGGCCGGGAGGACCCGGCCCTAAACCTCTTCCGCGTAAGCTGTGTCCGCCGCGTAAAACTCCCAAAAGCGATTCGCCAGCAGACGCAGACAGAAGGGATTCTGGCTCCATACTTCCTTTTTTTCGAGGGAGAGCATCACGGCATAGGCTTGGCGGCAGGTTCCCAGAACCGGGTAGTTTTTGGCGACATGGGCTAAAAGGGATAGGATGGCTTCTTTACGTTCGGGGTGGAAAAGTTGGAGCACATAGCGCCGGCTCAAGGGGGCAAGGTGAAAATTGACTAAATCGCGCCGCAGGGGGAAGAGTTCCTCACGCCCGAAAGCGACGACTTCCAGCTCAGGTAAGTCTGCCAGGAGTTCGGCGGATTCCAGGAATTTGACCAGGTCTTTTTGGATGTGCTCGACGGAAAACGGAAACAGACCCGGGGTAGTGGCCAAGATCCGGATTCGCTGCAAGGCGGGACGCAGCAACTCATTTTCAGTGGGTAAGGGGCTGAGCCGGCTGGTTTCCAGGTGCTGTATAATTTGAGCGATGAGCTCGTTACCTTCACAGGCTTCCTGCTCCCAAAGGGGAAGGACCGGAAACAGCCAAGGAGCGAGGTTGACGACGGGTTGTTCCACCAGGTATTCCCTGACGGTGCTCAGGGTGTCTTGACCGGGATTTGAGAAGAGGGAACGCCAAATTTCCGGGTGTTGCCGCAAGCGTTCCCTCCGCTTGCGTTCAAATAGGTTCATTTTCCGCAGCTCCTTTATCGTGCCAGAATGGTACGCCTTTAGTTTGTGAGCTGGGTGAAGAACTATCCGGAAAGATTCTTGACAATATGAGGAAGAGGTTGATAACATAAAACGGCATGAGCGGCGCGGGCATGAACGGCAGCGCGTGCCAGTGAAATATACGGATTTTGGGGGATTATAATGATAGTACTTTTGGGGGAAACGGCGGCGGCCCGTGAAATCAACCGTCAACTCAAGGCCGAGGGGGCAGCGGTTATCCGGATGGCAAACGAGCAGCCGTTGGATCGCGTTTTAAGTGAAAGCGGGGAACGGTTGGCGGAGGGGAATTTATTCGGTCGGTCCGCCGACGAAGCCTGCACGGCCGTGGTGGATGCCAGCCATCCGTCTTGTCAAACTGAGTTTTTGCCCCTGCGCCGCTGGTGTGAGCGGGAAGACATCCCATATGTGCGCTTGGAAAGGCCGGAGACGAGCTTCCGGGAAAATCCGCTCATTCACGCGGTGACCGGGTGGGAGGAAGCCATGGCCAAGTTGACGGAATTGATCCGGCTCAAAGGGGAAGCCGGGAACCGGTCGGTTAGTGTATTTGTAACGACGGGCAGCCATCAACTGGAAACACTTCTGCAAGCCCCTTTTGCCCCGCGGGCCAGGTTTGTCGTCCGGGTGCTGCCGGAAGGGCGCCTTGTTCAAAAATGCCAAAACATAGGGGTGGCGGCACGCGACATCGTGGCGATGCAAGGTCCTTTCTCCAAAGAACTTAACCGGGCTCTTTTTAAGGCTTACGGCACGGATATCCTGCTGATGCGAGATAGCGGCTCTGCCGGGGGGGCGGATACCAAACTCTCGGCCGCTTTGGCTTTGAAGCTGGAAGTGGTTTTGTTGAAGCGCAAGGCGCCGCTGCCTGGTTTGACAGTCTATTCGGAGCGGGAGCTTATGGCTTGGCTCCAGCCAAGGCTGGGGGGAATTTCCGTCAGTGCGGGCGCAGGAAGTTGATGCCCGAGTGGATAAAATAGAGGGCCAGACCTAACAAAAAGACCCCGCAGACAACCAGAACCATTCGGTAACGGCGCGGAGTGAAGACTTTTCGGCCTCGTGCCACGGCCGTGGAGACCAGAGAATACCAGAGAAAGTCGGAAACGATATGCCCGGCGTAAAAGCTGGCTGCTCCGGCCACTCCCTCGCCCGCGGCCAGCATGAGGGCACCGGCTCCTACGGTTGCCCACCAGATCGACCAATAGGGATTGGAGGCGCTGACCGTAGCTCCGGCCAGAATCAGATTGAGGCGTTTGGGTTGACGGTCGTTCGTAGGGCTGTCAAGGGCGAGGTCCTTGTGAGTGGACTCTCTGAGCATACCGTAACTCATCCAGAGCAAAAACAGGCCTCCGATCACTCCTATCGCGCCTTTAACGCTGTTCCAGGTGAGAAAAACACCCAAGCCGAAAAAAATGAGCACGACCAGGGAAAACTCCAAAAGAGCGTGACCCAGAATTAGTTTGGGGCCGGCCAGTGGCCCTTCTTTCAGACTGGCGTCGACGGTCACGGTGAGAAGGGGTCCCGGCATGATCGCGCCTGAAAAGCCCATCATCAGGCTGGCCAAAAAAATGGCCCCATAGGTCACGAGAATCACCTTCCTGCTCTGAAATTTGCCTATTTTCTGCCGGAACGTTTCCGGCAGTACCCACATCACAGTACCCACAATCCGGTGCATACCCAGGGGGAGCAGAAACAAACAGGCGAGCGTGGTCTTGCAGTCCTTTCGGCGTCGAAAGGACACAGGCTGATGACGGGGCGGAAAGGTAAGAACTGACCAGTGAGTGGCTGTTCCTGCTGCCGGCCGCACTGGGGCAGACCACAAAGCTCAGCCGCAGGTCCCCGGCTTCACTCCGCCTCAGCCGTGGGGAGGTTCAGTACGTACGGGAAGGTACAGGCTGAAAACGCTTCCCTGTCCGCGTTCGCTGGTGACTCCGACGCGTCCGCCGCGGACCCGGGCGATTTCCCGGACAATGGCCAAACCCAAGCCGGCGCCCTGTCCTTTGCTGCGCTGGCGCGAGCGGCTGCCTCGGTAAAAACGCTCAAAGACGTGCGGCAGGTCATCGGAAGCAATCCCTTCGCCGTTGTCCGAGACGGAGAGGACAATTTCCCCGGCTGCACGGGTGAGAATGACCTCAATCCGGGCATTGGGCGGGGTATGTTGGCTAGCGTTTTGGACCAGGTTAAAAAGAACCTGCTTCAACTCATTGGCCGTAAGAGGAAGGGTCAAGGGCTCTGCCCGGACCGTCAAGAGGCGCGGAAGAACCAGGGATTCCAGGAGCGGAGTCAGATCATTCAGAACCTCCGTGACGGCGGTGGAGACGACTTCCTTCTCCTTGGAGGCGGACATGAGGGCAAGGCGGTCTAAGGTCAGAAGATCTTCCGTGAGCCGGATCAGCCGTTCTGTCTCTGTCAGCATGGAGCGGTGAGCGGACAGGAGAGACTCCGGATTTGTCTCCCGGTTGCGCAGAAGAATCTCCAAAAAGCCCCGAATGGAAGTGAGGGGAGTGCGCAATTCGTGCGAAGCGTCCGCGATGAAACGAGCCATTTCTTCGCGGGCGCTTTGTTCTGTATGCAAAGTGTCTGCCAGGATTCCCAACATGTGGTTCAAGGCCAGGCGCAAATGTTCTATTTCGGAACTCCCCCCCGAAAACGGCAGGCGCAGACTATATTCGCCGCCGGCGATTTTGGCGGAGACATCGGAGATACTGCGCAGGGGTTTCAACGGTTTGCGGACCACGTAAAAAGCGGCCAAGCCGCCCAGAACCATGATGATCAAGGCACTGATGCCATAAAGTCTCAGCTCATGCTGAAGCAGGACATCCATCTGGGTGAGGGGAGCCAGCACGGCGGCATAGCCGGTCAGGGGGCGGGCGGAGAAGGCGGAGCCTTTAGCCGGAACGGCCCGAACCGGCCGGAAGAGGACGAGAAAGCGTTTGTTCTTGGCCACGGTCCAGATGAAAGGCGCGTGGCTTTTGCTCCCACGCGGAAACAACCTTGACGCCAAGAGTCTTTGCACTTCGGGGGTTTTCTGGCGCGCGCGCTGTGTAGTAACCCCGCGCACTTGGCCGTCGGGGGAAAACAGGATCAGGATGTTACCCGGGCGTAGGTCCGGCAGGGACGCGGGGTGGGTGGCCTTAGCGATCCAGTCGTCCAAGGTACGGTCGGCAAAGATGTTGATTTCCGTCTTGACGTTGATTTGCTCTTGTTGCAAAAGAAAACTTTGCAGCCCTTTGTACTGAATCAGGGCGACGATGACAAAAAAGGCAATCAGGCTCAGCCAAAAGCGAATCAGTAACTGGGCCGAAAGGGAATTTCTCCATTCGGCAAAGCGGCTTTTTTCCGGGGAGGGATGGGTCTGAGCGGGTACGGGCTCTATCGCACCCCGATCTGCGTCTGCTTCGGCCACACTCGGCAGCTCCTTGTCCTCAAGATTTTTGGGCGAAAATTAATCCGGGTTAAAACGATAACCGACTCCCCGCACGGTTTGAATCAGTTTGTGCTCCTTATCGCCGAGCTTGTCACGGAGGTAGCGGATGTAGACTTCGACGATATTCTCCTCTCCGGCAAAATCGTAACCCCAGACATGGTCGAGGATGGCGGTTTTGCTGAAGACCCGGTCGGGATTCCAAAGGAAATGAGACAGGAGTTTGTATTCCGTTGGCGAAAGTGACAACGCTTTGTTGCGGTACGATATGAGGTGAAAAGCCTCGTCCAGGGTGAAAGAACCGATCTGACGCTTGCCGGTCAGATCCGGAAAGCGGGTCCGCAGCTGGACTTCTATGCGGGCCAGAAGCTCTTCGAAATGGAAAGGTTTAACTAAATAGTCGTTGGCTCCTTCTTTCAGTCCCCGTACAATATCGGCCGGAGTATTCTTGGCGGTCAGCATGATCATGGAGGCTTGCGAGACCTGCGGCAAGGCCTGACAGAGGTCATACCCGTCCATGACAGGCATCATCAAGTCCAAAATGACGACGTGGGGGTCGAAGCGGGGGATTAACTCCAAGGCGTTTTCCCCATGTTCCGCTGTTTTGACAGTATACCCCTCTTGGCGAAGGCCAAAGCTCAGCATCTCACGGATGGAAGGTTCGTCATCGACAACAAGGATTCTGAACGGAAAACCGGGCATGCGGATCCTCCTAACGATGATGTAAGCTGGCGGCAGCGGGCGAACCCCTGTCGCTATATACAACTATAGCGTGAGGAGGGGGGAAAGGCAACGGCAGTTTTGCTTCCGCGAAATTTCCGTAAAAAAAAAGCGTGCCGACGCACGCCTCCTATGTCCGGGTATTCATGAATGGTCTGTTCTTCACAGCCAAGACAAACAACGGGATGGGTCCGCCTGTAAAACGGAGAGCATCTCTTCCGTGCTGGGCAGTGTCTTACTTTCCTCAATTTGCAGATCGATGTGTTCAAGGGTAGCGGGAGTCTCCAATTTCCTCGTTTCCATCCTACCAACCTCCTCTTTAGAAATCGCTGTTTAGAGATTCGATGACTTAGCCGGTCCTACCGGTTGCCTACGGAGGCAAAGCCCCTTTTCTCACTAGCATTATATAACAGGTACCGAGATTGGCGCAATACATTGCAACAGGCCGAGGGCGGTTATACTGTATACTTGGCTTCGACGCTGGGGTACGCTGGGGTAGGAACGATGAACGGCAACCTGCGAAGCCAGAAAATTTGTTTCCCGAAGACAAAAAGACAGACGATTTGGCTATTTCTGTAGTATAATGGTAAGGCGGCCAGACCATTAACTAAAGACGCGGTTGAGGCTAAGGTTGAGATTAAGGCTGGGGCTGAGGCTGGGATTGATAAGGTCCAGGTGGCTGGCCTGTGCTGAGATTAACGTGTAAGGAGTGGGTTCACGTGCCAAATCAGGAGGAGCGGCCGGAGAGTCTATATGAAGGGTTTCAGAAGAAATTGACCGCCATGGCGGGAGAGTGTGTTCGGGTTCGCAAGGCGGCGGACATCGCCGCGTTTCTTATTCCTTTCTTCCAAGAAAATAAGATCCGGACGGCCGGCTTGGTTGAAAGCCCCTTAACGAGGGCAGGGAGGCTCCTTGAGCGGCTGCGGGAGGCGGGTATAGAGATGACGACAGACAACCTGCGGCAGGCCGCTCCGTCCGTGGGGGCCGGGATCACTCAGTTGAAATGGGGGATCGCGGAGCTGGGAACCTTGGTTCAAATCGGAACGGATGTCGACCAACGTTTGCTTGCTATGCTCCCTCCCCTGCATGTCGCTTTGGTTCAGACGTCTGAACTCGTTCCGACTTTGGCGGAAGCCCTGAAGCTCATCCACAGCCTGCCCCAGATTCCCGGGTTTGTCGGGTTCATTACCGGACCCAGCCGCACGGCGGATATCGAACGGGTTCTGACGATTGGTGTGCATGGACCCGGCCGGTTCTTGGCCGTGTTTGTGGATGAAGATGTTCGGGAGGGCGAATAAAGATGGCGGATAAGGAGTTTAAAGGGAAAATTGAACAGGCCCTGGATAATTCCACCTTAAGGGGGGCGCTTGGCCGCTTCGGCGAGTTTTACGAAAAAGCCAGGGAACAAGTTTACGAAGGATATGATTTCCAGACTTTGCGGGATCAAGTGGCAGAAGTAAAATCCTACGCGGCCAGTCACTTGGATGAGATGCTGGATCAATTTGAACGAGCCGCGACGGCCCGCGGGGCCAAGGTATTCCGGGCGGAGACCGGAGAGGACGCGAATCGCTATATCTCCGAGCTGGCGTTGAAGCACAAGGTTAAAAGCATTGTCAAGTCTAAATCCATGGCCAGCGAGGAAATCCACCTCAATGACGCCCTGGCGGCGAAAGGGATGGACGTCCAGGAGACCGACCTGGGGGAATGGATTCTCCAGCTCTGCCACCAGACCCCGTCCCACATGGTGATGCCGGCTTTGCACATGACAAAGGAACAGGTAGCCGATGTTTTTACAGACCATTTGGGCCGGATCAATGATCCGGATATCGCCGCTTTGGTCAAGACCGCGCGTTCCGAATTGCGCTCGAAATTCCTGGAAGCGGATATGGGCATTTCAGGGGCCAACATGGCCATTGCCGAAACCGGGACGCTCATGGTCGTGACGAATGAGGGAAACGCCCGTCTGACCGCCACCCTGCCGCGAATTCACGTCTTCCTGGTCGGAGTGGAAAAAATGGTGCCGAAGTTTGAGGATGCCGGCTGTATCCTGCAGACCTTGCCCCGCAACGCGACCGCCCAGGCGATCACCAGTTATGTCACGATGGTGACCGGACCGACGCCGGTGTACATGCCCGACGGGACCATCCAAGACAAAGAACTCCACATTGTCCTGATGGACAACGGGCGCCGCAAAATGTATGCCGACGACAAATTCAAGAAAACTTTCCAATGCATTCGCTGCGCTTCCTGTCTCAACGTCTGTCCCGCGTATCAACTGGTTGGGGGGCATGTTTACGGGCATATTTATACCGGAGGGATAGGCACCATCTTGACCGCTTTTCTCAATGAGGAGAAGTTTGCCGAAAACCCGCAAAATCTATGTCTGCAATGTGGCAAGTGTGCGGAGATCTGCCCGGGACGGCTGGATATTCCCGAGATGATCCTTGAACTTCGTACCCGTTTTGCGGAGAAAAAGGGTCTGCCTTTCACCCAGAAATTTGCGCTGGATATCGTAGCCAACCGCCGTCTCTTTCACTCTCTTCTGCGAGTGGCCTCGCTCGCCCAAAAACCGCTGACCAAAGGACAGCCGGTTATCCGGCACTTGCCGATGTTTCTCTCGGGCTTGACGGAAAAACGCAGTCTTCCCGCCATTGCGCCGGTTCCTTTCCGGGACATTTTCAAGGACATTCCCCAGAACGTCAAAGACGTGAAAGGCACGGTGGCTTTTTACGCCGGCTGTCTGGTGGACTTCGTCTACCCTAAAATAGGAGAAGGGGTTATCGCCGTTTTGAATGACAAGGGCTATAAGGTGGTCTTTGCCGAGGGGCAATCCTGCTGCGGCGCGCCGGCGGTTTATATGGGAGATAAGCCCAATGCTAAGAAATCCGCCATGCTCAATATCGAAGCACTCAAAGCCGAGAGCGTGGATTATGTGGTTTCGGCCTGCCCGACCTGTACGCATGCTTTAAAGGACAGTTATCCGGCCCTGCTTGCCGGCGACCCGGCTTGGGAGGAAAGAGCCGCTGTTCTCAGCCGGAAAGCCCTGGATTTTTCCAAACTCCTGGCCAATTTGGGAGGATTGCCGGAGGGTGGCGACGGCCGGCCCCTCAAAGTGACGTATCATGATTCCTGCCATCTGAAACGCAAAATGGGGGTTTACCTGGAACCCCGCGCCCATCTGAGCCGTACGGCGGGTATTGAACTGGTGGAGATGAACGAATCGGATCATTGTTGCGGTTTTGCCGGTTCCTACTCCATTAAATTCCCCCAGATTTCAGCCCCGATCCTGGAGAAGAAAATCAAAAACATCGAGGCGACGGGGGCGGACGTGGTGGCGGTCGATTGCCCGGGCTGCCTAATGCAGATTTCGGGTGGCCTCGATCAAGTCAACTCGCCGATTAAGGTCAAACACACGGCCGAGATCCTGCTCGAAAAGCGCGGGGATTAATTCCTCGGTTCAAGCACGGTCAGCGGGAAGCCGGTTCCTGCTCGTACCAGCTAACCAAGCGCCATGGACGAAGGCACCAAAGAAATCGCTGTCGACAACAGAACCAGAGGAAACGTCGTCGACAAAAAAACCGAAAACTTCCTTAGTTTCGAACGAGGAATTCGGGCTCTTGAGGAAGAATTATCCAAATACACGGCGGACAAACTTTTATCTCACGACATGAATTTGGCAATGCGTTGCCACGAAAGCGAGCGAGATCGCGCGAAGAGGAGAAAGGATGTTTCGCTGGCCCTGGTGGGAGGTGAGCCCCGTCCTGTTCGGAATTCCCCGGAAGGAGCAACAGACCCGGAGTTGAGCAGAGTACTTTAACCAGGAACTGTACAATTAACCTCAGGAACGGTTCGCACCCCGCTCCTCAACTCAAGGGGTTGTAATTCCGGGAATGCCCGTTTACCGGAGTAAGGCTGCCTTGGGATTATGAGCCCGGTGGTATGGCTGCAGCGTACCGCCGTGGCAAAGACCCGGAGTCCGCGGCACCGATCAATGATTTGTCACGCGTCAACGGCTTCGGGGACAAAGGCCCGCCAGGGGTCTTTTTTTTTATCAGCACTTTGGCCTTTGGCGGTTGGGGTAAATAATATGCGAAAAAGCGAAGAAAATACGGTTGATAAAGAAGGAAAAAGAGAATAAAGGGAGAAACATAATTCGGGGAGATATATAAATGTGTGATTAGTACCTCCCCGTGATCAGTGCTTCTCGCGGTGTGGTTTGCTTCTCGCGGTGTGGTTCGCCTGTCACAGTATGGTTTGTCTCTCGCGGCGGAGGGTCTGTACTTCTCCGGAACACGCCGTCTGCGAGAGGGAAGGGGCAGAGAGGTCGGGGCCGGACGTGGGCCGGGGAAAGGGGCGAAAATGGCTTGATTCGCGCGGTTTTATTTGATTTGGACGGCACGCTTTCTTTTATGGACAACGAAGAATTCATGCGCAACTATGTGGGTTTGCTTGTTCCCCGTTTTTCGCACCTCTATTCACCGGATAAATTTGCAAAACAGCTGATGCGCTCGACAGATTTCATGGTTAAAGAACCAAAACCGGGCCGGACGAATCTCCAGACTTTTTTTGACGATTTTTCCAAAGCGGTTGGCATTCCATTCAGTGTTCTCTGGCCGATTTTTGAGGAATACTATGAACATGACTTTCCCAATTTGGAGTATTTGGTGGAGAAGAAGCCGGAAGGGAAAAAGGCGGTGGACACGGCACTTCGGCAGGGGTATCTCACAGCGGTCGCCGCGAACCCGGTCATGCCCCTGAAAGCGATCAAAGAGCGGATCCGCTGGGCGGGATTGACTCCCGAGCAGTTCAAGGTGATTCCGTCGATCGAGGAGTTCCATTTTTGCAAACCGCATCCGGGTTTCTTCAGTGAACTGGCCGAGGCCCTGGCTGTCGAGCCCTCACAGTGTTTGATGGTCGGCAATCACCCGGTTGAAGACCTGGCGGCCCGGCAGGTGGGCATGAAGACGTTTCTGTTGGAGACGGGCGCCGCGGAAGCGGTGGAGACGGACTACCGCGGGGATCTGTCGGAACTGACGGAACTGCTTCTTCTGGGCAATCTGTAGCCGAAGGCGGCCAAACTCGTCCGGATTGACGATTGGCAGAGCCTTTTTCTGGGTAATCTGTAACCGAAGGCGGAAAATCCCGGTGGCGGGTCATCCGCTCATCGGTGTTAAAGGGAGAGTGCGGGAAGTGCTTTGGCTGACCACCGGCCAGGCGACTCTGGCATGGCCGTCTGGTCTTTCACCGTCCACCCTGCGTTTGTTTGAGGAGTATTTAAGGCGGTCGGAGGAACTGCGGGCCGCTCGCCGGCGTGAAGGAACCTTGATGTTCCTGTTGGTTCTGACCGGAGCCGCGGCTTTCACTTCGCCCTGGCTGGGCGTGAACCCCGCATTCAGTCTGCTCTGCGCGGCCGGCGCTTTTCTTGTCTTCCGGTATTACCTTAAAGCCAGTCGTCGGGTGAATCACGTGTTCATCAATCTCAATGTATTGCACCATCATCTCTTGGGAAAACTGGAAGTTGGATCCTGCCGGCACGGCGAATCCTGTGATTGTATCAATGAGTTTCGCCGTTTAGTCTGGCAGAGGTACCACATTTCACTGTACGAGGAATCGTTGACGCCGGGATGAGTGAAGCCGGCTCCGCGGACCGGTGCGCGAAAGGGGTGTCCGGGGTGGGGATGAGAAGATGGGTGTTGAGACATAAGAGCGGGTCGGAAGGATTAGAAAAGTGAGGAAGGTGTTTATTGTGGAAAGGAAAAGCATCCAAACAACGAAAGCCCCGGCGGCCATTGGCCCGTATTCACAGGCCATCGTGGCGGGGTCTTTTGTCTTCGTGTCCGGTCAGATGGGGCTGAAACCCGATGGGGAGATGGCTGGCAGCAGTGTTGAAGAACAAGCCGCTCAGGCCTTGAAAAACCTCAAAGCCATTCTGGAAGAGGCAGGTTCCTCTTTGACCAACGTGGTTAAAACCACGGTCTTTCTGGCGGATATGCAGGATTTTGCGGTTGTGAATGCGACTTACGCCCAAAGTTTCCCCGGCGAGCCGCCGGCCCGCTCGGCGGTACAGGTGGCCCGGCTGCCCAAAGACGCCAAGGTGGAGATTGAAGCGATAGCCAAGTTGGAAGTCTAGGGCACGGAGGAAGCGTGTTGACCCTCCCCTGGCCGAAGTCTTGAGGAACACTACCATGAAACACGACAGCAGTATGAAAGTATTGAGAATGGAGGAAGGCCCTATGCTTAAGTATGTATGCAGCGCTTGCGGCTACATTTACGATCCCGCGGTGGGAGATCCTGACGGTGGGATTGCCCCCGGAACAGCGTTTGAGGATCTGCCCGACGATTGGGTCTGCCCGGTTTGCGGCGTGGCCAAAGACATGTTCGAGCCCGCTCATTGAATTTCTATGACCGAGGCCTCGTCCCGGTCCAGTTTTTCCATACAGTTTTTGAGCCTGGCCCGCAGGGCGGAGTCAGTGACCGCGTCGCGAATCTGACGCAGTAAATCAAGGGTGCGCCGGAAAACGCTGATGAGGTCCCCTTCGTCTAAGTTACACAGCCGTTGAACCTGGGCAAAAGGTTGGCCTTGGCTCCAAGCATAAGTGATGGCGGCCACGCGGGCGTCGTAGAGGACACTCTCTTTGCCGCAGATCCCTTGGATGTAATGAATGATCTCATACACCGGGTCCGGGTCGAGGATGGTCGTTTTCTGAAAAAGATCGTTCTTGCGGGCTTCAAAATCCACGCCGCTCAAGAGTGCGTTTAACTGATCATCATCAAGGGTGTCGAGGAGACCGGAAAAGATGAACTCTGTGACCAGAAGCTCCTGCACGTAGATTTTGGCCGCACAGGTTCCCCGCGGCAGGAGGGTATCCTCCCTCAAATAGCCCATCTGACGCAGTTGGGCTTTTTTTAGTTCGAATTCCCGTATAAACATGTTTTCATCGGCCAGGTTGGCGATGGCCTTCTCCAGTTCTCTGATCCGGTGTCGCGCGCGCAAGACGGTCTTTTCCGCGTCGCGGCAGAGGGACTGGCGGGGGTGTGGACAGGAGTTGGGCGGGTGGGCCAGGAGCCGCTCCAGGCTGCGCATCTTGCGGGCCATTTCCCGGCCGTAGATCCGGTTCTGTTTGCGCGGCGCCAGGTTTTGGTAGGCACGGCGCAAGCGTTCGAGTTCTTTCAGTTTGGGTTCATATTTGAGCGGACAGCGGTAGGACCCCAGGTGTTCACAGACCTGTCCCCCCTCGGCCGCCTCCCTTTCGGCGACGGCCAATTCCGCCTTGAGGTTTAAGGAACTCTGGTGGGCGTTAAAAGCCGAAAAGCTCTTTTTGAAATAGGTTTCGATTTGATCCAGATTCAGGGTGGCGGTAAGATTAAGTACCGTATTGTAGGTGAGCCGGAATTGGCTGGAGAGGGGTTCAAGTTTGTTGAGTTGAAATTTCTGCGGCGGGTTCTTTTCCATATAGTTAAAATCCACCAAGGCAAAAGAATAGCCGGTTTCGTCGATACCCCTGCGCCCCGCCCGGCCGGACATTTGGAAAAACTCGTGGTTGGCCAGGGGACGAAACCCGCGGCCGTCGAATTTGTGCAGAGAATCAAAGCAGACGGATTTTACGGGGTAGTTGATCCCGACGCTGAAGGTTTCGGTGCAGTAAAGCACAAAAATCAGGCGCCGCTGAAAGAGTTCTTCTACCAGGACTTTTTGGGCGGGGAGAAGGCCCGCGTGGTGGAAAGCGATTCCTTTCAGGCAGACCCGCCTCAGCTGTTTAGTCGAGGCCGACCAGTTGTCTTCCGGTCCGAACTGATCCTGGAAAGATTGTTCGACCAGGCGTCGTTGGGCGGGTTTCAGATAGTTAGCGCTGACGGCCAGTTCCCGGGCTTTTTCCAGGCAGAGTTTGCGGCTGAAGACAAAATAGAGAACCGGGAGATAATGACGCTGAATGGCGCGGATTAAATCCAGATGTGTGGTCGTGGCAAAAGGTGATTCGTCGAAAGCGCGGGCCGCGCTGCTCTTGTCACGGTAATAGCGCCAGAGTTTTTCATAACTGACCAAGCCGGTGTCTTTGGTATAGTAGTAGTATTCAAGGGGAACGGCGCGTTTGTGTTCTTCGATCAAGGCGATTTCTTCCTGCCGGATGGAAGAGATCCAGGCGGTGAGTTCCCGGGCATTGGCGATGGTGGCGCTCAGCCCCAGAATTTTCACATGGGGAGGAGCCAAAATGATCGATTCTTCCCAGACCGTCCCCCGCTCCTCATCGTTGAGCCAATGGATCTCATCAAAGATGATATGACTGACGTTATTCAGGCCCGGCTCTTCCGTAATGACTTGATTGCGGAAAATTTCCGTGGTCATAATTAAGAGGGGGGCACCGGAGTTCAAGACGATGTCTCCGGTCAAGATCCCGACTTTCTCTTCTCCGAACCGGACCTTGAAGTCTTTGTATTTTTGGTTGCTGAGCGCTTTGATCGGAGCGGTATAAATAATCCGTTCTCCGGTCTTGAGAGCTTTCTCCACTAAATAGTCGGCTACCAGGGTTTTCCCCGTTCCCGTGGGAGCGGCCACGATGACGGATTGGCCCGCATCCACGGCTTCCAGGGCTTCACGTTGAAAGGGGTCAAGGGTATATCCGCGGTATATTCGTTTGGACATGATCTGTTCAACTCGCTTCCTAAAATCCCCCCCAATTTTAACAAACGGCCTTCCCAGGGTCAAATTTTGGGGGAGTGGTCTTAACTTTCCCCCTAATCCATATGATCATTATGAAAAGACAAGGCCAAAGGGGGAAGCATTGTGCCGTCTTTGCGTTTGGATATAGAACGGGCGATGGGATTGAAATTCCCGGAACGCGATGGGGAGGCCCTGGTACGCTTCGAGGAATCGCTGGAAATACCGCGGCCCGCCGAGACCCTCATGCGCGGCTTTTACCGCCATCCCGAGCGGGTGCGCAGAGATTTTCAAACTCTGCACCAGGAGACCGTCTCAATACTGGATATCCTCTTGCCGCGCCGCTCGCGGCTCAAAGAATGGGCGGAGGAACCGCCGGAACGTCCCCAGGAAGCCGAAACTTTTTTGCGGGAAACAGGGGATAGGTTGAGCAAAAACCAGCAGCGCCTGACACAGGTCGAAAGCGAACTGATGGCGGAACTCCAGGAAAACAATTTGGCGGACCTTTTTCCGGTTCCCCTGACCGCGTTTGGCACCCTGAGCCTGCGCGAACCCGCGGTCAAGATTTATCTGCGGCCTCTGGGACGCTTGGCGGAGATTAGCCACGCAAATCCGGAACAGTTGCGGCAAGCGGTCCGTATCCACTTTCTCTTTCTCTTGCTGCTCGCGGCCGGCCAAGATTTGGACGGTCAGGGTTTTACCCGCGCTTCGGAGGAGCCGACGCTGCACACTATCGTCGCCGCCTACACTTGGCGTTATTTGAAACGCCAATCCGCGGAACTGGTTCAATGTTATCTCGATTGGCTGAATGCCTGGGGTGCAAAAAAACCCTCTGCCGGAGTGATGGGAGAGGGCGCGGCCGAACGGCTGCGGGCGGCTATGATTTTTTGGCGGCGCCAGCCCGGAGTGGGTTGGGAAGAGTGCTGGCATTCGGTCAGCCGCTTGGAACGGGGTGGCGAGGAGGAAGAAAGCCAAGTGTTCAGCGTGCGCATCTAGCGGACGCCGGCGGTTGACTAAGGCCAGTCCGCAAGTTCTTGGGGCTTCAGTATTTCAAGGCTGTCAGCGGACGGACGGATGATTCCGGACTTTTTCCAGGCGCTGAGGCAACGGTTAACCACTTCCCGCGATGTACCAATCATGCCGGCCAGATCCCGGTGGGTCAGACCGGGTGGGATATAGATGGGCGCCTCCGGGGACGGGGCCGGACGCGCCAGGCGCAAGAGGAGAGAAGCCAAAGTTCCGGCCGTTGACTTACTGGTCAGGATCCGGATAAATTCCTGAGCCAGGCGCAGGCGCTTGCTGAGCGTGCGAACCAAGGCCGTGGCGAGACGGGGATGCTTCTCCAGCAGGGCCGGCATGATGTTATTGTTTAAAATGAGCAGGGTGCCGTCCCGTACCACTTCGGCGGTTGCCGGATATGAGCCGTTCTCCAAGAGCAGGGTTTCGGCAAAGCTGTCATATGGCCCGCACCAATCGAGGATTTGTTCTTCCCCGTCGGGGCTCATTTTGCTTAATTTAATCTGGCCGCGGAGGACAAAATAAACAGTAGAACCGATTTCACCTTCAACGAAAAGAATCTGGCCTTTGCGGCAGCGCCTTTCCTGCAAATGCGGCAGGAAAGGGGAGACATCGTCCTGGCTGAGAAAAGAAAACAGATCGAAACGCAGAAGCTCACGGCTTGTAATCATTTCTGACACTTCCTTGGGGAGAGATATGTATGGGAGAAAGTTACCTGGCAGGAACAGAATATCGCGATTCCGGCCGGAAAGAGAGCATTTTGGCGGATGCTCTCGCCGGTTTGCGGGGACATCGTTGGCAGGCGGTCCTCAGAACCGATGAGACCACGGTGCTGCTTGAGTTTGGTTGCGTCATCAGGGAGATTATGCGCAGGGAAGACCGGATCGAGATGGGCCACCTCACCTTGGACTCGGTCTCTTTCGAATTGATCAACGATCCGGGGGTCAGGGTGTTCTTACCTTTGTCCCAGTTCACAGAAGCGCAGACCTTTCCCGGCGCCCTGGTGCTCCGCTTTGACCGCTATGAGTGGGGTTTTTACGCTTAACATCAACCGGGATTCTCTGTCGGCAGAGGGTGGGAAGGTGCGGCCGCAACCTGTTCGGCGGCCCGGACGAGTTCCGACACGATGCGGGCATGGCTTGGCAAAGCTCTGGACTCCCACTTGCTGAGGATTTCCCCCCGCAGGGTGACGGCATAGCGCGGGGGCAGGCGGTTGAGAGCCAGGGCCAAAATATCGGCCTGGCAGCGGTCGCAGCTGCAGGGTGGCTTGGCTTGGCGAAGATAGTCTTGAAGCGCTTCACGAACCACCGTTTCCGTGATGTTATTCAGTTCGAACATTTGCTTACGTCCCCCTTAATATGGGTTTATATTTCTCTTTAGCCCCATCATAATGATTTTGGGTGAAAAGAACAAGGCATCCGGAAAACTTTGGCGGGAGTGAACTCGTTCAACTAAAGATGAAAGAAAGCAGAAAGGCTATGGAATGTATAGAAATTAACTAACCGCGATCTACCCCTAAGGGGTATACATCCGGGGTCTGGTCGTTTATAATAAAAACATAAATTTTGCCGGCCCGGGAGAGACTAAGGCAGAGTTTAAGGGGCTTTGAACACGCCTTGCCTTGGGGTTTGAGGAGTGTCAACCTGCTCGGAGAAGGAGGTAGGAATTTTGGCGAAATTATTATCGAAAAAGGATGCCACGGCCATTAAGGGCTTTTTTGACCAGAATTTGGTGGAACCCGTCACCATGCGTCTCTTTGTTCAAGACGGCGGACAGCCGGACGACTGTATGTACTGCACGGAGACGCAGCAGATTGCTGAGGAGGTTTCGGAGCTCAGCGACAAGATCAAGCTGGCGGTGCACAAAGTTCCCGGTAAAGAGGATGCGGAGCTGAAGCGTTATGATGTGCAAAGAGTGCCCGCTTTGATCCTGGAAAAGGCTGACGCGGATTCTGGGGTGCGGTTTTACGGTATACCCTCCGGCTATGAGTTCGGTACCCTGATCGAGGATTTGGCCGACTTGTCGGCGGGACAAACAAAGTTAGCCCCAGATATTGTCAAACAGGTTGAGGCTGTGCAGAAAGATGTGACGATTAAAGTTTTCGTCACCCCCACTTGACCCCATTGCCCCCGTGCCGTGCGCACGGCTCATCAATTGGCCCTGGCCAATCCGCGCATCAAGGCGGAATGTATCGAGGCGACGGAGTTTGGCGAGCTTTCCCAACAGTATAACGTTTTCGGTGTTCCCAAATCCGTGATCAATGAAACGGTTCAGTTTGAAGGCGCGGTTCCGGAGGCGGTGTTCGTCCGGAATCTGATGCAAGCGGTGGAATAGGCCCGAAGTCATCCTCACCGCACAAGTATTCTTTGAAAGTTTGCGGTTCGGCGATAGTGTCCACAGGACACCGTCGTGGTGTTCAGTTTAAGCTGAACGAGTTCACTGACAACAAGATAATCAGAAGCAGAGGGCCGCCTTCCCCAGGGATGACGGTCCTCTGCTTTGGGTGCGCCGGTTTTGTCAGTGCCCCAGTTTTGTGCTCACCGCCGCCCAGAAACGTTTGCTTTCATAGCCCAACCTCCAGATGGCGATCCCGCGCAGGTGGTATGATTTGACGAAGCCGAGGCGGATTTTGGCGGACAGCTCGTTCTCGAACCAGACGGTATGTCTGTCACGTCCGCGCCAATAATAAAAATAGGGTTCGACGGCTGGGTCAGACCAAAGAATGCGAGCCCGGGTCTCGGCGACCAACGCGGGAACGTCCCGCATGGGCAGCATACGGGTGGGTGCGTCGGACCAATCATAGCCGTAAACCGGAATTCCGACCAAAATTTTGTGCTTGGGTATGAGATTGACGGCATAGTCCAAGGCTTGAATCATCCAGGAGAGGCCGGCAATCGGGCCCGGCTCCCCACCCGCGAAGTGCTCGTCATAGGTCATCAGGGTGATGACATCACATATTCGGCCGATGTTGGCGAAATCATAGCCGGGGGCCTCTCCCTCAGAACGCTTGGCCGGCAGGGTGGCTGTCAACAGGAGGCCTTTTTCGTGCAAGACGGCTTGCAAAGATTCCAGAAGGTGAACATAAGGCAGGCGGTCACCCGCTTGGACTTCTTCGAAATCGAGCTGGATCCCGGCTGATCCGGCCGGCAGGGAGTCAAGAACGTTCCGGATGAAAGTACGCTGCAAGGACGGGGAAGAGAGGATGGAATGGAGGGGTCGCGGATCAAAACGCTGACCGTCAAAATTATGGAAGAGAACCAGATAGCCGACGTTCCGGGCTGTGGCGGCGTCGAGAATCGGCGCATTGACCGATCCCGCCAAATAGGCGTCGTCCCGGACGAAGAAGGCAAAATCCGCACAAGCGTCGAGGTGAGAGCCTTGTGAGCGAATGCTGTCCGCCGCGCGGGTGTCGCCGGGGAAGTCCTCGGCGGCGTAGCCGAGGACCCAAAGACGTTTTTCGCGCAAACGGAGAGCGGTATGGCTGGAATTCAAACAGACCTCCTCCTCCAATTTATTTGTTTGCCTTAAGATATGACTGGGGTTGAGAAAAATTGCGGATTAAACAAGGCCCCCTTTACAGAACGCCGGCGAGGGCTTATGATAAAGCCAATCATACAATTGCAACTTTGCTGGGGGTGCCCCGTAAGGGGCTGAGAAAGAGAGTTCTCTTATCCCTTTGAACCTGATCTGGTTAGTACCAGCGTAGGGAAGCGATGTTCCGGGAATTTTTTCAATAGTTTAACCGATAGGAGTGGCCGGAAGCCAATACCGGGTCGGTTTATCCGAAGGAAGAATTCCCCAGTGAGAGCAGCTTGCCGGGTGGTGGCTGTTTTTTTATTTGCGGTTTTTGGCGAGAGGAGATGAGAGAATGTATGTCTCGGTCAACGGTGAGCGAGCTGAGGTCAGTGCCGGGACGCCCCTGGGAGTCTGGCTGCAAGGGCAAGGTGTTGATTTTAAGGCCCTGGTGGTCGAGTACAACGGGAGAATTCTCCCGGAAGAGGAGTGGGGAGAGGTATTTTTGCGGGAGGGGGACAGGCTGGAACTCTTGCAATTTGTCGGGGGAGGCTGAGCCGCCGCTCCGTCGGCCTAGGCGTGCCCGGTGCGGCCGGAACTTCTTAGGTCTGTCGGGGAGGTCGAGGGCGTCCGGATCGCCCAGGCGGGGCGGAACCGATGTCAGTTCACGGAGTTCGGGGAAAGAGAACAGGATCTCGTCAAAGTTGTTTTTAACGGCCACAGGACTTTGACGTTTCCCTGGGAAAGAGGAGGATGGAAGTTGACAGACGCGCTTCATCTGGCGGACAAGGTCTTGAGGAGCCGGCTTTTCGTGGGCACGGGAAAATTTAGTTATGAATTGATACCGGAGGTTTTGGCCGCGGCGGGGAGTGAGGTTGTCACCATGGCCCTGCGCCGGGTGGACAGGAAAAATCCACAGGAAAATATCCTTAACTACATGCCCCGCGACGTGGTGCTTTTGCCGAACACCTCCGGAGCCCGCACGGGAGAGGAAGCGGTGCGCATCGCCCGCTTGGCCCGGGCCGGCGGCTGCGGCAACTGGGTGAAGATAGAGGTGGTCCAAGACCAACGCTATCTCTTGCCTGACAACTATGAAACCCTGTTGGCGACGGAAACCTTGGTTAAAGAGGGTTTCGCGGTTCTGCCTTATATCAGTCCGGACCTGGGGACCGCGCGGCGTTTGGCCGACTGCGGGGCGGCGGCGGTCATGCCTCTGGGGGCGCCCATCGGCAGCAACCGGGGCTTGAGGACGAAAGAGCTGATCGGGATACTCATTGAGGAAATTCCGCTGCCCATCGTAGTCGACGCCGGTCTGGGGCGCCCGTCGGAGGCGGCGGAAGCGATGGAAATGGGCGCGGCGGCTGTTCTGGTCAACACGGCCATCGCCGTGGCCGAAGATCCGGTACAGATGGCGAAGGGGTTCCGGCTCGCGGTTGAGGCGGGACGCCTGGGTTATCTGTCGGGGCCCGGTGCCCGGAGAGAAGAGGCCCACGCCTCCTCGCCCCTGACCGGTTTTTTGGGGGAGGGCTTGTGATGTTTTACGGGGATTCAGGGACTTGGCGGCGAGTACTGGAGCGTCATCCCGCCGAGGAAATTTCCGCGCTTCAAGTACGGCGCTCCTTAGCCAAAGGGTCCCTCGAAGCGGAAGATCTATGGATTCTTCTTTCTCCGGCCGCGGGCCGTTTTCTGGAAGAGATGGCCTGCAGAGCCCGGAGCTTGACCTTGAGGCATTTTGGCCGCTCGGTTTCTTTATTCGTGCCTCTCTATCTGGCCAATTATTGTACCAATCAATGTGTTTATTGCAGCTTCAATACGCATAACCGCATTCCGAGGAAAAGACTTTCTCCGGCGCAAGCAGCGGCGGAAGGGGAAGCGATAGCCAAGACCGGAATTCAGCACTTGCTGCTCTTAACGGGTGAATCACGGACTATGAGCGGCCCGGACTACTTGCAAGCCTGTGTCAGGCAGCTCCGTCCTCATTTCGCTTCTTTGGGGATTGAGGTCTATCCCTTGGCAGAAGAGGAATACAGGGAACTGATTCTCTCCGGAGTCGACAGTTTGACGATGTTTCAAGAGGTTTATGACGAACGGCTCTATGCCGAGATGCACCCGGGCGGTCCCAAGGCGGACTATCACTACCGCCTCAATGCCCCCGAGAGGGCCTGCCGGGCCGGTATGGCGGAAGTGACCCTTGGGGCCCTCTTGGGATTGGGAGATTGGCGGCGGGAAGCGTTCATGACCGCTTGGCATGGGAGCTATTTGCAGCGGCACTATCCGGAGGTCCAGGTTTCTTTTTCTCTGCCCAGAATGAGACCTCATGTAGGGGAATTTCAACCGCCGAGCCCTGTTTCCGACCGGAGCTTGGTGCAAATTCTCCTGGCTTATCGCCTGTTCCTGCCCAGAGCCGGGATCACGATTTCTACCCGTGAGAAGGCTTCTCTGCGCGATGCCTTAGTCCCGTTGGGCATCACCCGTATGTCGGCGGGTTCCCTGACCTCGGTGGGCGGCTATACGGGTTCGCCAAATCCGGAAAGCGCCCAGTTTGAGATTGCCGATGAACGTTCCGCAGCCGAAATCATTGCCATGCTGCACAGGCAGGGGTATCAACCGGTCCTCTGTGATTGGTTGAATATGCGCCAAGGGGCGGGCGAACTCCAAAAGGAGGGGTGCTCACCGTGTTAGCTTACCTCGAGCAGGCTCTTGGTCTCGCTCGGATGTCCCGGCTGCGGGCGGCCAGGGTCGGTATCGGGGGGCTGGGCGGACTGGGGTCTAACACGGCTGTTCATTTGGTCCGCTCGGGGGTCCGGCACTTGGTCCTGGCGGATTTTGACCGGGTGGAAAACAGTAATTTGAACCGTCAGTATTATTTCCGCGACCAGGTGGGGCAGATGAAAGCTTTCGCGCTTGCCGAAAACCTGAGGCGGATCAACCCGGATGTCGACTTGACGCTCATTTGTGAACGCATTACTCCGGCCAATGTTCTGACCGTGTTCGACTCCTGCGGCTATTGGGTGGAAGCTTTCGACGAGGCGGAGAGCAAGAAAATGTTCGTCACGGCAGGCCTGAAGCACCATAAGCGGGTGGTCGCGGCTTCCGGCTTAGCCGGTTGGGGTCACACGGACGCCATGACGACGACACAATGGAGTTCGGGTCTGGCGGTCGTCGGCGACCGCCAAAGCGCGGTCGGCGCGGCACTGCCGCCCTTAGCGCCGCGGGTTGGTATCGGGGCCGCCAAAGAGGCGGATGTCATCCTATCTTGGATTCTGGATCACCCGGTTTCCGGGCCAAGAGCCGGGGAATCCCCCGGAGCGCGCCCGCGCTTGCCGGCCGGCATCTATGCCTTAACTTCGGCAGCGCACTCTCTGGGACGGAGTAATCCGGAAGTGGCGGCGGAAATTCTGAGGGCAGGGGTCAAAGTGCTGCAATACCGGGAAAAAAGCAAGGCATTTAAGGAGATGCACGAAGAATGCCTGGTCCTGCGCCGGCTGACACGGGAATCGGGTGCCCTCTTGATCGTGAACGACTATCCCGAGTTAGCTCTGGCGGCAGAGGCTGACGGGGTGCACATCGGCCAGGATGACCTGCCCCTCCCGGTGGTGCGTAAGCTGGTCGGTCCCCGCCTCCTCCTTGGGGTATCCACGCACTCACCCGAACAGGCCCGGGCGGCGGTCGCGGCCGGAGCCGATTACATCGGGGTCGGCCCTATCTTTGCGACCCGGACCAAGGAGAATGTCTGCGCTCCGGTGGGGCTGGAATACTTGAAGTACGTTGTCGGCAGCCTCAGGATACCTTTCGTCGCGATCGGCGGAATTAAGGAGCACAATCTGCGGGACGTGATGGCCTGCGGGGCTTCGACCGTGGCTCTGGTTACGGAAATCGTCGGCAGTCCCAAGATCGGAGAAAAGGTTGAAAAGCTGCAGCGGATTATGGCGGATTTTGCTTCGACGTCTGTGAAAGGAGAGGAATGAACCGTGGTAAATACCCAGATGGCCAGGGCAAAAAGGGGCGAAATTACTGAAGAGATGAGGGTCGTAGCGGGAAAAGAGCACTTGGATCCGGAGGAGATTCGCCTCAAAGTGGCCCAAGGCCTGGTTGTGATCCCCGCTAACCGTAACCACGCAAGCCTGAGCCCGGAGGGAATCGGGGCGGGCCTGAAGACAAAGATCAATGTCAACCTCGGCATTTCCAAGGATTGTGCCAACACGGAGGCCGAACTGGACAAAGTCCGCCGGGCCTTGGCAATGAAGGCCGAGGCCATCATGGACTTGAGTAACTACGGCAAAACGGCGGTTTTTCGCCGGCAATTGATCGACCTTTCCCCGGCTCTGATCGGTACGGTGCCGATGTATGACGCTATCGGTTATCTGGACAAGAAGCTGGAAGACATTACTCCCGACGAGTTCCTGGCGGTTGTGGCCAAGCATGCCCGGGACGGGGTGGACTTCGTGACGATCCACGCCGGGCTGAACCGCCAAACGGTGGAGCACTTTAAGCGCACGTCCCGGGTTACCCAGATCGTTTCTCGGGGAGGTTCTCTTCTCTATGCCTGGATGGAAATGAACCGAGCCGAGAATCCTTTCTACGAATACTTTGACAGGCTTTTGGACATCTGTGCCGAATATGATGTCACCTTAAGTCTGGGTGACGCCTGCCGGCCCGGCAGCCTGTCCGACGCCACGGACGCCTCTCAGATTGAGGAATTGATTGTCCTGGGAGAGTTGACCGAGCGGGCTTGGCAAAAAGGGGTTCAGGTTATGATTGAAGGTCCGGGCCACGTTCCGCTGAATGAAATCGCCGCCAATGTCCAACTGGAAAAGAAGCTTTGCCACGGTGCCCCTTTCTATGTCCTGGGGCCGCTCGTCACGGACGTCGCTCCCGGCTATGACCATATTACCAGCGCGATCGGCGGTGCTCTGGCCGGGGCGGCCGGGGCCGACTTCCTCTGTTACGTGACCCCGGCGGAACATTTGCGCCTGCCCAGTCTGGAAGATATGCGGGAAGGGATCATCGCGGCCAAGATCGCGGCCCATGCCGCCGATGTGGCCAAGGGTATTCCCGGAGCCTCGGAGTGGGACCGGGAAATGAGCCGGGCGCGCCAGGCCCTGGACTGGGGACGGATGTTTGAGCTGGCCATCGATCGCGAAAAAGCCGAACGCTACCGGCAAGAGTCCATGCCTGCGCATTCCGACAGCTGCACTATGTGCGGAGAGATGTGTTCCATGCGTCTGATGAATCGCATCAAAGGCGGAGGCGGTGCGTGATAGAGGTCTGGCGCGAGACAGGTCTAAATTTGTCAGAAAGATTTATTTGCCAAAGCCTGCATGTTCTGCTATACTCTATATGTGCTTGTTGAAGTCTTGGGCCTATTGAAAATTGGAATCCGACAGCCTTATTAGGGTTCTTGGGAGGAAAATTGAAGTAGCCAAGGGACAAGGAACACCCTAATAAGGAGGAAGATTACCATGTTTGAAGACAAAGTGCTGGTATGTCGTGACTGTGGTCAGGAATTCGTATTTTCGGCTCGGGAACAAGAGTTTTACGCCGAGAAGGGATTCCAGAATGAGCCCGGACGTTGCCCATCCTGCCGCCAGGCGCGTAAGCAGTCCCAGGCGGGGAGGAGTTCCGGCGGTTATTCCAGGCCGCAGCGCCAGATGTATCCGGCCGTGTGCGCTAATTGCGGGGCCGAGACCGAAGTTCCGTTCCAGCCTTCCGGCGAAAAGCCGGTTTATTGCCGCGATTGCTATCAGGCGATGCGCCGCTACTAAGCGCGGATTGTCTGCGAGATGAGGCAAGGCGATCCATGAGATCGACGCGATTTCGCTGAGATAAGGCCACCCTGTTTTGGGAGCGAAGCCGGTTTTGCGGATCGGCAGTACGACGACAAGGAAGCCAGGGATTCAGTCCCTGGCTTTTCTGTTGCCCGGCAGAACTTTCCGCGTTGTGCAAACCGTGGCGGCAGGAAGTATAAGTTTTGCCGCGAATAAGAAAACTGGTGGAAGGCGGACAAACGGAAAGTTGGCGGATAACCTTGTCAACACGATCGAGAAGCACATGCAGCGGGGGAGGAAGACCACGTGGATTTCGCCGGCAAGGATAAAGCGAGTTATGTGAAAGAGACTTTTAATACGATTGCCAAGCGTTACGATTTTATGAACAGCGTGATGACTTGGGGAATGGACAAGCGTTGGCGGCGGCGAGTGGTCGAGTGTGTGGGAGCGGGAGAGGGCACCCATATGCTCGATGTTTGTTGTGGAACGGGTCAATTGTCTTTGGCTTTGGCCCGCGCGGTCGGGCCGCGGGGAAAAGTGACGGGCCTGGACTTTTCGGAAAACATGCTGTCCAAGGCGCGGGAACAGTTGCGGTGTGTGTCCTGGCCGCAAAGGGTGGAGTTCCTGCGTGGGGATGCCCTGGCTTTGCCTTTTGCGGATGAAAGCTTCGACGGGGCGACGGTGGGCTGGGGTCTGCGCAATTTGCCCGACCTGCGCTTGGGCATTCGGGAGATGGCCCGGGTCGTGAAACCGGGTGCGAAAGTGGTCTCCCTGGACATGGCGAAGCCGGATTTACCTGTTTTCAAACAAGTTTACTGGTTTTATTTTGAGAAGGTGGTTCCCTTACTGGGAAGCATTTTCACAGGCAAAAAAAGCGCTTATCGTTACCTGCACGATTCTGCCGTCCAATTTCCCGCCCAGCGGGATCTGAGCGCCATCTTTGCCGAGTGTGGGCTGACGGATACCCGTTACCGCAATTTGGCCGGCGGGGCGGTGGCCATTGTGGAGGGAACCAAGCCTATCAGGACGAACGTCCCAGATGCAAAAAAAGCCGGCACAAAACATCAAAACCCTCTAGACACAACCGGGAAGCAGGAGTAAAATCACTGTGTCTTATGAAGGTCACAGAGCGAACCGGGAAAAGGGAGGGTGACACGATGGCCCACAACAACAGACTCTTGTGGCTGAGAGTCAGGACCTTTATTTTTGGCCATCCCCTGGCGACCAATTACGCGGAACATGCCCGAGTCGGAGTTTTGGGGGGAATCCCCATTTTCGGTTCGGACATTATCTCCTCCGAAGGCTATGCGCCCGATGAAATACTCTACATACTTCTCTTGGCCGGGGCTGTGGGTTACGCCTATGTCCTTCAGGTTTCAATCGTTATCATATTGCTTCTGGCCAGTATTATCCTGGTCTACCGTAAAGCGATTCAAAAGTACCCGCAGGGCGGAGGGTCTTATACCATTGCCAAAGCTTACTTGGGAGAGAGCTTCGGCCTCATCGCCGCTTCGAGCCTGACGCTGGATTACGTCCTGACGGTCGCCGTCAGCGTGAGCTCGGCCATTGATAACCTCACAGGAGTCCTGCCCTGGTTGGCCGCTCCGGACCACAAAGTGATTGCGGATTGTCTGGTTATCCTTTTCATGGCCTGGATCAATCTGCGCGGTCTGAAAGAATCGGCCCGCCTTTTTGCGATTCCGGTTTATCTCTACGTATCGGTCTTGGTCCTCCTGGTGGGGTCCGGGATCGTGGAAATTATGCTTCACGGCGTGAGCCCGGTTAAGACGACCCGGATGGTGGAACCCGTCCTCAGCGGGATGACCTGGTTTCTTTTCGCCCGGGCCGTGGCCGGGGGAACGACCGCCCTTACGGGCATTGAGGCGGTGAGCAACGGTGTGACCGCCTTTAAAACGCCCTCCCAGAAACGGGCAATCCGCACGCTTTTGATCTTGGGTGCCGTGGTCGCTGTCGGTTTGTCGGGTTTGGTCTATTTGGCCGGTTCTTATCACTTGGTTCCGTCTGCCAATAATACGATTCTCAATCAACTGGGACTTTTGGTTTTCGGCCGGACGATCTTTTATTTTGTCCTGATCGGCAGTGCCGCGGCCATTCTGGTCATTGCCGCCAATACCCCGTTTGCCGGGCTGCCGATCTTACTCAGCCTGATGGCCCGGGACGGCTATGCCCCCCGCTATTTCAAGAATCTGGGTGACCGACTGGTCTACAGTGTGGGGATTTGGACCCTGATGCTGGTTTCCCTGTTTCTTATCATTCTCTTCCATGGAGACACTCACTTAATGCTTCCCCTGTATGCCATCGGCGTCCTGCTCTCTTTCTCCCTGACGGGCATAGGTCTGGCCAGACATACCAAGAAAGAGAAGGAAGGAACGAAGTGGCGTTCTGACCTTGCCGTCTTTGCTTTTGGCGGGACTCTTTCCTTTTTGATGTTTTTGGTCTTTATTACGACCAAGTTTACCCAGGGGGCCTGGATCGTTCTGATCATCCTGCCGATACTGTTTTTGGTCTTCCGGACGATCTGTTGTGTTTATCGCGGGGAGATGGCGGAAATTGAAGTGACTCCGGCGGTCATGGCGGATTTTCATCTGCACGTGGCCAAGGTGAAGCGGCGCCGGGCCCATGTGGAGGTTTCCGAATATCGCAACAAGATCATCGTACCTGTCTATGATTTGAATGTTGTCGTTTTGAAAGCTTTAAAGTACGCTTACAGTTTAACACCGCAAGTCACGGCGGTGCACGTGGGTTCCGATCCGGATCGGGTGAATAAATTGCTTCGCCACTGGGCGGAAAATCACATGGAAATTCCTTTGGAAATTGTCGACTCACCCTATCGGGCCACTGTGCACGACTTTTTGGGCTATCTGGACAAGGTGGAGAAGAAAGCGAAGTACGACACGATCACAGTCGCTATCCCCGAGCTGGTCCCGGAGAAGATGTGGCACAATATCCTGCACAATCAAACCGGGCAGCTCATGAAGTTGATGCTCCTATTGCGCAAGAGCATTCTGGTTACCAGTGTGCCCTATCACCCTGTGCCTAAGGAAAGCCAGGCCGCGAATTTAAACTTGCCGAAACCCGGGTTGGGCCATTAAAGCCAGTAAAGATGGGTTGACAGGTTCCGCAGAAGCCATAAACGGTGTTTTTCCCAGAACAGCGAATTTCCCCCGTCTTGGCGACGGGGGATTGTTTTGCTTCTTGGGAGTTATTTTGCTTCGTAGGGATTGTTTCGCTTGCTGGTGTGGGTTTGTGGTCAAGGTGAAGTCTAGTGACCCAAGATATGCGGTTTGGGTTTATGTTCAGGCAGTGTGCCGGCGGGGTTGGGGTGTGACGCGATAGGCGGAAAAAGCTTTAGTCATGGCTTCGATGGCACCTTCGACGACCTCAGTCGGGTATGTCACGCAAATTCGCACATACTCTTTGCCTTCCTCACCGAAACCGCTGCCGGGGGAAACTACCACCTCCGCTTTGTCCAGCAGGAAGTGGGTGAACGTTTCCCCGTCCATTCCTTGAGGCGCCGGAACCCATAAATAGACCGTGGCGTCCGGAACCGTGAGCTCCCAGCCGAAGGAATTGAAGAAACCGGCAAGCAGGGTCAGCCGCTTTTCGTATTCGCGATTGTCGCGTTGGAAGGAGCTGGGTCTCAACCCTTGGCGCAGGGCTGTGGCGCCGGCGTATTGGATGGGGTTGAAAATACCGGCGTTTATATGAGTTTCAATGATTTTTAAGGCACGGATAACTTCCGCGTTGCCGACGGCCAGTCCCAGGCGCCAACCGGCCATATGAAAGGCTTTAGAAAAAGTGAAAAACTCCAGGCAGCGGCTTTTGCTTTCCGGCACCATGAGCAGGCTCGGCGCAACCCCCGGGCGGAAAGTGGTCATTGCGTAGGCGTGATCATTGACTAAGACGATGTCATTTTCCTCGGCAAAATCGAAGGCCTTGTGCCAGAAAGCGAGATCCACCGTAGCTCCGGACGGGTTGTGAGGATAGTTGAGAAACATGAGTTTGGCGGCACGAGCCGTCTCTGTCGGGATATCGGCAAAGCGGGGCAAGAAGTCGGGAGCGGTCAGCGGCATGGTAAAGGGTGTGGCGCCGGCCAAGAGGGTACCCGTCTTGTAGGTGGGAAAGGCGGGATCAGGGACCAACGCGATGTCTCCGGGGTCGAGGAGGGCCTCACTCAAGTGGGCGATTCCTTCTTTAGAGCCAAGCAGCGGCAGAATCTCGGTTTCCGGATCGAGTGCGACGTCATAATAGTGGCGATACCAGGCCGCCGCCCTTTGCCGGAGCTCTATGAGGCCGTCGAAATCGGGGTAGTGGTGGTTGGCCGGTTCGACCGCTTCCTCCCTCAGGGTTTCGACCATGCCCGGGTTGGTTGGCCGGTCGGGGTCGGATTTGGACAAAATCCAAAGTTTTTTTCCTTGACGTTGCTTTTCCTCGATTAATTCGTCAATTTGGGCGAACAGGTAAGGTGCCAGGTGATTGAGTTTCTGAGCGTGTTTCATCCTAAAACCCTCGCTTTATTGATTTAATTTCGGAGTGTCCCGTGGTCAGATAAGAAGCGAGCCCCGGAAGTTTTATCTGCTTTCTTACTCCGTGTTTATTGTTCCCGGGTTTGTAAAAAAATGTTCTGGTAATTTGTAGCTGAGGTTTCCTATGCATGTTTTCGGCGGCAGCAGCCAAACTAGATCTTGGGTGTGACGAATGGATGAATGACCGAAACATTGAAGGGGGTTGCAAAATGAAAGTCAGGGACGTCATGTCGGAAGAAGTTGAATGTGTCAGGCCGGATACCCCGATTCTCGAGGCGGCCAAGATTATGCAGAAGAGCGATGTCGGTTCGGTCCCGGTCTGTGACAACAAGCGGCTCTTGGGAATTGTTACGGATCGTGATATTGTAGTACGGGGAATTGCTTCCCATGGCAACCCTATGAGCCTGAATGCCGGCCAGGTGATGAGCACGGATGTGGTGACTGTGGCTCCGGACACGGATGTGCACCAAGCCTCGGCGCTCATGTCCGACCATCAGGTCCGCCGCCTGCCGGTGGTCGAACGCGGAGAAATCTGCGGTATGCTCGCTTTGGGCGATCTGGCGGTCGAACGCGTGCATGTTAATGAGGCCGGAGAGGCGCTCAGCGATATCTCCCACGGGATTCAGCATTAGGGCACGGCGGCGAAGCCGGCAAGGCGCGGGGCGAAACAGTCCGGCGGATTGTTTTGCCTGCGCGGATGACAAAGGGTCTCCGGTGCCGAAACGAGGGACAGCTTTCAGACTGAGGAGTATAAAGAGCGCATGAAAGAGAAAAGCGTTGCTTAAAGCAACGCTTTTCTCTTTTCAACATTACTCACTTCACTCGATAGACTCATCACTCACTTCACCCAAGCGAGTGACCGCGGCACCCACTGCGGTTTTTCTGAGGCGTCTTGTCCCCGACGGTTTCTTCCGGGGACGGGGTTGTGATAAAATGAGAGACAGAATGAGAGACAGATTGAGAGACTGAATGAGAAAAGAGAGTCCGGAGCTGAATTTTGGCAGGGAGGGGAACTGTGATGGATTTGCCGTTGGGAATCAAGGGTGAGAGGAGTGCCGAAGTCAGCGTGAGCAACACGGCTAAAGCTATGGGCAGCGGATCGCTGGAGGTTTTCGCCACCCCAGCCATGATTGCCCTGATGGAGGGGGCCGCTGTCCAAGCCTTGGAGCCTTATCAAGCATCCAGTGTCGGGACGGCGCTTGATGTTAAGCACCTGGCCGCAACCCCGCTCGGTATGCGGGTGTGGGCTGTCGCTCAACTCATTGAGACGGAGCGGAGACGCCTGATTTTCTCTGTGGAGGCTTTCGATGAAGTGGAGAAGATCGGCGAAGGACGGCATGAACGCTTTTTGATCCAAGACGAGGCTTTTCTGAAAAAAGCGTACGCGAAAACGACGCCGGGGGCAGAGCGGTGAAGCCGCCGGCTCGGTTGGTTGAAAAGGGGAATTCGCAAAGTGAAAGGATATTATACCGCCCCGGAAAAAGGGGTGTGGGAGCAGGTGATTGAAAAGTCCCGCTTCATTGGCGTTGTCTATCCGGTCGCGGGCTTGGGGGAGATCGAAGCGGCCAGGCGCGAAGTGCGCGCCCAATACCCCGCGGCCAAGCATTACGTCTATGCTTATCGCTTGGTCGAAGGAAAGGCGGAAAAATCCTCGGATGACGGGGAGCCGCAGGGAACGGGCGGGCGGCCGATCCTTGAGATCCTGCAGTACCGAGAGCTGTGGGATGTTCTCGTCGTGGTCGTGCGTTATTTCGGGGGGATCTTGCTGGGCACGGGCGGTCTGACGCGAGCCTACGGCGGGACGGTTAAGGAACTCCTGGCCAAGACCGGCGTGACTCTGCTGACTCCTCATGTCGCTTACCGTCTGAAAGTGCCCTACTCTTGGTATGAGAACGTAAAGTACCACCTGCGGGGCCGGGCATGGCCGGTCAAAGATGAAATATTCCGGGAGGATGTGGAACTGGCTGTATGGGTGCCCCAAGCGGAGACCGAGCGGTTCAAAGCCTGGCTGGAAGAGTTTGCGGGGGGGCAGGTTTCGAGCGAGGAAGAGGGTGTCGTCTGGGCCGGGACCGCCGCAGACCTTGAGCAAAAGGCCTAACCCTTTTAGAGGAAAACGCTTAGGTTACGGCCCATCTGTTTGGCTTGGTAGAGGGCCTGGTCGGCCCGGGACAACAGAGAAGCCGGAGTGTCTGACGGATGCCAAGTTGTGGCTCCGATGCTGACGGTTATCGAAAGTTCCTCCCCGGTGGCGGGGTTGAAGATTTTGGTTTGCTCCACTACTTTCCGCACTTTCTCGCTGATCAGCTGAATGGCCTTTTCATTGGTGCCGGGTGTGAGAAGAACGAATTCTTCCCCGCCATAGCGCGCCAAGACGTCCTCTTGACGCAGATTCCTGGCCAATGTTTGGACGACCGTTTTCAGGACAAGATCCCCGAAGGGGTGGCCATAGCGATCATTAAAAGGTTTGAAGTAGTCCACATCAATGATGAGAAGGCCGAAGGGTCCTTGAGCCCGGCGCCGCTGTGAGAGGGAAACATATTCACGCAGACGTTTCTGAAAATAGCGATGGTTGTAGATTCCGGTCAAACCGTCTGTGACGGATTCCTGTTGAACGATTCCGTAAAGGATGGCATTTTCCAAAGCGGAGGCCGCGTGCCCGGCCACCGTTTCCAAGAAGTCCCTTTGAGCGCTGCTGATTTCCGTCTGACGAATCGCGTGAATGTTAATGGCACCGATCTTTCTCTGGGCGTTGTGCAGGGGCAGGCAGCAGATCCAATCCCAAGCCATAAGAGAATGGCGAAGGCGGTCTGTGTCAAGATAATAGGGTTTTCCCGAATGTAAAACCTTGAGAGCAAAGGACAGGTCAAAGTCTGCGGGTAATTGGGGGGACAGGGTGGAAGAGTCAAAGACGCCGATCACCCGGAACGTTTCGCTTTTCTCGCGGTAGAGCAGGACGCTGGCCTTGTCGATCGCGATCAAAGAAGAAATGGCACTAATGATATTGGCGGCGATGACCTGCGGATCCAGGGACGCGTTTAGAGCGCGTGCGATGTCCAGCAACACGTGGTTATGCAGGGTTACCTCCTGAAGTTGGGTTTCCAACTCGGAGATTCGGGTTTGCAGGCGTTCGATGAGCCCGTTCCCGGATCGCTGTTCTGACTCAGACATGTCCTTCGATCCTCCCGGCCATGGGCAGACTAAACTTAGTTTATTATTCGCCTCACAACGCCGGAATCCTCTTTCAAGGGCAGTTTTGCTCCGGCAGAAAGTTCAATGGGCTACGAGAAGAAGGAGAAAACGGAGCGGCCGTCGAATATCGTTGCGAATGCCCTGGCGCTGGGGGCTTTCTTCCGTTGCGGATGACGCCGAAAGGAGCGGAAGTAGGGGTCGTTGCGGCGCAAAATTTGTTAGGTATGGAGGTTGGGCGGTGAAAACGAGTCAGGAGATCATCGGTTTGCGCATTATCAGTATAGCAGACGGTACGGACATGGGGCTGGTTGAAGAACTGGTTTTGAGTGCCCAGGGCGGCTCATTGGAATTTGTCATTTTGGACCGGCCGAGTGCTTATTTCGGGGCCAAAGTCATCGCTTTTGCCGACATCTTAGGGATAGGGGAATTTGCGCTGACCATTCCCTCTCCCCAAGTGATTCAAGATGTGGCTCACAATGCGGCGGCGCAGGAACTGCTCGGAGAGGGTGTGCGGGTCAAAGCTACTCGGGTTTTGACGAAAACAGGGCAGTTGATCGGAGAGGTAGAGGAAGTGGTTTTCGACGAGAAAGCGGGCAAGATTGCCGCCTGCCTTTACCGCACGCCGGACGGACAGCATTTAGAAGTCCCGGCGGACCAGATCATCACTTACGGTAAAGACCTGTTAATTGTTGAGGTGCCGCCAGCGGATATTCCCGCGCGAATCCCGGAGTCAGAGTCGGCTGCGGGCCGGGCCGCAAGTTCGGACAGATCGCCGGAAGCCGGGGAAAACGCCGGTCCGGGGGCGGCGGAGAAAGAAAGCGGCTTCAATCCCTTTGAACGGAAACAATTGGAGTACTTTCTCGGGAAAATGGTCGAAAGAGATATCGTCTTGGACAACGGTGAAACCTGGCCGGCCGGGAAAACCATGACGCCGGAGGTTCTCAAGAACATATCCAAACACAAGACTCTGATGGAGATTACGGCTCATTTGCAAAAGTGAACTCGTTCAGCTTCAGCTGAATAAGGAGCAGCCTTCATCTCAGTACCTGCCAGACCAGCTTGACGGCGACCAGGAGGGACATGGTCAAAAAGACGGGTTTGACAAGGGTGGCCCCGCGCCTGACGGCCAAGCGGGTTCCCAGGCGGGAGCCTGTGATCATGGCTAAAGCCATGGGCAGGGCATAAAGGTAAACAATTTTGCCCATCCAGGCAAAGAGAAGCAAAGAGGCGAGGTTACTGGTGAAGTTAAGAACTTTGGCGTTGGCGGAAGCCGTGACGAAATCAAAACCGTAGAGTGCGATGAAGGCGAAAATGAGAAAAGAACCTGTGCCGGGTCCAAAAAAACCGTCGTAAAACCCTAAGACGAAAGCAAAGGCCATTCCCCAGGCGATGCCGGACGGTTTAAGTCCCCGAAAGTGGTCCTCCATGCCCAGATCTTTGCGGATCACTGTGTAAATTCCTACAAAGAGAATCAGAAAGAAGACGATCTTGTTCAGAAAGTCTGTGCCGATGTGTAACACGGACCATACTCCAAGACAAGCGCCAAGGAACGTAAAAAAAACTTGTCGTTTAACCAAGGGAAAGTAGACTTTGCCCGAACGCGAGTATGTAAAGGAACTGTTGAAAGAAGCGGTCGTGGACGCGAATTTATTGGTGCCCAAGGCCAGTTGCGGCGGTATGCCAACCAGCAAAAGTGCCGGCAGGCTGATCAGTCCGCCACCACCGGCGATGGCGTCGACGGTAGCGGCCAGAAAACCGGCCAGACAAACAGTGATAAGAGTCAGGACCATGGCGGTTGCCCCTTTGTTACCCTTCCGGGTAATTAATTAACCTTTAATATTATAGCACCTGTTGCGTCATAGAAATATTCACAGTGAGCCCGCAGGGTGCAACTTTCGCAAGCCGGTTTGCGCGCGCCGCAGCGGCGCCGGCCGTGCCAGATCAGCCGGTGATGCGTCCGGATCCATTCTTCGCGCGGGATCACATCCTCAAGCTGCCGCTCCACCTCTTCGACCCGGGTCGAGTGGGCCAGGCCCAGACGGTTCGCCACTCTGAAAACGTGGGTATCGACGGCCAAAGCGGGTATGCCGAAAGCATTACTGAGTACGACCTTGGCGGTTTTCCGTCCGACGCCGGGCAAGGTCGTAAGTTCGGACAAAGTGCGGGGAACGTCTCCGCCGAATTCTTCCTCCAAGACCCGGCAGGCCGCTAAAATATTCTTGGCTTTGCTGCGGAAGAGGCCAATTTCTTTGATTTCCGTCTCCAAGTCCGCCTGGCTCAAGCGCAGAAATTCTGCGGGAGACCGATATTGGGCGAAGAGCCTTGCCGTCACCTTATTGACTCTTTGATCGGTTGACTGAGCGCTCAGCACTGTCGCCAACAGGAGTTCGAACGGAGTGGTAAAGTTTAGTTCGCAATGTGCTTGGGGATAGGCTTGACCAAGAAGTTCCAGAATTGTGGCTACCTCTGACGGGTTTTTGATGATGATCGCCTCTTTAAGAGTTTTCTTTTCTTGGGTAGGCTGGTTGCAAAATGTGCAGAAGGGATGGAATGATGTCGTGAAGTATGTGCGCTTTTGGCAGGAAGAACAGGTGAAATACGGAGTGGTGGCGGGGGATCAAATCCGGGTTTTGAACGGGCCTTTCCTTGACCCGAGCAGCAAGCCGAATGGTGAAGTTACGGCCCTGGACAGGGTTTCTCTCTTGGCTCCGGTAGTGCCCGGCAAAGTGGTGTGCGTGGGTGTGAATTACGCTCAGCATGCGCGGGAGATGAACCACGATCTTCCGGAAGACCCGGTGCTTTTCTTGAAGCCGCCTTCGGCCCTGCTGAACCCGGAAGGCGAGATTGAGCGTCCGGCTATGAGCCGACGGGTGGATTACGAGGGGGAACTCGTCGTGGTCATGGGCAGGAAAGTGAGCAAGGCTGCGGAAGAAGAGGCTATGGCGGCCGTTTTCGGGTATACCTGCGGAAACGATGTGACCGCCCGCGATTTGCAGCAAAAAGACGGGCAGTGGACTCGGGCCAAATCTTTTGACACCTTCTGCCCCATCGGTCCCTGGGTGGTCACGGATTTTGATCCGAAGGCGGCCGCGATTCGGACCCTACTCAACGGAGAAGTCAAGCAGTCCTCTAATACGCGACACTTTCTCAATCCCCTGCCCAAACTGCTGAGCTTTATTTCCCAGGTCATGACGCTGAGCCCGGGAGATATTGTTATGACCGGTACGCCGGAAGGGGTCGGTCCCATGCGTTCAGGCGATCAGGTGATCGTTCAAATCGAGGGGATCGGTGAGCTGCGGAACCGGGTCAAGTGAAATCCGGCAGTAGGCGGGCAATTTCTCTTAAATGCCTGACGACAGCGTCCGGCGGCGCGGAAAAACAAGCCTGCCGCTCATCCGCCGGATTGTAGAAGATGGTGCGCCAGCCCAAGACCTGGGCGGCCCGAACGTCATTTACCGGATCGTCGCCGATGTAAACGGCTTCATCGGCCCGGCAGCCCGCCAGGCTCAGAGCATAGTGAAAAATCTCAGGCTGGGGTTTGGGCGAACCGGCACTTTCCGAGAATACAAGATAACGGAAATAACCCTTCAGACCGGTCGTCTCCAGCTTGGTGTTCTGGGAAGCGCAAAACCCATTGGTAATGAGGCCGAGCGGGTAAGATTGGCTGAGCAAGGTCAGGGTCTCATGTGCCCCTGCCCGAAGATGAGGCTGACGCGGATAGATGTCCCGGTACAGACGGTCGGCTTCCCGGGCGAAAGCGGGATCGTCCAGGCCGAAATGCAACAGAGTGCGGTAATAGCGCTGGAAACGGACGCTTTTGGCATCGAATTCGCCCGAACGGTATTTGGCCCAGGCCTTTTCATTTTCCCGGTGATAAATCCGGTGAAATTCCGAGAAGTCCCCCGGCAGTCTCAGTTCACGGTGGACGACGGCCAGAGCGGCTTCTTGGTTACGGCGGTGATCCCACAAGGTGTCATCAAGGTCAAAAAAGATCACCCGTATTTGGTCAAATGGCTGGGACATTTTCTCCTCCCGCGGTTTCGAAATAGACTTTGTCGGATATAAAATAGATTTTGTCGGATATTAGATGTCAGATATTAGATGAAGGTGTAAGAATGATTCGCGTCGGACATAATCCCAATACGAATATGTTACCTATGTTTTACTATTTACCGCGTAACCATCCTCTGCTGGCATGGGTTACGGCTGAGCCGGCCGGGCATAATGCCATGCTCAGGGACGGCCGTATTGACTTGGCGCCGATCAGTAGTTTTTCTTACGGGCAGCACTGGCGTGACTACGCGATCTTGCCGGGGTTGTCTGTTTCAACCAAAGGCAGGGTCGGTTCCATTTTACTCTTTTCCAAAGTGCCGCTGGAGGCGCTGGACGGGAAACGAGTCGCTTTGACCGTGAATTCGGCGACTTCGGTTAACTTGACCAAAATCCTCCTGGAACGGTTTTACGGGGTCAGGCCCTTTTATGAGGCCATGGCAGGCGGGTTGGAGGAGATGTTTGCCCGGGCGGACGCGGCCTTGCTCATCGCGGATATGGCCTTGGAGGAGGCCTTGAAACAACCGGCTTGCCACATCTTTGATCTGGGTGAAGAGTGGCGGAAATGGACAGGATGCGCTATGTCTTTTGCGGTCTGGGCCTATCCGCGGGATCTGATTCTCAAGCGCCCGCGGGAGATCGTTGAGGTGCACAGACTTCTCCTCCGGGCTAAGCAACAAGCTTTAAGTGATATGTCCGCTGTCGTTCAAAGCTGCGTGGAGATGCTGGGCGGGGCTGCGGATTTTTGGTTTGATTATTTTGCCCAGTTCCATTACACTTTGGACGAAGAGATTATTGCCGGTTTGGAGAGATACTATGCTCTATGTTTCGAACAGGGACTTTTGCCGAGTCGGGCGCAGTTGAATCTTTGGCCCGGTCCTCTGGTTTAATCCGCCGAGGGCCTTGGGCCGGGATAGGTTTTCCTGTGCGGGGAGGAAGTAAATGGTTAACGTGGTCAGGGGTACAGAGCTATGGAATATTGGGTTTACTTGCTCAGGTGCAGGGACGACAGTTTGTATTGCGGCGTCACCACAGACTTGGCACGCCGCCTGCGGGAGCACAATCAAGGGCGGGGAGCGAAATATACCTCCGGACGTGTTCCCGTCTCTCTGGCCCGGGCTTGGCGCGTCAACTCCCGGAGCGAGGCTTTGCGTTTGGAAGCGGGTATTAAAAAATGCAGCCGCAAGAAAAAGGAAGAGTTGATAAGGAGTGCGGATAGCGTCCGGTCCCTTGGATTCCCCTTCCCTCAGACCGGGTAAATGCTGCCCCCGATAAATTCGCGCAGGATTGAGTGGGGGGGAACCTTATCCGGTACCAGGGGAGAGAAGAACGAGAGAAGGCGCAGAAGTCTTTCGGCGGTTTCGTAATGGGGATCGCCGGCGGGAATATTGACTAAGAGGGGTTCGGCGTACGGCCTTAAGGCGTTGAGTTCATAGAGAAGGCTGGAATTGAACATCACATCGGCTTCTTCCTGATAGGGGAAAATGGCGTTGTTCTCCCCTCGGCGCACACTGGGCCATTGGCTCAAAGTCCTAATGGGGTCGATGCCGCGAAACTGATCATCGCGCACCAAACGGCGGATCAAACGCACTTCTGTGGTCGGGATGCGGTTTAGCGGATCGACATTGAGTTGGAAGAGGGCGCTGACGTAAATCTTGAAAGTTTGGCTGTGCCCGAGGGATGGAGCCAGCCGGGGATTCAAACCGTGGATTCCCTCGATTACCAGGATTTCGTCGGGCTTAAGGGTCAAAGTCTCGCCCGCGGGGCGCCTTCTTCCCTGAACGAAGTCAAAGATGGGAACTTCCGCCTCATCTCCCCGGCTCAGGATGTCCAACTGCCTATCCAGGAGGCTCAGGTCCAAAGCTTCCAGAGCTTCGAAGTCCGGTTGGCCGCTGGCGTCTCTGGGTGTATCTTCCCGGGCCAGAAAATAGTTGTCCAGGGAAAGAGGGACGGGCTTCAGGCCGTTCACCCGCAGTTGGGTTGACAGACGCTGGGCGAAGGTGGTCTTGCCGGATGAGGAGGGGCCGGAGATCAGGACGATGCGGGTGTGTCGCTTTTGTTCGAGAATCCGGTCGGCGATGAGGGAAATCTTCTTTTCGTGCAAGGCTTCCGCCAGAGCCGTGATCTCATAGGAACGTTGATCGGCAATGATCCGGTTGACATCGGAGACTTCATCCAGGTTCAGGTTTTCAACCCAGCGTTGCGATTCCGAAAAGGTCGCGGACAGTTTTTCCGGCAAAACAAAAGGAGAGGATGCCTCGTCGTCCTCGGGGTCGGGGAAAAGAAGGATGAATCCGGGAGGATAGTGGACCAGCCGGAAATCGCGCAAACTGCCGGAATGGGAGCGGGAAGGATAGAGAGAGTCAATCTGCCGCCCGTTTAATTCACAATGAAAAAATCCGTCATCTCCGGGGGTGCACGTGATCGGAGTATCCCTCTCGGCCCATTCCCGCAGTTTTTCTTCGATGTTCCGAACTTCGCGGGAAGAAAGCAGAGAGCCTTCCAGTTCACAATAGATGCCGTTGAGGATAGAGTGAGCTATTTTAAGTTGTTCGGCGGGAAAGAGTTTTTCGACCGTAATGATCAGGCCCAGGATTGCGGTTTGGCGGTATTGACGCAGTGTATTTTCTGACATTCTGTTCACCCCTGCTCAAAAGAAATTTGTGGCCGACAGGATTCCGGTCGGCGGGCGCAGAATACTTGTGGCGATGGCAGAGAGTCCCGCGGCGCTGCTATAACGTCCTCGACGCGGGCAATATAGACCAAAGACTGGGAGTGAATGAACTTTGTACGAAAGCACTCGGGGAAACAGTTCGGCCAGGAGTGCCAAAAGCGTTATCGCTTTGGGAATGGTACCCGGAGGAGGGTTGTTTGTTCCGTCCCGGGTTCCGGATCTTCCCTGGAGCGAGTTGCGCGGTCTTGACTACTCCTCCTTGGCCAAAAAGGTAATGGCTCTCTATCTTCCGGATATGGAAGAGGAGGTCCTTGAACAGGCCGTCGGAGTTTACCAGCAGGAGGTCTTCGCCGGGGTCAATCCGGCCCCCTTGCTCCGGCCGGACGGCTTTGGCATTCTTGAACTCTGGCACGGGCCCACCGCCGCCTTCAAAGACATGGCCCTGCAGGTTCTTCCTCACTTTCTGCGGGCTGCAATGAAGGACCTGGAGCCGGGCGCGGAGGTATTGATCCTCACGGCTACTTCGGGCGACACGGGCAAAGCAGCCCTGGAAGGTTTTAAAGATGTGCCTGGAACTCGGATCGTCGTTTTTTATCCGTCCGGAGGGGTGAGCGCCGTCCAGGAACGTCAGATGACGACCACAGGCGGACAGAACACCTATGTGGCGGCGGTTGAGGGAAACTTTGACCGCTGTCAAAGCGCCGTGAAAGAAATCTTTGCCTCGACCGCGCTGGCAGAACGGCTTCGCTCCAAGAGGATGTTTTTTTCCTCCGCCAATTCCATCAACTGGGGCCGGCTTTTACCCCAAATTGTCTATTATTACTGGGCCTACCTACAGGCGGTTGAACAAGGTCAGATCAAAGCCGGCGCTCTGATGAATGTTGCGGTGCCGACGGGAAACTTCGGAAATATCCTGGCCGGCTATTATGCCAAACGCATGGGTGTTCCTTTGGGACGGTTGATCTGCGCCTCGAACGAAAACAAGGTCTTGAGTGATTTCTTCGAGACAGGAGTTTATCGGAGCCGGCGGCCGTTTTTCCTGACCATGTCACCGTCGATGGATATTCTGGTTTCCAGCAATTTCGAACGGTTTCTCTACGAAATGTCCGGGCGGCAGGCGCAAAGTACCCGGCAATGGTATGACTCGCTCGCGCAAACAGGGTCTTTTCAAGTAGACGCGGAGACACTGGCACAAAGCCGCGGCAACATTTTTGCCGGCTGGGCGGATGAAACCGCGGTCAGAAAGCAAATCCAACATACGTACAAGGCGCACGGCTATGTCCTGGACCCGCATACGGCGGTTGCGGTCCGGGTGTATGAGGATTACCGGTTGAAGACCGGGGATCCGACCTTTACCGTAATCCTCTCGACCGCCAGTCCTTTTAAGTTCGCGACCAGTGTGCTCAACAGCATCGAAGGGAAACAGGGATCCGGAAACGAATGGCAGGATCTTGAGCTTTTACGGCAGAAAAGCGGCTGGGAGATCCCACCGGGTTTGAGGGGACTCGAGGCCCGGGCGGAGCGAAGAGTTTGGCACTGCCGTCCGGAAGAGATGTCCGCTGTTTTGCTTCAGGAACTGGCTCTTTGAAGGGCGTCGGCCGTGGCAAGTGCATGCCCATGGACTCATCCGGCGCCCACGGGCCTATCCCACGCCCTAAAAGACGCTCTCGTCCGGGTGAGCTTTGGCATAGGAGCCCAGAAGTTTGGCAAAGACGGATTTTTCTCTGAAAGCTTCCAGTACTTCCTGTATGGTCGGAGAGAAAACGTAACCGTCGACGTCAATGAAAAAGACGTATTCCCCCAATTTTTGTTTCGAGGGCCGGGATTCTATTCGGGTCATGTTGATCCGGCGCACGGCCAGTTCATGCAAGATCCGGTAAAGGGAGCCGGGTGAATTTTCGGTGGTCACAAGAAAAGAGGTTTTGTCATCACCGCTTATTTCCGCCAACTGAGGGCCGACCAGAACGAAACGGGTGGCGTTGAGCACCCCGTCCTGGATCCGCTCTTCCTGGAGATGAAGGTGGTAAAGTTGGGCCGCCCTGCGGGGGCCGATGGCCGCCCAGGGCTCGCGCACGGAAGAGATTTTTCCGGCCGCTTCGGCAGTACTGAAGCAGGGAATTTGCTCCGCCTGGGTAAGACGGGTGTCGAGAAATTCTCGGCATTGAGCCAGGGCCTGCTCGTGGGAGTAGACCCGTTGGATTTCAGGGAGCGACAGGGGTTCCGGGGTTAATAAACAGTGGTCCACGGGGTGGACAAATTCCCGGACGATGTAAAGTTCTTGTGTCTGCCCCAACGTATCCATGGTAACGCCCATCTGGCCTTCGGTCGAGTTTTCCAAAGGGACGAAAGCCCAGTCGATCTCTTGGTGGTCGCAGGCCAGAAGGAGTCTGGGAATGGTGGAAAAAGGCAGATAATCCAGGGGCAAGAGGTCTTGATGGGCTTGGACAAAGTAGTGCAAAGCTTCCTCGGAGAAACTTCCTTTCGGGCCGAGATAACCCATACGCTTCACCGTGAATTCCCCCTCTGCGAAAATCGGTTTGGCAGGCTTATTATATATGACCCAAAGTTTTCTCACAACTGTTTTTCTCACTGCCCCAAAAATGTCACTTAGGATGAAAAAAATTTTAAACATTAACTTGCCAGAACGGAAAATATTTAGTAAAATATTACCTGGAAGGTAGGGGAACCTTCCTGGGAGATAGGTGGACGAGGTGGCAGAAACAGGCAGTGGAACGTACGCTGCCTGTTTCGCTTGTCCGAATGGCCCCGCAGGCTAGAGCCGGGTTCCCGGCAAGGGGGGTAGAATCGAAAGGCGAGAGTGATATCTGAATATTAAAATAAAACAGTTGCCTTGCGGCAGGTTAAGAGACTATACTGAGGGCACCGGTTTCAGTATGAAAAGCGCGGGAGAGGTTGGCGGACTTGGACCTTTCTGCTTCAGCGGCCAAGGAGGTATCAAGCGCATTGGCAGAACGCACGACCGATCAAGCCGTACAGTCGATTGAAAGGGCCCTGGCGATTTTGGAGACTCTCGGCCGGAACCCGCAGGGCATCGGAGTGACAGAACTTGCCCACTGCGTCGGTTTGCACAAGAGTACGGTGCACCGTCTGCTCAGCACGCTTACGGCTATCGGCTATGTCGAACAGGATAAAGATACGGAACGCTACCGGCCCGGCATAAAGGTTCTGGGTCTGGGGCTTGAAGTGCTCAATAACCTCGATTTTCGCAAAGAGGCAATTCCCTACATGAAAGAACTGGTGGAGATTTCGCGGGAGACCGTACAGTTGGCGGTGCTTGATGACGGGGAAATGGTTGTGGTTGAGCGGGATCATTCTCCCGAGACGATCATTGTCAACATGGGTTTACGTGGTGCGGTTCATTGTACGGCGGAGGGCAAGGCCTTGATCGCTTTTTTGGCCCCTGAGCAGATCAACCGTCTCTTGGCCAAACATCCCATGGCCCAATATACGGTGAATACCATCACAGATGTTAACAACCTATTGGCTCACTTGGCGAAGGTGCGGAGTCAAGGCTACGCCATCAACGCGGAGGAGTTGGCTGAGGGCTTGAGATCGGTGGCGGCGCCGGTCTTTGACCACACGGGGCGGGTGATCGCGTCCATCAGCATTTCGGGTCCCACATCGCGTTTGACCCTGGAAAGGCTGGCCCGGCTGGTGACTGTTCTCAAAGAGGCCTGCGGTTCGGTCTCCGCACGTTTGGGTTATCGGCCCCAGGTTGTTGATGATCGCTAGGACGAGACGGGGGGAAAAGCGAAATGAATTCGAAAGGCCGTATGCCGGCCGCGGCAAATCTGGACGATTACGAGAAGGTCTACAGTACGTTCAGGTGGGCCGATGCCGAACGGGAAATGGGGCTCGATCCTGAGGTCGGATGGAATATGGCGGTGGAGGCGGTTGACCGCCAGGCCGAGGGGCGACACAGGCAGAAAGCTGCTTTCCGCTTTTTTGACGGCTTAAGCAGCGTTACTGTGACTTATCATCAGCTCAAACTTTTGACCAACCGTTTCGCCAATGCTCTGCGCGCTTTAGGGGTAGCCCCCGGGGAACGCGTCGCTCTTTTCCTCCCGCCGTTGCCGGAGTTCTACGTTGCCTTTCTCGGTGTGATCAAGCTGGGTGCCATCGTTGTGCCTTTATCTCCGGTTTTCATGAATGATGCTCTGACAGAGATGCTGCGGGACAGCGAGGCGTCGGTGGTTGTGACCTTGGGAGAACTCCTGAACCGGATCGAACGGGGCAAACTGCCGGCGATGCGGCGGCTGATCGTCGTCGGAAGCGAATCTTCCCCTGCCGGGGAATGGGTGGGGTACGGCTCGGTGATGGCGGAGGCGGCGGAGAGTTTCACGGCGGTTCCCGCGGCCAGGGAAGCTCCCATCATGCTCTTGTATACTTCGGGGTCTACGGCTAAACCCAAAGGTGTTATCCATGTCCAGGGGGGTATTGCCCATTATTACCAGAGCGGCAAATGGGTCCTGGATTTCCGTGAACAGGATGTCTATTGGTGTACGAGCGGGCCGAGCTGGGTCCCCGGGATTTCTTACGGAATTTGGGCGCCTCTCTTGCACGGTGTGACCAGCATTATTTATTCAGGCGACTTTGCGGCGGCGCGTTGGTACGAGATTTTGACCCGGTTTAAAGTGACCGTGTGGTATACGACTCCGACCGCACTGAGGCGGCTGATGAATTTTGGCCCGGACAATCCTCAGGCCCGTTACGGGATTAAAGATCTGCGCCACATTCTTACCGTCGGCGAGCCCCTCAATCCCGCGGTCATCCGCTGGAGTGAAAAGGCCTTCGGCCTCAAGGTTTACGACACTTGGTGGATGACGGAAACAGGCGGGCAGATGATCGCTAATTTCCGCTCCGTGCCGCTGAAACCCGGTTCCATGGGACGTCCCCTGCCCGGCATAGAGGCTTCGATCGTGGACGAGGAAGGGCGGGAAGTTCCCGCCCCGGAGGTGGGGCAGCTGGCCATTCGGGCCGGGTGGCCCGCCATGATGGGCGGGATATGGAAAGATGAGGAGAAATACCGGGACTACTTCCGGATGCCCCCCTGGTATTTAACAGGGGACCTGGCCTACAAAGACGCGGACGGGTATTTCTGGTTCCAAGGCAGGGCGGATGACGTCATTAAGAAAGCCGGGGAACGGATAGGGCCCATCGAAATCGAGAATAAATTGAGCGAGCATCCGGCTGTGCTGGAAGCGGGAGTGGTCGGCAGGCCCGATCCTTTATGGGGGGAAGTGATCAAAGCCTTCGTCGTTCTTCGACCCGAATATTCCTGGTCTGCGGAGTTGCGGGATGAAATTCGCAGGTTTGTGGAAAGCCGGCTGGGGCCGCGTTTCGTTCCCCGGGACATAGAGGTGTGTGCCAAGCTTCCGCGCACCACCAGCGGCAAGCTTATGCGCCGTGTGCTCAAAGCGATGGAACTGGGGTTCCCGGTGAGCGATGTTTCCGACGGTGACGATTGAAAGTGTTCCGTGAAACAGTGTTTCGCGAAACGTTCATCTTCGACCGTTCATGCCCAAATACGACCATTAAGGGTTCTAGCTGGACTTTTCGGACGGAAAAAAGTAACTTTCACAATTTTCTGTGCTATAATTAGCTAAGAACAGAGTTCCAGGATACGAGACATCCCGGGAAATCCGAAAGGGGGCGAGTTGGGAGAACAAGGGGATGCCCGGGCGTGGAGAAACCCGCTTCATTCAGGGCGTTCAGCGCTGCCGGGCTTGGGTGGCGGCACAGCCGGTGTAGCCGGCCAGGGGTTAGAAAAATGGGAATTTTTAAAAATGGAGGAGTTAGACTATGTCAGAAGAACGTTTTGAAGCTTTACTGGAAGAAACTCGGCTCTTTCAACCACCGGAGGAATTCAAGGCCCAGGCTAATGTGGCCAGCACGGACGTGTATCAAGAAGCGGAGAAAGACCGTTTGGACTTTTGGGCGAAACAAGCCGAACGGATCACCTGGTTCGAACCCTGGAAAGAAGTGCTTGATTGGCAGCCTCCTTTCGCCAAATGGTTTGTGGACGGTAAGCTCAACGCTTCTTATAACTGCCTGGACCGCCACCTCAGCGGCTGGCGCCGCAACAAGGCTGCTATAATCTTTGAGGGAGAGCCCGGAGACAGTCGAGTGCTCACCTATCAAGACCTGCAGCGGGAGGTTTCGCAGTTTGCCAACGTGCTGAAGTCCCTGGGAGTGAGCAAAGGGGATCGGGTGACAATATATCTGCCCATGATTCCGGAGGCTGCCATCGCTATGTTGGCCTGCGCCCGGATCGGCGCTCCGCACAGCGTCGTCTTCGGCGGGTTCAGCGCCGAGTCCTTGCGGGACCGGATTAACGATGCTCAGGCCAAAATCCTGGTCACATCGGACGGCAGCTATCGCCGGGGCAACGTAGTTCCTCTCAAGGCTAACGCTGATGCGGCCTTGCAAGGAACCGACAGCATAGAGCATGTGGTCGTGGTAAAGAGAACCGGGACAGAGGTCGACATGGTGGAAGACCGGGATGTCTGGTACCACGAAGCCATGCAAAAGGCTTCCGCGAAATGTGAAGCGGAAAGCATGGATGCCGAGGATATGCTCTACATCCTCTATACCAGCGGCACAACCGGAAAACCGAAAGGGGTCGTGCACACGACCGGCGGCTACATGGTCGGTGTGTCGTCGACTCACAGTATGATCTTCGACATTAAAGAAGAGGATGTCTTCTGGTGCACAGCCGATGTCGGCTGGGTCACAGGACACAGTTACATTGTCTACGGGCCTCTGGCGAACGGGTCGACCGTCGTCATGTATGAGGGGGCTCCGGATTTCCCAGCCAAAGATCGTTTTTGGCAGATCATAGAGAAATATCGGGTGAGCATTCTTTACACCGCGCCTACTTCGATCCGGACGTTCATGAAGTGGGGTCCGAGTTACCCGCAAAAGAGAGATCTATCCAGCCTGAGGCTGTTGGGAACGGTCGGCGAGCCTATCAATCCGGAAGCTTGGATGTGGTATTATAAGTATATCGGCGGCGAGAAATGTCCGATTGTGGATACCTGGTGGCAAACCGAGACCGGCATGATCATGATGACCCCCTTGCCCGGTATTACCGCTTTAAAACCGGGTTCCTGCACGGTTCCCTTCCCCGGGATCGAAGTACAGGTTGTGGATAAAGGCGGACATCCGGTTCCGAAAGGCAGCGGAGGATATCTGACCGTGCGTGAGCCTTGGCCGGCGATGCTGCGCACCATCTATGGGGATCCTGACCGCTATGCCAACACCTATTACGGCACCTGGCCGGGAGTGTACTTCACCGGAGACGGGGCCAAATGGGATGAGGACGGTTACTTCTGGGTCTTGGGCAGAGTTGATGACGTGATTAACGTATCAGGGCACCGCATTGGCACCATGGAAGTGGAAAGCGCTCTCGTGGATCATCCCTCGGTCGCGGAGGCTGCCTGCATTGGGAAGACCCATGAGGTAAAAGGCCAAGCAGTCTCGGCCTTCGTCACCTTGAAAGAGAGTGTAGAAGTGACGGACGGGCTGGTGGACGAGTTGAAGGCCCACGTCGCCAAGAAGATCGGTGCTTTGGCCCGGCCGGATGACATTTTCTTTACGGCCGAGCTGCCGAAAACCCGCAGCGGCAAAATCATGCGCCGTCTCCTGCGTGACATCGCCGAGGGACGCGCTCTGGGGGACACGACCACGCTGGCCGACGCATCGGTGGTTAACTCCTTGAAGGAACAGTACAAAGACGAAGCGTAAGTATCAGCGGCAGTGTAACGGCTCTGTGGCAGCGTAACGGCTCAAAGTAGTTAAAAGTGCCAAGGACAGCATAATTCCGTATTCGGCTGTATACACTGTGTAAAAACGGTGAAGCCCTGGTTCTAAACAGTGGGCTCCGGGGAAAGAGGTAACGAAGATCTTTTCCCGGAACCATCCCGCTAGCAATATTCAGACTGTTCAGGCATACAGGCATTAACCCGACGGGTTCAAGGGACCGATTCGCGATAAGGTTCCCTGGATCCCAAGGGTTGAGCAAATAGCCCCGGTGAAAAAAACAATGAAAAACGTACGGTGAGAGAGGTCGTGGTTAAAGTAGATCTGGCTTAAGCAAGATCTGATTAAGTAAGATCTGATTAAGTAAGATCTGACCCAAGTAAGATTCGACCCAAGTAAGATTTGATTCAAGCAAGACAAAATCCGACCTAAGCAAAACAAGAGCTGAGCAAAACAAGAACTGACCTAAGTAAGGCTGGAAGAAAATCTTGTGAATTTTAGTTAAGGAAGGCCTGATCTGATTTTAAAAAGGAGACCTTGTCAAAAAGGTCTGAAAAGCTCCCTTGGCGATAGCCATGTGAATGGGAAATAATAGGGAGGTAGAATTGAGATGGCAGAAGTTACGGAAATCCGCGAAAGCTCGATTGGCGATCCCGGCCCTCTGGGCCTAGCTGGTTTTGCTTTGACAACTTTTATCCTGAGCATGTCAAATGCTCAGCTGGTACCAGCCGCATTAGGCGCTCTCTTTGTCCCGGTCGCTCTCTTCTATGGCGGGATTGCCCAGATCCTAGCGGGGATGTGGGAATTTAAGAAAAACAATACGTTTGGGGCGGCTGCCTTTACCACGTATGGAGCATTTTGGCTGTCCTTGGCCTCCATCATTATCTTAGGAGGTCTGAAACTTATCAGTTTCGGCAGCTCCGAACCGATTGCCATCGGTTTATTCCTTGTCGGTTTTACTGTATTCAACACGTATATGTGGATTGCCACCTTCAGACTTAACAACGCTTTGCTGGCGGTGTTTACCTTCTTGGAGATCACGTTCATCCTGCTTGACCTGGCGAATTTCGGCTTGGTGTCATCGGTGCCAGGGGGTATCTTCGGCATTATCACGGCTATCTGTGCCTGGTACACCTCGGCGGCCGGAATCATTAACCCAATTTACGGCAGGACGGTTTTACCCACCGGCCCGCGCCAAAGGATTGTGATCAAGTCGGGTACGGCGGCGAAATAAGCCAGCGACTGCAAAAACGGGTTACAGTACCTTTACGAAATGTAGTAAGGTGACAGTTGCCAAAGGCGACCGTCAAAAAAATTGGGCCAAGTGGCACAAAAACAAGCCAACAGACAGAGGGTTCGGGGGATATTCCCCGGGCCCTTTTTGTCTTGCCAAAGAGTATGGTTTGATTCGAGATCCTTGCTGGTTAGCCTGTCACACCCGATATGCTCAGGGAATCAAACCCGCCTTTTGGTAGAGCGTATAGAAGTGATGGGTCGGACCGGCTCCCCGGCCGAGCGGCAGAGAGTGCTCGATGGCAACTGTGGTGTAGTCCTTGGCTAGGGTGATCGCTTCTTCCACCTTCCGGCCGAGGGCAAGGTTGGCGGCGATGGCCGAGGACAAGGTGCAGCCTGTTCCGTGGGTGTTCTTGGTGTCAACGCGGGCTTTAGTAAAATGCAGAAACTCGTGGCCTTTGTAGAGAATATCTATGGGCTTCCCCTCAAGGTGTCCCCCTTTTAAGAGGACATTTCTGGCGCCCAGACGGAAAATGGCGGCGGCTGCCTCTTCCATCTGCTGCAAGTCGTCGACCCTTAAGCCGGTGATGGCTTCCGCCTCCGGAATGTTGGGAGTCACAATTTCAGCCAGAGGGAACAACTCCTTAATCAACAGAGTTTCTGCCTCCTTTTTCAGCAGGTGGTAGCCATTTTTGGATACCATGACCGGATCCAGCACAATATGTTCGGGGGCGTACTTTTCGAGAGCCGCGGCGATCGTTTCGATGGTGGCGGGCTGGGAAACCATACCGATTTTCACGGCGTCCACCTCGATATCGTCAAAGATGGCTTCTATCTGTTTAAAGACCATGTCCCGGTCAATGTCTTGTACGGCCCGCACTCCCTGGGTATTCTGGGCGGTCACGGCGGTGATCACGCTCAGGCCGAATACCCCATGGGCGGCAAAAGTCTTTAAGTCCGCTTGAATTCCCGCTCCGCCGCTGCCGTCGGAGCCGGCGATCGTCAGTACCTTCTTGATGATTTAGGACCTCCCCTCGGTGAGTTTCCGGCCGGTTATAGATCGCCATATCGACGCCAAAGATTGATCGACAACCGAACAACTATCGATAACCGAACAACTATCGAGAACCAAACAATTATCGAGAACCAAACAATTATCGAGAACTAAGGAATTACGGAAAAGGAAACAACGAATTTATGAAGCGAGGAGATGAGGGCGGGTAAGAAGACCAAACAGCTTGAAACCACCATAGAACTTTTGCGTAGAACCTCTGTTCTGATTATACAACACGAACTACATCTAGGGAAGGCCCGTCATCGTTTCCCCTAGGGTTTGCTTGTTTGGGGAATCGGTGCCTATGCTTTACACTTGATCAACTGACTGAGATAATAGAGTTTGCTATTTTTTGCAAAGTCGGCTTAGCAGACAATGCAAGGTATAGTAAAGAAAATCTTAATAGCTATCGCGCAGTGTGATACAATATGTATCACAAGAGGAGGTGCTTTATATGCTGAATACTCATGTCAGACCTGTGCGCGATTTGAGAAATAATTATCCTGAATTAGCCAATATCATTAAGCAACATGATCATGTAATTATCACAAATAACGGGAAAAGCGAGTCTGTGCTTATTAGCTTTGATGATTTCAAAGAATACGAAGAATTTTTGCACTACCGTTATATTGAAGAAAAATTAGCCGAGGCAGAGGCTCAGGCAAATGATCCAAACACGAAATGGCTTAAGCATGATGGCGTATGGAAGAAATTACGTGAAAAATATGAGCTATGAGATAGAAACACATAAGCGTGGCATGGCACCAGCCGTGAGGAGATTTGGCGAAAGGACAGGATGGTATGCTGGATTACCGCAGGATCCAGGGACTGGCAAACCGTACGACTGCGGATGCTTGGGCGAGTTACGACTCGCACCGTGAGCAAACCATGCGGCGTATCCGCGAAGCGGCAGACTTGGAAAGGGCAGACAGGATGAGGATGACCCGGAGAGAGACGGGCCGGAGTCGCATACTTGTGGCGGGGGCCGGGAACGCGAACGACTTAGATTTGCCCGAACTGGTGGGTCTGGCGTCTGAACTGTGGTTGGTCGACATTGATGGAGACGCCTTGGGACGAGCTTTAAACACAGTCACCCGGGGCCGAAATGAGGTGCACAGTACACCGGCCAAGATAAAGACTTGGGTTGGAGACGCGGGCGGACTCGCCGACGGGATTGACCTGTTCCTGACACAGATGGAGACAAATCCCGGGGATCTGGCTCGGGCGCTGTCCGAACTTGCCCAAGTCTCTTGGCCGGAAGGACTGCCGCGAGGGGCTCCGGGGCGGGGTGTGCCCGGGTCGGGCTACCCCGGGCAGGACTCCGTGGACGTTGCCGTAAGCCAGTGCCTTCTGTCGCAATTAGTCTGGCCTGTAACGGAGAAGGTCTGGCAAGTGACCGGAATAGCGTGGCAGGAAGGTCAGAGACGCTTGGCAGCCGAGGCAAAAGAGTTTCCTTACTCCCTTTTAGGGCAGGTCCTGCGCCGCTTGGCGCTTTCCCATTTATCCTGGCTTACCCGGACGGTGCGGCCGGGAGGTATTGTATTGGTCAATTCCGATGTGCGTTGGCGGAGGGTTCCGATCTACGGAGCGAACCCGCTGGTGCTGCGGGCCGAGGCAGGGTCTTTTCTGCGGTTCGATCGGGACGACGTCAAAGCATGGAACTGGTCGGTCGAGGAATCGGTCGAGGCTTTGATTTTGTCTGTCGTGGCCCGGAAGCCTGGAGCGAGCGCACGGCCAAAAGGAAGCACAACGGACCTTCCGGGCGGCGGGGGATGAAACTGCGCTGACTTGTCTAAGACTTGTCTAAGCATAGGGCGCACTGAGGATAAGATGTTACTGCGGCGGATAGATTTTTCTGCTCTGGAAAGTCGTTGGCATAAGGTTGACAAGGGCAGGATATAGGATGAGTACGATTGTGAAGGCGATGGAGGCTAGGCCATGAGTACAGAAATAGAGCGCAAGTTCCTCGTGTTTAAAGAAAAACTGCCTGAGCTCAAAGGGGGGCAGCACTTCGTCCAGGGGTATCTGCAGCGCGAGCCGCAAATTCGTTTTCGCTTCAGCGGCGAACGGGTCGTGCTGGCGGTCAAGACGCTTAAGCCAGATGGCAGCCGCTTCGAGTTCGAAGCGGAAAAATCCTTGGCTTCCACTGAAGAACGCCGGACATTGTGCGAGCTGGCTATTGTTCCCCCAATCGAAAAAACCCGTTATTCCTTTCCCTACGGTTCCCTCATTTGGGAAGTCGATGTCTATGCGGGAGAAAATGCGGGTCTGGTTACGGTAGATGTGGAGATGCCCAGGCTGGACTATCCGCTGAAATTTCCGGAGTGGGTGAACGCGGAGGCGGAGATCACGCGGGATCCACGCTATTTTAACTATAACTTGGCTCAGAGGCCTTTCAAGTGTTGGCGGGAGGGTTGAGGATTTAGGAAAAGGACCTTGATTAGAGACTACTCCGTGTCATACGACGCATGCCCTGGGAGCCATCTGATCGGATGGCTCCGTTTTGGCGTGCGCTGCGCATGGCGATTAGCTGGACGGTGAAAGTCCCTTATGGCTGTAGGCCAAGCGAACCGTTTAACCGAAAAACGCAAACCAAGATTTTAACTGTATTTTACAAGAATCATAATCGAACTTGAGCGGCCGCTAACATACGTATGTTATGCTTGGCCTCAAGAGGTCTAGACATCTTATACGGGACATCTGATAAAAGATGTGTCCGGTTTTTCGGGAAAATAACGGAAAGAGGGTGAAAAAACGGAACAAACCATTGCGTCGATCAAGCTTATCAACGTTACCAAGCGCTATGGTGAGCGCGAGGCTTTGTCAGGTGTCGACCTTACTGTCGGCGAAGGGGAATTGATGACTGTAGTGGGGCCCTCCGGCTGCGGCAAAAGCACCTTGCTGCGTTCCATCGCCGGGCTGGAGGAAATCGACGGCGGGGATATTTACATTGGTGATCGGAAGGTCAATTCCCTGCCTCCCCACAAGCGCAATGTGGCTATGGTATTCCAGAGTTATGCCCTTTATCCCAACCTTTCGGTCTTTGAGAACATCGCCTTTCCGTTGCGCGCCATCAGGATACCGCAAGCCGAGATCAAGCAAAAGGTGGAGGGAGTTGCGACTCGGTTGGGACTGTTTCATCACCTGTCGCGCAAGCCCCGCCAACTTTCGGGCGGAGAACGGCAGCGGGTCGCCATCGCCAGGGCTATCGTCCGAAATCCCTCATCCTTTCTGATGGACGAGCCTCTGTCGAATTTGGATGCCGAGCTGCGACGTCAGATGCGCACGGAAATAGTACGCCTCCAGCGCCAACTGGGGGTTACTACCCTCTTTGTGACGCATGACCAGGTTGAAGCCATCACCATGAGTGACCGCATCACGGTTCTCAAAGACGGGAAAATTCAGCAGATAGGGAGACCGGAGGAAGTCTATCGCCGACCCGCCAACACATTTGTCGCGGGGTTCATCGGTTCCCCGGGTATGAACCTGATCAAGGTGAGCTTGGTCCCTGTTGACGGGGGCGGCCGCATGCGCCTGCAGGGATCCCGCTTGGACGTGCCCGTCGGGGAGGCGGGGGGTCTGAAAGGGGAAGAGGAAGTCATTATGGGCGTACGGCCGGAGGATTTCCAGATTACAGATGAACAAGATGCGATGCTGGCGGGGCGCATCGACCTGGCAGAATACCTGGGTTCGGAAACGGTGCTGACCTTGCGGTCAGAGGCAGGGGAATTCACGGTCAAAGCGGGTGACAGGCGGAGCTTCAGACTCAACGATATGTTGCACGTGAAGGTACCGCCGCGGAACATTTGCCTTTATTCGCCCAAGACCCGGGACCTGAGGGGAACTTTACATGATCTTATGACAAAAAGCGGCTAGCCTGATTCTGACTGAGTTGAATGAAAGAGGTGTTAAAATGAAAAGGATTTTCTCTTCCCTGCTGGCGGGTGTCTTTCTTCTTACCGCTCTGACCGGCTGCGGAACGGCTGCGACGTCTGCCAACGCAGGAAAGGCTGCGGCAACGTCCGCTAAGAGCGTTCAACTGACGTACTACTATCCCGTGGGTGTTTCGGGTCCGTTGGCTACGATCATGACCAATATGGTCAACCAGTTCAACCAGTCTCATCCCGATATTCATGTCAACCCTGTTTTCTCAGGCACCTACCCGCAGACTCTGGCCAAGGTGGAAACATCCATTCAAGGAGGCAATCCGCCGGATGTGGCAGTGCTCAATCATACGGCTATTTTTGATTTGCTGCGACTGGACGCGATCGAACCGTTGGACGATGTGGTGACCGAAGGGGACTACTATCCTCAGTTTACCGAGCCCAAGGTCCAAGATCATTTCTGGGGGGTTCCCTTCCAGCGCTCGACCGTAGTGCTTTATTATAACAAAGATGCCTTTAAGAAAGCCGGCCTCGACCCCAGCCACGGCCCGCGCACCTGGGCTGAACTTGTCAGCGACGGCCAGGCCCTGGAGAAAGCAGGTCTTACCGGAATCGAAATCCCTTCGGACGGCACAACCTACTGGCAGTTTGGGCCCTTCGCCACCGAGGCCGGACAGAATTTGGCGAGCAATGATGGCATTCATGTCAACTTCAATTCGCCGGCGGCGAAAACCGCCCTGAATTTCTGGGTGGACCTGTCTCATAAGTACAAAATAGAACCCACGGGCATCTTGCCCTGGAACACACTGCCGGATGATTTTGAGAAGGGTAAGACGGGCATGATCATTCATTCCAGCGGCAGTTTGGGCACTATCCTCAAGAAGGCCGATTTCTCGGTCGGGGTCTCCTTCCTGCCCAAGGATAAAAGCCAATATCTGACCAGTATGGGCGGAGGCGATATCTACCTGATGAAAGGTTTGCCGAAGGATCGCCACGATGCTGCCCTGACTTTCATCAAGTGGATGACCGCTCCGGAACAGCAGGCTTCTTGGAGTATGAACACAGGATATATCGCGTCAACGCCCAAAGCTTATGATTTGCCTGAAATGAAGGCTTATGTGTCGAAAAACCCGCAAGCCTTGGTAGCCCCCGAGCAGCTTCGATATGCCCAACCGGAGCTCTCTACTTATCAGCTTAACCAGATTTACGATGTGATCGATGCCGCTCTCCAGTCAGCCCTGGACGGCCATGCCACGGCAGACCAAGCCTTGGACAACGCCCAGGCCAGTGCCGAGAAAATTCTGGCGGGCGTTCAGAAAGGGTAAGGGAAATGGAAGATTCGTGGGTCGCGAAAGAAGAAGGGTCTGCCTATACCCGCGGGTCAATGGTCAGGACCAAGCTGCAAGCGGCTTTTCCTCACCTGGTCCGCTATGGATTGCTTCTTCTGCCTCTGAGCGTGGTCCTGACGTTTATTGTGATCCCGCTGGTGCGCACGGTGTGGGAAAGTTTTCTGGCTATAAATGCGCGGGGCCTGGCGACAGGCCCCGCGGGGCTGAAAAATTACCGGGAGTTGTTTGCCTCACATCTTTTTCGCCTCGTGCTGAGAAACACTCTGCTTTACGCGGTGCTTTCCGTAATCTTGTGCCTAGTGATAGCCTTTTTCCTCTCTCTGCTCCTGAACCAAAAGCGAAACTTTTCTTCCCGTCCTCTGCTCATCGGCTTGTTTTCCCCGACCGTGATACCCATGATCGCCGCCGCCAGCGTCTGGCAGTATTTCTTGGCTCCTCGTTTTGGCCTGGTGGACAGGATGTTAAGCTTTCTCGGCTTAGGCCATGAGAACTGGCTGGGACACCCCGGAACGGCTCTGGGGGTCCTTGTCCTCCTCTTTGTTTGGAAGTACGCCCCGTATTTTACCCTCTTTCTCCTGGCCGGTCTGCAGTCCATTCCCCCCGAGGTCAGGGAGGCCTTGAGAACCGAAGATCCGCACCATCTCTACTCTTTCCGTAAGGTGATCCTGCCGGTCATTGCGCCCATGATTTCTTTCGTGACCGTGATGTCGGTGGTATATGCCCTAGAAACGGTTGACCCTGTCTACGTGTTAACCCAGGGAGGACCAAACAACGGAACCAACCTGATCATGTACTACCTGTACAATCTGGGCTTCAACTACTTTTCGTGGGGGATGGCGGCGGCCTTGTCCACCCTTCTCATGGCGGGTCTTTCCGCCCTGTCGGCTTTTGCTTTGATCACTTTGGAAAGAAGGACTTTTCATTGGCAATGAAGAAGAAGGTACGGGCGTTTCTGGTCAGTTTGGTGGCCTTGCTCTGGGGATTTCCCACCCTTTGGGTGTTGTACGAGGCCTTCTTTATGCGGAACCGAGGGGTTGGTTTCACTTGGGAGAATTTCCGTGAGGCCTTCTCTGCGGCCCCTTTTGCCCAATACTTTATGAATACCCTGGTTATAGTTCTGGGCCTTTTGCTGGTGCAACTAATCTTCGGTGCCGTGGTTGGGTTTATTCTGGCTCGCTATGACTTTCCTCTCAAATCGCTTATCACGGCCGTGTTTATTATGCAGATCGTGATCCCGATCTATGCCGTGATGATTCAAGATTACCAACTTTTGAGATCGTTCCACCTCTTGGATACCAAAGCGGGTATCATGCTGCCGTACGCGGTTTCCGGCATTGCGGTGTTGTCTTTTCGCCAGGCGTTTCGCTCGGTACCGAGGGAACTGGAAGAAGCCGCGCGCTTAGACGGCTACAATACGCTGGGAGTTTTCCGCCGCGTTTACCTGCCCCAATCGCTGCCCGCGGCCATTGCCTTTGCGGTTATCTCCGTCACCTATCACTGGACTGATTTCCTGTGGCCGCTGATCGTTACTAATACGGCTTCCTCGCGCCCGGTGGTCGTCGGCTTGGCGATGATCGGCCTTTCCAGTGAGGCGGCTATGCAATGGAACCTGCTCGCGGCCGCCACCGCAATCGTGGTCCTGCCATTGCTCGTCGTCTTCGCTTTGTCTACCCGAAGAATTCTCGCCGCTTTTGTCGCCACCTTCAATTGGTAGATGCTTCAGCTCCGAGCGACATCCCGGGGCCTTGGCAAAAAGTACTGCTGGCGGGGGAGCCTCCGGAAATCGATCAAGTGCTGTCTTTTCTGCGACGGGAGCGGCTGCCCTTTACGTTTGTGCGTTCTGAGCCGTATTTTCTGGAGATTTTACCGCCCGACACGAGTAAGGGCGCGGCCTTGCGTCTTCTGCGCAAGCACTTGAGCATACCCTCTTCGAGGGTTGTGGCGGTGGGGGATAACCCCAACGATAAGGAAATGCTGGAGGCGGCAGGTTTCGGAGTTGCGGTCGGCAACGCCCATCGTGAGCTGAAAAAAGTGGCCGGTTTTTGTTCAGTGTGCCATGACCAACACGCGGTGGCCGAGGTGGTGAACTGGATTGAACAAAACGTGGCACACATGATTACGGGAGAAAGCAAGGATGAAATTCGGATATCAGGAAATAAAGCAGGCCCTCGAAATGAAGATTCAGACCGGTCACTATAAGATCGGTGAGCGCCTGCCGCCTGAATCTGAGTTGGCCAAGTATTACGGAGTGAGCCGTGTCACTATACGCGCCGCCATTAAATTATTGGTCGATGAAGGGAAATTGTTGGTTAAACACGGCCTTGGGACTTTTGTGGTCAATCAGTTGCCGGTGATTCCGAGCAGTTTGGAGAAGTTGGAGAGCCTGGGCGACATGATTCGGCTGGCCGGACTCATTGAGGGAGAACGTCAGGAGGAGACGCGGATCAGCCCCTGTTCGCCTGAATGGGCGGCTATCCTGGACATTGAAGAGGGAACGGACGTCGTTATCCTGGAACAATTGCGCACGGCGAACAGTGAACCGGTGGCCTTATCTTGGAACGTTCTGCCGCAAAGTTACGTGGGGGATCGTTTGCTCGGAAAGGAAGTTCCCGACTCTCTCTTCGCTTTTCTGGAGCGGGAATGCCAAATCGCTTTAGTACGGGCGGATACGGAAATCAGTGTGCCCCCGTCAAACGACCGCTTTTGCCAAAAGCTGCTCTTGAATCCCAATCCTAATAGCACGGTGTTGCTGATGAAGCAGCTTTATTATGACGAGACAAACAGGCCCGTGTTGTATTCCTTTGATTATTTAAGAAATGACATCTTTCATTTTTGGGTGAGGAGAAAGAGGGAGTAGGTGTTCAACCGTGCTGGAGGAAGAAATATATAAAAGCGGGGAATTGGATAGCGGAAGTATTCTGCTGTTGGTACATGCCCAACAATATGCTGTCATGGCCGGGCGCTGGCTGGCGCAGAAACGCAGCAGTTTGACCGAAGTGCAATGCCAAAGGAAGAAGTATTACGTCGATTTGGTGACGGAGTTTGATTTAGGTTGCGAAAGAATGCTTACGGAATGGGTCGAAAGTCGCTTCCCCGAACATTTAATCCTGGCGGAAGAGGGGACGGCTGACCGTCTGGTCGATCTGGCCAAGATGACCCAGGAGGAAAGATATTGTTGGGTGATCGACCCCTTGGACGGAACAACAAATTTTGTGCACGGTATTCCGCACTTTGCCGTTTCTATAGGGATTGTTAAGGGCGGCGAGCCGTTGGTCGGGGTGGTTTACGATCCTAACCGCAATGAGCTGTTTAGTGCGGTACGGGGTATGGGAGCAACGGTGAATGACCGTAAGCTGGTGGTATCAGAGGAGAGAGAGTTGCGGGACAGCCTGATCAATACCGGGTTTTCCGCTCAAGACTTATTCGGCGACAACATGGTTCGCCCGGAATTGAGTCAAATGTACAAACGGTGCCAAAGTGTGCGGATTTCCGGTTCGTCCGCGCTGGATTTGGCATATTTGTCGGCGGGGCGGATTGACGGGTTTTGGCATTGGCGCTTGGCGCCCTGGGATATCGCAGCCGGTGTTCTGTTCGTGCAGGAGGCCGGGGGAAAAGTGACGGATTTGGAGGGACAACCGTTCCGCTTCGGCCGGGATGTCTTGGTGGCCAGTAATGGATCGATTCACGGCGAACTACTCGGGGCACTGAAGACGAGCCCTGGGTGCGGCGAAGTTTAATTCTCGAGACCCCGTCGAAGCATCGGTACGCCCAGCGCCAGCGCCAGCAAAGAGGACAGACCCAGCACGACAAAATCTTTGCCCAATCCCACTGTCGAGTTGTACAGGAGGGTGTCTCTCAACGCGCTCACAGCGTAGGTGTTGGGGATAAAGCGGGCCAGGGCTTGAAGCCAGGGAGGCAAATAGGCAACGTCGGCGAGCCCACCGGCTAAGAAAAATAAATAAAACGCCGCAATGATGGACACGGCACTGACCCTTTCGGTCTTGCGCAGAACGGCCGCCAGGAGAAGTCCCACACCGGACCCGAATACTCCGATGAGGGTCATCATGAGCAAGGATAAACCCAGTAAAGGCCAAGACACGTTCGTAATCACTCCGAGAAGGTAAGCAAAGGCTAAAGCGATACAACTGGCGGCGTTGCTGGTAATGACACCGGCAAGGACTTTACCCGCGATCAGGGTTAGCGAGGAGGCCGGAGACATCAGGAGCTCCTTGACGGTTTTTGATTCCCACTCGCGCACTGAGGCCAAGCCGGCGTTGACGATGCCCGATTGGAGGATTAGAACGACCAGGATAGAGACCAGGTTGAAGGCGACAAAACCCGCGTCGGTCCCGTGCAAGTCGTGTTCTTCGACGTTGATATGGATTGGATTGACGCCCGCAGCCCCGCTTTTGACGAATTCGTCCACAATGTCCGGTAGGGCCCGGCGCAGGTCGTTAGCGACATCATCGTTGAAATTGCGTACCTGCCATTCGATGACCGGCCGGCGGCCATTGGCGAGAGCGGCCGAGAAATCCGCCGGTATTGTCAAGATGGCGGCCACACGCAGCTTTTCGTAATTCAGGGTTGCCTCCTGGGCTGTCATGACCGCTGCTCCATTGAATCCGGAATAAGCCTGCGCCATTTGTACGAACTTGTGGGCCGCCATTCCGCCGCTGTCCTCGTTCACGATGGCCACTGGATTACCGGAGACGGCAGCCGCTCCCAGCACAAGGACAAGAAGGAGCACCAGGGCCGGAACGATGGTTACAACAATGGTCGCCACACTGCGGCTCCAAATGGCCAGATCCTTTTTGACAAGCGCCCAGATCATGGGGAAGTTCATTTGCTTCGCCCTCCGCCTCTTAATGTGTTGCCGTCGAACGCCGGTAGATCCAGACGCTTACACTCAAAGCGCCGACAGTCCACAGGATCAGGATGAGCCAGAGAACCGGACCGCTGACATCAATGGGCCAGTAACCGTGAACTGAGTGTTGAAGCACGGCATTGGCGTAAACGACCGGAAATATCCTGGCGATGTCTGCGCTGGCCGGCGTAGACCAGGAAATAGGGCTGAAGGCTCCGCTGATGAAAAACAGCGGCAGGCCAAGGGCAAAGGCCAAGGGGGTGACGGTGGACTGGGAGCGCAAAAGGCTTCCGGCGGCCACTCCCAGGCTCACAAAGACCAACAGTAAAAGAACGACAACAAGGATAAACTGGGCCGGATCCCCGGGCTTGACGCCCAGAAGGATTAAACCAAACACAATCAGGAGTGCCGCGGCCAACCCATTAACAAGCCCCGCACCGAGTTTTCCGGCGACCACACTCCAACCGGGAACCGGCGCCAGCATTAACTCTTTCATGGTGCCGGTTTCCCATTCTCTGGCTACGCCGCGACCGCCCAAAAGCAATCCTCCGACAAGCAGAGCGACCGTCAGGACGCTCACGGAAAGATACCCCAAGAAACTAACGTTAAAGGGATAAGCGTCTTTTTCCCGCCATTGCAGAGGCAAAGCCTCCGGTTTCGAGCGCCGGTAAAAATCCAAGATGTCTAAGGGCAGGCCGCGGCGGATATCATCGGCGAAATCCTTGTTTTTGTTGTCGATCGTCACCTGAAGATCACTGGGCTTTCCGGTCGCCACAGCGCCTGAGAATCCAGACGGTATCCCGATGGAAGCCACCGATCTGTCAGCCGCAAGGTAGGCTTGGCCTTCTGCCTCTGTCTTTACCGAATGGACGCGGAAAGTGAGCGAGTGATCGAGCGCTTGAACCATAGATTGAGCATAGGGTTGTGTGTCAGCCGGATAGACTGTGACCGGGGCTTTGCCGCCGCTGAGGGCAAAGAGAACAAAGAAAATAAGAAAATTGACGGGCAGCACGATGGTAATGATGCTGGCAAAGGGTTGAGCCCGGTTCAGGGCCAAATCGTTCTTCATGATGGCCCACGCGGCCTTGAGCCCGTTCAATCTCGCAACCCCCTTCCGGTAAGCGCCAGGAACACTTCTTCCAACGAGGGTTCCCGCAGGCTCAGGCGTTGGGTTTTGGACCCTTCCTGATCCAAAAGCTGAAGCAAGTGGGGTAAAACCGCCCCTGAATCCACGTCTCCGAGGGAGAGTCGGAGCGTCGGGCCCTGCCTATCCACAGACTGTACGCCTGGGACAGTTTGCATTGTGCGGTCTAGGCCTTCTGTAACATCCGTATGTAAGGTTATTTCAATGACACTCTTGCCGTACTTTGTCTTAAGTGATGTTGGCGTATCAAGAACCACCAGCCTGCCGTGGTCGATGATGGCGATCCGATCGCAAAGGGCATTCGCTTCCTCAAGGTAATTTGTGGTGAGCAGGATGGAGCGCCCTTCGTCTCTCGTTTTACGGATGTAATCCCAGATCATGTTGCGGGAATGCACATCGACCCCCAGAGTCGGTTCGTCGAGGAAGACGAGCTTCGGGTCGTGCAGCAAAGCCCGGGCAATGGCCAGACGCCTCTTCATGCCCCCTGAAAAGGAGCTGACACGTGACTTGGCCCGGTCGCTCAACTGTGCCAGCTCCAGCATCCGCTTCACCTGTTCCGCGCGTTCTCGGCGGGGAATCCCGAACAACTCCGCGTGGAAGGTCAGGTTCTTTTCGGCCGTGAGTTCTTCGTAGAGGGCGGTCTCTTGCGGAACGACACCCATAAGGCGACGGGCCGCGGCGGACTGTTCGCGCGGGTTCAGTCCATACACAGCCACTTTTCCTGTTGTCGGCACACTGAGTCCGGCAATTATGTTTAGGGTGGTGGTTTTTCCGGAGCCGTTTGGACCGAGAAGCCCAAAGATTTCGCCGTTATCAATGTGGAAATTCAGTTCGGAGAGGGCGGTAAAGGAACCGAATTCTTTGGTCAGATCAGTTACCGCGACGGCGTGTCCGGCTCGAACCGGGGTGTCCTTGTCCATGTCTTGTATTAGCACGCGCATTCCTCCGTTTCAAGAGGGATTGTTTCAAGAGGGATTACTCAGGATCATGTCGTTACCCCTAATCAATTGAAAGGGCGTTTATGAAGGCGGGAGCCTTACAATTATCCGCACCACGTCTCGCTCGGGCCCCAAAAGCGTAAATTTCTCCCGGTCTGTCTGTGATTGTAGGTGTTAGGGCCCGGTTTGTCAATTCGTATTCATAAGACGCCTTGTACAGATTGATGGCCAAAAATGTTGAACACTTTTATACATTCCGGAGGTTGTCGTGGAGCACAATAACAGAGTAAAATGGGATGGGAGCCAATTTGAGAAGGGGGGCGATGGCATGTTAGTCGTTACCACTGAGAACATAAACGGCTATGAAGTGACTGATGTGAAAGGCCAGGTATTCGGCGTGGTGGTTCGCAGCCGGGGTTTGGGCGGAAATGTAGTGGCAGGGTTACGCAGTCTGGTCGGTGGGGAAATCCATGAATACACAGCCTTGCTCGAAGATACCCGAAAACAAGCGGTCGACCGTTTGGTCGGCAATGCGCAAGCCATGGGTGCCAACGCGGTCGTCATGATGAGATTTGACTCCAGTGAAATAGGGCAGACCATGAGTGAAATTGTGGCCTACGGGACCGCGGTGGTCGTGGAAAAGAAGGGCTAAGATGGGGATAGCACTAAGGGTTGATTTGCTGATTTTTGCTGGGTTGATCATTCTTGCTTTACTCTCGTGGTTCGCTTGGGACAGACGCTACCGAAAGAATCAGGGAACGGATGTCCCCGAGGGGTATGTGGCTACCGCAGAGGTCTTCATTGACCCGGTTAACGGTAAGAAATTCAGGGTTTATTACGATCCGAAAACGGGAAACAGATTTTACCGCGAGGGTTAATGGTGGACGGAGGTTGTATATTCTGAATCACGGCAGCTTTAGAAAAGAGACCGCCACTGCATTTGTGCAGTGGCGGTCCTTTGCTCGCAACTTTATTGTTGTGCAGGCTGCGGCTGCTGCCGATCTTTGGCGGGCGATTTATGACCGTTCATTCTCGAGTCATGCAAAATTGGCCGCCGAGGACCCGGCATTCGAGGCTTAGGTCCGGTCGTTGGCATGAGTCTTGCTTTAACTTTTTTAGAAGTTGAACACCTCATCGATTTCTTCCTCCGTGAAGTCCCAGGTGGCATTGTGGGGTGGGCACTCCTCTTTGAAGAATTCAGGCAGACGATCATCTTTGTTCGTAAAGCCGGCTGCTTTGTTGAAAGCGCGTTCGGTACGGAGGACGGTTTTACCCAATTCCGAAATGTCGTCACCCGTCAAGCTCAAACCATATTGGGCATTGAGCATATCTACGATGGCGTCAAAGGCCGCAGGAATGTCGAGGACGGCAAAGGCGACGAAGAGGCATAGGCCCGCACTGTCGACGGCGGCCGTGGCGATCTGCAGGTTACGTGACAGTTCCACTTGTCCTTGCTTCTGCAAGGGATCGACAGAGCCTCCGACTTTGAGAATGTTGGCTGTCACAGCATACCCTGCCGTATGGTCCGCCCCCATGGGCGAGGTGGCAAACGTCAGGCCCTGTCCTTTGACGACCCGCGGGTCATAGGCCGGAATCCCCTGTCCTTTGACGACCGGGACGCGTGTCACCCCCAGGGCTTTGCCGGTAAAAGCAGCCCCATTGCCCAGGATACGGCCTAAGTAGCTGCCTTTCCGCACTTCACCGAGCAGATTTAAAAGGCCTTGGCCGTCGCCGAAGGGAATGACGCCGCCTTCCATGGCCACGCCTACTGTGACCGCTGCTTCAATGCTGTCCAGCCCGATGTCATCACAAATTCTGTCCGCTTGGGCGACGACATCCAAATCGTCGATCAGGCAGCCGGCGCCGAAGCCCCAAATCGTCTCATACTCAAAGCCGGAGGTAACATAATTTCCCTCTTGGTCGTTATAGATTTGAGAACAACGGATGATACAACCCTGATGACAGGCATGAGTCGGCTTGCCTTTGCGGGCCAGGATCGTGTCATACATGGTTTCCCCGCTGATTTTGTCGGCACCGAAGAAATTGCCGCGCCGGAAGTTCTGGGTTGGCAGGCCGCCCGCTTCATTCATGATGTTGATGAGTATGTCAGTCCCATATTGGGGCAGCCCCTGCCCTGTCACCGGGTGTTCGGTCAGTGCTTGGGCAAAGGCCTTGGCCGCTGCGCGAAACTTCTCGGCATTGACCAGCTCCGGCCCGGAGGAGTTGCTGTCATCAATGGAAATGTATTTGATCTGTTTCGAACCCATAACAGCGCCCATGCCGCCCCGCCCGGCGCTGCGCAGGTTGCCGTCCGGATCTTTGACCGAGATGTTGGCGGCTGTCATCCGATATTCGCCCGCCTGGCCAATTGTGAGCACGCCCACATCATCGCCGTATTTTTCACTTACCTTGCGAACGACCTCATAGTTCCCTTGGCCGACAAGCTCGCTCTCTTCCGCGATCGTCACGCCCTGGCCGCTGATGTGGATGCTGTAAAAGGCATTCCCCGGCGGCTTGCCTTCAATGATGACTGCCTTGATGCCCAGCCGCGTCAATTTCTGAGCCGCACTGCCCCCCGCGTTGCTTTCTTTGATCCCCCCGGTGAGCGGGCTCTTCGCACCGACTGAAAGACGTCCGGAATTAGGCGCAGTAGTCGCGGACAAGAGTCCCGGCGCCAAGATCAATTTGTTGTTGGGTCCTAAGGGGTGACACAATGGGTCAACTTCCTTAGCCACGATGGCCGAGGACAAAGCCCGACCGCCGAGAGCCCTCCATTCCGGCGGAACCTCTTCTGTACTTGCCGTTAAACGGGTTAGGTTGATACGGTGAATTTTCATACTGCCCCTCCCTCTGCTTAGAATCCTTGGCCGTCCGGATCATAGGGCCCGCCATAGGGCCTGTCATAAGGCCCGTCATAGGACCCATCATGGAGTCCGCTTCCGGTTAAAAAGCGGGTTAGTCTGGTTAAAATGTGGGTTAGTCTGGTTAAAAACGCGGGTCAGTCTGTGATCCAGTGTTGCAAGGACTGTGCCAATACATCTCCGTTGCTTGGCTTTTCCCCAATCCCGCCTGCCACGCGGCTTTCGGGTTTCTTCGCGCATTGACAGCTGGGTTCGGGTGCGATGAGCCCGACTGAATCGCTCTAGGATAGTACACTTCTGCTCCAGATTCTGCTCCAAAACGGAACATATCGAGTGCGAAACACTCTTGAGGTCCTTGTACAACATGGACTCGTATGCTATCCTGTTTTAAAACAATGTATTTTTAAAACAGTTTATTTTTAAAATATTATAAACTCCTTTGACTTCAGGGGGAGACGGGTATGAAAAAAAGCGCCTGGTTTGCTTTTGTCCATGGTGAAGAGCCTACCGCGGTCGAACCGGTTATTTTGCGCTCTTGGCAGCGCAGCCGTAACCACAAGATCAATCCCGAACGCATTGAGGACAATGACATTCTGCCGACGTCTTTGCTGGAGGAGCGTTTGCACTTGGCGGAGCCCTTGTTGCGTGCCGCCCGCCCCGTTCTTGCCCTACTTGCCAATGTTCTTAAAGGATGCAGTCACGTGATTCTCTTGAGCGATCGGGACGGGTATATCCTTGATTTGCTCGGAGATCCTGCCTTTTTAAGGCTGTCCCAGGCCGTTTACTTAACACCGGGTGTTTCTTGGCGTGAGGCTGTGAAAGGAACAAACGCTATCGGCACGGCTTTGGTTGAAACAATGCCTGTACGCGTGCTCGGCCCGGAACACTTTGTCCGTGAGAATCACTTTCTCTGCGGCTGGGCAGCCCCCATCCTCGATCCGGGCGCCAGTATCGTTGGCGTCTTGGGCATCAGCGGTCCTGCCGCCCTCTGTAAAGCCCGCCTCCTCGAGTTAGCCATTCTGGCTGCCTGCCTGACCGAAGCTAATCTTCGCCTTATGAACTATGAACGCGGAGAATCCGTCCCAATCCCGGGTTCTGTCCCTGACCCTGAAACTGAAACTGAAACTGAAACTGCAACCGCTGGTTCAACTGCAGCCGCCGGTTTGACCGCACCCCTCCATTCAACCGCACCCCTCCCTCCATTGTCGGTTCCCGACTATCCTCAACCCTTGACATCTCCCCTTTGGGTTGGGTCCGGCGAGGCGAGCCGCCGGATCTTGCAGCGCGCAGCCAAAGTCGCGGCGACACAGACATCTATCCTCCTCCTGGGAGAGAGCGGCACGGGCAAAGAAATCATCGCTCGGCACATTCACCTTCTCAGCCCCCGCAGGGACGGGCCTTTTGTCGCACTCAATTGTTCCGCTCTGCCGGATTCCTTGGTGGAAAGCGAGCTCTTTGGCTACGCGGAAGGGGCTTTTACGGGGGCAAAACGCGGAGGTAAATCAGGCAAGTTTGAATTGGCCAACGGGGGAACCATTTTTTTGGACGAAATCGGAGATGTCTCCGTCAATGTACAGTTGGCTCTCCTCAGGGTGCTCCAGGATAAAGAAATCTACCGCATCGGCTCGGGCAAGGCGCAGCCCTTGAATGTGCGCGTTATCGCGGCGACCCACCGCAATCTGGCTAAATTGGTACATCAAGGCAAGTTTCGGCTTGATCTTTATTACCGGTTGAAAGTCATTACGATCAATCTGTCCCCCTTGCGGGAACGCATTGACGACGTGTACGACTTAGTTCCCCATTTTATGGCCAAGTTCTGGCCTGCCGGTGATATCTATCACATCGCTCCCGAAGTTTACTCAGCCTTTCTCGGGTATTCCTGGCCCGGCAATGTCCGTGAGTTGGAAAACTGTATAGCAAGCATCTGTGCCTTGGCGGATGGGCCCAGCATCACGGCCACTGATCTTCCACCCGAAATTCTGCGCCCGACAGCGGACCTTGGTTCTCAGGGAGTAAAAGCACCGGAAGAGGTACAACCCCACAGCCAATCCCCGTTGTCGTCCAGCGGAACAACGCCGGGGCTATTACGAATCCAGACGCGGGAAACAATTCTGGAGGCTCTCAGCCGTTCGGGAGGCAGGATTGCTCCGGCAGCCCGCTTGCTGGGCATCGGACGCAACACCCTCTATCGAAAGCTGAAGGAGTTAGAAATTGGGAGGGGAGATTTCTATGAGGGTTACCGTTAAACTCTTTGCCACACTCCGGGAGGGGCGATTTAAGGCTGTCACCTGGGATTTGCCCGAAGGGACCGAGGTCGGTGAGATCCTCAGGCGTCTGAACATTAAGCAGGAGGAGGTGTCTATCTTGTTGGTCAATGGGCGGGAGGCCAAGGTCTGTCAGGTCCTGAGTGAAGGTGACGCAGTCTCCGCTTTCCCCCCGATCGGAGGCGGATAGAAGCGTTGGGTTGGTTCCCGTGGAGCCCTGTGAGAAGGAATCCTCCCCGTCCCGGCTGGGGCCCAAAAAGGTTGGGTCGGTTCCCGTGGAGCCGGAAAGGAAGAATAGGTCCGGAGAGATGGTCAAGGCTTGGGGACGGTTTCAGACATCTTGGGCTGAGATGGAGCGCAGCGAAACAAGTGGCTGAGCGAAAGGAATGGCTTATGGATATGGAAGCGGGAAAATTCGCCGACCGCTACCTGCGCAATCAGAAAGCGATTTCTCAGGCTGAGCAGGCAAAGCTTGAGGGAGCGAAGGTAGTTGTGACCGGCTGCGGGGGTCTGGGGGGATATATCTGTGAAGAGATGGCCCAAGTGGGAGTCGGCCACCTGGTCCTGATCGATGGGGACCGAGTCGATGTGACCAATTTGAACCGTCAGATTTTGGCCACTGAAGACAATATCGGTGAGTGGAAGGTCGAAGCGGGACGGGAGCGAATTCTGCGGATCAATTCCGGCACGAAAGTGGATGCCGTTCGCGCTTGGTTCAGGGAAGAAGATTCCGCGCAACTTTTGGCGGGCGCAGATCTGGTTTGCGATGGGTTGGATTCCCTTTCTGCCCGTTTGGCCTTGGAACGTTCCTGCCACGCGCTGGGAATCCCTCTGCTCTATGCCGGCATCGGCGGCTGGTTTGGGATTCTGGGTCTTAGTTTCCCGGGGGAGAATTGTGTCGCCCGCTTATTCAAAGGAGCGGATAAGGGGATTGAGGCGATTTGGGGCAACCCGGTTTTTACCCCCGCTGTTGTGGCCAGTTTGGCGGTGGCGGAAGGGGTCAAGGTCCTGACGGGAAAACCCCTCAGTCTGCGTAGCTCCTGGCTGCAGATCGATTTATTGGCGATGGAGTTTGAGCTCTTGCCCTTTCTCTGACTAAAGTCAGAGGATTTCCGGTTGCTTCCGGAGGAAGGTTGAGAGAGGAAGTTTGTGAAAAGAACGTGGTGGGGGAGGTTTGAGCATGGGGTGGGGTAAGGAACTTTTTTCCGTAATCACTTTGGCTGAAGCTTTAGAGGTACTGGAACCTTACGTTCAGCCCTTATATGAGAGGAAAGAAGAAGTTTCCCTGAGCACGTCTTTGGGGCGGGTCGTGGCGGTTGATGTTCCCGCAAGAGGCCCGTTGCCGCATTTCCGCAAGTCGACGGTGGACGGTTTGGCCGTTCGGGCCCAGGACACCTTTGGTGCAAGTGAAAGTCTGCCGGCCCTGGTCCAAGTGCGGGGTGAAGTCATGATGGGGCGGGCCCCGCGGGAAACTCTGGACTTAGGGCAAGGTCTTCTCATCCCGACAGGCGGAATGCTGCCGGCGGAGGCCGACGCTGTGGTCATGTTGGAACACCTGGAGGATTTCGGCGAAGGGCTTTACGGAGTAACGAAAGCTGTGGCGCCCGGGGAAAATGTCATTGATATCGGCGAGGATTTGCAGGCCGGCGAGGTTATCCTGCCTCAATATACTGTCATTCGGGCTCAGGAGATGGGGCTCCTCGCTTCCCAAGGTATCCTGAGCGTTCCGGTTCTGACCCGAGTGCGAGTGGGAATTCTCTCCACCGGAGATGAAATCGTATCCCCCGAGTCGGAGCCGCTGCCCGCCCAAGCGCGGGATATTAACGGCTATACCCTTTTGGGCCAAGCTATCGAGGCCGGATTTGAAGCGCATTACTACGGTATTGCCGCGGATGAACCCGCAGAGCTGCGGAGTATTTTGGAGCACATGCTGGCGGAAAATGATGTTGTTATCCTATCCGGAGGGAGCTCGGTGGGGGCGAGGGATTTGACCGCTCAGATGATGGGTGAATTGGGGCAGCCGGGACTTCTTTTTCACGGTCTGGCCTTGAGACCCGGCAAGCCGACTATCGGGGGAGTGGTGGGAGATAAGATCATCATCGGTTTGCCGGGGCATCCCGCTTCCGCGATGGTCGTGTTCGACACTCTGGTCAGGCCCCTCTTAGACGGTTCCCGCCGGCGCTCGGAGTTCCCCTGGCCGGAGGTAAAGCTCAGCCAAAACGTTTATTCCGGTACAGGGCGCGAAGAATTTGTCCGGGTGCGCCTCGAACAGGAAGATGGGAATTGGCTGGCCGAACCCGTCCGTGGGAAATCAGGTCTCATCCGGACCATGGTTTTGGCTAATGGGTTGGTGCATATCCCTTTAAATGTTGAGGGAATCCAGGCCGGCGAAAAGGTGAAAGTACGGCCTTTGAGACGATATTGAGAGCTGAGGGCGGTGTTAAAACGAGGGGAGCGAGTATGGACCAGAAGATTTATTTGAAAAACCAGGCTTGGGAAGAGGCCTTGGCCTTGATGATGAAAGAACTCGGGCCGCGTTGTCAGCCTCAAAACGAGCGCGTCGGGGTAAGCGATGCTTTGGGCAGAATCACCGGTGAAACGGTGCGGGCCCGGCGCAGCTCTCCCCAATATCCGGCGGCGGCCATGGACGGCTATGCCGTGAGGGCCAGAGAGACATTTGGCCTGAATGAACGCCGGCCGCGCTGGTTTCAACTCGGTAGTGAGGCACTTCCCGTGGATACGGGGGATCCCATGCCGGAAGGAATGGATTCCGTCGTGATGTTAGAAGAAGTCTTGAATAAGACGGAGGAAGCGGTCTTATTGCAACGAGCCGTCGTTCCCTGGAGCAACGTACGGTCAGTCGGCGAAGATATTGTGGAAGGAGAAATTCTGCTGCCCATTCACCACCGCCTTCGCCCCCAGGACCTGGGAGCCCTGTTGGCGGGAGGCGTGACGGAACTTGCCGTGCGGCGCAAGCCGCGGGTGGGCATTTTACCCACTGGGGACGAGATTCGGGCGCCGGGTCAACCTTTAAGTGTGGGTGAGATTGTCGACAGCAATTCCACTGTTCTCTCCGCTTTGATCTCCGAGTGGGGCGGAGAGGCGAAAGTCTGGCCAATTGTGGCTGACGACTGGGAACAATTAGAAAGGTCCGTTCTGGAAATGGAGGCTAGCCAGGATATCTTAGTCATCATTGCCGGGTCCTCCCAAGGCAGGGATGACTACACCGTTCCCCTGATTGAAAAGTTCGGCCGGATTTATGCCCACGGGATGGCTATTAAGCCGGGCAAACCGGCGATGCTGGGGGAAATTAAAGGAAAACCGGTGATTGGTATCCCTGGATACCCGGTTTCTGCCTTTTTAACGGCCCGGCTTTTCCTGCAGGCTTGGATCAAACACGAACAGGGTTTGCCCGACGGCACGCTTCCTGTGCTGCGGGCCTTCTTGAACAAAAAGGTGTTCTCCGGCTTGGGAAGTGAGGAGTTCATCCGGGTTAAGCTGGGGCAGGTAGGGGAGCGCTGGGTTGCCGCCCCGATCAACCGGGGAGCCGGGGTTACGATGAGTCTTGTTCGAGCTGATGGTATTTTGAGGGTACCCCGCCTGCAAGAAGGCTTCCATGAGGGTGAGCCCGTACAGGTGGAGTTATTGCGTCCTCTGGAAGAACTGGAAGAGACCTTGATCTGCATCGGTTCGCATGACCTCACACTCGACCTGATGGACAGCTATCTCAAAATGAACGGGCGTCACGGAGCGTTGGCTTCGGCCCATGTCGGCAGCATGGCAGGACTCATGGCTTTGCGCAAAAGAGAAGCCCATTTGGCCGGGGTCCACCTTTTGGATCCTGAAAGCGGAGAATATAACCGGCCTTATTTAGAACGCCTTCTGCCGCAACGCCGGGTCGCCTTGGTCAATCTGGTCTACCGCACCCAAGGGCTGTTGGTAGCGCGGGGCAATCCTTTCAAGCTGCGGACGCTGGCGGACCTGGCGGATGGCAGAATTCGTTTTGTCAATCGGCAGGGGGGATCGGGGACACGGGTTCTTCTGGACTACCTCCTGGCGCAAGAGGGAGTAGATAAAGAGCAAATTCTCGGTTACGACCGGGAAGAATTCACCCACCTGGGAGTGGCGGTGGCCATTGCTTCGGGCAGCGCAGATGCGGGCTTGGGTATCCAGAGTGCCGCACTCTCTCTTGGGCTTGATTTCATTCCCATCGGGGAGGAACGCTATGACTTGGCTATTCCGCAAGAATATCTGGCCGATCACCGGATGGAGACACTTTTAGCGGTCATCGCCAGCCCTGATTTTCAGGCTGAGGTTCGAGCCATGGGGGGATATGACTTGCGGGATGCGGGAAAATTCATGAACGGGCCGTGGCCAACGCAGGCAGAGTGAACCGAGGCACTGGGCGAACGGTTCAGGGGTGCCCTGGAGGAGGATCTGTATTTTTCCGCCCTGAAATGTGCGGCCGTTCAAGCCATAAAAATGTCTCGCCGTGTTGGCCGCAGAACGAGCGGGCGGATATAGACATATAAAACGATATTTTAAGGGAGGATGCAGGAATGTTTGAGACCAAAGAGAGGATTTTTCATGGACTCGGCAGTGGGACAAAGTCGGAACTCGGCAGTGGGACAAAGAAGGGGATCGGCAGTGGGACAAAGTCGGAACTCAGCGGTGAGACAAAGCAGAGGCTCGGCGGTGGGACCAAGCAGGGGAGAGGAAAGAGACTTCTGCCTGTGGTTTTGGCGGGGGCGCTTGTGCTTTCCGGCTGCGGCGCAACACAGGGAGCCGCCGGGGGGAATACGGCCAGTTCAGGGGGACAGACCGCTTCCGGGGCCAAAGTGACGCTGCCGGTCTACGCCGCGGGGACCCTGGCCAAACCCTTCAAGGAGCTGGATGCCAAGTTCCAGGCCCAATACCCCAATGTTACAGTTCAACCCCAATTTGGCGGCAGTGTCAAAATGGTCAAGCAGGTTACGGATCTTAAACAACTGGCGGACGTGGTGGCGGTGGCCGACTACAGTGTGATTCCCAAGTACATGTTGGGTGCCGGCGGCCAAAAGAAATACGCGGATTGGTATGTCGGCTTTGCCAGTAACGCGATTACCTTTGTCTACACGGATAAGAGCAAAGGACAGGACAAGATCACTCCTGACAACTGGTATCAAGTCTTGGCCGAAAAAGGCGTTCAGATTGGCCGCTCCAACCCTGACACCGACCCGTCGGGATACCAGACATTGCAAATGTTAAGCTTGGCGGAGAAATACTATAAAGCCCCGGGTTTAGAAGAGAAGATCTTGGCTAACGCCCCTCAGACCAATATGCGGGATACGGAAACCGAACTTCTCAGCGCCCTGAAAACCGGCCAGATTGATTATTTGGCCATCTACAAATCCGACGCGAAACAGAATCATTTGAAATACCTTAAACTGCCGCCTCAGATCGATTTGAGTGATCCGGTCTATAGCAAGGAATACAAAGGGGCGGTGGCCAAGACGAAAAACGGCGAGTTGACCGGGAAACCGATCGTTTACGCTCTCACCATTCCGAATAACGCGCCTAATGCCGCCTGGGCCCGAAAATATGTCGCTTTTCTCTTGGGACCCGAAGGACAGGCGGTTTTAAAAAAGGACGGATTCGGCCTCTTGCCCAAACCGTATGCTTACGCGATGGACAAAGTGCCCACGGACATAAAAAGTCTGGTGGAGGCCTGGCCCAAGTAGAAGATGTGTTCTCATCCCCGGAGTCGAAGTCCGAGGTTTTCTCGCGCATGTTCTATAATTCTATAAACCGGGGACCTTAGTGATCACAAACTTGTAGAAGGGATGAGTGGGAGAAACCTGTGGGAACGATGCCAGAAAGCCAACCGGTTAGGGGGCGCGTCCTCTTTCTTCTCTTTTGGTTTTTGGGGAGCGTCCTGCTCATCTTTATTCTTTTTCCACTGGTTGCGATGTTTAGTCAAGAGTCTGGCCAAACCGTGGCCCGGGTGGCCGCCATGCCCGATGTGCGTGCTTCCATTCTTTTGAGTCTGGAGGCGGCCGTGCTCTCCGCCGGCATAGCGGCCCTGTTGGGGACTCCCTTGGCATATCTTCTTGCCCGACGGGATTTTCCGCTAAAATCGCTGGTGGAAGGGGTTGTGGATTTGCCCTTGGCGGTTCCGCATACTGTGGCCGGCATCGCACTTTTGTATGCCTTTGGCCGCACAGCCCTTCTGGGGCAGCTGGCGGCTCAAGTCGGCCTCAAGTTCTGGGGAACGCTGGCCGGAGTCGTGGTCGGAATGCTTTTTGTCAGTTTACCGTATATGGTTAATTCGGCCCGGGAGGGTTTTCAAGGAGTTGACGTTCGCTTGGAAAAGGCGGCCCGGACCTTGGGGGCTTCGCCCAGCCAGGTTTTTTGGCAGGTTTCCCTTCCCCTCGCGGGGCGCAGTATCTTAAGCGGGACCGTGCTCACCTATGCCCGTTCAGTGGCAGAGTTCGGAGCGGTCATTATTCTGGCCTATTATCCGCAAACGGCGCCGGTTAAAATTTATGAGCTCTTCTTAGCCGGCAACTTAGGACAGTCAGCGGCGGCGGCACTTCTTCTTCTCCTAATCACTTTGTCAACGTTTTTGCTCTTTCGCCGCTTGGTCTACGGACGAGCCTGGAAACGGGGGCGATAGTGATGGCAGTTTCATAAGACAATGGTTTTGACTCAGCTTTTGCGCTTCTTGGGAACGGGGGACATAATGATGGCAGTTTCATCCGGTACGGACGATTTCCTGGCAGTAGAGAATTTGTCTGTCCAGGTGGGGACGTTTCGACTGCGGAATATCACGCTTCGCCTTCAGCGTGGGCAGGTTCTTGTGGTTCTGGGCGCCAGTGGCTCCGGCAAATCTGTCCTCTTGGAGAGTGTGGCAGGTTTTAACCGGCCCTTGGGGGGGCGAATCGTGCTTGACGGCCAGGAAGTTACCCACTATCCCCCCGAACTGCGACAGATGGGTTTCATGTTTCAGGATTATGCCCTCTTTCCCCATCTCAGCGTGCGGGCCAATATTCTTTTCTCGCAAAGATTTCAGAGTACGCATCGTCTGGGTTCTCTTGGCTCACGGTTGGCCCGGCGCTTGACCCAGGTGCCGGTGTGGCAAGAGGCAAATTCTGACCCGGGATCCGGACAGGCCGAAAGGGACTTGCCCGGGAAGCCGTCCGGATCCATTGTTGTCCCATGTCCGGAGGTGAACGAACGAGGTGAAGGGGTGCCGGCGGAGAAAAGCCGATTGAACGAACGGCCGGGATCGGAAAACGCCGGGCCGTTTAGTTTGGCCAGGATTGTCGAAACACTGAGGATAGGACATCTCCTGGAACGATATCCCGGACAATTGAGCGGGGGAGAAAAACAGCGTGTGGCCTTAGCCAGGGTTCTCATCCAGCAGCCCAAGCTTTTCTTGTTTGATGAACCCATGTCAGCCCTGGATGCCCGCACGCGGGAGGAACTGCGGGCGGAATTGGGCAGGATTCTCAGGACGCTTAACCTAACGGCGGTCTATGTCACCCATGATCAGGCGGAGGCTTGGTCCCTGGCCGATGGAGTGTGCATTCTCCGGGAGGGCAGAGTGGTTCAGACCGGAAAGATGGAAGAAGTCTTCAGTCGTCCCGCGGACGTGGCGACCGCCAGGTTTATTGGGATGGATAACATCTTGAAAGGGACCGTTTCCCAGGTGAAAAAGATGATTAAAGAGGACATCTCCGCTGCCGGTGGATCCCCGACGCTTGACTATAGGTCAGGGCAGGGTGGGGAGAAAGTCACAGATACAGTCCAAGCCCAGGCGGAGAATTGGTTCTGGGAGGTCGAAGTGCCCGGTCTGGGACGTCTTTTTACCTATAGTTCGTTCCCTCTGACAAGTCGACCCCGGGGAGGAACCGGAGAAGCGAAGGAGGCTCAGGCAGGGTACGGATTCCGGGAAGTTGGTCAGGTTCAGGAAGGCGAAAAGATTCATGAAAACCAGGATGAAAACCAGGATATTGATAAAAACAGGGGCATCCATGGAGACAAGGACATTCATCAAAGCAAGGGTAGTCAGGGGTACAAGGGTATTCAACGGGATAGGGGTATTCACGGAGATAAGGGTATTCACGGAGATAAGGCTATTCAAGGAGATAAGAACATTCATAGAAAGAAAGGTATTCAAGGAAACAAGGGTATTTACGGAAACATGGAGGATATCGACGGAAACGAAGAAATCTATCTCGGTATCCGCCCGGAGGATATCTTGGTAGAAGCTCTCAAGACCGACCAAGAGGCTCCCGATGGTCCAAATCTAAACGCGGAACCTGAGATTCTGTTGGACGATGAGTCAAGACGCAAAGCTCCGGATGACGCGTATGATGGGAAGGTGCATGTTCGGGGCGAAGCGAATCACATCCTGGCAGTGGTTGAGGAAATATTGCCTTGGGGTATCTTATGTAAACTTCAATTTGTCGACCCTACTAGATTGACAGCCTTAGTTCTCAAGCAGCAGGTGCAAGGCTTAAGGCTAGAAAAGGGTGTCAAGGTACAGCTCTATTTACCTCCGGAACGGCTGCACATTATGCTTTGAAATTGCTCAGCGACAGGAAAGAATTTCATAACATTGTCCTCGCATTGTCCTTCATTTGCGGTAAAATATGGCCATGAACAGTCGCAGTGAAACACGCCATGCGACCTACTTGACAGCGACCTACTTGACAAACTACCATATAGCCGGCATAGGATTCTTACAAGTGGAGTGATTATGGCGGTCGAAGAATCCAGACGCAACCTAAAGATCAACGACTGCTATCGTGTAGACGGCACGGAGCTAGATGGCGAACATGTTGCCGTGGACCAGGCACGTCGAGACGGTCAGTTGCCTCGTAAATAGGAACAGATGAAACCCGCTCTACGAGCGGGTTTCAGGGTTTTAAGGGGTGTCACAAGATGTTCCAGTGACGACTGCGAGATGTGGTTTTAAGGAAAGATGTGGGACGATTTTATGTTTTTGTCGTATAACCTCGTCCGCAGGAACATGTTCCTCGCACAGGGGAACATGTTTATGGGTAAAATTAGGTGATATACGCTGAAAAACATGTTCCGGTGTGCAACCATCCGTGTGACTGAGTAACGTCGGGTGAGGTAATTTGTGGAAGGGGAGTTAGTAAGTTATGGCAGGCGAAAGAGCCAGATCGTTTGGAACGGTCTTTCTTTTTTGCAATTAGAAGGAAGTGAGGGAAACGTGTGGAATATTTTAGATATCTGGAAGCTTTATTGACTAAAAGAGGTTTAGGGATAAGGCTCCACGCCGACATCTGGAACGTGTTTTCTTTGGTTGTGCTGGTATCCTGCCACAGAACTTGGCTACATATCGATAGGAGGGGGAGGGTGCTGTGTCATATTTGCTTTGTCCATTATCCAGTGGTCAGATGCATGTTCTTTATGAATGGAGGTCAGATGAGCGAAACTATGATTTATACACATGCCGCCCCGTGCAGGCTTTGCCAGACGAGTCCGAATTCATTGGAAAGTTAAAGCAAGACATTGTTCAGGAAGTTCGGCAGATCTTTGTAATGGTAATGGAGCAAGCACCGAGTAAGCCATTAGGGCGAATCACCCTTTTCGATTTTAACCCAAGAAATCACAGTGCTGAATTTGGATATTACATACCGGCTGAACTACGGGGCAAGGGGATAGGTCGGAGTATGATGGGATTGTTGTTGGAGAGGGTATTTGGGCAAGAAAATCGTCTAAACAAGATTTATGCTACCACTGCTTCGAACAACGAGCCTTCAACCAGGCTGTTGGAGAGGAATGGATTTACGCTTGATGGCCGGCTTCGTGAACACTTTTGGATTAGAGGGAGAAGATACGATCAATTGCATTATTCGATGCTCAGGAGTGATTGGGAGTTAATCATGTCACATAAAGTAACGAGGTAGACACGCTATTAGACGTACCTAGGCACATGCCGAATCCTTGCCACTCAACCGTGGTGGATGCATTTACCGTGGCGAACCCCGCCGTGTCTCGATCTCCCCAACCCGGCACGTAGGGGATATACTGAGGGTAGCGGGTCTCACAACGCAGGGGCGATGGCGGCATTAGCAAACATGGTAGCTCAAAGAAAGGGCGGCTTGTGTGGGACCGGGCTCCCGTGGTGCCAAGGTCCTAGTGAAAGTACAGATTTTCCTAGGACACTTGCAGGAATATGGAAGAGAATGTCGAAGAAGCATTGAGGAGCCAATGGGTGAAATCCCGCATGCCAGGCTGGTGGACGGAACGTACGAAAGGCGTTTATAATGTAGCCGCTCTTTTGATCTTTGAAAGATAAATAGCGATCTGGTTGGGGGTTTTCCAGAAGCCCATGAGTCGTGGGAGGTTTTACAAGAGACCACTGGGTAGTTGTACACTGTGCACGGGTGCATGAATATGTTTCCATGGACACCTCACCCCGAGACGTCAATTGAGCTATACGCTGAAACCCTTGCTATCAGGGGGTTTGAGAGGGGTATAGCCCTTTGGGGTCAGCGGTGTATGGGGGAAAAGATTGGCCAGGTCGTCTTTTTATTGGACGGTTTGGCCTTTTTTGCTTTTTATTGGCTATCTTGGGAGGATATGAAGGAAGGGTGTGGAATGCCTGTACTTGGGGATCAGAAGCCCTACCGGGTATGTTGTTAAGAGAGGATGCTGAACAATGGCTACTTTGGGCGTTAGATGTACCAAGGAAGAAATTCATGTTGCGGTTCTAGAGGGAACGAAAACCAATCCTGCAATCACTGACGAGGCAAGAGTAAAGGTTATCCTAACGCCTCCTAAGACGGCTGAATCAAGAGCGGAGCAGTTATCATACTTAAGAAGAGAGTTTTCGCAACTGATTTTTAAGTATCAGCCTACTGCGGTTGGTATTAAAGATGAGGAAAATAGCCAGCATAGAATACTCATTCATTCGGTTGCTCAAAGGGGAGAGGTTGAAGGAGTATTGCTTGAATTATGTTGTGAGCAAAATATCCCAGTTAGGAAACTCCAATACTCCCAAACAAAAACTATTTTGGGGTTAACCAAAAAGGCAAAAGCGGCTCAAATCGAGCATGTAGAAAATACTTTCGGCTTATCGATTAGAGATGAATATGTAAAAGAGGCAATTTTATGTGCATGGGCGGTGCTGTAGGTGCATGACATTGCGGAAAAGTATGATAACTTAGGAAACCGAGGTAACGGTTACTTTGGTTCTGTCTATAAGGCATATAATAAGGTAGTAGGTCGAATCGAGGCAGTAAAAATTATAGAGAATGTTTCAAGACTAGGCCCCAAAGGAACTGTCGAAGCAAAAGTACAACATAAGGTGCAACATAGGAATGTGGTTGAAATATATGATGCTTTTGTCAGAAATGATAAATTATACATTTTAATGGAGTTTCTTGAGAACGGTGCTGTTTCGGAGCTGATGAAGGACGGAAGAAAGCTTTCCATAAAACAAGCAATAAGGATAGCCATAGATGCATTGCATGGGCTCCAATTTATTCACAATAATAACTTTATTCACCGGGATATTAAACCGAATAATCTTCTTCTTGACGACTCGAAGGTTTCAAAATTATCGGATTTCGGATTAACCTCGGAATTAGATGAAGATGGTAAGTACCAGTCTTCCTTTGGATATTCTTTTCATAAGGCTCCCGAGGTTTTTACATTAGGCGAATATACTCGCGAAGCTGATATTTACTCATTAGGTCTTACATTATATCGAATGGTAAATGGTGATGGGTTTTTGAGTTCTATAAATAGGGGTAAGTTGTCATATGAAATTGTAACAGGAAAGTTTCCACCTAGGGATATATACTCGCCTGACGTTCCTAAAAAGCTAAAGGCCATAATTAATAAGGCATTGAGCGTCGATCCTAGTTCAAGATACCCCAATGCCCATACAATGAGAAGCGAATTAGGTAAAGTTTCAATTCCAATAGATTGGAGTCCAGTTACAATTACTGGACGTAAACAAGTTTGGGTAGGCGTAGACTTAGATTTCAAGTATCAAATTATTGCTTCAAAGAATATAATTGGCTCAACATACAACATTGTGGTTAAGAAAGGGCGAGACAGGTTGATGAGGATAACGAAGTATTCAGTAGAAAGGTTAACAGAAAAAGAGATGAAAAAGCACTTACATAAATTGCTAACTGAATCGCTATAACAATTTAGGAGGTTTAGTTGTTGAGCAACGTCCTTAATATTTTTCCGTATACAGGAGATGGTTAAACAGGAGGAAAATTTATTTATAGATTTCAAACAAAAAAGAGACCCATCTGTACCAGGTGTTCAAAATGATGATAAGAGCAACTATGCAAAGGCTCTTTCGGGTTTTTCTAACTCTAATGGTGGAGTATTAATATGGGGAATCAATGCAAGAAAGGAAAATGATGACTCACCGGATGCTGCATGTGAGGAAATCCCCATTTTTTTCGTGAAAAGGTTCCTTACAGATTTAAATAGTCTGACAAGCCACGCAATAATTCCTTTAAACCTTGGTATTGAAAATTACCTGATACTGTTACCTGACGAAGAAGATAAAGGTTTTGCGGTTACATATGTGCCAGAGAGTAGCTTACTACCCCATAGGGCTCTTCTAAAAGTTGATCAGTAATTTACGAGATCCGGAGATAGTTTCATGATGATGGAACATCATTTACTTGCTGATAGCTTTGGACGGAGGCAGAGGCCAAGTCTAGCAATTGACGCGGTGTGTGGAGCGATAGGGCGTTGGCGAGTACTGGACCGTTCCGATGGTTAGGCTGAGCCCCAATCTCCCCAACCCGGCGCGTAAGGGATATACCAAGGTTAGCGGGTCTCCCGGCTCAGGGATGATGGCGGCATTGGCAAACGTGCGGTCGCTCAAAGAAAGGGCGGCTTGTGGCCGTTTTGCATCTCCCACGACGTGACCTGGCTGGGGGGAAGGGCGGCGCTCAAACGAATGCCCGAGAAGGAATGAAGCCGGTCTCAATTATTTGTCTGCGAGATGTGTTATGATCAAAAAAGAGAGCCGCACCGAGCAAACGTATTTCGGACACACCCGATCGACGGTACAAACCGGCGGCTTGCGTGGGACTGGGCTCCCGTGGTACGGATCGACAGTGGTGCGAAGGTCCTATTGAAGGTGCAAATTTTCCTGGGTCACTTGCAGGAGTATGGAAGAGAATGTCGAAGAAGCATTGAGGAGCCAATGGGTGAAATCCCGCATGCCAGGCTGGTGGACGGAACGTGCGAAAGGCGTTTATAATGTAGCCGCTCTTTTGATCTTTGAAAGATAAATAGCGATCTGGTTGGGGGTTTTCCGAAAGCCCATGAGTCGTTTATCTTTCGTCTCCTGACCCCATGTCAAGCCTGTGGTAAAAGCACCGACACTGGCGGTGATGCGTCCCGTCACTTTCGGGTCCAAATTTGCCGTTAGATAGCGCGATTAATAGCAATTGACAAAAAGTGGGGATTTCAGCTGCCGCTCTGTTCGCTTCCGTTGGCATCAACCAACGTTATCACACTATCCACATTATCCCCAGAGTTTTTCCGCTGAAGATTTTGTCGCACCTTCGTGCGGCAGGAATACCTACGAATCCTGCCATGAGAACGACCGCAATACCCTTTACTGCGAGTTCTGTGGAAAGCCAACATTGGGTAAAGAGGTTCTCTCCGCTTGGTAGGCGGAAAGAGAAGGGTATATAAAGTCATTGGTACAGTTAGATTTCCGGAAGAAATGTAGGACCCGTTTGCCAGGCCAACTGGTTCCCTTTCTGGATACCACAAAACGGGCGGTCGCGCGGCGGAGTGGTCTGTTTCTGTACTTACCGAGATAATGGTACGCGAATGCCTACTGCCTTATTGTGTAGAGTGAAAGTCGGTTAACCATTAATTGCCGCTAATTATACGGGACGAGTCAACAATTTGCACGGTATATCAGGATAATTTTCCAACAAAGTAGGAAGTGAAGTTTCTTTATAGAATAGAAAACTACCACCACATAAAAAGAAAAGGAGATGCTGTGAGAGATGAGTAAAATTCCAGGATTCCGTTCAGGAAAGCTATGGAAGAAAATCGTTGCTACTATCGGGTATATTTTTATCATTCTTATCGTTATAAGTATTTTAACAAGTAAAAAAAATTCTAGCTCCCAAACTACCTCTATACCGGCTAAGCAGGAAACTTCAACTGCGTCTTCAGCCCAGCCTGCAAAAAGTACACCCGCTCCTACTCCTACACCTGCCCCTCCTAAGCCTCAATTATCGAAAGAAGGCGTATCAAGTAACGTAAAGATCGCCGTGAAAGGTTTTGATTCTGCGAGTACAATTGGCGATAATCAATTCGCTACCGCCAAGGCACAAGGAATTTTTAAAATAGTAACTTTGAGCATTACCAATAACCAAACGGATGCTATTACTGTAGATGCTAACAGTTTTAAACTTGTAGATGGTCGGGGCAGGATTTTCTCTCCATCATCTGATGCTACCATGGCATTCATGTCATCCGTCTCGAACCCAAAAGAAGGGTTTATGCTCACTCAGGTTAATCCCGGTATGACAATTACAGGAAAAGTTGCCTTTGATGTTCCGCAGGATGTCAAGGGATTGACACTAAAGGCACGTGGCGGAATGACTGGCCAAGAAATTACATTAGCTGTGCAATAGAGGAGGAGTTTATAATGAAAAAAGCAGGCGCAATCATTTCTTTAATCGCAGGAATCTTTGGTATCTTATCAGCAATGGCTACTCTGTTTATCGGCGGTGCCGCCTCCGCATTTCATGCAAGTGGATCTAGTACTGTAGTTGGACTTGGTTGGGGTGGCGTATTATTCTCGTTTCTTGTTATCATTTTCGGGGCAATCGCAATAGGAGCCAAAAATAAAGTACCGGGAATACTTCTAATAATAGCCTCGCTTTTAGGGGTAGTCCTTGGCGGTACACTGGTTGCAGTATTTATGGTGCTTTCATTAATCGGTGGGATATTTGCAACTATTGGAGCAAAGTCCAAGAAAGATGAGGTTAAAGCGTAGAAGTTGGGCCGAACAGGCTAAACCAATACAGGCTATATTCCGGCTTATATCCCCGATAGCCAATCATCCCACCGGTTGCGCCTTGCTAAGTTCAAGAATCCGCCTCGATAAAGCCTAGCCAGAAGTCAAGAACCGAAGAGCCCGGTGCGAAAAATTTGCACGGGCCGCCGGATGGTGGAACTTCTACCGTGCGGAGCGTTGTGTGTGGAGCGATAGACCGTTGGCGAGCATCGGACCGCTCCGATGGTTAGGCTGAGCCGTGCCCCAATCTCCCCAACCCGGCACGTGAGGGATATACTGAGGGTAGCGGGTCTCCCAACTCAGGGACGATGGCGGCATTAGCACAAAGGAGGCGGGGCTGCTTTTATTTGCCACACTGGAAGGAATATGCCTCAACGCGTAGAAATGCTACATATGGGGCCAACCCCGACGTGGAGCGCGCTGTCGATGGTGGCATTTGGGTTCCGGTTGCGCGCTTTGGAAAAAGGGCATCTCGAACTCAACCGAAGGTTGCTTTGTTGGCCTATTTCGGACAACATCATCGAGGGTAAATTACCCGCCGGGAGCGTTGGGGGCGTGGGAGGGAAGGCACCTCGAACACCGTGAGCAGGTAGGGGTGAAACCTCCCTACTTGACTCGGCCCGTGGTGGATGGGAGTGGTGTGCATGTTGGCAATTCGTACAGAACCAGCGCTTTCTGCCGTTTCACTCGCTCCTCAACAATTTGTCCAGACGAAATGGTATAATCAAAGTCAGGGGGTAAGCGTAAGGTTCAAAATGCAAAATCCTACCCCGAGTACTAAAATAGCGATAGGAGCAAAAGCAGTGCTGACAGGAGAAATTCGCAACAAGGTTGATAGAATATGGTCGGATATCTGGGCTGGCGGTATTTCTAACCCTATAACCGTTATAGAACAACTTACCTATCTGATGTTTATCCGTTCATTAGATGAAAAGGAACTAGAAATTGAGAGCATCGAAGCCCTAACCGGTGAAGCACCGTCCAAGATCTTCCCTCAGGACGAGGGGGGACTGGCTATGCGTTGGAGCAATTTTAAGACAAAAGACTCCCGCGAGATTTATGATATAGTCGGCACAAAGGTATTCCCCTTTATCAAGGCTATGAACGGAGAAAATGCATCTGCTTTTTCTCGCTATATGCAGGACGCGATGTTCTTAATTCCAACCCCACAGGTATTGCAAAAGATAATTACAGGATTAGATGAGCTATATGAACACGACATTAAAGATATTGATATGCAAGGCGACCTTTATGAATATATGCTGGGCAAACTGGCTACAGCAGGGCAGAACGGGCAGTTTCGGACACCGAAGCATATTCGTGATATGATGGTGCGGTTGCTTGCACCCACGCCAAAAGATAAGATTTGTGATCCGGCCTGTGGTACAGCGGGTTTCCTCGTTTCATCCGCTGAATATATCAGAGAAAACTATGAGTCTGAGATGACAACCGAACAGTGGGGGCATTTTGAGGGTGATATGTTCACAGGTTTTGACACCGACAGAACGATGTTGCGTATTTCCGCCATGAATCTCATGCTCCATTCAATTACCCAGCCCAGTATTAACTATGTGGACAGCGTTTCCAAGCAAAACAGTATTTCTTCCGCTTATGATATTGTCCTTGCCAATCCACCGTTTACCGGTACAGTGGACGCCGAGAGTATTAACGATAACTTGAAGGTAGTCTGCGACACAAAAAAGACGGAGCTTTTGTTTGTTGCACTCTTTTTGAGGATGCTTCGCAAGGGTGGTCGTTGTTCTTGTATTGTACCAGATGGCGTTTTGTTTGGCTCAACCAAGGCCCACAAAGCCTTGCGCAAAGAGTTGGTAGAAAACCATCAACTTCAGGCGGTTATCTCCATGCCCAGCGGTGTGTTTAAACCCTACGCAGGGGTTAGCACTGCTGTTCTTGTATTTACAAAAACAGGTGCAGGCGGTACTGATAAGGTTTGGTTTTACGATATGAAAGCCGATGGCTTTTCATTGGACGATAAACGTTCTTCCATTGAGGCCAATGATATTCCGGATATCCTTGCCCGCTTCCATAACCTTTATGGTGAAGCTAACCGCAAGCCTACTGAACAGAGCTTCTTCGTAGATAAGTCGGCCATTGGAGCTAACGACTATGATTTATCTATCAACCGTTATAAAGAGGTTGTTTATGAAAAGGTGGAATACGATTCCCCCATGGAGATTATGACACGCCTTGACGAGCTGAGCCTGGATATTTCTTCAAAAATGGAGGAATTGAGGGGGCTTATCGGTGAGTAAGTGGAGTGTAACAACGTTAAGTGATGTTACAACTGTTGTTGTCGGTTCTACTCCCAAAACAGGAGTAGATGAATATTGGAACGGTGAGTATAATTGGGTTACACCGGCTGAACTAAAGGATACAATTTTCGTTATCAACAATACAGAACGTAAAATTACAGAAAAAGCAATCAAAGATACAAGTTTGAGGTCACTACCAATAGGAACGGTTTTGCTTTCATCGAGAGCTCCGATTGGAAAGGTAGCCATTGCAGGAGCGGAAATGTACTGCAATCAGGGATTTAAAAATTTAATTTGTTCGGAAAAGATATTCAATAAATATTTGTTTTGGTTTTTGAAAGGGAAAACAGAGTTTTTAAATTCACTTGGAAGAGGTGCTACATTTAAAGAAATTTCTAAGGCTATCGTGGAAAAAATACAAATTCCTCTCCCACCCCTCGAAACCCAAAAACAAATTGCCAAAAACTTAGACACCGCCGCAGACCTTCTTGCCATGCGCAAACAACTGCTTGCAGAGCTGGACAACCTTATCAAGTCCATCTTTTACGATATGTTCGGCGATCCTGTGACGAATGAGAAGGGGTGGGTAGTTAGCACAGTTGATAGGGTGTGTTCTACGATAATGGGCGGTGGCACTCCGTCAAAAAGTCACAGTGAGTATTTTATCGGTGCCATTCCTTGGGTTACACCTAAAGATATGAAGACTATTTGTATCAAGGACAGCATTGACCACATAAACGAAAATGCAGTTAAAAATAGTTCAGCTAACCTAATACCTTCTGGCTCTATTTTAATGGTTATTAGAAGTGGCATATTAAAAAGATCACTACCGCTTGCAATCAATACAGTTGATATTGCTATTAACCAAGATATGAAGGCCTTTATTACTAGTGAAAAAGTTGAAGCAGAGTATCTGTTATATTTTTTTATGTTAATGCAAAACAACATTTTGAAAAATGTTAGAGCTGTTACCGCAGATAATGTTGAATTCAGCTTGATTAAGAATTTGATTATTCCGGTCCCTCCAATTAACCTTCAAACCAAATTCGCCGAAATCGTCACCAAAATCGAAGAACAAAAAGCCCTAGTAAAAAAGGCAATCGACGAAACACAATACTTGTTTGACAGCCTAATGAGCGAGTATTTCGAATGCTAGTGAGGTGAAATTAATGCTTGCAAACTTTGATTTCCTACAGGGTCAAACTGAATATGCTTTATTTTCCGCAGCTTGCATCGAAGCGGAGCGTGTGCTTGCCACCTCTCCCGCAATGGCAGCAGTGGGTAGTCGCAAGGCCTTCGAGCTCGCCGTGAAATGGGTATATTCAGCTGATAATACCATCACTGTGCCCTATAAGAACAATTTGCAGGCATTAATTCACGAACCTTCTTTCAAATTCGCCATGGAAAACCAGACCTGGAACAAGCTGCCCTATATCATCAATCTGGGCAACCTTGCGGTACATACCGGAAAAGCCATCAACCGCAGTGATGCGGTTTTGTCCCTTTCTTCCTTATTTGAATTCGTACAATGGGTTGACTATTGCTATGGTGCAAATTACATAGAACGACGTTTTGATGAAGGAAATATCCCTTCTGAAAAGGTGATCCTCAAGGAAAAAGACAGTCTGATCGAGCAAAAGGATTCCGAAATTGAGGCTCTTCGTGCTAAAATCGCGGCCATGAGTGAACAGTTTACCTCTGGAAAAGAGCAGCATAAGGAAGAACGCCATTTCACCCCAGGGGATATTTCAGAATTTCTCACCCGGAAGAAATATATTGATGTGGACTTGAAACTTTTGGGTTGGGTATTCGGTGACGATGTTAAGGAAGAGGTACCACTTTATGGGATGCCGAATCCCGAGGGGAAAGGCTATGCCGATTATGTACTGTACGGCAAAGACGGTCTTCCCCTTGCCATCATCGAAGCCAAGCGCACGTCCAAAGACCCCAAGATTGGCACCCAGCAGGCTAAGCTCTATGCCGACTGTTTGGAGAAAATGACCGGCAGGCGGCCCATAATGTTCACCACAAATGGCTTTGAAACGAATCTATGGGATGACGTTACCTCTCCACAACGCAAGGTAAGCGGTATTTTTTCCAAAGACGACTTACAAAAGCTGATGAATCGCCGCAGCGAACGCAAAGCTTTGGATGAAGTTCCGATTGACGATAAAATCACTGATCGTTACTACCAGAAAGAAGCCATCCGTGCGGTCTGTGAGAATATCACAACCGGGCACAGAAGATCCTTGCTCGTGATGGCGACCGGCTCAGGCAAAACAAGGACGGCCTCCAGTTTAACGGATGTATTGTCCCGTGGAGGATACATTACGAACATCTTATTTTTAGCCGACAGAACGGCTTTGGTAAAGCAAGCCAAAGACGACTTTAAGAACTTTTTGCCGGATATGTCCCTGTGTAACCTGCTCAGCAACAAGGATGAGAAAAATGCTCGCATTGTCTTTTCAACCTATCCGACGATGCTTAACGCCATCGACACGGTCAAGAGCGAGGACGGTCGGCCTCTATTTACCCCAGCCCATTTTGACCTGATCGTGGTGGACGAAGCTCACAGAAGCATCTTTAAAAAATATGGCGCGATTTTTGAATACTTCGATGGCCTGCTGGTCGGCTTGACGGCCACCCCCCGGATCGAAGTTGATCATAATACCTACCGATTTTTCGAGATGGAAAGCGGAGTGCCCACGTATGCCTACGATTATGAAACCGCTGCGGACATTGACCACGTCTTAGTTCGCTACCATAATATGGAGGTCAGAACGAGGTTCTTGGAGCAAGGTATCACCTACGATGACCTTTCTGCAGAAGACAAGGAACGCTACGAAGAAGATTTCACCGACGAAGACGGCGAGATGCCTGATTTTATTGCCCCCCCTGAAATAAACACATTCATCTTCAACCAGGCTACGGTTGACACAGTGTTAGAAGATCTCATGACAAAAGGGATCCGGGTTGCCGGGGGGGATCGTCTGGGTAAAACCATTATCTTCGCCCAAAACAAAAAACACGCTCAGTACATCCTTGATCGCTTTGATAAGCTGTATCCGCAGTACCACGGCAACTTTGCCAAGCGGGTGGTTTGTGATGACAGCTATGCACAAACGCTCATTACGGATTTTAAGATCGCAGAAAAGGAACCCCATATTGCCGTATCCGTCGACATGCTAGATACCGGCATTGATGTCCCGGAGATTGTTAATCTGGTGTTCTTTAAGCGTGTGCGCTCCAAAATAAAATTCTGGCAGATGATCGGGCGGGGTACCCGGCTTTGCAAAAATCTGTTCGGAGAAGGACAGGATAAGACCCATTTTGTTATCTTTGACTATCTTGGCAATTTTGAATTCTTCCGTGCCAACAAAGAGGGCTTACAAAACAGTGAAGCCCAGAGCATAACGGAAGCCATCTTTGCGAAGCGGGTTCGCTTGATATGTCACCTCCAGACGTCAGCCTATACCGGTGAGTCCTATCAGTCCATCCGGACCGGGCTGATTGAAGCGGTATTACCGCAGATCAACGAGCTGAATATCGAGCTGGTATCTGTCAAGCTCCAGTTGCAATACATTGAAAAGTATAAACGGGCGAGGGCGTTTATCTACCTCACGGCTTTGGATAAACACAATCTCATCGCTTTCCTAGCGCCGATTGTCTACATGGATGACACGGACGAATTTGCCAAACGATTTGACAATTTTATGTACGGCCTTATGCTCTCTCAGATTGAAGGGCTGGCACAGTTCAAAAAGGGGAAAAAGCAACTTATAGGCGTGTGCGCCAGTCTTTCGCAGCGTGCTACAATTCCGCAGATAAGAGAAAAATTGGAGCTAATCAATATGATTGGCACGGACGAGTTTTGGCAGGGTTCCGATATTTTGAACTTTGAGAGAGTGCGCGTGGAGCTGCGCAGCCTTATAAAGTTCATTATTGACGAAGGTGGAAGAAATCCGATCTACACCAACTTGGCCGATGAAATTCTCGAAGTCAGGGAGGGACAAGGAATAGGTCCTGCCTACGACTTTGAGGATTATAGGCTCAAGGTAAACCGCTATATTGAGAAACACCGCGATCATCTCGCCATTTATAAGCTTCGTAACAATATGCCGCTTACTGCGTTCGACTACGAAAGCCTGGAGCATGTCTTCACGGGGGAACTTGGCACCGTAGAGGATTATAAGCGCGAGTTCCAGGATACGCCATTCGGTTTGCTTGTGCGTAAAATTGCCAAGATGGAATATGCAGCAGCGGTTGTAGCGTTCTCTGATTTTATCAATGATCAGTCGCTCAGTCAAGCGCAAATTGTATTTGTTAAGAAAGTCATCGACTATGTCGTTCAGAACGGTTATATAGAAAACGTGTCCGAACTCACGCGGCCGCCTTTTGATAAACCTCAGAGCTTTATTAAGCTGTTTGATGGCTCAAAACAGAAACGGATGGTGGAGCTAGTAACGAGCATAAAGGAGAATGCGGTAAAGATAGTGGGCTAAACTTGACTTAAGAACTGAGCCTTGTTAGTTGGAATGATAAAAAGCGAAGTATGACATTCATAAATGGTCGCCGAATCATTCGAAGATGGGGAAGGGTGAGGAGATATATTATGATGTTAAACGAAAGCAACCAGGAGCTGGATTTCGATAAACTCCTAAACTCCTTGCCCATTTTTCATGAACTTATCCCATATGCTGTGACTGCAGTCGTTGTCGACTCCAACATTCTGCTCGGCGATCTGCGCCGTATGCTCCTAACCGGAAAACTAACGACCCTGTTTAAGCTGGCAGAAGCTAAGCGTGTTGTGATCTTTTTCCCGGCTGAAAGTATTCATGAGATTGAAGACCATTTTTCTAAAATGGCAAGGGAATCACGCACCACTGTCAATGAAGTTCGTGAAAAATGGAATCACACGTACGCTCGATTAATAAGGCTGGTACCCGACTTAAAACCTCGTGTAACAGCTCCTCTGGAAAACGATCTAAGAGACCCGAAGGACATACCCTTCTTACGTCTGGTTTCGTTTATGTCGCATGAATGGTTTCTGACTCAAGATAAAGATCTACTTGCTTTGGGAATGGGAAACGAAAACTATGTTGACCTCTCATTAGACCTAAGAGGTTATCACGCAGGTCAAAGTATCATGTATACCTTTTCAGCCTGCGAGACTGTTATAACCCTTACTGGTTTAGTAGCTATTAGCGCATTTTATGATGCGATTAGGGCTCTGTACCATCTCATAAAAAACCTGCCAAACATGGTCAGACTCTTGGGTGTGGTAATTATTATTGCTACATTTATGTTGCCAAAAAGCCGCGAATTTATAAAAGGTATTTGCCTAACAGCACTGCCTATGCGTATCAAGGAGGTTCGGGATGGGTTAGTCCCCATACTCTTACCAATTTTCGACTATCTAGAAACTGGGAAGACCTTGAAACTAGAGGGTATGGAAAAACTTCAAAAGTACCACAGGAGCAATCCTACAACCGACCCGCGAACCGCAAAGGATTATATTTTCGCAGTTTTAAGCAAGAGTGCTGTACCATTGAGCGTAGACCAAATTGCACAGAGGGTAAAGAATGAAGGATATGTTACCACCAACCAGGGTTTTGCGAAGTACGTACCAAGAATATTGAGATCCGAATCGACCTTTTCACAGGTCGATGCCCACAAGTGGATACTTGGGGTGGTCTGTGGTGTCTTAGAGTAACTACCTCATGATTCCACTGCATAAGCCCACAAATTGACACTAAAAGTTTCTTTAGACCTTCGAAAAGGTTGCTCGTCTGCACACTATGTTAAATAAAAAACTCTCCGCCCCCCTGTGAGCTGGACTTTAAAATATAAAATAACCATTCCAGGGCTATGCGTAGTCCGCTCAATTCAGGCAGAGGATCTGCCGTTAAACCGACAGGTTAATCCAGAGCTATTCAGTCACATCAGGGCTGAGATGAATATATGGGAAATGCTATGGGTGCTACAATAAAAGTGAGCCATAGGTAAGGAAACGCTAAATGGAATTTTTCGAGGTTAGCGTGAATTGGTCGCCCGCTCATTCTAAGATCGGGGAAGAGTGTACCGGCTTGGTAAAGTAGGACTGTGGAAGTTGAGGGATGTGGGTAAATCTTGTTTTATAAAAAATAGCGTTCGCCCAAATTGCAAAGGAAGGGGACTTATACTAAATGACATTGGTAGCAACTTATCGCTTAGACGACAGGGCGGTGTATCTGAATGATTTCAGACTGACGATAAAAAACCCCGACAGACAGTTAGATGCGTCATTCAAGTTCCAATCTTTTGATAATAGGATGGGCCTGTTACTAGCAGGCGATATATATTTATGGAAGTTACTATTACCTTTTATTGAGAGAACAGTATCTAGTATTAATCTTGACAATGTACTAAAAGCAGATGGTCCATTTCATGAAGCAATTCAAATAGAGGCTGAAAAATGCCCCTCTGATAGTTATGGCAAGACAGGGGCAATAGGATTTTTGGTAGACGGTGAGAACAACCAAAATGTACAGTTTAGAATAGATGTGTCACCAGGTCTAGGATGTATTGTTGAACCAATACCAATCGGAACATGCGTAATTATCGGTTCAGGTGCAAGTATACCAAATATTGAAAATCGCATTAAGACAAGAGTGGAAAAGGATATTAATATTCACGGTAACGATCTTTACAAAGTTGGAACTAGTATGAGAAATGAAATGCTTGAGACTCTCAAACTTTGCGGTTCTTCATCCTTTTCGAAATTAGGAATATCACCTTGTATGGCTATATCTACATTAACCAAATCTAGTTTTGTAATTTGGGGAGAAGAAGTAGATGGTTGTATGGTTTCACAGCAAAGTTCTCATTTTTATCATTTTGAGTTTCATAAGAATGACATCGGCGAAGTCGTTTTAGAAGATCAAGTTGAAGAAAGAACACAAATTATTAATGATATCAGTAAAATGAATGAGAATCTGCCTGGAGAAATTTTCGACCCACAGAATTTAACAAAAGGGAATGATGCTTCTGAACTCTTTTCCAGTGCAGAAGTAGTATATTTATTTGAACAATGGCTAATTCCTGAGATAAATGCTGTTCGGAGATCCATTGACGCAATCACTTGTTGCAAATTTAAGGATAAACCGATTTTACATCCAGATCGAAGAAGAATTGTAGGTTTCACCGAGAATGGCTTATCGGCAGAAGAGTTAGGGCACTATACGAACCTCCAAAAGCATTACTTTATAATTAATAATGAGGCTCAGTGCTCGTTTGAACAAGACATGCAGACTAAAATGTTTAATCACAATTGGTTAGCTTTGCGTTTTGAATGGTATCATCTTTTTTACACTAACCTTAAGATACCCGAATCATAGAACATGTCCTCCGGGCACACCCAGCGGCTTGTTGAAAGGGATGTTGGTGGATTGGGGTGTCTCAGGTGAGGTGGGGAATCGGAGTTTGTAGATTTGTTCTCACGTAACATATATACCAGTCCTCCTGGGAACCCCCGGTGGCGTCTTGAATGGTGTGTTGGTGGATTGGAGTGTCCGGTGTGGTGGGAATAACTCATTCCATAGAGAATGGTTGTGGACATTGGTGCCCCGAAAGGACAGCGGAGTCCCTTAGGGTGCACGGTGAGTTCGGCGGTGAGCCCGAACGGGTCAATAGGGGCAGTGACTCGGCGGATCACTCCCGAGCGTTCCCCAAAACGAGTCCACCCCAGTGGACACCCGGCGAAATAGTAATCGGGTACGTGTCACGGAGTGCGCAATTTTATGAGTCGAGCCATGCCTCGTGCAGCAGAGTTTATTTTGTGGATTAGCTGTTGGCGGTCCCATAATTCGACGCCGTTTTTTGTGGCCAACTTTTCGGCCTGTGGGGTAAAACTCTTATTGGTGATGACAAGTGCGTTTATTGCCTCATAATAGCCCATGGAACCAACCACTTCCTGAATCGCTTTAATGCCCACTGGCTTGCTATACCTTTTAGCTTGGACGACTGTGCGTCCGCCCCTGTAATTCTCGACCACTACATCTGCGCCGAAATCATTGTTGGGCGTGAGTTTTACGCTATAACCTAAATCGCAAAACAACACGGCCAAGCGCTTTTCAAATTCGGTACCCGACATACGGTCAATTTGCTCAATGCCGGATTTTCTAATGGCTTGCAGGGTTGACCACTTCCGGAAAGAGGAGACGAAAAGGACAAAGCTGCCCAGAGCAAGTATCACGTAGGGATGATTGATGGTATAGTCCAGTGCCACAAGGCCGCCGACGACTATAAGGAATTGGTGGCCTTGTTTGCTTCTAAACCTTAAACCGTAGCGTTTTCTGGCTGCGTTAAATTTTCGATAAGAGTATCGTGGCATATTTACCCTCCATCTTCTAAGGGTGTTATGCCCACATAAGGGAGTCAGCATGCGCCCATACATATGGGGGCTTTATAGTAACCGCGTTATAGTATCCCTTTAGTGTTGGCGACACTGACCTCACTACCGCGAATTTTACAGTGTTCTGCACATGGTGAGAAATGGGTGTTCCCACAGGTCTTACAGGTGGGGACGGGTTTACGCTTATGGAGGTCAAGACGTTTGAGGTTGTTTACTCTCGTGAAAAATGCCTGACTTGTCACCAAAAACTCAACGGTAATGTCTTTTATAAAGTTACACAGTTACACTGCAGGAGAAGATTTTTCGGCACAAGCATGCGGGCCGCAAACTCGTGACATATCTGGGGGCACATGGAGGTGAATCATCCCAACGCTTGCGTCTTGCTAAGTTCAAGAAGCCGTCTTGATAAACCCCCAGCCAGTGGTCAAACCCAGATGGCATAAGGTTTTGAGGCACTTTCCGTGTCTAGGAACTGTCGAAAGCGAGTTTGTTTTTATCGCTACTAGCCGTTAACAGATACAATCCCTGCAAAGCGATAGGCAGCTCTAATCAAAGTTTTGTCGTTTGACCATGGTAGGATGGTCATGTGAATTGGAAGAGGCAACAAATCGCCGACGGAATATCTTTTCTACTTGCAGGACGTGATGGCTTTACCAAAGTGCCCCTTGCGTTGTGGGATGCGGGAGGGAGTTGAGAAGTTATCGAGAAAGAGTATTTATGATGACGTATTGAATTTTCGAACGATATTAAGGGGGGTCGAGTATGTCGCTAACATACTTTGGAGAGGACGATAACTTTATCAAGGGCGAGTGTTCAGAATGCGGCAGGGTTCTAAAAATCAGACGTGAATATGCGAAGGAAACAAGTCACGGCTATGATCTAAATCCCCCAGGTATAAAGTGTTTCTGTGGCACAACTTATCTGAGAATAACTTCCAAACTTGAAGTCAAAGCGACTTTGAAATGTCCAAAATGTGGGTGTACCCAGATTGCAGCCGGAAATAAGGGTTTTGGGCTAGGTAAGGCGGCTGCGGGTGGGTTTTTACTTGGACCGGTAGGTTTATTAGGTGGTCTAGTGGGAAGTAAAAAAGTAATGATAACTTGCTTAAGTTGTGGGCACAAATGGCATGCGGGGAAAGCGTAAATATTTCAGAATTCGTGAGTTCCAATAGCGGGTGAGGATAATGCAATATCAGGGGGCCAGGGTGTTGTCTAACGAGCCTTATTAGGCCATATTGAACACTCCACGCACGTAGAAATGGTAACATGTTTCGTAAATAAGAACAGCTGAGACCCGCTCATAGAGCGGGTCTCAGGGTTTTTAAGGGGTGTTTCATCACACAAGATGTTCCTGTGACGACCGCGAGATGTGGTTTTAAGGAAAGATATGGGACGATTTTGTGCCTTTTTCGCATAACCTCGCGGCCTGTGCGAACATGTTCCTCGCACGGGGGAACATGTTTATGGATAAAATTGGGCGAGATGCGCGGAAAAACATGCTCCAATGTGCACCCCCGTGTAACTCAGTAACCTCGGTTGAGGTAACTTGTGGTAGTGGTGAGTGGGCAGATGAGAGGGGCCTCCGTATTCTTTTCGGGGTCATGAATCTTTCAAATGCAGGAAGCACGACGAATGAATGAATTGTCCGGTGGGTGTGATATACTGTGTTCGGGAAGGGAAAGATTCCGGCATGGTGTCATATCTGGGGGCACACGGAGGTAAATCACCCCACCGCTTGCGCCTTGGTAAGTTCGAGAATTCGCCTTGATGAAGCCTAGCCGGAAGGCGGTACCGAGAGCCCGGTGCGAGAAATTTGCTGGGGGTGGGGTCGCTGGATGGTGGAACTTCTACCGTGGGGAGCGTTGTGTGTGGAGCGATAGACCGTTGGCGAGCACCGGACCGTTCCGATGGTTAGGCTGAGCCGTGCCTCAATCTCCCCAAACCCGGCGCGTAAGGGATATACTGAGGTTAGCGGGTCTCCTGGCTCAGGGATGATGGCGGCATTGGCAAACACGCGGTCGCTCAAAGAAAGGGCGGCTTGTGGCCGTTTTGCATCTCCCACGACGTGACCTGGCTGGGGGGAAGGGCGGCGCTCAAACGAATGCCCGAGAAGAAATGAAGCCGGTCTCAATGATTTGTCTGCGAGATGTGTTATATGATTAAAGAAGAGGGCCGCACCGGACCCGATCGTGGCTTACGAGGGACCAGGCTCATGGTGGAAAGGTCCTGTCGAAGGTGCAAATTTTCCTGGGATACTTGCAGGAATATGGAAGAGAATGTCGAGGAAGCATCGAGGAGCCAGTGGGTGAAAACCCGCATGCCTGGCTGGTGGACGGAACGTACGAATGGCGTTTATAATGTAGCCGCCAATGCACTCTTTTGATCTTTGAAATGAATCATTGAGGCAACTCACTTGTGTGCAACAAATTGTCCGGCGGGTCTGATATACTGTGTTCGGGAAGGGAAAGAAAGATTCCGGCCGAATAATAAGATTGAGGTAATTGCTGAGCGCCAGGCCTTTTTGTTATATGATCGAATGATTGCTTATCACATTATGAATGGTTTTACAGTCCCTATTGATGCAAGTGATTTCTATAAAGGTTTAGATGAGAGATTTATGAAACGTGATGGCATGTATTTCCTTGCAGATCAAGTTAATGAATACGATACTGCCCGTATCATAAATGATGTGGAGCTTGTACAGTTTGAGTTTTTTGTGACTAACGAGAAATCGGCTATTGCTTGGCTTTACCAGCAACTTGAAAAGCCTCAGACTTATGCAGAAATTCAACCTAAGTTCATGCAGGAAATCAAGACCATTGACAAGTTTGAACTAATTCCTGAGCTTTCTGTTTTACTTGAGGACAACTTTCTTCAAGATAATAATGGCAAGTGGTATATACCTGATGTTACAAAGTCTGCGGATGTTACTAAACTTCGGGAAAAGAAGCTACTTAAAGAGTTTGAAGGTTATTTGGCTACAAAAGGCAAGCTCAAACTATTTCGTACAGAAGCAGTTAGGGTTGGCTTTTCGAAGCTTTGGGCTGATAAGAACTATAAACTGATCGTAGAAACTGCGGACCGGTTGCCGGAAAGTGTCATCCAAGAGGACGATAAGCTGTTAATGTATTACGATATCAGCTTAGGGAGGATTTAGTTTTATGAGGTATCCAATTCAGATTGAAGAGGCTGATTTCCCAGAACTAATTGCGATAATAAGAAAAGAAGCAAGAGAGTATGTGAGGATAGCTAAAAACTGCGCTCACTGCTCTTGCAATTCTGACGTTCAAGATTTGTTGCAAGAGAATAGCCTGAGACAATTCTTGGCTATTTCTGATGCTATCGGCTTACCCCTTAAAGATGTGAATTATGATATCGCAACATTATTTGGCTTTGAGGATTCTCTTGAAGAACAGAGTCGATTGATGCAGACATGGATCACATTAGGCTCAGCGATCGAAGCAGCGTTACAGATGTTTTTAGCTATTTATCTTGAAGATTATAAGAATTCCGATTGGCATAAGTGGGTCAATTACAATGAAGAAAAAGTAAAACAAGAGATCGTGACTGTGATTAATGAACTAACACAAAATGGTTATATAGATGGAAAATATGCAAAATCTCTCAAAGAACTTGTTAAGAATGAATTAAAGGCACGTAGAAAAATTCCTTCGCTTGGTAAGGCAATGCTCTTTGATTTAATCGATTTTTATCGTACAGAAGTAAAATGGGAGCAAGATAAGATAAATAAACTCAACGAGATAAGAGAATATCGAAACTGTATACATTCCTTTATACCAAGAGATATCGGTAATTGGGAACAGCTAATCGACGCATTGCGATTCTATTGCACGTTATTGCTTGATTTACAATCCATGGCACCTAATTGTGATGAAATACTTGCGTATGAGGCAGAGCTTGCTCGCTATTACTCATGCTGATAAAAGAGGCGATAAAACTGGATGAAGTAAAATTATATTTCTCAGACTTTTTTGATGTAGATGAGGAAATAATCGAAGAGTTCGGGGCTGTTAATATTTCATTGATTAATGATCTCCCCTTGTTTATCGATCCCTTTTTACTGTTTAACAGCGATAATGGACAGTTCTGTCAAATCCATGACGACATAATAAAATACCTTTTATTTTTACAGGAACAAGCTGAGCTGCATCCGATATTGTCCCAAGGTATGATGAAATCGTGGTATTTGTTCTCCGAAGTAAAGCAAACATGGCTTGGGTTTAGTCTTGACGGAAATTCCGGACGGGGGTTAGGCGCTGACTTTGCCAAAAACCTTCATTTGGGACTCAATACGATCTTTGAAGATTTCGGCAAAGAAACTGTACCGAAAAGCCCTCATATGGAAAAGTTATGCCTTGTTAGTCCTAATGTCGGTCGGGATAAAATAAGCGACTTTGCCACTAATTTCGCTAAGAAGTTTCTTCTAGAATACACAGAAGCCTTTGCAAAAACATACTTAGAGCCTGAACATTGCAAAACATTTTCTGTTCCCAAAGTAGAATTCAATTACAATACGATGAGTTGGAGCCCGAAGGCATATACATTACCATGCTTTAACGATGATTACGTTTTACTTACTCCTAAATCCATGCTTACAAGAGATGATACTTTTATTAATCGAAGCGATATGATAGACAATTTGCAGAGCATTGCTCCTTCCATTGGAGATACAGCATTGCGCTTCGAACTAGACAATTATTTTAGATCAATCTTGTCTAAAAAGAAGAAAAAGATGTCCAAAACCGAAAAGGAATATGCTGCAGTATCGCTCATCCGGAATCATCCCGAACTTATTGATTACTATTTGAAGTACAAAGAGGATAACGAGCAGGAAGCAACATCAGTGAGCAAGCAGATGGTTCAGGAAGTACAGCAGCTTTTCAATGTTCAATTACAGGAACTTGTTTCACTACTGCGTGGTAGTACAATTTTCTATAAAGTTATTCCTGATTCTTTAGAAGAAGCGCGAAAGAGAGTGGGGTATCTTAAAAATGTTATCGAAGACCAAGACGGATACAAGATATTTTATCTTGATGGCAAACCAATAAAGCGAGAAAGCGATTTGCAAATTATGTATAGGCTTGTTTGGTATGCTAGTGAAATGGACGTAAATCGTGAAGTCAACAATGGTCGTGGGCCAGTTGATTACAAAGTATGTAAATGTTCAGTAAACCCTTCGGTCAAAAAGTAAAGTTAAAAAAAGATCGGACTCAATCCGATCCAGTGAGGATTTCACAAAAGTTTTTACGAAGTGGATAGAGGTAAATATCCTTGACGGGAAGTTTGTACTCGTTCAGCCGGTCCCATTTACCCCGTCCTTTGGTTTCACCGACATAGGACCAATTCGCCGCTTTGTAACACGTTCCGCGATAGCGCTCTTGATCGACGAATGTTTCGAGCAACACGGGGGTGTAGCCATAGATCGCTTGCCATTCTTGAGGGAGACGTTTGGCGGTAAGGGATAGGATTTTGGAGGCAAGGTTCTTGACTCGTACCCAGGGTAGGATGAGGAAGCGCGAATTATTAACCACTAAGTTTAAGCGCTTCACGCGTTGTTCCTTGTCCCAGCCGATGAGTTCGTCGCGGGGCCGCAAGGCCCAAGCAGCCGCTGAAAAACCGATGGCCCCCAGGAGAGTTCCTGACCCGGCATAGATGAGGTAGCGGATTTGGGCTCCGGGCAGGCGCGTATAGCCGAGGTAGTGGTAGCGGGCAATGAGT
>LDXJ01000060.1 GCA_001029295.1 Peptococcaceae bacterium CEB3 | reverse complement strand
TATTTCAATACATCCAATGTGAAGGTTCCGCGGGTTCCGCTTTATCTCCGTACATCCGGAAAGGGTGTTACATTTCAATACATCCAATGTGAAGGTTCCGCCCAATCTCGATAGCGCTAGAATCCCCCCGGTGAAGATTTCAATACATCCAATGTGAAGGTTCCGCCTGTCCCCGGATTGCTGCCCGATTGCGCCGGAATAGATTTCAATACATCCAATGTGAAGGTTCCGCGAGGAACTGGAGCATGGCTGACTCATAGAATTGCCAATTTCAATACATCCAATGTGAAGGTTCCGCCGGTTCCGACGCTTCCCATGAGCGCTATGCCCTTATTTCAATACATCCAATGTGAAGGTTCCGCGGAAAATAGAATCGTCCAGTGATTTGTCATCGACGAATTTCAATACATCCAATGTGAAGGTTCCGCTTGTTGTTAGATTTGATGTCAATGTTTCCTTGCTTTATTTCAATACATCCAATGTGAAGGTTCCGCTGGGTGAAACGGCACCATCCAGAGAAGTATTACTCATTTCAATACATCCAATGTGAAGGTTCCGCACGGGCACGACTCCGACCCAGAACGTCTGGCTGTAATTTCAATACATCCAATGTGAAGGTTCCGCTTGTGATCCCGCGCCCGCACTTGATCTCGAATAGACAATTTCAATACATCCAATGTGAAGGTTCCGCTATGCTGCACTTCGGCTTTGGCTTGGGCAATTTTTATTTCAATACATCCAATGTGAAGGTTCCGCTGTTCAATTGTATCCAGTAGCACGGCCAATTTCTCCATTTCAATACATCCAATGTGAAGGTTCCGCGCAGCAGGTGTATTCGTGGCCGCATTCGTTTGAGGATTTCAATACATCCAATGTGAAGGTTCCGCGGAGATCCAGGACAGAGGATTGCCAGATGGTTCCAATTTCAATACATCCAATGTGAAGGTTCCGCCTAGGTTGTTGATGGTTACGATGTCTTGCCATTGAGATTTCAATACATCCAATGTGAAGGTTCCGCTTGATATGCGACCAGATCACTATTCTGACCGATTCCAATTTCAATACATCCAATGTGAAGGTTCCGCTCTGCTACGATCTTAGCCACCGAGAAATCATCTACATTTCAATACATCCAATGTGAAGGTTCCGCTCGCGGTCTTCTCTGGCTAGGGACAGCTCCTCCTATTTCAATACATCCAATGTGAAGGTTCCGCGGGTTCCGATCTTTTAAGACATCTCGGAGCATCTTGTATTTCAATACATCCAATGTGAAGGTTCCGCCTTGCCATTGCAGCGTCACTCCGTCATACGACGTGAATTTCAATACATCCAATGTGAAGGTTCCGCGAGCCGAAGCATCACCACTTCTCGAATGAGCTCGACAATTTCAATACATCCAATGTGAAGGTTCCGCTGAGGAGTTTTTCATTTTGAAAGCAACTCGAGTCCGATTTCAATACATCCAATGTGAAGGTTCCGCATTCTTGTCGCGCCTTTCTTCGTTCTTCCAAGGTTATTTCAATACATCCAATGTGAAGGTTCCGCCGGCTTTCTGAACCGTGTTGATCCCATCAAGCAGAACATTTCAATACATCCAATGTGAAGGTTCCGCTTTGAAAAGATCCGAGGGGTTGTAAAGGGGACTCTATTTCAATACATCCAATGTGAAGGTTCCGCGGTAATTTCTTTGCCACAGAGATAACACCGGGCGTCTATTTCAATACATCCAATGTGAAGGTTCCGCCGCCGTCAACTGTAGGCTTTTCTTGGGTGCTTCCCTATTTCAATACATCCAATGTGAAGGTTCCGCTATTGGCGCATTCTTTCTGGGCGTTTGGTGAGGATTATTTCAATACATCCAATGTGAAGGTTCCGCGATCACACCCCCTGGATGTTGGCGCTGCCGTATACCATTTCAATACATCCAATGTGAAGGTTCCGCCCGTGCCACGGTATGGGGCAACGCTATCTGGAAATAGATTTCAATACATCCAATGTGAAGGTTCCGCCGGCCACCTGCGAGACGGTCTGAGCGTGTAAATCGAATTTCAATACATCCAATGTGAAGGTTCCGCGATAAAGGTGGCCATAATACTCACACCTTTCTTGAATTTCAATACATCCAATGTGAAGGTTCCGCCCGCACCGTTGCCGACGCTTGCCCCGCAATCAGCAATTTCAATACATCCAATGTGAAGGTTCCGCCAAAACTGCCGTCCAGCTCGGCGAAGAGCTACCCAATTTCAATACATCCAATGTGAAGGTTCCGCGCCGCCGAGCTAGTTCGTCTTTGCCAACTCCATCCTATTTCAATACATCCAATGTGAAGGTTCCGCAAGCGGCTTTAGTATCAAAACCCTGCGGAAAATCCGATTTCAATACATCCAATGTGAAGGTTCCGCGCTTTTACTTGTTCAACGATTTGAGCTATCTGAGCTATTTCAATACATCCAATGTGAAGGTTCCGCAAATAAAGAACCTGCCCAGGCATCATAACTTTATTCATTTCAATACATCCAATGTGAAGGTTCCGCCCGCACCGTTGCCGACGCTTGCCCCGCAATCAGCAATTTCAATACATCCAATGTGAAGGTTCCGCGTATTCAACCATTGCATGCGCTCGTCCAGCAAGACTATTTCAATACATCCAATGTGAAGGTTCCGCCCGTCAAAATAGACATCCTTGTTATCATCGTCGAATTTCAATACATCCAATGTGAAGGTTCCGCGACTTCCAGGGCATTAACCTCCTTTTTGTTCGACTTCATTTCAATACATCCAATGTGAAGGTTCCGCCAGGACGGGCATGATCGTGCAGTGGTATTGCTCTAATTTCAATACATCCAATGTGAAGGTTCCGCGTTCATTGTGTAATCAAAAATCAATAATTCCATATCTATTTCAATACATCCAATGTGAAGGTTCCGCGCAATGGCCGTGATCTCACACTCTGGGGTGAATGAAATTTCAATACATCCAATGTGAAGGTTCCGCATGAAACATCTTTCTGATATTTGAGGTAAACGCAAATTTCAATACATCCAATGTGAAGGTTCCGCCCAAAAAGAGAAATTGCGGGACTGGTGGGATCCTAGATTTCAATACATCCAATGTGAAGGTTCCGCTATTGGCCCTGTCTCATGTTCAAGTGAGGCAAAACAATTTCAATACATCCAATGTGAAGGTTCCGCTGGGATCACTCCCACAGGGGCACGGCATGGAACGGATTTCAATACATCCAATGTGAAGGTTCCGCAGATTGTTGCTAACGTGGCCAAAACCTTCGGTGCCAATTTCAATACATCCAATGTGAAGGTTCCGCCTATAAATGGAGAAAGATCCATGCCTTCCTGGACGAATTTCAATACATCCAATGTGAAGGTTCCGCTAAATATCATTCGTGGAAACGCAATGAACAATAAAATTTCAATACATCCAATGTGAAGGTTCCGCGTATGGAAGTTTATTGGTTACTATGGACGGGTTTGATTTCAATACATCCAATGTGAAGGTTCCGCTAAACGCAAAAAGGCGGCTCCAATACGATCTCCGAAGATTTCAATACATCCAATGTGAAGGTTCCGCTCCCAAATCGGACGGCTTTCTGAGGGCCACGCTCCAATTTCAATACATCCAATGTGAAGGTTCCGCTTAACTGCCCATAAAAGCCATCTACATACTGGCACAATTTCAATACATCCAATGTGAAGGTTCCGCGGAGCAGCCGCCAGGAGTCTCAAGGCATCCGCGGTATTTCAATACATCCAATGTGAAGGTTCCGCCTGTCGGGGAGATGGAATCCCAGTTTGCAGAATTATATTTCAATACATCCAATGTGAAGGTTCCGCCTTATGTACAAGAAGTTACAGACCTTCTGGTATGGTATTTCAATACATCCAATGTGAAGGTTCCGCAACACTTGTTCGTCTGTCCGGCCCAGGTCATAATTATTTCAATACATCCAATGTGAAGGTTCCGCATCGAGTCTTAAAGAGCATTGTTCAGCACATGGCAGATTTCAATACATCCAATGTGAAGGTTCCGCCGGCAAACGATTCAAGAATGGCGTAAGAGGGGCCTTATTTCAATACATCCAATGTGAAGGTTCCGCGCTGTTCAAGCCTTCAGTAAAGCCGAAGGAGAATTATTTCAATACATCCAATGTGAAGGTTCCGCTGATGGCACTGAATGGATTCTGTGACTCCACGGGGATTTCAATACATCCAATGTGAAGGTTCCGCAAATTGTCTGCACACGAAAGGCCGATGCGCATAGATATTTCAATACATCCAATGTGAAGGTTCCGCGCAATGGCCGTGATCTCACACTCTGGGGTGAATGAAATTTCAATACATCCAATGTGAAGGTTCCGCTATCTACCCCTGACCAGTATTCCGGGTATTTTTCTATTTCAATACATCCAATGTGAAGGTTCCGCTGTGTCCCGGTGGCCGCCGACCCCGGCTATACCTAGATTTCAATACATCCAATGTGAAGGTTCCGCAAGGGACTCAAAAAATGGCTTAGCTAAGGGGTTTAATTTCAATACATCCAATGTGAAGGTTCCGCTTTCACAGAACAACGGGTGTCGTGGACATTACCAAATTTCAATACATCCAATGTGAAGGTTCCGCGAAAGGAGGAATCACAAAAGAAGAGGCAAAATAAAATTTCAATACATCCAATGTGAAGGTTCCGCAGCTGGCTGGATGCCAGCACGGATTACCTTGTTGTATTTCAATACATCCAATGTGAAGGTTCCGCGTATCCCAGACACCATTCGCCGTCTTAACGGGGTTTGATTTCAATACATCCAATGTGAAGGTTCCGCCCGCCGAGCTAGTTCGTCTTTGCCAACTCCATCCTATTTCAATACATCCAATGTGAAGGTTCCGCTTGCGGACTGGACCAGGCTGTGTTACCCGTGAGCGATTTCAATACATCCAATGTGAAGGTTCCGCAACGGATAACAAAAAGCGACGGTGCCGGCCGCCGCTATTTCAATACATCCAATGTGAAGGTTCCGCGATGGAAGGGTCATGCCGAAGTCGTATAACGATCTCCATTTCAATACATCCAATGTGAAGGTTCCGCTAGCCGCTGATTGGGGGGTACTCGTCGTGCTTACAAATTTCAATACATCCAATGTGAAGGTTCCGCGGTCATTCCAAAGGGCTGGAAAAGCCGAGTATTCAATTTCAATACATCCAATGTGAAGGTTCCGCTGTAATATCTTGACGCATCTTTCCCGAGAACGCCTATTTCAATACATCCAATGTGAAGGTTCCGCTAACGAAGGAGATACCGCAAAAGCCGATGCCCTACATTTCAATACATCCAATGTGAAGGTTCCGCCTCCCACCGGGCCACAGCGGAGCATCACGGCCCCAATTTCAATACATCCAATGTGAAGGTTCCGCACGACGTGGCGTATCAGGTGTCTATCTTGGTGCCATTTCAATACATCCAATGTGAAGGTTCCGCCGGTTTGGCTTTTTCCATATCTCCTAGCATTTCCAATTTCAATACATCCAATGTGAAGGTTCCGCGCAGTCCTCACAACCAATATTGCTAATCATGCGCCTATTTCAATACATCCAATGTGAAGGTTCCGCGAGCAACTTCCTCTCCAACACCAAAGCCGGAACTAAATTTCAATACATCCAATGTGAAGGTTCCGCAGCGAAGCCCTGAGAAAAGCTATTCCCAGGGCTGTATTTCAATACATCCAATGTGAAGGTTCCGCGTGGCGGCCTTTTACCGCTCTCCTTGATGTCTCTCTATTTCAATACATCCAATGTGAAGGTTCCGCAATTGTCTGCACACGAAAGGCCGATGCGCATAGATATTTCAATACATCCAATGTGAAGGTTCCGCAGCGTTCCGCCGTTTCCTTGCACTCCCGCCTGACGCATTTCAATACATCCAATGTGAAGGTTCCGCTCGAACCGTATCCATCGTTCCTCACTAAAGAAACCGATTTCAATACATCCAATGTGAAGGTTCCGCGCGAATCCGCCGCTTCATCGAGCGCGAATGTGGCCGATTTCAATACATCCAATGTGAAGGTTCCGCAGATTTCGCTTGGCTTGTTCGAAGTATGAACGCTATTTCAATACATCCAATGTGAAGGTTCCGCGTTTGACGCATATGGCATTATCCTTTCCTTTTGGTAATTTCAATACATCCAATGTGAAGGTTCCGCCGATTGGCGATACGGCTACCTAAGTACGGATAGCAAATTTCAATACATCCAATGTGAAGGTTCCGCGGGATTTTGCGATCAAGGAATTCATTTGCTATCGCATTTCAATACATCCAATGTGAAGGTTCCGCTTAAGTAATTTATCGAGATCGGGAGTGATAAACGAATTTCAATACATCCAATGTGAAGGTTCCGCCTCCATCCGCAGGGGAGTCAATACAACAAATCGGATTTCAATACATCCAATGTGAAGGTTCCGCGCCAAGGAGGATTTACTAACCCTTTCCGGTGCTATATTTCAATACATCCAATGTGAAGGTTCCGCTTCGATTCTGAGGCATTTTAACGGTCATCCAGCGCAATTTCAATACATCCAATGTGAAGGTTCCGCAATTTCAGTGATTTTTGCAACCTTTTCTTTTCCCTATTTCAATACATCCAATGTGAAGGTTCCGCACTCCTTCGATTGCCCACGCAATATCTCGCGCATAAATTTCAATACATCCAATGTGAAGGTTCCGCCCAAAAAGTAAATAGATATTTGTATCTGAATCATTTATTTCAATACATCCAATGTGAAGGTTCCGCCAAGATGAACAGCGCTCTCGCGCCCCTCGGAAAACCCTCGATTGCGCGGTACAAGCGGCTTTAGCGAGCGTTTTTCCAAGTGCTTGCCCATCTCGAAAATATCTGGCTGCTGTCCCTACAACCCGCTACACTCGGGCACTCAACAGCATGACTATACAGCTCCGGTTGGAAAAAGTCAAATGATAGTTGCCTCCGGATCAACCCCGGTGTTACCCAGGCTTTCTTCGTAGAACGAAGATTCGCCAAGCATTCGGATAAAGGCTACAAAGTCGTGTTGTGGGTCGATGGCGCTCTTTAGCTTCGCCTTCAGTTCAAGGTAATTGGCAGGAGTGATATGTCCCCTGAATACGGACTTCTGGTAGTGCTTTAAATACTGCTTGCAGATCTTGAACATTTTTGCCACCCGCTTCTCTCCAACGTCGTATAAAACAATGGCGTAATTATAGTTATAATTTGCCGTGCTCATTACCTCTTGTCCTCCGTGCTAAACGGTAGAAAATCCTTGCCCTCAAGTATATATTTGACTAGCTTGTAACCATCCAGGCGGATGGCCTGTTTGTAACTAACCCGCCTGTTTAACGTGCTGTGTTGAAATGTCTGGTTAAGGCGCTCCTCAAAAGCTTCAATGAATACTTTCCTCCCAGCGTCATTCAATAACGCGTAGTTCAGACTTTTATCAAAATGCTTTTCCACTGAGATCTTGCGGTTGTTAACACAGTCGAAGATGGTTTTATAGACCAAAGTCGGCTTAAACACCTCTGACAAATCAAGACTGAGAGAAAAGCGACGCTCCGCTGGCTCATGCAGGTATGAAATTGTTTGGTTTAAGTGCGTGTGATAAATCTCAGTAATTGTCTTGGTGTAGAGTAACGTATTTCCGAAGGACACCAAAGCATTTATAGGATTATCGGGGGGACGCTTTACCCGTTTGTTCATTGCAAAGGATTCTGGCAAAAACAGCCGAAAGCTTTGATAAAACCGAGCCCAAATTTCTCCCTCAATCCGTAGCAATTGCTTGATACCAGTGACCTTATCTGTCAAGCTGGGAACATCCGCACGCAACCAATCCAGGAACTCTTTCAACTCATTTTTTCCATGGCGGTAATAATGATACAATGCGGAATGAATGTTATTCGCTATTCCCCTGACCAGGGGCCTAGCGATATCCATCCTGCTGTGCTCATAGGCCAAGGCCTGGGCAACGGTGACCCGTCCGCTCATTAGGTCCTCTTTCGGATAAAAGGTGCCTATATAGTTCTGGTAATAACCGAAAAAGTGGACGACAATGCCGGCCTTCGCCAAAAGTTGTAGGAGTCTTGTACTCAGGGTTATGTCGTTGAAACAGTACAATTCCCGCGTGTCCTTGACCGGGAGATAAAAATTACCGTCATCTTTGCGAAGCACAATGGAGAAATCTTTCTGGAACAAATCCCCCGTGGAAAAGATATATCTACAATCGCTGTTCATGCTATCCCCCTATACAAAACAGTATTCATAATAGGCGCATTTCTTACAAGCGCGCTTCAACACAGGAGCGGGCGGGGAGTCGGAGTCCAGAAACTCTTCAATTCGACGATACTGAGCTTTGCGTTCCTCGATTTGCTCGTCCGTCAGGGTCAGGGTGTGAACACTTTTGCTCTGTCTATTTTTCTCCAGACATTCCAGGCGCCCTTTGCGCTCGATTCCTTTGTCCCGAAGGACAATTAAGTAGTACTCCAGTTGCGCCATCGCCGCCGCAAGATCGGCATCTGACTTCTTGATCTCCGTAACATACTCGCCAGTCACCCTGTCGAGCTTAATACCATCCAGCGCAATCTCCTCCTTCTCCTGCCTCTTAAGCTCGTGCAAAATCCGGCCTATGCGTACATCCTCAGAGTTGTCTTCTAAATTGATATGGTGATAGAACAACCAGCACTGCCGCTTGCAATGCGTATGATAATTAACCACAGTTCCGGTCAGCATTACAAAAAGATCCCTCCATAATATTTTTCCAGCGCCTCCCTGTTTAGAACGCCGCCGTCGATAAACCGTTCCCCGCCGTCAAGGAAATAGTAGCCTCCGTATTCCTCAGCGCCCTCAGGAATTTTATCCCGGAACACTTGGAAGGTAAAGTACGACATCCGTAATGCAATCCTGGAATATTCCACCATTCTCTGCGCATAGCTAAAGGCTTGGTTGCTGCCCAATTCTTTAAACTCCTGCCACACCTGATAACCGTCAACTTCACCTAGGACGTACGGTATAAACAACTGGAAGCTCGGCCCTATCAAACGCATCTGATCCTCTATCACTCGGAAATTAAGCTGAACACATTGCTTATCCACATTGGCTATGTTTTTCTGATTGGGCTTACTCGTTCTAGCAATCAGATCTTTAAAGACCCTTGCGTATACCTCGGCAAATCGCTTTTTCTCTAGACACAACCTAACGTCCGGATCCAGAATGGAATGCCGCAGCCTAGCGTCCCCTTTGTAGACGGTGGCAGGATCATCGTAGTCAAAAAAATAAGCGATACCCCCTCCCGGCCTCAGGCAAGAGCGATTAATCCGGCCCAAAAACTGCTCCTCCGCGTCCGGGAGAGAGATGTCTTTGAATCCAACTTCCATGTCGATATCAACGCCCGCCTCAATGACCTGCGTAGCGACAAGGACTAGAGATTCGCCACCGCGTATTCGCGCAATGACCTCCCCTCGTCTGGCAGCGCTGTCATCTCCAGTCAACAAAACGGCGTTGCAATCGTCCTTGCAAAGCTTGTAGAACTCCATGGCCGTTTTTTTCTTGACAAACTCCACAAGCACTTGTTTATCCCGGAACCTTAAAACCTCCTCCTTTAACCGTTCCAAACTTATCCGGTGTTGCTCCAAGAGGGAAAAATCCAAGCGCACCCGTCCCTGAAACAGGGGATGACTATAATACCTGTCAGGACTTTCTATCAGAGCCGTAAACTGGGCATCCACATTTTTTAGGAGCCTGTCCAATTGCGGCAGGGTGGCAGACATTATGATGATTTTCATATGGAGCAATCTTGCATATTTTTGCAGAAAACCGATGATTTCCCTCCAGATGCTATTTTTGTAGCTTTGTATTTCATCAAGTACGACGACACTGTTACAAATCTTAAGCAAAGGAAAGCACTGACCGCGCCCGCAACCAAAAAGTGCGTTGAAGAAATTTACGTGAGAAGTCAACACGATAGGATAGTTGTTAGAGATATGATCGAGCCAGGCAACTTCATAATCTACATTTTGACCGTCCCCACCTACGAGAACCGGTGTAATCGAATTAACCACGGCCATCTTTCCGCCAAAGAGGGGGCGTAAGTATTCGCTCGTTTGTTCCACAAGGGTGTTAAATGGAAAGACATAGAAAACGTTGTTAATACTGTTGTCCACCTCCAACACACGCAGCGCGAGGTTAACGGCCATGTTGGTTTTTCCTGCCCCCGTTGGCGCCTCCAAATAGTAGATGTCGGAGTCTGCCTTGGCAAGCAGGTTCCGCTCCGCCTCAAGGAATATTTGATTGCGTAAGGCGTTAATAGGCTCGCCACTGAATGCGGAGGGATCCCTTTGATATTGTCGGATACTCCTGCATCTTTCGCTGTCATCGTAAACCCGCGCTAATTCCTTGCCCCCGTTTGTGATGACTGACAGCTCAACGGCAGAGCCCGCCATAAATTCTTGGGTAGCGCAATAGTCACAACCTGTTATCAATGCGTAGAGCAAGCGGCAGAGAATATAAAAGGGAATTGGTTCAACCGTGCCCTGCTCCTGCATATAGAAGCGCACATCCTCAAAAACCCTGCCATCCACTTCGCACTTATAGTATTCTTCCTCCCACGTTTCCAACTCGGAGAATTCACTTCCATTACCCAATCTTCCGTGATGCTTGCTAATACAATACGCAAAAGCCACCAGACACTTTTCCACCATCGACGTCGGCTCTTCCTCAAGCAGCTTGTACATATAATCGACATACATGTAAGCGGAAGCTAGGGCATGGTTAGAGTTACTGGCCCGCTGCCTTTGCCCGCGAAAAGAGTCGTTTTTCAGCACGTCATACTGGTAGCGGGGATTGGTCTTCCCTATATCGTGCAAATAAATCGCGTGGACAAACATTAAACGAACCTTTGGGATCTCCTGCCCCCTAAACCCACAGGCGAAAATTAGCCCTTCAACGATCTCATCAATCCTCTTACGGTCACAATATCGTTCATAGTAGCGCAGAGTTAACTCAGAGTGCTCAGATAAGGTTTCCACCCGCCGATGACCATCGCTGTCCTTGGTGTGTGCAAGATAACGGTCGTCTAGCATCAACTGCGGCGGAACCAGTCCTTCTGTCTTCACGGCAAACCCCCCTGACTGACAGGCAGAAAGCCCCTCCGTAGATCAGCTTTCTGCCCTAGACTCTAGACCCTAGTAGAAACAGTACTGTCGCTCGCCGTCAGTATACAAGTGAGAAGGTAAGGCTCCCTCTGGAACAGCTGCATTTGTGAAGACATACCGTCCAAACTCATAAAAATTCTGGTTGGGAACCAGTCCCACGGGTGCTGTTTCCACGAATAGATATCCTTTTGGCCCCCCGGAAAGGGCTTTCAGATCCCCGTCATATAAGAACAAGGAGTGAATGTTTGGTCTGTGCGAGGGCGAGAGCTCAGCTACGTGAACATCCCCAATCTGGGCTGGGAAGTCATTTCGGCCTAGGTACGGTATATATGCACACTGTCCGTTCAACAGAGACTCGCAAAGCCTCTCCCAAATAGCCCCGTCTAAGTTGCGTTGGGCAAGGAAAACCGTCCAGTTGGGATCTTCCAGCCACTGTTCGCGTACCTGCAGATTGCCCCCTTCTTCTCTAGACGCATAACCCACACTGTTGTTAAAATATTGTATCTTCTTTCTGAAGTACCCGTTTTTTCCATTAGGCACGACCGACACCCCTAAGAGGGATAGTACTTGGTAAAACTCAGGATATACAGGCTCATCCTTACCATACAGCTTCGCGCTCCGATACCCGCTCAAACCAAGTATCGCTCCGAGCAGGCCTAAGAGCGCCACTTTATGGATATTATTGTAAGTAAAATATACCTTTGCATTCACGTCAGGTTGCCGAAAACATGCCGCTGGTCCGGAAAGTGTGAAGCACAGGCTTTTCATTGACTCCCTCCTCAATAAATTGATTGAATGCTGCAGGGAAGAGACCCATAGTCTACCTCACTAGCAACCATATTGCTGTAAAGGTCAATGGACTGAATCTCTCCTAAATGCGGCGTAATCATTTCTGCCAGTCTACTGAGATCGTAGAGTACGCGGTCTTCCTTTTTCTTTACCGCAATGTAGCGGTCAAGGTTGGCCAAAAACAGGCGACTGTCTTCCTTTAACTCGATGAAAAGGGCAAGCTCATTCTCACATCCGCTCTTTGAATTGGTGTTGAACGCCGTTGTAGCAACCCTTGCCGCCCACTTGAAGTTTTCATACGCTTCAACCGTGTAGCCTTCAAAACCGTCCGCCAATCCAATGAAGTCCGCGTAATTACCTGGATTAACGGAAAAGGAATAGACATAGTGCGCTTCATCGGTCACAATCTTGGTGCCCATGGAAGAGGCAAGTTTTCCCTCGCTCTTTTCATTAGAATTGCGAAATGGCGACAGGATGTCCTGAGTTACTATATTCGTATGTTCGAAATGGTTAAAGCCTTGATTGATTTGCACTGCACCGGTAATGCTAATGTTTTGCTTTTTCTCCGCGAAGGTGGCGCCGAAATTCATGACGTCAATAGCAGAGAACAAGTTACCCAGCACCTCTCCCGACGATGTTTTCTCATCCAAAGTGCCAAACAGATGCGTGTACCGCTCGTTCAAATCCCTGGGCTGAATCTTGTCGTTATCTTTATTATTTTGCATACTTTTGATGTAAAGCACGGGAAGCCCTTGCAGCTGCCACATGCGTTTCATCGGATATTTCACTGCTTTATCACTACCGAAGATCGTGTTATCGGTAGTCGCTTTGGGATAGCCCGACAAATCAGCGTTAAAATTAGCCATATAGGCGCCTACCGCAATGATCCCATAGACCCTGTTAGTCTTTTTCATTTGAATCCTCCTTATAATAAATAATACTGTTGGCAGCAAAGCCATAAAGCAATGCGTCGAGATTAATTGGCTCATCTTGCTCAGGAGTATAGGAAGAAACGACGCTCAACATATTATTGAAACGGGGATTGTTAGTGTCGATAGCATAGGAGTATTTTTGGAAGTATTTCCAGTGTTCCTTTTTGATACCTTCTAAGTCCTTGGCCGAGGCGATGCCCCTCCACAGCACATCATAGTGGAGCTTCTGTGCCTCGCTCAGGCTAAAATAATAATATAGAAGTTGACCAACTGCCAGGTAAAACTCCACAGCATTTTGGCAAGCAGCGGATTCTTTTCTTTTCTCAGTGTTCAACACCTTCTCTTTCAATCCTCTATACGTTTCTTCTATGGCATATCCCATATCGTTTCCCCCCTTATCAAAGTAGTTCAACAGAGAAAATCGAACATTTAAGGCATGGCCTAGGGCAGGCACATACTCCAAATTCTGCAGCCGGGCCAAAATTACCCCCTTTGTCATCCGGTCAACACTATTTTGGATGGGCAAGGAATCCCCCTTGCGCAACCATGCCCGCATCGCCTCCCTTGACAGCACAATTTGGGAAGCCAGCACCTGGGGTAACTTGTCAGTCACCTGAATACGTTCTTCATCGTAGCTACGCACCAGCTGAAAAGCATATAGGTTTTCGTTAATGTGCGCTTCCACAGCACTCAGCCTGTCCAGCTTTCCTCCCTGGTACTTCGGTGCATCCACGAAATTCCTAAATGTAACGGGTCTGTCCATCCGATCAGCAAAGCTAGGCAGAAAATCGTAATGGTCGACCGACAAGTCCATCCTCCTGTCAAAGTGCAGGTAGACAACAGGTTTCCGTACACTCACGTCCCTTCTCTGGACCAAAAGCCCCGGGTCATGCACCCCCACCTGAACGTACCCGCCGTAGACAACTTTCCCTTCTCTCGTTTGGCCATTTAGCCACAAGAACAGCTTGCGCAACAAAACTGCTTCTTCAGCAGTGATACGGTAGGGCACCTCGAACTGAGTAGTTTTATGCTCCAAATATGGCTTCTTGGCGTTCATCCCCATGTCCGTGTTCGACAAACCGAAAACGTTGCCGCCAACCTCGACATTATACTTGTTATTGTTAAATATTCTAGGCAGCAAATACCGGCCGCTTTCATAGATGTATGTCTCAAGGCTTGCGTTGAGGAAGAGTTTAACATAGGAGTTATCCTTGATATTATAGGCTTTTACAAGCTCTCCGACTTCTGCCAATGAAGCAAGAAAACGTTCCTTCCCAGCCGCAACCTGTTCCTCCTTGAGCGGACCGTAACCGGCTGTCGCCAGGATCCTGGCACTTTCTTTGTCTTTTACAGCAGACAGCGCAGCGAAATAGCGCTCGATGTGCTCCGGCAATTTCGGATGCACGTTTCCGTCCTGCCAGAACGTGTCGCGTTTACAGAACAAGCTAAGATAATTGCAACTGTGTATTTGTTTCTTAGGGTCAACCGGCTTGTTCATCTCTATCAAGCTGCTGGCAAAATCCGCTTGCTTGAACCAGTCCACCAGTGGAGTATTTTCTGGCGGCTCGGTTTTCTTTCCGATATAAATCTCTTCCTTGCTGCCATCCTCGTTCAATCGCACGTAAAGTCCAGGCTTCAGATGATAGTTTGTCAAAACCATGGTATCGGGATCAAACTCGGGGTACTGGACCTGGTGGTCACCGAACTCGCTGAGCAGTTCCTCTAACACACTTTCACCTCCTCGCCAAACAATAGCCAAAGCCAAGCGTATTCTTTTCCGACAAGCCCAATGTCAGGGCGGTATAAGCCAGTTGCTGAGCCCAGTCGTTAGCCTTCACTCTCAGACGCACCTTATGTCCAAGCAATACCGCGCCTTTACTCTTGTACTTGACGAGGATCGGCTTACGGTTGAGTAACTCAATATGCTCAAAGAAATATTCGTCCGGCGCTTTAAAGGATGCGTCTAGGACCTTGCATTTTTTGGAGGCGTTCACGTGCAAACGCTCGGCCAATAGCCCTAAGCCGTTCTCTGGCATCCAGCAACGGTTGCTCACTGTGGATACAATGGGAGTCAAACTAATCAGCTCACCAATATGCTCTTCCGTAAAGTTCTTCATCTCCACCGAGACAAATTTGGCGACCCTATTGCCTGTCGGCAAGCACCTCTTCATAGCCAAGGCGAAACTAAGGTTCGGCGTACGCAGGTGAAAGCGGTACATCCTTCTCTCTCGGTATATCCGGTCAGGTTCCAACGGGTAGGGCCCGCTGAAGACATAGGGTTTAAATCCAGTTTGACGGTGCTGGTCTTTTAATTGCTCGTCCTGCAGCATACTGTAGCTTATTATTCCCGCCAAGACGGACTGCACCTCATCCACTGGTACGTCCTCGTTCAGTATAATGGTCGACATCAACTCATAGAAACATTTCTCCACCTGATCACCTCCCCCTTGCAATCTCTCCTAATTCTTTCATCGTTAGTCCAGGCGCACCTCCTATTCAATAATATTTATAATGCGGAATCCACCTTAATGATACGAGCCGAGATGAGGTTTGTCAAGGCCTCTGTTGACTTTTTTCTGTCAATTTGGATATACTATGATTCGACGGTAGGTTGAAGGCGCCAATGTATTGAAACATAATTTTTATAATGCGCTCTTCTGACTTCGCAACCTTCACATCTAATGTTCCGTTGCTTTCTACCCCTGAAAACCTGGCACATGTGCGTTTCTTTCAACCTACCCCAAAGCAAGGCTTCCGGAACGATCCGGGGGCATTTTTTCATGGCACCGAACTAAAAGTCTGCGCCGCTCAAGCTCTTCCCTCCTGTCTAGCCCGACATGCCGTGGTGCGAGTCGGGTCCGCCCACAAAACAGACGTCTGGAAGCAGGCTGTAGCCTTGGATACAAGGGCAGATCATATCGAGAGTCCGCCGCCGAGAGCATGTAGAGATGGGACCCGTTAAAGTACTCACCTCCCTAAGTATTGACATACTCAAGGACCCTCGAACTGGATTACACCATGTCACCCGCGTAGCTCCATAATACCAAAACCCCTGGACAAAAATCTGCAACGACAGCCAATCAGTTCATTTTCTCCTTCAACGACGCGGGACGCCAGAAACTGCAGAAGTTCAGGGAACAGTGGGAGTTCATATCATAAAAAATTACTGACTGCATAAATAAAGGCATCCATTGTTTCGGATGCCTAAATCCACGAAAAACTGTCGAAGCCGAGTTTAGACGGCTTTGCCACAGGCGGCAGTGTTACTTCAACCATGCTAACTCAATAGGGGCCTGGGTGGGCGGCCAATCCCCTGAAAGGGGGTGAGGCCTTGACGGTGTATCAATCACTTTCACTGATAATTGCGTTTGCAACCTTAGTTGAGACATAAGCAAAAGTAGCCCGCCCAGCAAGCGAGAGCTACTTTTGCTTCGTAACCCCTATAGGCCGCCCATTGACGGCTGTGAGTTGTGCTACCGGGATGTTCTAGCCCACAGTGCCATCGGAACTCTATTTTGACATCATAGTCAAGGAACATGGCCTTGCTTCTTTACAACCCCGCCTGCTCCTTCAGAGCCTCCGCCTTGTCCGTCATCTCCCAGGGCAGGTCGAGGTCGGTGCGGCCGAAGTGGCCGTAGGCGGCCGTCTGGCGGTAGATGGGGCGACGCAGGTTTAGGCTCTTGATGATTCCGGCCGGGCGCAGGTCAAAGTTGGCCTTGACCAGTTGGCCGATTTTCTCATCCGGGATCCTGCCCGTGCCAAAGGTCTCGACCGAGACCGAGACCGGACGGGCCACGCCGATGGCATAGGCGAGCTGGATCTCGCAGCGTTCCGCCAAGCCGGCGGCCACGACATTTTTCGCCACATAGCGGGCGGCGTAAGCGGCCGAACGGTCTACCTTTGTCGGATCCTTGCCCGAAAAGGCCCCGCCGCCATGCCGGGCCATGCCGCCATAGGTGTCCACGATGATTTTCCGTCCAGTCAGCCCCGCGTCTCCCTGGGGCCCTCCGATCACGAAGCGGCCGGTGGGATTGATAAAGTATTTCGTGTGCTCGTCCAGCAGTTCCGCCGGCACGGTCGGAAAGATCACGTGCTCCAAGAGGTCGCGCCGGATCTGCTCCTGGGCAATTTGCGGATGATGCTGAGTGGAGATGACGATAGTGTCCACCCGCGCCGGTTTGTTATCCTGATATTCGACTGTCACCTGGGTCTTCCCGTCCGGGCGCAGGTAATCCAAGAGGTCGGATTTGCGCACCTCGGACAGGCGGCGGGCCAAGCGATGAGCCAAGTCAATCGGCAGCGGCATGTAGCTGTCCGTTTCATTCGTGGCATAGCCGAACATCATGCCCTGGTCACCCGCCCCGATGGCCTCGATCTCGCCGTCTGACATTTCCCCGGTCTTCGCTTCCAGGGCTTTATCCACACCCAAGGCGATGTCCGCGGATTGTTCCCCGATGGAAGTCAGAACCGCGCAGGTATCGGCGTCAAAGCCAAACTTAGCCCGGGTGTAGCCGATCTCCCGGATCGTGTCTCTGACAATATGCGGAATATCCACATAACAATGGGTCGTGATCTCCCCGCTCACCAAGACCAGGCCGGTCGTCACCGCGGTCTCACAGGCCACCCTGGCTTCGGGATCTTTGGCAAAAATCGCATCGAGAATCGCGTCCGATATCTGGTCGCAAATTTTGTCCGGATGCCCCTCAGTCACCGATTCCGAAGTAAAAAGCCTCTTTACCATGTCCTCACTCCTTCGTTTCCAGCCCGAGTAAAGCTTCGATCTCTTGAACGAGTCGGCGCGCAACCTCGAGTTTATTCATCTTAGGCAGATCTTCTCTCCTTCCGTCGGGAAAGAGGAAACTGACAATATTCGTCGGGCTGCCGAACCCTGCCCCGGGCCGGGTCACGTCATTAGCGACCAGCATGTCCAGGTTTTTGCGCTGCATTTTTTCCCTGGCGAAAGCAATGAGGTTCTCCGTTTCGGCCGCAAAACCGACCAGAATCTGTTTTTTCTTCTTCTGACCCAGTTCCGCCAGGATATCGGGGTTGGGCACGAGCTCCAGCCGCAAATTGGCTTCGGTCTTTTTGATCTTCTGCCAGGCTTCTTGCGCCGGCCGGTAATCCGCCACCGCCGCCGCCATGACCACGATGTCAGTCTCAGCATAGAGATCCAAAACCGCTTCCCGCATCTTCAGAGCCGTGGATACCTGAACGGTTTCGACACCCGCAGGCGGTGAGAGGGCCGTGGGAGCGCTGACCAAAATCGTCTTAGCACCCGCTTCTTGCATAGCTTCGGCCACAGCGTAACCCATCCGACCGGAGCTGCGGTTCGTGAGATAACGCACAGGATCGATGGGTTCCTGAGTTCCGCCGGCCGTAACAATCGCCCTTCTTCCGCTTAAGAGCCCCTGTTGGGCGAAAAAGCGCTCCAAGAAGCGAACGATTTCCTCCGGTTCGCTCATCCGCCCGTCTCCCTCGCTGCCGCAAGCCTGAAAACCGCTGGCCGGGCCGATGACCCTCACCCCGCGTTCGCCCAAGAGACGAAGGTTGTCCTGGGTGGCCGGGCTGTGGAACATGACATGATTCATGGCCGGGGCGACGAAGAGCGGCGCCTTAGTCGCCAGGATCACGGTGGAGAGAAAATCATCCGCCAGGCCAATCGTCATTTTCGCCAAAAAGTTCGCTGTGGCCGGGGCGATCAAAGCCGCGTCGGCCAATTCCGCCAGAGCCACATGTTCAACCGTGCCCAAGGCCGGTTCCGCGTAGAGGTCGAGATGGACGGGATTGCCCGACAGACTGCGGAGGGTGACCGGAGTGATGAAGCGGACCGCGGAATCCGTCATGGCCACGTGCACGTCCGCGCCCAGTTTGCGCAGGCGGCTTACCACTTCGGCTGTCTTATAGGCGGCGATGCCGCCGGTAATACCCACGAGAATTTTCTTGCCTTCTAGCATTATTTAACCTCTTCACGAGGGTTCTCCAAAATCAGCTTTCCCTCCGCAATTTCTTCCAGAGCCACACTCACCGCTTTAACGCCCTTGGCCAGTTCCTCTTGTTCCGGATTCTCCATCAACATACGGGCCCGCTTGGCCGCCGCCACGACTAGAGAATATTTACTGTCGACCTTTTGCATCAAAATATCCAAGGAAGGTTGTTTCATGAAACTGCCCCCTTAAAGAAAAACGGTCTCCTCTTAACCCGGCATTTTTCCGCGACCAATATGCTGTGCAGTTTTTCCACGGCCGTAAGAATTTCGTCGTTTTCAACCACATAGTCATACTCTGAAACGTATTCCAACTCATGTACGGCAGTGTCCAGGCGTTTGCGGATGACTTCCTCGGCTTCGGTCCCGCGCTTGTGAATCCGTTCTGCCAACACGTCCAAAGACGGGGGCACAACAAAGATAAACACCCCTTGAGGAAAGCGCTTTTTGACCTGAAGTGCTCCTTGAATCTCGATTTCCAGAATTACATCCCGGCCCGCTTGCAGAGACTGCTCAACGGCAAAACGCGGCGTACCGTAATAGTTGCCGCAAAACTCAGCCCACTCCAAGAGTTCGTCCCGCTCCACCATGAGCCGGAATTCGTCCCTCGACCGAAAAAAATAATGAACTCCTTCCATTTCCCCGGGGCGCGCCGCACGGCTGGTCGCCGAGACAGAGTACACCACGTCAGGAAACTGGCGCAGAAGTTCCTGACAAAGTGTCCCCTTGCCGGCACCGGACGGACCGGAAAGAACAATGAGCAAACCGTTGCTTTTCTCCACCCCGCTCACCTTAATCAGCGGGATCTTCCGCATGCGCGCCGGAGTCTCTGGCGGAGAGCCGATGGGCCACTGTTTCGGGCTGAACCGCCGAGAGGATGACATGATGGCTGTCGCAAATGATCACGGCGCGGGTCCTCCGGCCGTAAGTGGCGTCGATCAGCATCCCTCCGTCTCTGGCCTCTTGAATGATGCGCTTGATCGGGGCTGATTCCGGGCTGACGATTGTAATGATGCGGTTTGCCGAAACGATATTACCGAAGCCGATGTTAATTAATCTGATATCCAACCTGAACCCTCCAATATGTATATTATTCGATATTCTGCACTTGTTCCCGGATTTTCTCCAACTCGCTCTTAACCCGGATCACAGCCTCGGCGACAGCCAAATCATTGGCCTTTGAACCGATGGTGTTAATCTCGCGATTCATCTCCTGCAGTAAAAAGTCGAGCTTGCGTCCGCTGGGCTCGGCCGCCTGCAAAGCGCTCCCACTCTGCATGATATGACTGCGCAAGCGGACCAGTTCTTCTGTAATAGAAACCTTGTCCGCAAAGAAGGCCGCCTCGTTGAGCAGACGGGCCTCATCCACCACCGTCTCCGCCAACAAGATCTGAATCCTTTCCTTAAGTTTCTCCCGGTACTCAGCCGGCAGGGTCTCGGCACGCCCCTCGATCAGGCCGAGGTCCTCTCCGATCCCCTCGAGCCGCTTTTGCATATCCTGGGCCAGTTTGACACCCTCCGCGCGACGCATCTCGTTAAAACGGTCCAAGGCTTGCTCTAAGGCCCCTGCCCATACTTGCCAGACCGCCTCCAAATCCACCTCAGGTTCTTCCACCTCAAGGACTTCAGGCAAGACCGCCAAACGGTAGATGTCTGTGTCATAAGACGTTTGAAGCGTTGACGCGAGTTCCTTCAGTGTTTTATCATACGACAGCGCTAATTCTTTGTCAACCTTAACCAATCTCTTTCTTTCTTCCGTTTCCACCGTATTAATATACACTTCAATCCGCCCGCGTCGGACGCTTGCCTGAATCACCTTCCTCACCCGGTCCTCCAAGCCGCCATACGGCCGAGGCAGCCTGGCCACCACCTCCAGGAAGCGGTGATTGACCGACTTCAGTTCCACTGTAACCCGATAACCCCGGCCGTTGGCCTCTCCCCGACCAAACCCCGTCATGCTGACTGCCATCTAATCCTCTCCTTTATTTTTTTTCTATCTATAGTCTCCTTTGATCTATGTCTTGCGCAGCCGGATGCCAATCTATACATGAGCTTCGTCCGAGGAGCACAAGGAGGACGAGAACGGATTCGAACCTGCGGCCTCTTGGTCCCGAACCAACAGGGAGCACGAAAGAACGGGGAACCCCTCGTTCCCCGCTGACCCAACGTCTCGATGTTCGGCTTGATCCGAATCACCCGACCCTCCCCTGACTGAAGTCAGAGGATTCCCGGCTACTTCCGGGGATTTCAATCTCCGAGCCAGACCCCCCGGAAAGCATAAGCGGCCGGACCGGTCATGTAAACGTGATTATCGTCGGCCCATTCAATCAGCAGATCGCCCCCGGGCAAGTGGACGGTCACTTCCCGGTCAATGAGATCATTCAACACGGCGGCCACGGCCGAGGCCGAAGCTCCGGTGCCGCAAGCCAAGGTCGGGCCCGCGCCGCGTTCCCAAACCCTCATAGTCATTTCCCGCCTGGAGTGTACCGTAATGAATTCCACATTCGTCTTGCGGGGAAAGAGCGGATGTTTTTCGAGAAGAGGTCCGTAATGGTAAAAATCCTTCTCTGACAGGTCTTCACCAAAGATTACACAGTGCGGATTACCCATGGACACGGCCGTAAAGCGGAATTCCCGCCCTTCTGCTTCCAGGCTCTCTCCAATGGCCCGTTTGCCCGCGGACCGCACCGGTATGAACTCGGGGTCGAGAATCGGCTCACCCATATCCACCCTGATGCTTTCTACTTTGGCGTTTTTTTCTTTGATGCTTTCCACTTTGGTATTTTCTGCTTTGGTGCTTTGTGCTTTGGCGTCTTCTACCTTTGTACTTTGCGCTTTGGCGCTTTCTACTTCACTATTATTTTGCGCCAGCTTGATCCCGAGACTGAGGATACCGGCCAGAGTCTCCACCCGAACCGGGTTATGCCTTACATAACCGCGCTCATAGACGTAGCGCGCCAGACAGCGGATACCGTTCCCGCACATTTCGGGCTCGGAGCCGTCCGGGTTAAAAATCCGCATCCGCGCATCCGCTCTCTCCGACGGCAGAACGACCAGGAGCCCGTCCCCTCCGACACCGAATTGACGATGACAAAGCTTGCGGGCTAGATTCTCATACTCGCTGTCCCTGTCACTTTCGGGCTCAGTCAAAAAATAATCCAGAAGGACAAAATCATTACCCAGGCCGTGCATTTTTACAAACTCCACGAGTTATCACTTCCCCACTCTTTGGGACGGTCCCCGCCTTTCCGGTGGCCTCGGAACAGCCCCGCCTTCCCGGCGGCTCCGGAACAGCCCCCACTTTCCCGGTGGCTCCCGAACAGCCCCCGCTTTCCCGGCGGCTCCGGAACGTTCCCGCTTCTCGGTCGCCTCGGAACAGCCCCCGCCTTCCCGGCGGCTCCGGAACAGCCCCCACCTTCCCGGCGGCTCCGGAACAGTTCCCGCTTTCCCGGTGGCTCGGAGCGTTCCCCGCATCTCGGCGAGTTAAAGGCGCCCCTCGTGGGACACCGACCTATTACCCTTGATATATTCCGCCTGTCGTCCGACGTTGGAGGACCGGATGGCTCCGTCAATAGCTCCGCCATCCGCCCAGACTCATCACGCTACACCTCACGCCAGGTTAAGAATACTACGAAAACACTCACAAGGTCAACAGGTGGAATCGCTCGAATCACCCGAACGCGGTGCACGGAATATTTGCGTTCCACCCGTCCCCTATTAGATTTCGCGAACCTCAGGCATTCAGGCTACCCGACCCTTCTGTTGTGTACCGGACCCGCTACGTTTCCGTAACCAAGCAACCCTGGTTCCTCAATATTGCCCTCTGTTCGGTACCGGGCCCGCGTTATACTTTCTGCCCCGCCGCTCTGCCCAACCAGGTGTTCCTTAGTAAGCGATAGACCCCGATGAGAAGCGAGGGTCCCCCGGCCACCGCCAGAATAAGACCCCACTGCCACCCGAGCAAAGCGGCCGTCTTAAAGATGGCTTGCATTGGCGCGAGATAAACGACGCTGAGCTGCATCAAAGTCGACACGGTCACCGCCCCGACGAGATAAGGATTCGAAAAAATCCCCACTTCAAAAATCCCTCTGTCTTCGGATTTGCAGTCAAAGACATGAAAGAGCTGGGAAAAGACCAGGGTGGAAAAGGCCATCGTCCGCGCCGCCAACATGTCGCTCCCCAAGAAGAGGGCGGCGACAAAGACCACCAAAGTGCCGAGCCCGATCAGAGTTCCCCGCACGCCGATTTTGCGGGCCAAACCCCTGGCGAAAATGCTTTCCCCAGGAGCGCGGGGCGGTCGTTCCATGACGTCCGGATCCGCCCCGTCCACGCCCAGGGCCATGGCCGGCAGTCCGTCTGTGACCAGGTTGACCCACAAGATTTGAATGGGCAGCAGGGGCAGAGGCAGTCCCACCAGAGTAGCCACAAACATGGTCAGGACTTCCCCCAAATTGCAGGCCAATAAATAACGGATGAATTTGCGGATATTGTCATAGATGCCCCGCCCTTCTTCCACCGCCGCGACGATCGTGGCAAAATTATCATCCCCCAGGACCATGGCGGAGGCTTCCTTTGTTACATCTGTGCCGGTTTTGCCCATTGATACCCCGATATCCGCTTCTTTCACGGCCGGTGCGTCATTCACCCCATCCCCGGTCATCGCTACGATCTGGCCGCGCTTTTTCAGAGCCCTGACGATGCGCAGTTTATCCCGCGGCGTCACCCTGGCGAAGACGGCGACGTCCATCACTGATTCGGTCAGTTCCCCGTCTGTCATCTTGTCCATCTGGGCCCCGGTCAAGATCCCCGCCCGTTTCCCCCGTAGGATCCCGAGTTCCTCAGCCACCGCTTCGGCCGTTAGGCGGTGGTCCCCCGTGATCATGACGGGTTTAATCCCGGCCCGGCGGCAGACCTGAATCGCTTTGCGGGCGCTGGAGCGAGGCGGATCGATCATGCCCATCAACCCGACAAGAGTCAAGTCTTGTTCCAGCTCCTCCTGGGGCAACGGTTGGGTCACATCCCTCTCGGCCAAAGCCAGGACTCTCAGGGCCTGGCGAGCCATGCTGTCGTTGGCCCGCATAATTTCCCGCCGGCGCTCGTCTGTCAGAGCCACGGACCCCTTTTCGGTCAACTCCCGCCGACAGAGCCCCAGGATCGTGTCCGGGGCCCCTTTGACCAGAGCCCGTTTGCCTCTCTTTGTCTGATAAACCACACTCATGCGCTTGCGTTCGGAGTCAAACGGAATCTCCGCCAAGCGTTCCTCTTTGCGCTCCAGAACTTCCCGCCAAATTCCCCCTTTAGCTGCCGCCACTAGGAGGGCCCCTTCCGTAGGATCTCCCTCGATCCCCCAGGGAGCATCTTTTGTCGTTGAGCGAAACAAACCCGCCACTTGGACCCCTTTTTTGGTCAAGGTGGCATTATTGCAGAGGGCCGAAATTTTCAGGGCCTCCCGCAAAGGCTCGCGCTCCTGCTCCGGATCCGCACCCTGAAACTCCCCTTTCGGGTCGTAGCCCCGGCCGGAAACCGTGATCATCCGGCCGCCCGCATAAATCCGCCTCACAGTCATCTCGTTTTTGGTCAAAGTGCCGGTTTTATCCGAGCAAATGACCGTGGCACAGCCCAAGGTTTCCACGGCCGGCAGCTTGCGGATGATCGCCTGGCGTTTCACCATCCGCTGTACGCCGATGGCAAGGGCTACGGTTACGATGGCCGGCAGTCCTTCGGGAATGGCTGCCACCGCCAGGGACACTCCGGCAAAGAACATCTTATAGAACCCCTCACCCCGCAAGATCCCCGTGATGACGACGGCCGCGCAGACGGCTACACTGATGATCACCAGCCATTTGCCCAACTGGGCCAGGCGCTTTTGCAGAGGAGTCTCTTCTTCCTCGACACTCTGAATCATCCCGGCAATGATGCCCATTTCTGTATCCATCCCGGTCGACACCACCACCCCGGCTCCCCGGCCGTTGACGACTGTGGTGCCCATGTAGCCCATATTTCTCCGATCAGCCATCGGCGTCAGATCATCGGCCAGAGGAGCGATATTCTTCCGCACAGCGTGCGACTCTCCGGTCAACGCCGATTCTTCAATCTCCAGGTTCACCGCTTGGATGAAGCGCATATCGGCCGGAATCCGGTCCCCCGCCTCGAGAAGCACGATGTCCCCGGGCACCAGATCTGCCGCCGGAATCTTTTGTTCACGCCCCTCTCGCAGGACACGCGCCTCGGGGGCCGTCAGGGAGCGCAAAGACTCCATAGAGCGCTCCGCCCGGTATTCCTGAATAAATCCCAGAACGGCATTGATAATAAGAATGGCCATAATCGTGACGGCGTCCGCCAACTCGCCCAACAGCCCCGAAACGACAGTCGCGGCCAAGAGCACCATGACCATAAAGTCTTTGAACTGTCCCAAGAACAGGAAAACCGGGTGCAATCCTTTCTTCTCGCTGAGAACGTTCTGCCCGATTTCCGCCAACCTGCGGTTGACCTCTCTCATGTTCAATCCTTTGCCCGGATGGACGTCGAGGATTTTTGCCACATCCAACCAGGGTAACACATGCCATGCCTGCTGCTTCATGCCCTCGCTTTCCTCCCCTTTAACGTTTCTGATAATCCATATTCGCAAAGGTGGACAAAAATACCCCCTGTCCACTCCCTCCGGCTTTCTTCTCGTCCCTTGCTCAGCGGGCTCCGGGTAAGGGTTCTTCCCAGGTTGAATTCTCCCCCGTTTGGATTCCCCCCCGCCGCAATCAACAAACAGATCGCCGCCGATGTTTTGGCGGTTCGTTTGATACTGACCCCGCGATACGCTAGAATGAAGCCGTCCCCAAAACCCACGGTTCGAGAACCCGCGGTTCGAGCGAACCCAGGTTCAATAAGAAGATTGAGGGAGTTTTGAACATGGCTTTAGATGGAATTACCCTTTCCTACCTGACGGCCGAACTGGCTCCACAGCTGGTCGGAGCCCGCATCGATAAGATCTTGCAACCGGAAAAAGATGAGATCCATCTCGTTCTCCGCCGCCAGGGAACCTCTCTGCGCCTCGTGCTCAACGCCGGCTCCACGGGCGCCCGCCTTCACCTGACTGGGCGAAGCAAGAAAAACCCCGCCAGTCCGCCCATGTTCTGCATGATCCTGCGCAAACACTTGGAAGGCGGCAAGATTCTGGAGCTTCGCCAGTTGGGTTTGGAGCGCATCGTCACGTTGAGTATCCAAAATTATAATGAATACGGTGATTTAGCGACCCTGCACCTGACCCTGGAGATCATGGGCAAGCACTCCAATCTTTTGCTCGTCGACCCCGGGACAGGCCAGATTCTCGACGGCATCCGCCGCTATTCCCACGCTCTGAGCCGCCACCGTGAAGTCCTGCCCGGCCGTCCCTACCTGCTTCCCCCTTCCCAGGGAAAAATCGACGCGACCGACGAGGAGACCTTCCGAGAGACGCTCTTGGCCGGCGATCTGGAAGGCAAGCTCAGTGATCTTCTCCTCGCCCATTTTGACGGCCTAGGTCCCGAGCTTGCCCTGGAGATCGTGCTCGCCTCCGGCCTGGATGGCAAAACCCGCCTCGGCGAATGCGGAGAAATCGATTTAGTCCGTCTCTACCAAACTTACACCCGCTTGGGTCGCAAGCAGGGGACCCACCCCGACCCCCGGATCTATTACCGCTTCCGGGGGGACCACACCCCGGCGGTTTTTACCTTTGTGCCCTATGAACAGTACGAGGGCCTCCCCTCTACCGTTCTTACGAGCGTGGACGAGACGGTGGCCCGCTTCTTTGAAACCCGTTCGGGGCAAAACGCTCTGGCCGCTCAGAGGGGATCCCTGCTTAAGCTCGTACGGGAAATTCGGTCTCACGTGAGCAAAAAACTGAGCATTTATGAAGAGACCCTGGGCTCGGCCCGCACTTCTTTTAAATACCGGCTTTGGGGCGAACTGCTCACCGCCAATGTCTACCGCGTTCAGCCGGGAATGGCTGAAGTCGAAGTGGAAGATTATCACGAAGAGGAGCAGCCCCTTGTTCGCATCCCGCTCGATCCGGCTTTAAATGCCATTGATAACGCCCAACGCTACTACAAACTGTATAACAAGGCCAAAGCGGCCCTGCAAAAAACCGAACCCTTGCGGCAAACCGCCCTGGCCGATCTCTCCTATCTCGAATCCGTCCTCCTCAGCCTTGAACAAGCTGAAAGTCCGGCTGACCTGGAAGAGGTCCACACCGAACTCGTCGAACAAAAATATCTGTCCGGCAAAGCCCTTACCCGGGAAGGAAAGAAAAAAAGCGCCAACAAAAAAACCGGACCGGAGATCAAACCCCGCTCCTTTCGTTCCAGCCAAGGCCGCCCGATTTGGGTCGGTAAAAACAACCGGCAAAATGACTGGCTGACCTTGAAAAGGGGCAAACCCGGAGACCTCTGGCTCCACGTCAAAAACATTCCCGGCTCTCACGTTCTCATTCCCCTGACCGGCGGGGAAGAGTTCCCCGACGATACCACCCTGGAAGAGGCCGCGGCTTTAGCCGTTTATTTCAGCCAGGCCAGGGGTTCGTCACTCGTCCCGGTCGACTATACCCATGTCCGCCAAATCAAAAAGCCCAATTCTGCCAAACCCGGAATGGTCGTGTATGAGCAGAATTGGACTCTATTTGTGACACCCCAGCCGGAGGTTCTCGCAGCCCTGTTGCAAACGGAAGACTCCTCACCTCAGCTGTGAAACCCGAGCGGTCTTTAGGTTCCCGGGATGTGCGCTCTTTACTCTCTCGAGGTATGCGTTCTTTACTCTCTCGGGATACGCTCTCTTTACTTTCTCGGGACACGCGCCCTATACGTTCTCTGGATGTGCACTTTTTACGTTCTCTGGATGCGCACGCTCTTTTGCGTTCTTTGGATGCGCTCTGTCAGCCGGTGCCGGCAAAGCCGAAATGTTTAATAATGAAGCCGAATAAATCCGTGATCCTGGGGTTTTCCAGAGTCTGCTCCGTCCCGGCGATGATCATGGGGACGATCGAATCCTCCTGTTCCAAAGAGCCGTGGCTTCCTCCTCCCGGATGAATGGGCCCCCCTTCGGCAAAATACTCATAACCCGAGCGGGCCGAAAGGACGATCCTGCTCCCTTTGCGGGCTTCCAGAGAGGAGGAGAGACGGCTGAAAGCGTCCGGGTATTGCCCGAACGTGATGACCCCGTCGGGCCCCAGTTGGGCGTCTACCACCTCCAGCTTTCCCTCAAAACCCCAGGTTTGTCCGTAGAGGTCCCGGTAAGGTCCGCCCGGATAGAAGTTGAGCCTTTTTTCCGTGCCGCCCTGTACCACCACATACTGCTTATGCTTGGCTTTCCAGGCGATCTGGGCGTTGCGCGGATCGCGGGCGAGGATCTCGACAAGCTGCGGCAAGACCCGCTTTTTCTGTTCCAGAATATAAATAAAGGCCATTCGTTCATTGGGACAAATGGCTATTTCTTTGTTCTTATCGTCCGCGTTCTCCGTCGCCTTGAGGCGTTTGAAAGAGCGCAGGGCGCGGTCAAGGTCAATCAGGTACTCGTTGCCCAAGCCCACGGTCGTCTGGGAATGATCTCCCGTCACGATGATGACATTCTCCTCCAGCGCCTTCTCCCACGGACCCAGGGCATCCAGGACAGCCGCCACTTGCCGGTCGGCTCGCTCTATGGAAGCGCCCGTTCGCCATGGACCTTTTTGATGGGAGTGTTTATCATTATCCGGAAAATAGACCATTAAAAAATCAGGCTGTTGGCCTGCTTCGATGATCTGGCTGGCCATTCTCCCTGAATAAATATCATTAAAACCAAAGCGATGAAAAATCCCGTTGTGCGGGAAAAAAGGCCGCTTGCCCACAACAGGATGGATCAAACTACCCAGGGTTAAGACCTTAGGACCGCGAACCTTCTCTTTATAGAGACGGAAACCCGTGGCCAGGGACATGAGCAGGGGAATGCGCGTAATGTATTCTTGAACTCCCCTATGAATAAAGAAATTTATGTTACCCGTCACAAGCCCTTTTTCCTCCAGCTTTTCGTAAAGCGTCGGGATTTCCGGGCTCAGATGCTCTTCATTCAGACGTTTGAGCAAATTACGGATCACACGATCCGGCCCCAGTTTGACCAGGCTCTGCCAAGTGGCTCCATAATCGACGATTTGGGATATTTTTTCGTTATACCAAATAAACCCCGGAACCTCGTGCCGGTCCGGCAGCCGTCCGGTGATAATAGAGCTCATCGCGACCGGTGTCATGGTAGGAAAACAAGAGACCACTTCCTGAAAATATTTGCCGTTGCGAGCCAGAAAGCGCAAGGCCGGAGCGTTTCCCTCCGAGAGGGTGCGGCCCAAAATAACGGGGTGAAGAGAGTCTATGACAAACAAGATCAATTTCTTCATTGCACGACTCCCTCTCTCAAAATCCCCCGGGCCCAACCACGACCTTCTCCCATATCCGGCTTTCGCGCCAAATCCCGAGATTCCAACATGCGAGAGAATTATATCAAAATGCTGTTAAATTGTCATCTTAAAAAATCAGACGTAAAAATCCCGGCCCGGCCTCAGCGCTGTTTCCGGCTGCCGGGTTTGACACAGGGGAGCCCCTGCCGGCAGAGGGGGCAATCCTCGGCGGAGTAGGTTTCGATTTCCAACTCCACCACGGCTGCCAGGGGAAGCCCGAAATCGACCCCACCCCCGCTGCGGTCGACCAAGACCCCGACGGCCAACGGCAAGGCCCCGCTTTGCCGCACTTCCTCGATCACCTCACGCACCGAGCCCCCGGTCGTAATCACATCTTCGACGACCAGAACCCTCTCTTGCGGCGCCAGTGTGAAGCCGCGCCTCAAGTGCATGACCCCGTTTTCCCTTTCCGTAAAGAGGGCCCTTACGCCCAAAGCCCGAGCGGCTTCATGAGCCACCAGGATCCCCCCCATGGCCGGTCCGATGACCGTTTCAATCCCCATGTCCCGAAAAGGCCGTACCAATTCTTCCGCCAAACGCGCGGCCAGATGGGGATATTGCAAGACCTGGGCACACTGCATATAGCGCCCGCTGTGCCGGCCGGAAGTAAGAAGAAAATGCCCTTCCAGGAGCGCCCCGCTTTCTTTAAAAATGTTCAAGAAATCTTCTTTCATATGGCTAGTCCACCTCTTCCCAAATTCTTGCCAAAGCCCGGCGCGGATTGTCAGCCCGCGTGATCGGCCGCCCGATCACCAAGTAGGAACTGCCGGCGGCCAGAGCTTCCCCGGGGGTCAACACTCTTGCTTGATCGTTCAATGCGCTCCCGGGCGGACGGATACCGGGCGTCACCAGGAGAAAGTCCGGTCCCAAGGCCTGACGGAGAAGGGGCGCTTCCCGTGCGGAGGCGACCACTCCGTCCAGCCCCGCCCTCTTGGCCAGGCGAGCTAAGGCAAGCACGTGCTCTGCCAGCGTGACTCCCACCCCGAGTTCCCGTCTCAAGGCCTCTTCACCCATGCTCGTCAGCACCGTGATCCCCAGGAGCTTCGGCTCATACCCTCTCTGAGCGCCGGCCTCATGCAAGGCCTCCGCCGCCCTGGCCATCATCTCATAGCCGCCGCTGCAGTGTACATCCAGCATCTCCGGCTCCCAGTTGAGCAAAGCCCGCACCGTCCGCTCCACCGTCGCCGGAATGTCATGCAGTTTCAGATCCAAAAACACGGGAAAGCCCAGATCTTTTAGTTCTCCTATCAGCCGGGGACCTTCGTAAGCGTAAAGTTCGAGGCCCACTTTTACCCGGCAGCCGCTCCCCGCCAATGTCTCGGCCATCCTCAGGGCTTCTTTTCTTCCCGGCAGATCCAAAGCGACAATGACTTTTTCATTCAGCTTATCGGACTTATCCGACTTATTGGGTTCATCCGGCTTATCCGGCTCATCCGGCTTATTGGCCTTGTCAGCCAAGGTGCAGCCCTCCTCTCGATAAATTAAGATTTGCTTTGGGCCAATCCCGTCAGCTCCCGCACGGAAGAAAATCCGTGCCGGCGGCAATAACTCTCGAGTCCCGCCAAGACCTCCGACGGAACCAGGGGATTCACGAAATTGCCGCTGCCAATGCTCACCGCGTCGGCCCCCGCCAGCATAAATTCCACCGCGTCCTGCCAGCAGGTAATTCCGCCCATCCCGATGATAGGCAGATCGACGGCCTGATAAACCTCCCAGACCATGCGCACCGCCACCGGACGTACGGCCGGCCCGGAAAGTCCGCCGAAAACATTGCCCAAGACCGGGCGCTTCTCCTCCACATCGATACTCATGCCCACGAGGGTATTGATCAAGGAGATTATGTCCGCGCCTCCCCGCTCCACGGCCCGGGCCAATTCCCGGATGTCGGTCACGTTGGGGGAAAGTTTGGCGATAACCGGCAGGTCTGTCTCCCGCCTTACCGCCGCCACCACCTCTTCCGCACTGCCCGGATCCGTCCCGAACTGAAGGCCCCCGTGTCTGACATTGGGACAAGATATATTGACCTCCAGGGCGGCTATCCCCTTCTCCCGCCCCAGGGAGCGGGCCAGGAGCGCATAGTCCTCGACGGAGAAGCCGGAGATATTCACGATGACGGCTGTAGGCAGATCAGCCAGGCGGGGAAGATAAGATTTGAGGAATTCCTCCAAGCCGGGATTTTCCAAACCTACCGCGTTAAGAACCCCCGCCGGGGTCTCCGCCAATCGGGGCACGGGGTTGCCCAAACGCGGCTCCGGCGTGATCCCCTTGACCGCGATTCCTCCCCAGGTTTCCACCGGGCAATACAGGTCATACTCCCGGCCGAAACCATAGGTGCCGGAGGCGGCGATAACGGGGTTCTTCAATTCCAAACCCGTCAGGCGCACCCCCAGGTCGATCTCGGCCCCGCCGGCCGCTCCTTTATCTCGCGCCATTCCAGACGACCTCCTTCCCCGGGAAAACCGGTCCGTCCTGACAGACTTTACGGTTTGTAAGCCGGCCCCGCTCATCGCGGACGGTGACGGAACAGCCGAGGCAGGCCCCAACTCCGCAAGCCATGCGCTCTTCCAGAGAAACTTCCACTCTCCATCCCCGGGCCGACCCTAATTCGGCCACAGCCTGCATCATACCCCTCGGTCCACAAACCGCCACGGACAGAGCCGGCAGCGGCTGTCCGGACAAACGGTTCGCCGCGGAACGGGGATCCTCAGCTTTTCCCAGCGGGAGCATAACCGTCCCCTTATCCCCCAGACTCCCGTCCATGGTGCTCAAATGGAGGGGGATACCAAGATCCTGCCACTCGGCCAGCCCTGCGCTTTGCAAAAAGTTCCGGCTCTCTCCTCCCCAGAAGAGGTGAACCTTTAACCCAGCGGCTAGACCGGCCCGAGCCAAGGCGTAGAGCGGGAAAATCCCGATCCCCCCCGCCACCAGCCAGAGCTCGCCCTTTTCCGGAATACTAAATCCGTTTCCCAAAGGGCCCAAAACATCGAGCCTCTCACCGGATCGCTTCCGGGCCAGGGTTTCCGTTCCCCTTCCCCGCACCCGGTAAAGAAGGGTGACTTCCCCCCGGGTACGGTCGATCGAGGCAATGCTTAAAGGGCGCCTGAGCAAGGGCTCAAGCCGGTCGCTCACCCGCACATGCAGAAATTGTCCCGGACGGGCCGTGGCAGCCACACTTCCGCGCAGAACCAGGCGTCTCAGCCCCTCCGCCGGGTTACCCTGACTTTCATGACTGATGATTTCTTCATACGAAAGCGGCATAAGACCCTCTCCTTTTCACTCGTGCGTCTTCTCATACGGTATTCCCGTATCTTCTCATACGGCATTTCCGCGTCCCCCACACGGCATTCCTGCGTCCTCTTACACGGCATCCATGCATCCTCTCACACGGCGTCCCTGCGTCTTCTTTCGCTCCTCGCTTCAGGGCGGACACCGCTGCCTGCATCTGCCTCTGTCCGCAGCCGGCATCTGCCTCTATCCCCTGTCACTCATCCCCCGCCGCCGGAAAGACTGCTCATTTTTCGCCAAGTGCCCATACTATCCTGTCCCTCGTCCCCCGCTGCGGAAGGAGCCGCCTGCGAGCCCTCTCTCATCCGGAGTCTGCGTCTCCCCACAGCTAAAACCGGCCAAAACCGGGGGCTTGCGGCTAAGCTTTTCGGTAATATACACCAATCGGCATACTACTTGGGGGCAACCCGTAAGGAGCTTTACGGCTGAGCTTTTTCCTCATACACGCCAACCGTCGTACTGGTTGGGGGCAACCCGTAAGGAGCTTACGCTGAGCTTTTTCCTCATACACGCCAACCGGCACTCTGGTCGGGGGCAACCCGTAAGGGGCTTACGGCGAAGCTTTTCGGTCACCCGCCTAGACTAAAGGAAGCAGGCTGGGCGAGACGGTCTCCATCACATGCAGCCAGGCCGCCGCCGTATCCAGACTGGTGAAGCAGGGAATACCGCACTCCACCGCTGTCCGGCGGATGGCAAAACCGTCGCTGGCCTGAACCCGGCCGTGGGTAGTGGTATTAAACACCGTTTGAATCCGCCCAGCGCGAATCCCGTCCACGATCTCGTTCGACCCCTGATGGAGCTTGGCGACCCGTTCCACTTTTAAACCGCTCTCGGCTAAAGCCTGGGCCGTCCCTTCCGTGGCCAGGATGCGAAAACCGAGTCCGACCAGCCTGCGTACGAGGGCGCTCCCCTCCTCTTTGTCCCGGTCAGCCAGGGTCACCAAAACCGTGCCATGGTCCCGCATGGAGATGCCCGCCCCCAACAGGGCCTTATACAGGGCTTTTTCATACGTCCTGTCCACTCCCATCACTTCCCCGGTGGACTTCATCTCAGGGCCCAAGGAAGGTTCGACCAGGTGCAGCTTGGAAAACGAGAACACGGGGGCCTTTACCGCCCACAGACTGCCCGCCGGGTGCAAGCCCTGCGGCCAATCCGTCTCCTGCAAACGGCACCCGCAGATCACCTGTGTCGCCAGATCCACCACCGGCATACCCGTAACTTTGCTCAGGAAGGGCACCGTCCGGCTGGAACGCGGGTTGACCTCCAAGACATAAACCTCTCCCCGGTAGACGACATACTGAACATTGAGCAGCCCCTTAATGCGCAGGGCTCTGGCCAAAGCCACAGTCAAATCGACCACGCGCTTTTGCGTCTCCCCGCTCAGTGTCAGCGGCGGACAGACCGCGATGGAATCCCCGGAATGGACGCCGGCCCGTTCCAGATGCTCCATAATTCCCGGAATACTGACCCCGACACCGTCGGAAACGGCATCCACTTCCACCTCTTTTCCCAGCAGGTATTGGTCAAGCCAGACCTCCTGCCCGGGGAACTCATTCAACGCCCGTTCCACTACGACGCGCAATTCTTCAGGTTCGTAGACGATTTCCATGGCCCGTCCGCCCAAGACATAGGAGGGGCGAACGATCAACGGATATCCGATCTCCGACGCCACCCTTTCCGCCTCAACCGGGTCGGAGGCACAGCCCCCCCGCGGACGCTTGGCCCCCAGAGCCTGCAAGACCCGGTCAAAATGCCCCCGCTCCTCGGCCCGGTCAATGTCCGCCACCGCCGTCCCCAGGATGGGATAACCCCGCTTCTCCAGCGCCCCGGCTAAGCCGATCGCCGTCTGTCCCCCGAACTGGACAATAACTCCCTCCGGTTTTTCCTTATCCAGCACCGCTGAGACGTCTTCCAGAGTCAGGGGTTCGAAGTAAAGCCTGTCGGCCGTGTCAAAATCCGTGGAGACCGTCTCGGGATTGTTGTTAATGATGATGCTCTCGATCCCCAACTTGCGCAAAGCCAGAACCGCATGGACGGAACAGTAATCAAACTCGATCCCCTGCCCGATGCGAATCGGGCCGGAACCCAAAACCACGATCTTGCGTTTGCCCGAGATATCCCCTTCATCCTCTCCATCGTAGCTCGAATAAAAATAGGGTGTCACCGCCTCGAACTCTCCGGCGCAGGTGTCCACCATTTTGAAATCCGGCAGAATTCCTTCCTTCCGCCTCAAGCGATAAACCTCTTCTTCCGTCCCCCGCCAGAGCCGGGCGATCTCCCGGTCGGCAAAGCCCAACCCCTTCGCCCGGCGCAAAAGCCCCGCGTCCCAAGGAGAATTCGCCAGTGCCCCGGCAAGCTCGACGATGCGCCGCAGTGCCGCCAGAAAATACGGATTCCAGCGGCTGAGAGCGGCGATTTTCTCGACCGTCCAGCCCCGCCTTAAACCCTCGGCGAAGGTGAAAAGCTGCCGGTCGTCGGGCCTGCGACAGCGCTCCGCTAATTCCGCCTCCGGCACTTCCTCCAGCCCTTCCGGTAAAAGCCCGTAAACTCCTGTCTCCAAGGAACGTACCGCTTTTTGGAGGGCGGTTTCAAGGTTGCGTCCCAGCCCCATCACTTCCCCTGTCGCTTTCATCTGCGTGCCCAATTCCCGGTCCGCGTCTGAGAACTTGTCAAACGGCCAGCGCGGAATCTTGATGACGACATAGTCCAAAGCCGGTTCAAAACAAGCCGAGGTCTTTCCGGTCACGGCATTGGTCAGTTCCGGCAGGGAATAACCCAAAGCGATCTTCGCCGCCACTTTGGCTATGGGATAACCCGTGGCCTTGGAAGCCAAGGCGCTGGAACGGCTGAGCCGCGGGTTCACCTCGATGACCACGTATTCCGGCCGCTCGGGATGCAAAGCGAACTGCACATTGCACCCGCCTTCAATCCCCAAGGCCTCGACGATGCGGCGGGAAGAACTGCGCAGCATCTGGACTTCCCTGTCCGTCAACGTCTGGCAGGGGGCCACGACGATACTGTCCCCCGTGTGCACTCCGACAGGATCTAGGTTCTCCATATGACAGACGGTAATACAATTGCCGCCTCCGTCCCGAAGAACCTCATACTCAATCTCTTTCCAGCCGGCCACGCTGCGCTCAACCAAGATTTGCCCAATCAAACTGGCCTGGAGCCCGCTCAGCGCATAACGCTCCAGCTCCTCTTCCGTCTCCGCTATCCCTCCGCCGGTCCCGCCCAGCGTAAAGGCCGGCCTCACGATCAAAGGATAGCCGGTCTCTCTGCCGAAAGCCAAGGCCTCTTCGGCGCTGGAAACAATGGCACTGGCGGGCACCGGCTCCCTGATCGACTGCATAAGGGTACGGAAACTCTTCCGGTCCTCAGCTCGGCGGATACTTTCCAGAGAAGTCCCGAGCAGTGTTACCCCACAGCGTTCCAGCACGCCGGCCTCAGCCAGCTGAAAGGCCAGATTGAGACCTGTCTGTCCCCCCATCGTAGGAATCAGCCCGTCCGGGCGTTCCCGCTCCAGAATCCGCTCCAAAAACTCAACCGTCAGCGGTTCCATGTAGACCCTATCCGCCACCTCGCGGTCGGTCATAATGGTCGCCGGGTTGGAATTGACCAGGACGACTTCGACCCCTTCCTCCCGCAAAGCCCGGCAAGCTTGAGTCCCCGCGTAGTCGAACTCCGCCGCCTGCCCGATGACGATGGGACCGGAACCGATCACCAGTACTTTTTTCCAACTTTTCTTTGGCATCCCGTCTTAACCTCCTCCGGGAAATCTCGCTAACAAAGTGCGGCTCCGCTCGGTCGACGGGACGGCCCGTCGCGCCGCCTGCCCCGTAACAGATTCCGACATCCACTGTCCCGCCTATATCGTGGACGAGCTCGCCTCCGGGGAACATCTCCGTCCGTTTAAAAGCTCGACAAACCGTTCAAAAACATCCCGGTTCTCTTCCGGGCCGGGGGCTCCTTCCGGATGGTACTGCACGCTGATAATCGGATAGTCCTCATGTTCCATCCCCTCCACCGTGCCGTCGTTCAGGTTCTTGAGCACCGCCCGAAAACCGGTACCCCGCAACGAGCCTTCTTCCACCGCGTAACCGTGATTCTGGGAAGTCATGGTAGTCTTCAAAGTGCGGAGGTCCTGAACCGGGTGATTAGCCCCCCGATGCCCGAAAGGCAGCTTGTAAGTTTTTCCTCCCGCCACCAAAGCTAGAAGCTGGTGCCCGAGACAGATACCCAAAATGGGCAAGCGCGGCAGCAGTACCCGGAGGTTCCTAGCAATTTCTGGCAACTCTCCGGGGTCCCCGGGGCCGTTGGTCAGAACCAGCCCCGCCGGGTGACAATCCAGGATCTCCCCGGCTTCCGTCCAAGCTGGAAACACTTTAATCCGAAACCCTCTGCGGCTGAGTTCCCTGAGGATATTGCGCTTGGCGCCAAAGTCGAGCACGGCCAGGAGTTCTCCCGGCCCGGGAATCTCATACTCCTCCCGGATACAGGCCCGGTAAACCCAGTGCCTGCCTGAAGAGCCTGCCTTCCGCCAATACTCAAGCCCTTCTTCCGCCCTTTTTGCCAGAACTCCGGGCAGAGTGCCATACCGGCGGATGTGCCGGGTCAGGGCCCGGGTGTCCACTCCTTTCAGCCCCCAGATCCCGCGCTGGCAACAAAAATCAGCCAGGGAACGATCCGCGTGCAGGCTCCCTTCGCCCCCGCAGAGTTCGCGCACCACCAGGCCCCGCAAAAGGATCCTTTCCGCCTCGCTTTCTTCATCATGCCAGCCATAGTTGCCAATTTGCGGCTGGGTCAAAACCAATATCTGTCCGGCATAGGATAAATCCGTGATCATCTCCTGATAACCGCTCATAGAAGTATTAAACACGACTTCTCCCGCCCGCACCCCTTGATCAGGCCAGGCTCCAAAAGTCTCTCCCTCAAAAACCAGGCCATCCCGCAAAATCAGGTATGCCATTCCTTAAATCCTCCCGCGTCCTTCTTCCCCGGCATCTTTCTTACCCTGCCGTCTCCTTGCCTCCCGTACCCTTTTTACCCCCTGGCATTCTCTTAGCCCTTCAGCCCTGTATTTAGCCCGTGTTATCCTCTTACCCTTGTTATCCTCTTAGCCCTTGTTATCCTCTCACCCTTTTTATCCTCTTAGCCCTCGTATCCTCTTAGCCTTATATCCTCTTAGCCTTGCATCCGTCTCATCCGTACCGGACGTTGGACTTGGCCCCTCCAAAACATCGAGGGTTTGGGCCCGCGCGCCCTTCTTACTCGCGCCGGACTCCTTCCCCGGCCGGGTAAAGCCGCCGCCCTCTGAGCACAGTCTCTCCGCCCACCCAGACCATGGTGGGGAAACCCCGGAGTTCCTGCCCCAGGAAAGGTGTGTTTTGGGCCTTGGAGGCCAGGTTGTCGGGAGTAATTCTTTCCCGCCACTCCGGGTCAAAGAGGACCAAGTCGGCCGGGCTTCCGGGACGAAGAGTGCCGCCGGGAAGACCAAACCGCCTGGCTGGGGCGAGACTCCAAGCCTCCGCCAACCGCTCCGGGCTCAGTTTGCCCGGCACCACCAGCTGCTGCCAGACAGCGGCCAATGCCGTTTCCAAGCCGATGATGCCAAAAGGTGCCTCCGAAAAGGGCCTGGCCTTCTCTTCCCAAACATGGGGAGCATGGTCGGTGGCCAACATGTCCAGGGTTCCGTCCAGCAGTCCCACCAAAAGCGCTTCTTGATCCTCCTCCGAACGCAGAGGGGGATTCACTTTTAGAGAAGTGTTAAATAAGTCCACGTCCCGGTCGGTGAAGAGCAAATGATGGGGATTGACTTCGGCACTCACATCAAGGCCGCGCTCTTTGGCCTCCCTGATGAGTTGCACACTTTCCCGGCAGGAGATATGAGCCAGATGGAGCTTGCCCCCCGTTTCCGCGGCAAGCATCAAATCCCTGGCTACCATGATAGTCTCGGCAGAAGAAGGGATCCCTTTCAAACCGAGCCTGGCCGCCGCTTTCCCCCGGTGCATCGCCCCCCCGCGGGCCAGATTCTCATCCTCGCTGTGGCTGACAATCGGCAGACCGGTGAGTTTGGCATATTCCAAGGCCAAGCGCATAACCTCGGAGTTCTGGATATTGTGCCCGTCATCGGAAAAGCCAACCGCTCCGCCCTCCTTCAGATCGAGCATTTCGACCAATTCTTGCCCCCGCATACCTTTGGTGACCGTCCCCAAGGGATAAACCCGAGCCAGGCCGGCCCGGACTCCTTGGGCCCGGACAAACTCCACCAAGCCCCGGCTGTCCACCGGAGGCTCGGTGTTGGCCATGGTGACGACAGAGGTGAAACCACCTTTCACGGCAGCAGCCGCCCCGCTGGCAATGTCTTCTTTTGCCTCCTGTCCCGGCTCTCTCAGGTGGGTATGGGCGTCAATGAGGCCGGGGAAAAGGTATTTCCCTTCTCCGTTCAAAGTTTCGACCGGCTCTCGCCCTGCTCGTTCCGCCACTTCTTCCGGACTTAAGCCCTCGGCGTTCGCCTCTATTTTTCCGCCCCGAATTAAAATATCACGCCTTCCGGAGAACCCGGCCGGATCAACCGCATAAACGTTCTTAAGCCACCACATTGGTCGTTCCTCCCATCAACAGATAAATAACGGCCATGCGCACCGCCACCCCATTGGTCACCTGCTCTTCGACCATCCCCTGAGGGCCGTCGGCCAGATCACTGGCAATCTCTACGCCCCGGTTCATCGGACCCGGATGCAGGATGAGCGTGTCCTTGCCTGTGGCTCTAAGGCGAGCCCTGTCCAGACCATAGCTGCGGCTGTATTCCCGCAAGCTGGGAAACAATCCCGCCTGCTGGCGTTCCAACTGCAGGCGCAAAGCCATGACCACATCCGCTCCGGGCAGCTCCCGGTCCAGATCGTAGCTCAGTTTCACGCCCAGAGCCGACATTTCCGGTGGCAGCAACGTCGGCGGTCCGACTAAGACGACCTCGGCGCCGAGCTTGGTCAATCCCCAGACATTGCTCCTGGCCACGCGGGAATGAAGAACATCCCCCACAATAATCACTTTCTTGCCGTTCAAATCCCCCAGCTTCTCCCGCATCGTAAAAATGTCCAGCAGGGCTTGGGTCGGATGTTCGTGCTGTCCGTCCCCGGCGTTGATCACTCCTGCCTCCAGGTGCCTGGCCAGGAATCCCGCGGCCCCGGAAGAGGAATGCCGAATGATGATCAAATCCGTCTGCATCGCCTGCAAGGTTTTTGCCGTATCCAGCAAGCTCTCCCCTTTGTTGACACTGCTCTGGGAGACTCCGATGTTCACCGCGTCAGCCCCCAGCACCTTGGCCGCCATCTCAAACGATGTCTTGGTCCGGGTGCTCGCCTCATAGAAAAGAGTGTAGACCGCCTTTCCTCTCAGCGTCGGCAGCTTCTTTACCGGACGCAGCAACACATCTTTCATCGGTTTGGCGGTTTGCAGAATGTGCCTGATCTCGTCCGGACTCAGGCCCTCCAAACCTAATAGATCTTTAAACATCCGCATACCGTTTCCTCCTTGCCAAATTCCTTGCTGCCAATCAACATCACTCGGCAGCCGCTTCTGAACTCTCGGAAGCCATTCCAGACACTCATGGCTTCCATTTTGGTTCCTCCCCAGTCAAAAATAAAATCCTTAGTCTGTTTCATGCGGGCGGGCGCCCGCGGGAACTGTCGAACGGGTGAAATCTTCGGCCTAAGCCGAACACCGCTCAATGCCGACAACCCGGCGCCGGCGCTAAAGCTATACTTTCCAGATAGCACGAATGGCATGAAAAAATCCTCTTGCCCCAAGGCAAGAGGAAAAGACGTCTTTACTCTCCTCAACCCTTGGCCGACTCACTGGAAGGCATTTAAAGGGTGTTTTAAAGATATTAATATCAAAAGGTGTTGTTTATTAAAAGTGTTGTTGTTTATCAAGGGACGTTTTGGATCACAGGGTGCTGTCGGTTTCAGATCTCGTGGGGCATCTCCAAGAGCAGGACCTCGTCCTCGCCGTCAACTTCTTTGACACACACCGAGATGATTTCACGGCGGGACGTCGGGACGTTCTTGCCCACGTAATCGGCCCGGATGGGCAGCTCCCGGTGTCCCCGGTCCACCAGCACCGCCAGTTGAATGCGCTTCGGCCGGCCCAGGTCCATCGTCGCGTCGAGCGCGGCCCTGGCCGTGCGTCCCGTAAAGAGCACATCATCCACCAGAACCACGTTCTTGCCCTGAACACTGAAGGGAACATCCGTCTCGTGCACCACCGGCTGTACATCGATAGTGCTCAGGTCGTCGCGATAGAGTGTGATGTCGAGGATACCCAGGGGCAGGGACGTCCCCTCGAACTCCGCGATCTGATGCCTCAGCCGTTCGGCCAGGGGCACCCCGCGGCGCCGGATGCCAATCAAGACGACATTTTCGGTCCCCTTGTTCTTCTCGACAATCTCGTGCGCAATCCGGGTCAAGGCCCGGCGCAAGGCATCTTCATCCATGATCTTGCTCTTCACGGTGCCTTCCACGACAATTTTCCTCCCTTCCACCGTCAAGGCCTGTCCCTCTCTTATGACAAGCCGTGCCTACGGGTTGCTCACTGGGCTCGCAAGACATCTACTCCCAAAAAACCCGGCGGGACCGCGGCCGCCTGAGCGAGCAATCGCTTAAATCCGCCAGAGTTTCTTGAAGACAAAAAAACCGTCGGCCCGCGGCAGACAGTCTACTCCCTTTTGCACCCGTCTGCCTTCGGCGTCTCTCCGGACTCCCGTTAAAGGCCCCTCTTTCCCAGCGCCGGTTCTGCGCACTCGCGTTATGTGACCTTGCAACGCTTGGGAAACACTTAAATTTGAATGCCGATATCAGCTTTAAGTTTAACCTGCGAAGATGCCGAAGTCAAGGCGGAAATGATTTTCTTCAAAGCTACGACGCCAGCGTTCATTGGTTCCATCATTTATCCCAGTCTTTCTTCCGAGATTCTCAGACTCTAAAATATCATCTCAGAACCTTACAATATTTCTACATACCCAGTATTTCTACATACCCTTCCGTACCGTTTACCCTGATCCGCTGTCCGTCTTTAATCTGCTTGGCCGCGTTTTCCACGCCCACGACCGCGGGCAGGCCGTATTCTCTGGCGACCACGGAGCCGTGGGTCATCATTCCGCCTACTTCCGTAACCAAACCCTTTATAGATACAAACACCGGTGTCCAACTTGGGTCGGTAAACGGCGTGACTAAAATGTCGCCTTCCTCGATAACGGCGTCCTCCATTCTTAGAATAACCCGTGCCCTGCCTTCAATGGTGCCGGCTGAAGCCGGTATACCGGCCAGAGCACCCTTCGGGATGTTATCGGCGTCGTATTCGCCGGATACAATCTCGCCCTCGGATGTCATCACCCGCGGCGGAGTCAGCTTCTTATAAACCTCGTATTCCTCCTTTCGCTTGGTGATGATGCTGTCATCCAACCGATTTGTTCGCACGACCTCCCGCAGTTCTTCAAAAGACAGGTAGAAAATATCCTCCTTCTCCCGGATAACCTCCTTTTGTACGAGCCCTACGGCCTCCTTCAACAAGGCCTGCTTGATGACCCAGTAATGCCAAACCATGATATATTTCGGGTACTCCCGATAGCCGACAAAATTGCGCAAACGGCTGATCATTTTCCTGGTCTTTTCGGCCTTTCGTTTTCCGCCGGGCAGTTGTTCCACACGGTTTAGGAGATCCTGCTCTTTCTGTTTTGCTTCCAGCAGCCCTTGCTCAAAAATAGCCTTATGAGCACCCGGTTCAAAGTTTTGGATGTTACTGAGAATCATGGCGACGAGGGCTGTTGGCTGTTCATTGAAACGGGGTCTGGTGATATCTATCTCACCGGAACAACGCATTCCGTATTTTTTTAGATACGCCCGCATGGATTGGCTGACAGCACTGCCGCCCTCCAGCCTGGCTAGGTCCGCAGAGAAAGTGTCGTCATTGGCGTGCTCGAAATACTCCAGCACCGCCGGATATTGCCTGACGACGTCCGCCACGTCCAACAGCGCCAGCCCCATCTCCGAGGTAACGTTGTTGGCTGCTGATTTGGAAAGCGCATCCGCTGCACTCTTTTCCCCCAACCACTTTTCCATTTTCTTATTGAGCCAGCTCACCGCGTATACGCCGACATAAACCGTTGCCATGCTTTGTTTCATGGCTTCTTGTAATTGCTTATGAGCCTCGATTATAGAGGCAAACAGTTCGTCGCCGGACACATTTGCCATCCTTTGCTGCAGCCCCCCAACAGACGCCTCATTCTGAGACATCAGGTTTTGAACAAGGCTTCCGTCATTGCTTCGGTATGTCCTTATAAACTGAATGGGCAGCGAAGATGACAAATACCCTTTGCTCATGCTGGAGAATCCTTTGCCGTTACGTGCCAATGAGTCTACAAAGGATTGTCGTTTCAGCAAGCTCTTGACCGCGTTGAGGACGAGAGGATCCACTTTACCCAAGGAAGCGAGCATTATTTTTCGTCCCACGGGAGAAGCCAAATCGTGCGATAGATCTAAGAACAGCCTTCCGCCAATTTTCATGAGGGGAGTCTCTTCAAATCCTAACTGAAAAAACGATAATCCCAATGGTTTCATGGCGTCGGTCATCATCTGTTGATGGCCGAAAGACATGTACACGTGGTTTTTCCCATCCCGCACATCCGGAACGGGGTAAAGGGTGGTGATGGGACGGCTCTGGACGATGAAGATCGTGTTTTCATACAGGCACCATTCAATGTCCCGGGGGCTGCCGAAACAGGCTTCTATCCGTCTGCCTGTCTTTTCAAGCTCCAGGATCTGTTCGTCCGTCAGCGTCTGGATGTTCTGGCGTTCTGCCTCAATCCTCTTTTCCTCTGTTCCCCCTTCCTTTACGGCATAGATCGCCAGCTTCTTAGTCGAAATCTTCTTATCAACGATTCTGCCTTCACGTACCTTATAGTTGTCCGCGTTTACCAGGCCTGAGACCAGTGCTTCGCCAAGCCCGAAGCTCGCGTCGATGGATGTAACCTTCCTGTTACAAGTGATAGGGTCGGCTGTGAACATGATCCCCGCGGCTTGAGGAAAGACCATCTTCTGGATGACGACGGCCAGATAGACCTTGCGGTGATCAAAGCCGTTTTGGATGCGATAGGTCACGGCCCGATCGGTAAACAGTGATGCCCAGCACTTGCTGATATGCCGCAATATGGCTTCCTTACCGATGATGTTCAAATACGTATCCTGCTGCCCGGCGAAGGAGGCCGTCGCCAGGTCCTCCGCCGTGGCGCTGGACCGTACGGCACAGGCAGCTTTATCTCCCAGGCCCAGCAAATGACGCGTGACCGCTTCGGCAATCTCCGCCGGGATAGCTATTTCTTCGATGGCACGGCGGATCTTAGCGCTGATTTCAGCGATACTTTCCTTATCCTCCGCCACTTTTATACGTGAGAGTTGCTCCAAGAGCTCGGGGAGCTCCTGCGTCTGCTCCATCGTCTTCTCATATGCTTCCGTCGTAACGCAGAAGCCTTCCGGTACTCTAATCCCCTCTATTCCGGACAGCTCCCCGAGATTGGCGGCTTTTCCCCCTACGATGGGAAGCTTAGTTTTATCGATATCCTGAAAGCCAAGTACATAGGTATTCATACAGATACCCCTTTCTACTTGCTACATACTGCTTGCTGCTTGTTACTTGTTACTTATTACTTATTACTTGTTACGTTCTACTTTCTACTTGCTACGAATGTCGTAATCCGCCAGGTATTTTATGGCTGTTAATCCTTTGGCTGGGCAATTCCGTCCTTGATAATCTTAATCGCCTGACCCAAATTCTTCAGATACCTTTCCTTGTCCGATCCGTTCTCGTAATATTCATTTAAGCTGAATGTGGAAATCATATTGATAACAACTTGGGAATCGACTTCCGGTTTGATGAGACCGCGCTCTTTATCACGCTCAAGCATTGTTACAAACTTTTCGGCGGATGATTTGCGGACTCTCTTTGCAATTTCACTGTTGTCCAATTTCATCCGCATCCCCGCCTCGGCATACCCCGGCTTTTCTTTTCCCTGTTTAATGAATTCTCTGGTCGTATGCATAATTATTTCAAAAACGTCCGCGTCCGGATCTATTCCTCTTACGCAGTTGAGTATATCCGACTTTTCTTTTAAAATTATTTCTGCCATATAGAGATAGATGTCTTCTTTGTTTTCAAAATATTGATAGAAGCTGCCCTTGGGAATGCCCGCATTCTTGATGATCTGGTTAAGGGATGCTTGATCGAATGTCCGGACTGAAAACTCCTCCAAGGCGGCGTCGAAGATTCGACCTTTCTTTTCATCGCTTAAGTTGTAAAAAGTGTTTTTAGGCACAGCCATAACCTCTCATTATTGTGACTAGGTGGTCGCTTTGTCGGTAAAAAAAATTCCCCTTTACATGAGACCAGGTGGTCATTTGATGGCTTGATTATACGACCACCCGGTCCTACTGTCAATACCGGCCTAGTTAGAAATTTAGAGCAAGCGGAAAGAAACTTTAATTATCTTTGATCAATACAAAAAAGCGTACTTTACCACTATAGGATAAAATACGTTCCCCCCGGGCCTTTTCTCTACAATCTAGAGTTTTACAAAAGGCTGTCAAACTCCTCTTGAGTTAAAAGGTTGTCATTCGTCAGACCACCACCTGACCAATAAAAATGCTGTTTGTGTCTGGAATTTCGTCTTCTTTCAGATCCTCCAGACACAGCGCTATCGCTTCCTTGATATTTTCCAGGGCCTCGTCGACAGTTTTCCCCTGGGTATAACATCCGTCCAAGATAGGGCAAGTTGCCACATAGTAGCCTGTACTGTCTTTCTCTATCCACACCCCTTGACACGACCGTCTTCGCACACTATACTTACTATGCTTAGCAATGACCGATTTCGTCAATCATAAAGAAAGGAATGGATATGCCACGCACGGAAGAAGCCAATCAGCAGATTCGTGATACTCAGCGCGCCAACATCCTGGAAGCCGCTTGGAAGGTCTTCGCACAGAAAGGCCGGGCGATGACAATGGCGGATGTCGCTGAGGCCGCTCAGATCAGTTATGGGCTGACCTATCGCTACTTTGACAGCAAGGAGGCCATCCTGCAAGCACTGGTGGAGCAGACCCTCCATTCCGAGGACGCCTTCTCCCAGCGTTTCGCGCTTCCTTGGACGCCAGGGGAGCGTCTGGACAAGCTTATTGCGCAGCTGGTCGAGACCCGCCGTGACCACCCAGAATTCGCGCAGGTGCATTATCAGGTACTGAGCGATGCAGCGACACCTCCGGACCTGCGTGAACAAGCGCTTAGGTACGCCCAGCGCTTTCACGACCTGCTGCGGCGTCTGATCGTTGAGGGCCAGGCCGAAGGCTCGGTCCGCGCCGCCGATCCCGACCAACTGGTGACGGCGGTTATGGCGGCTCTGGATGGGTTAACCAGGCTGGCGCTCATCGATCCGGAGCGCTTCCAGGCGCATTTTCCCGATGCCAGGATCATCCAGGGCATGCTCAAACCCTCCCGATTCCCTCGAACAAAAAAGAAAGTGGGATGAAAGGGTCAGTTTACCCCACACGATCTCGATGAACTTCATACACTCCTCGTGAAATTTGAAGCCGCTGTTAAGAACACTGACAAGGCCCAAGAGACAAAGGAGTAATCATGATAGAACACAGAGGCGTAAACTACGACGTTGGTACCGTTATGGGTGTCAACTGGCGACCAGACTATCATCCGCAAACCACAGAACGAGAACTAGAGATTATTAAGAACGACTTACACTGCAACGCCGTCGGTATTAGTGGCAAAGACATTAATCGTGTGGTGGTGACGGCTGAAGCTGCCCTAAGCTTGGGCTTAGAAGCCTGGTTAAATCCATCCGATTGGACTAATAAACCGCCTGAACCTACACTTGCCTATATTACCGAAGCAGCCAAGGCAGCTCAGCCACTCCACGAACGCTACCCAGGTAAGGTAGTACTCAGTGTCGGTTCAGAGTTTACGTTGTTTATGCAAGGTATCGTACCAGGCAAGACATTCATGGAGCGGATAAATACTGTTTTTAAGCAAGGCTTTGTAAAGTCAGGCCAACACAATCGTCCACTGAACGACTTTTTGGCTAAAGTAAATGAAGCAGTCCGGAGCGTGTTTGATGGGCCAGTCATGTATCGTTCGCTATCGTTCGAGGAGGTTGACTGGAGCAACTTTGACCTGATTGGCGTTGACCACTATTGGGCCGAAAAGATAAAAGACCGTTACATTGACATGGTGAAGCCCTTGTTTACCCATGGCAAGCCAGTGATTAATACGGGGTTTGGTTTTAACACGACCAATGCACCGATTGTTGGCATGGCGTCAACGATGGGGGATATTCCCTTCTTTTCAATACTTCTACACCAACTACCCGTCGTTGGACGCTTTGTCAGATCGAAGCTCAAAGTCGTCCAGGAACGTGATGAAGCATTGCAAGCCGAGCGTTTAACAGACAATCTCAAGCTGCTCGACAGAGCTGGCTTTAGCGGTGCGTTTATAGACACCTTCATATTCTCGCACTACCCATATAGTGATACGCCAAAATACGACTTGGACAGAGCGAGTTCAAGTCTAGTGAAATACTTTGAGGGTGGCAGACATGGAACAACTTATCCCGATATGACATGGGAACCGAAAGAGGCCTTCAAGGCCGTCGCTGAATACTACGGAAAACAAACAGAGGATTAGTATGCCGGGTGGGCAGAAAACAACGGGCACACATCAGCTTCAGACGCTACTTGCTAGCAAGTGGACAATACCTGTCATTTACGCCTTGCAACATGATACGTTGCGGCTACTTGCACAGCTATTACACGCTCTCCGACGAAGACCTAGCTATGATCAGACGCACCCCTGGAGCCACCGTGAAAGCCACACAGTGCGGTCAAAATCGTCTCTGCTCTTTCCTGAAATTGTCCAGATTGCCTTTGCCCTTTTACGAGGTATGTTAATCTGTCCACACTTCGCCATGTTAATCATGTCAACGATTCGTAGACAGCGTATGTAATTTATACCCGTATTGAGCAGTGAATCAATAATCGGTTGTAAATCGGCATCAATAATCATTTGTTCCAACATGTTCATTCCTCCATGATGTCATCGAGTTCATCATCGCTTGGAGGAATAAAAACCTGTGGCTCTGTGATGCCGACGTCGCTTGGCTCAAGATTGCTAATGGAAAGTAAATATTGCAACTTCTCGTAGGTGATTTTTCTCTTCTCATATACAGCTACAGCAAGATCCACGAGATTATCTAAGGCTATTCTGTTAGCGGTTTCAGGAAGAGAAAAAGAATATCTCTTGCGCAATTGCTCAATACTTCTTTCGGGTTTTGCAAGATACTGTTCGCGCTCTTCCATGGTTAACATTTCAGTCTCGTGTAACCGCTTCACCATCGTCTTATAGGGTACGGTAAACAATGTTGCAAGTCGAAGAATGTCTTTAGCACTAATTTGATGTGGCGTAATTGAATAGATACGCATTTCCTGCAGAAGCATTTCCTCAGCAACCAAGAAATCTGCTGCAAAGCGGTTTGCCTTCAGCTCTGAGAAGTCCAGTTGTGCGCCGTGCTCGTCGGTATCGCCAAGGATTGATGCTGGTATAGCTTCTGCCTTTTCATCAAACCAGATGTGATACAATTCGTGTGCTGCGGCGAACACCTGCTCATCAACTGAAATAGAAGTGTTGATTGTGACAAACGGCTTCTCAGCGCGATCATCGCTATCTAAACCCCACATATACGTTATGCCCCACGGTCCTATCTTACCCAACGGGTAATAGAACACACGGGCATACAGGCTCAATATTGAAAAAATCTGAGTCCCGATAACGTCCTGTGTTTTTCTGCATTCACCCAACTTGGCGCGCGCTTGCCGTTGGACATCGGCTATCTCGCCACTGGAAAGTCGGGCGATTCGCTTTGTCTCAATCATTAGCCAGTTCCTCCAATAAACGGATCTGATCAATTGCGTTTCTGAGAAGTTCAACTTTTGTCTGGGTCTCCTCGTCTTTGATCATCCCCATAAAGGCAAGACCAGGTTCACGGGTGATAGTGTTGCTTTCGACGGTAAGCAGCGAATCCGTGGTGCTACCAAGAATAGACGCAATCTGTGAAAGTTCCGTCACATTGATGGCTTTATTTCCCTTAATAATTTTGCTCATAACTTGTTTTGAAATACCAAGCTTATCAGCAAGGTTCTGCTGCGTCATCCCGCGTTGCGTCATAACGTTGGAAATGTTTTTTCCAACTTGCGCAAAATTCATAGCATACATGGATTTTCCCTCCCTTCGAGAATAATGTGATTCCATATCTATATCTAATTGTATTGTATGCGAAGTTCAGCAGGAAGTCAACATATTATTGACTCGCTCAGGAAATTTTAAATGTTTTGTTGACTGTTCATAATTCAGCACAAGTTAGAATTCCTACTCTAGACATTTTATACTTACTCCCTTTTGTTTGTTCCCATATTCTGTGACCTTGGGATTTTTAAAACGATATTTCTTTAAAGTTTTCTTCTGTATAAACTTTAATACCGTTATCCAATAGCAAGTCAGCTGTAATACCATTATACTTTATCAAGGTTCCATTAAATGCCGCGTTATACACCTGACCACATCCTCAGGAAAGACTCCTTGCTTTCAATATGGCGGCACGCCGCCGTCTCGGGCGGCGGTGAGCCTATCCCTCCCCGCTCAGCCTCGCTCTCACTTCCAAAAAACGTTCCGGCAGGGGAGCCTCAAATTCCAGCCAGTCCCCGCTGACCGGATGACGGAAGCCCAGGAGCCGGGCGTGCAGCATCTGCCCCATAAGATGCATGGGGTTGTGTTTGGGGCCGTAGAGTAAATCCCCCAAAACAGGGTGCCCGATGTAGGCCATGTGTACCCGGATCTGGTGCGTTCTGCCGGTTTCCAAACGAGCCTCCACTTCCGTGTATTCGCGCCAGCGCCTAAGGACCGCGTAGTGAGTCAGGGCCGGTTTGGAGTTGACAAACCGCACCGCCATCCTCTTGCGCTCTTTCGGGTCCCGGCCGATGGGGGCATCAATCGTCCCCTCCGCCTCAGTAAGCAAGCCGTGGACAATCGCCTGATAACGCCGGGCCATACTGTGCTCTTTGATCTGAGCGGCCAGCCCTTGGTGGGCCCGGTCCGTTTTGGCGACCACCAGCAGGCCCGAGGTATCTTTATCAATGCGGTGCACGATGCCCGGGCGCAATACTCCGTTGATCCCGGAAAGGTGGCGGCAGTGGTAGAGGAGAGCATTGACCAGAGTTCCGGACCAAGCCCCGGGTGCAGGGTGAACCACCATGCCCTGGGGCTTATTGACGACCAAGAGCTCCTCGTCTTCGTAAACGATAGCCAGCGGAATATTTTCCGCCTCCACCGCCAATTCTTTCGCTTCCGGAATAAAGACGCGCAGTTGATCTCCCTCTCTAATTCTGTAGTTGGCTTTGCGACTGGTCCCGTTGACCTGAACGAAGCCTTGCTCAATGAGAGTTTGGACATAGGACCTCGATTTAGCCAATACATGCGTTAAGCCAACGTCAAGGCGTTCCCCCGCGGGAGGGAGCTCCACTTCCCCCTCCCAACGACCACCATCCTGACTGCCGTCCTTAGCCCGACCGTTTGCCCATCGTCCGGAGTCCTGCCGACCACCGTCCAAACCACCGCTCTTCTCCCGACCATCAGGCATCTTCACCCTTCGGGCCGCGGCGAGCCGTAATTTTCCTCTCTCAGGCATCGTCATTCTCCCCCTCTGCGCTCCTTACGATAAACGGCCAATAAGAGCAGCCCGACCCCAATGACGATCATGCTGTCGGCAAAATTGAAGACAAACGGCCAAATCCTAAAATCCAGATAATCAATGACCAAACCCGAATGTATCCGATCGTAGAGGTTGCCCAAAGCCCCTCCGCCGATCATTCCCATCGCCAGCCGGATCATGGTCTCTCCTTTGGGAACCTTTCTCTGTACAAAGATGATGACCAGAACCACGATCAAAGCCGTCGCAATAAAAATCCAGGTCCGGCCTGCCATTAAGCCAAAAGCCGCGCCTGGATTCAAAACATAGGTCAGATGCAGGACTTTCGGTATCAATACGACGGACTGACCGGGAACAAAGCGGCTCGCTATCACTATTTTTAAGGCCCGGTCAATGAGCCACACCATGATCATGGTTAACCATACCAACACTGGAAGTCCTCCCTGTTTTTGACTTCATCTTAACACAGCGGGACTTCTGTGACAACCCGAAACCCCTACCCCCCAGGAAAACGTCAAAGTCACTCCACGAGCCGATATCAGTGGATCAATCCGACTTTGACAAAGCCCCGCCTAACCCGGCTCCTCAGGCCCGGGCCTCAAAGTAACAGCTCAGGCGTAGATCCGCCGGTCAGGTTTAACGCGAAACCCTCTCGGAAATGTGCCCCAAGACGCGGACCCCAATCTACCCCCGGTGTTCCCGGCTGTAATGGATCGTGTTGTCCCGCCCCGGTTCACGTTCAGTCGGAATCGTCTCCACCTCCTGGACCGCTCCGGCCCATTCGTCCGCGTCTTCGGAAGCCGAGCTGAAATCCTTGACGTCCCTGTTCGTCCCCAAATCCTGCGGAGAATCCGACGTCCCATAGCGCGCCACCGCCTGCCAGGAATCCTCACCGTCGAACTCGACGCGGTCTGTCCCATCATTAAAAGTCCGGGCGAACGGCCGGTTGATGATCTCGTTCTCCACCGGATCGCGTTGAAAAGAATGTTGTTCTTCCCGTTCCTCCGCGCGGCTGCATTCGGCGCAAACCGTCGTGTAGGGCAAAGCTTGCAGGCGTTCGGCGGGGATAGGCCCGCCGCAGTGCTCACAAATCCCGTATTCCCCTTTTTCATAACGTTGCAGGGCCGCGTCGATAGCCTCAATCTTATGCCCAATGTTATCGCGAAGAGCGACATCCCGTTCCCGCTGATAGAGTTCCGTACCGATATCAGCCGGGTGATTGTCCAATACGGATAATTCCGAGAGAGAGTCCCTCATGTCTCCGCTCAAGAGTTCGTCCGCTATCTCTTGCCATTTCCGCTTATCCTCGCGCAGTTTCCGGATTAAGTCGTCATCGCCCATATCTTTTTCCTCCCCGCACATTTCTTTCCGGATCATTTTGCCCCGGCCGCGCTCTCTTTACCCGCAAAACTTCCTTTTGGAACCGTTGGCTGAAGTTCAGCTGCTGCGAAGCGAGTTCACGGTTCGCGACGTATAAACCCGCTGGGGCAAAAAAAAGCCCGGGATTTCCCGGGCCCACCCTTTAAGCGGCGGCTCTTTAAACGGCGGCTCTTCTCCATTCTCTCCGAGCCAGCGTGACTTCCAGCATCTCGCCGTTTTTGAGGCCAAACGCGTTGCCCTCATCCGTATCCAGATGAAAATCCAACGCGTAGTGCGGCCCGACCCTGATCCGGACATTGTCCAGAATCCCGCCCCGGTCTCCGGGCACGGGAACCTCCACCCGATCGCCGTCCTTCAGCCCGTAGGCAGCCGCCTCCATGGGGCTCATGTGAATGTGCCGGGCAGCAATGATCACCCCTTGAACCAAGCGAACTCTGCCGCTCGTGCCGACGAGTTCGATCCCGGGTGTACCGCCGAGATTGCCTGAGTCACGTACAGGCGGTTTCACGCCCAATTTGAAAGTATCGGTGGCTGCCAGTTCTACCTGGGATTCTTGCCGCGCCGGCCCCAAAATGCGGACCCCGCTGAGGGAACCCTTGGGACCGATGAGAGTCACAGTCTCCTCACAAGCAAATTGGCCTGGCTGACTAAGGTCTTTGAGCTTGGTCAAACGGTGCCCTGGGCCGAAAAGCTGTTCAATATGCTCTGTCGTCAAATGAACGTGCCGGCTCGAAATCCCGACGGGAACCATTAATTTTGCCATAGCGCTCAACCTCCCTGCTCGGTTAGTATCTCACCGAAACGGGGAAAAGATTTGAGTGGGGGAGCAAAGTATGGTGATTCCGGTCGAAACAACGTGCGATGATTCCGGTCAAAGTAAAGAGCAATGATTCAGGTCGAAGCAAAGTGCGATGATTCCGGTCAGAGCAAAGCGCGATGATTCCGGTCGAGCAAGGTCTGAGGATGACCCGCTCGGACCGAGTTCGATCCTCACCCGGGTTTGCAAATAATCTCGTGAATCTTCGTGCCGAAGAACTGATTGGAATGCTCCGGAGTCACGATAATGGCGCTGTCCGCTCCCCGGCCGGTCCCGCCGAGCGCCACTACCCGCTGCCCGTGTTTAATCAGCCCGGCATCCAGCGCCATGACGGAACACTCGATACCCACTTTGACCCCTTGGCCGAACATGCGCAGGGTATGTCCCACAATTTCCCCCGGATAAAGTCCCCCGGCCTGAATACGCAGGGCCCGGTCAATTCCGGCAAAGAGGTGGGTCGTCGTCAAAAGCTTCGCTCCCTTTTCGATTAGCCAAGCCCTTTTGTCCGGTTCCATTTCATCCACGCCCGGTCCCGCAAAACCCACGTGATGAGTCACGCAGACCACCTCAAGCCCGCGCCCCAAACAGCGTTCGCCGGTCTCGCCGGTATTTGTGGCCACGACCAGAGTCGAAATGCCCAATTCTTTCGCCCGCTGAACTGCCAAGGAAATAGCGGTTTCCGTATTTTCACGTCCGGGCCGTTCAAAGATTTGCACCCACCTCACCGTTCCTTTCTTCGGAAAAAACATCCTATTAAGAAAATCGACCCTCAGAGATCAGTCAGCCAAACAACCTCCCCTTCCACAAACGCCGGAACAATCGGCAGGATGTTGCTGGTCACGCAGTAAATGACATCCTGTTCAAAGCCAAGACTTACCAATCTGCGGCCGTGTTCGGAGCCGCGGATCGCGTCCAGGAGATGCCCTTCCGCCGCGCCATAGAGGGTCCTGGCCGCCTGCCCCAAGTCGTTGAGCTCTGCCTGAGGCCCCAATTCCTGAATCAAAAGACCGGCGCAGAAAGTATCCGGGAGATCAAACCGGCCTTCAGTACCCGCACAAAAAATCACAATGCCCTCTAGGTCCGGTTCTTCTTCCATCTTGTGCCCGATAGCCTGGGCCACGCTCTGGAGATTGAGAAAAGAAGCCATCCAGACATGCTTGGCTCCCACTGCCGCCCGAATGGCCCTCGTACCGTTGGTTGTCGTCATGATCACTCTCTTGCCGCCGACCTTTTCCGGCACGTAGTCGAACGGGGAATTTCCCAGGTCAAACCCCTCCATCCGTAAAGACCGGCGTTCACCGCCGAGCAGCGACCCCGGCAGGGCCCAGCGCTTCTCCACAGCCTCCTCGGCCGTCAAGACCGGAACTATGGCCTGGCAGCCGTTGGCTAAAGCGGTGACCATCGTACTCGTGGCGCGCAGAACGTCAATCACTACGACCAGTTTATCCTCCAAATAAGGCAAGATGGCCGAACCTGCACTCGGTAAAACTTCGACTTTTATTATGTTCACCTCCCGAGCACAAAATTCTCGTTTCGCGGAGTGAGTGACATCGCCGGGGCTCGAATTTTGAGCCCGCCACTACCATTTATAATATCGCGTTTCCGTCGAATTTTTAAGTCCGAAAACACGTTTTGGCTAAAATTCTTTTTTAGGCCGCGCCGCAAAGCCGACTCAGCGCCTCCGGGTCCATTCGCCACCCAGGTATTTTGTCCTCAAGCTTTGGGCCAGGGTCTGTTCGGCCGCACTCAGACCCGGGGTCACGAATCGCACACCCATAACTTCGGCAAACCCGTCATATAGGGCTTGTTCCAGTTCGGCGCGGGACAAAGGCCGCGGCCAAACTTCGTCCAGGGCACAGGCCTTGCGGTGAAACGCGGCCAAGACTCTCCCTCTGACGGCCTCGCTGGGAAAGCGCAGCACTCGAAAAAGGAGATCCGCGTCAAAATGCAGGATGATCGAACCATGTTGAAGCAGAACCCCGTCTTTCCTCACCTGGGCACTGCCCACCAGTTTCCTGCCTTCCACCACCAGTTCGTACCAGGAGGGGGCGTCAAAACAGGCCGCCGAACCGGCGGCTGCCAAATCCCCGTGAGCCATTTCCGCCGCTACACCCAAGGCCCGGAAGCCCGCCAGCAAAGCCCGGCTGATCTTTAAATAGGATTCCATCACCGTTCCTTGAACGTGCTCATCCGCCTCCGGAGCGATTACACTGTACGTCAGCTCGTACTGATGGAGGACCGCCCGGCCTCCGGTCGGCCTCCTGACGATATCGACCCCCGCTTCCCGGCAAGCTTCCTCATCCACCTCTTTGGCAAAACTTTGGGCATAACCCAAAGACAAAGCGGCCGGCTCCCAGCCGTAAAAACGCAAGGTTGGTATCAATTCCCTGTCGCGAGCCAGAGTTAGCAATATAGCCTCATCGATGGCCATGTTTTCGGCTCCCGTCCGCACTTCAAACGGCAGATAACGCCATTCCATATCCGGTCCTCCCTTCTCGTACAATCCCGGGGTTCCCTTTACGGATGTTGCCAAAGGCGCTCCCAGGCCCCTTCCTTCTCCGCTTCCGTCAAGGGACAGGGATAATTGTAGAGTTCCCGTCCCGGAACTTCGTTATAATAGGGCCGGTTACAGCCCTCACAGCCCGAAGTCCGGAAAGCCTCCCCGCCTGCCAGGTAATCCTTCAATTCGGCCCTGGTCATGCCGAAATCCTCAATCCTCCCGCCGACAAAGCGAAAGCCGGCGATATCGGCCAAATGCTCGCGCAGCAGGTAGTTAGCCGCCTGCACGCGGCGGTACTGCCCGATGTCCGGCGGTCCGGCACTTTCCAAACGGGTGCCGCGCACAGGAGTGAAAGCAAACAAAGCCACGGTCACGCCCAGTTGATACATCTCAGCCAAGCGCCGGACCATATCTTCTTCGCTTTCCCCCAGTCCCACGATCAGGTGGGTGGCGATCCGTCCGGGGTAACGCTGGGCCGCGGCGCGCAGAAGCTCATACCGTGCGGACCAGGAGCCGTCTTTCACACGGGCGAAAACCTCCGCCGTCGCGGCATCCAGGGCGATGCTCACATGGTCCGCCCCCAGCCGCAGGAGTTCCCCCACTTCTTCCGAGCTGCTCGGGCCGGCGGAAACACAAATGGGAAGAGCGGAGTGTTTCCGGACTTCCCCCAGCCATTTTTTGGCTTCCGCCAACGCCTCCCTGTCTTGAACCACCTGGAAGCAAACCCGGCGCAAAACCGAAGACAGGGGACTTCCCGCGACCCCGGAAACCGCGGAAGCCCTCGTGTTTTCCCCGCTGCCTTGGAGAGACAGCGGGGCCCCGGCCGCCCCGGAAACCGCGGAAGCCCCCGTGTTTTCCCCGCTGCCTTGGAGAGACAGCGGAACCCCGAACACCCCGGGGACTTTGGCGCCTTCTCGCGTCCCATCTTGGTCCGCCCTTTCCGCGCGGCTGTCCAACGCCCCCAAGACCTCCGCGTCCTCGTAAGCCGGCCAGCTCACGCGGGACAGAAGGTCAGCCCGGGCCGAACTGTCTCGCGCCTGAGCACAGAAAGCGCAGTTAAACCGGCAGTGCTCGCCGATCATCAAATAGGCGGTGGTGGGCAGCGCGTCCACTTTGACCTTTTTCAGGCCTAAGACCTGCGCCGTCCCTAAAGAGCAGCGAATCATAAGGCACAACACTCCTCTGTCCGCACCGGCGTCAAGCCCAGTTCGCCGGCCAGTTTTCTCGCCCCGGGCGTCGGCATGACGATCCGGTTGAGACCCAGGGCCACCGCCGCTTCGTCCAAAACCCGGCGGTATTTTCCTTTGGGGCGCATGCAGCCCAGAGCCAGGGGAATATGCGGAAACCTTACCCTGGCTCTGGCCAGGAAAGCGATTACTTCCTCAACCGTGGGCGGCTGCCGTTTAGCGTAGCGCGTCCCCGGGGTGGGGATGAAGACCAAGAAAACCAGCCCGTCCAGTCCCAGTTCCTCCAACTTGGCGAGCGCTCTTTCTTCACCTTGCCATTCCCCGCCTTTTAACCCTAAAGTCAGGTGGGGTACCACCCGGACCGAACCCCGCAGCCTCCGGTAAGCCTCGAAGTAATCTTCGGGTGAACGTTTAAGCCCGTACACCTCCCTGATCGTCTCCTCATCCGCCACAAAATCAAAAGAGACGACATCAGCGAGTTCTTTTAAAACAGGCATTTCGTCCCCGTCGATGAGCCCGACATGAAAATTTAAACGCACCTGCTCTTTGAGTTTCCTCAAAAAGTCCTGCTGGGGCAAAAAAGGCACCCTTCCGTCAGTCGTGCAGCCCCCACTGATGAGCGCGCTTCGAAAGTCGAACTTTCCCCCCGTGTTCTTGACTTCGTCCACCGGGCGCATTCCCCGCAGGTAATGCCCGCCACAATGGGCACAGTTCAGCGCACAAGCCGTTCCGGTCACACTGATGCCGGCCGTGGCGACCGGAAAATCGCAATAGAGTTCGGTGGGAAAGTTCGCCAGGCGAACCGCCCAGCCTTTCTCTATCCACTCCTCTGTCTCTCTGTTAAGCGTGCCGCCCCAGTCCATCTTCATCCCTCCGGTTAATCCTCATCACCTGGTTAATCTCCGTCCCCCGATTGATCTTCATCCCCCCGGTTAATCTTCGTCCCCCGGTTCATCTTCACCTGCCGGTTCACTTTCTTCCCCGGGGTTCATCTTCGTGAGTTCCGTTCATCTTCATCCCCAGTGTTCGCAGGCAAGGCCTCGGGCATCCCCGCTGCGGTCACCCTCCCCTCACTCGCTCCGCCCGGGAAGATTCTTCTCTCCGTTTTCCGGGAGAACATTTGTTACAGGCCCAGTAGACAATGGTCAAGGATATGGACCTTGTTCTTACTTTTCGAGGGCACATTTGTTACGGGCCCAGGCGTCCTGCCGGCCTAAGGAAGATTCCCGTCTCCGCGTTCCGGGCGGGAAAACGAAGGACCGCCTCCGAGGAGGCGGTCCCACCAACGGAACGACTTCGGAACCGGCTATGCCTTCCCCACAGGCCTTCCGCCCATTGCCGCATTTCGGCTCGGTTCTCTCCCGGCGCCTACTCGCTTTTTTTCCAGCGGATATCCGGCTTACGCGCGGCCGCTACCTCGTCGAGGCGGGAAACCAAGGTCGTATGGGGCGCATTCTTGACCAGATCGACATCTGTGCGGACTTCCTCCGCAATTTTAATCATGGTCTCGGCAAAACGCTCCAGGGTCTCCAAACTCTCGGTCTCGGTCGGTTCAATCATCATCGCTTCTTCCACGATCAGCGGAAAATAGATGGTCGGAGGATGATAGCCGTAATCGAGCAGCCGTTTGGCCAAGTCCAGGGTATGGACGCCATAGGACTTAAGGTTTTTCGGAGTAATGACAAATTCATGTTGGCAAACCCGATCATATGGCAAATGACAGGGCTCCTTGAGCACGCTCATGAGGAAGTTGGCGTTAAGCACCGCGTTTTCCGAAGCCTTTTTCAGTCCTTCTCCCCCTAAGCCGCGAATGTAGGCATAAGCCTTGACCAGCACCGAAAAACTGGCGTAAAAAGCCCGTACCCTCCCAATCGATAAGGGACGATCATAATCCAGGGTGTACTTCCCGTTTTCTTTCCTCTTGACCAGCGGTTTGGGCAAAAACGGCGCCAGAAACTCTTTGACCCCCACCGGCCCGGCTCCCGGGCCCCCACCGCCGTGGGGAGTGGAAAACGTCTTGTGCAGGTTGATATGGACCGCGTCAAAACCCATATCTCCGGGGCGGGCCCAGCCCATAATGGCGTTGGCATTCGCCCCGTCATAGTAGACGAGCCCGCCCACCTCATGGATGATGCGCGCGATTTCCGCAATGTTTTCATCAAAAAGTCCCAGGGTATTGGGATTGGTGAGCATGAGAGCGGCCACTTCCTCATTGGCCACCTTGCGCAGTTCCTCCAGATTAACCCCGCCCCGTTCATCGGAAGGCACCTGAATAATTTGGAAACCCGCCATGGCGGCCGTGGCCGGGTTTGTACCGTGGGCCGAATCGGGAACGATCACCTTGGTCCGCTTGGCGTCCCGGCGATTTTGGTGATAAGCTTTAATGATTAAGATCCCGGTCATTTCACCATGAGCCCCCGCGGCCGGCTGCAGAGTAAAGGCGTCCATCCCGGTTATTTCAGCAAGATCATCCTGGAGTTCGCTCATGAGGCGCAGGGCACCCTGAGTGAGTTCCTCCGGCTGGTAGGGGTGCAGATTGATAAAGCCGGGCAGGCGGGCCAGAGTCTCATTCACTTTCGGATTGTATTTCATCGTACAGGAGCCGAGCGGATAGAATCCGGTATCCACCCCGTGATTGAAAGTGGACAAGCGCGTGAAATGGCGCACCGCGTCGACCTCGCTCACTTCCGGCAACTCCGCCTCCGTTTGGCGCAGCATCTCCTCCGGAACTAAAGACGCTGCATCCTCCCCTGGAACATCCAATTCCGGCAGGTCCACACCGGTCCGGCCCTCGGCACTTTGTTCAAAAATCAACGGTTCTAAAACTCTCATCGGATATCCCCCAATCTGGCCACGAGCCTGTCAATATCGCTCTTGCTCTTGGTTTCCGTCACACAAAAGAGGAGATGATGGTCTAGCTCGGGATAGAAACGGGACAGGTCAAGTCCGCCGATGATCTTGTTTTGCAGGAGTTCCGCGTTGACTTTGGCCGGTTCCTTTTCCACTTTGATCACGAACTCGTGGAAAAATGCCCCCGGGAAGGCCAAGTCCATCCCCGGCACGGCCGCGATTCCGGCTGCGGCGTAGTGTGCTTTTTGCAGATTCAAGTTTGCCAAGCGGCGCAGCCCTGATTTTCCCAAAGCGCTCAGGTGCAGAGTGAAAGCCAGGGCGCACAAAGCCTCGTTGGAACAGATATTTGAGGTGGCCTTTTCCCGGCGGATATGCTGTTCCCGGGCCTGGAGAGTGAGCACATAGCCCTTGAGCCCGTTCTTGTCCGTCGTCGCGCCCACGATCCGTCCCGGCATCCTGCGCACGTACTTTTCGCGGCAGGCCAAAAATCCTAGGTAAGGCCCGCCAAAATTCAAGGGATTGCCGAAAGGCTGCCCTTCCCCGGTCACGATATCGGCTCCGTATTCACCGGGCGACTTCAGCAAGCCCAGAGACACCGGGTTAACCGACGCCACCAGAAGTGCCCCCTGAGCGTGGGCCAGGGCGGCCACTTCCTCCCCTGATTCGATACCGCCGAAGAAGTTCGGCACTTGCGTGACGACTCCGGCCACTTCCTTGTTCAGGGCTTGGGCCAAAACCTCCGTATCCAGGCGACCTTCCTTGTACGGGATCTCCCGGATCTCAACCCCGCGCGCCGGCAGATAGGTCTTCAAAACCTCCCGGTATTCCGGATGCACGGTTTGGCTTACCAACACCGTGCGGCGCCGGGTCGCGTCACAGCTCATCAAGGCCGCTTCGGCCAGGGCCGAGGCCCCGTCATACATGGAGGCATTCGCGGCGTCCATCCCCGTCAGTTCGCAGACGAGCGTCTGATACTCGTAAATCGCCTGCAGCGTCCCCTGACTAATCTCCGGCTGATAAGGAGTATAAGCCGTGTAAAACTCCGAGCGCAACAGAAGCTGGTCGACGAAGCTCGGGATGTAGTGTTCATAGGCTCCCGCCCCCAGGTACGAGGTATATTCTTCCAGGTCGCCGTTTTCCCGGGCCAGGCCTTTCACCAGTTTCACCAGTTCCTGCTCGGACATTCCTCCCCGAACCTTCAGCGCCCCTTGCAAGCGGACCGATTCGGGAATATCCTGAAACAGTTCCTCCACGGAAGAGATGCCGATCCGGGCTAAAAGTTTTTCCTGCTGCCCGGCCGTATTTGGCACATAATTCATCCTAATGCCCCTTCCCGGTAACAATCGTACTTACTCAGTAAACTCTGCCTGCATAAATTTGGCAGATTCTGGGTTCCCGAGCGTCAATTCCTTCTCGCGCTTAAAATTGGCGGCTTCCTCGATGCTTCCCAGTCGAGGGCCCTCTGCCTCAGTGCTCTTCCTCGGCTAGGAGCGCTTCATACTGTTGCACGTTCAAAAGATTGTCCAAAGGCTTTAAGTCGTCGGCCTCCACCCGGACCAACCATCCCTCTCCATAGGGATCGTTATTCAGCGTGTCCGGAGCATCCACTACTCCCTCGTTGACCTCCACAACCGTCCCGCTCACGGCCGCGACGATATCGGAAACTGCCTTGACGGATTCTACCGTCCCGTAAGACTCTCCCGCCACAATTTTGTCCCCCACGCCGGGCAATTCCACAAAAACGACGTCCCCCAGACTTTCCTGGGCATGGTCTGTGATCCCCAAAGTCACGACATTCCCTTCGACTTTGGCCCAATCATGGTCTTTACTGTACTTTAATTCTGCCGGATTCGTCATAAAAATTCCTCCTTCAAATTGGGGTAAGACCTTTAGGTCTGACCCCTTTCCTTGACCCCTTTCCTCTTGGTAAGACCTTTAGGTCTGACCCCTTTCCTTGACCCCTTTCCTCTTGGTAAGACCTTTAGGTCTGAACTTGCCGCCTTCACCCCGGCTTCCGGCTTCAGACCCTTTGCCTGTTGTAAAAAGGAGTCGGAATGACCCGGGCTTCGACCGGTTTATTGCGGATGATTACTTCGAGGTCTTCCCCGACCGACGCCAGGTCCGCACGCACCAGAGCCAAAGCGATGTTTTTATCCAATGTGGGAGAGAAAGAACCGGAAGTGACAAACCCGACTTCCGCCCCGTTTTTGCTGACGGGGTAGTGCGAGCGGGCAATTCCCCGGCCAATCATCTCCAGCCCGACCAACCGGCGGCTCAGGCCTTCCTTTTTTTGACGCAGCAACGCTGTCTGCCCGACAAAACCCTCCCGTTCCGGTCGTGAAGGCTTGTCGAGTTTGACGAAAATCCCCAGTCCCGCTTCCAGAGGGGAAATATCCGGTCCCAGTTCATTGCCGTACAGGGGCAGACGGGCTTCGAAACGCAAGGTATCGCGCGCTCCCAGGCCGATGGGCTGAATCCCTTCCCCCCGGCCGCTCTCCAGAACCCGGTTCCACAGGCCGGCGGCATACTGCGGCGAAAAATAGAACTCAAACCCGTCTTCCCCGGTGTAACCCGTACGGGAAATGAGACAGGGAACTCCGTCAATTTTGCCCTGAGTAAACCAGTAATACTTGATTTTACGGAGGTCAACGTCGCTCAGCTTTTGCAAGATCCTCTCCGCCGACGGACCTTGGAGCGCCAGCTGCGCCGTCTGGGAGGAAACATTGGCCAAAGCCACGTCAAAACCCTGTTTTTGCTCTTCCATCCAGGCATAGTCCTTGTCCGTGTTGGACGCGTTGACCACCAAGTAAAAATGCCCGGGACTGTAGCGGTACACCAGAAGATCGTCGACAATTCCCCCGTTGGGATAGCACATGGGGGAATAAAGAATTTGGCCGTCCGCTATCCTTGAGGCATCATTTGTGATCAGGTGGTTGACAAAAGCCAGCGCATCCGGTCCCTGAACGTCCACTTCGCCCATGTGGGACACATCGAACAGTCCCGCCTTGGTCCTGACCGCCTTATGTTCTTCGATCACCCCCGCGTACTGCACCGGCATTTCCCAGCCGCCGAAATCAATGACTTTGGCTTTCGCGGCCACATGTTCCGCATAGAGCGGCGTGCGTTTCAGTTCGGCCATTTTAAAACACCTCCCTTAAAGATTCAGTATGTGCAGTTCGGGCACTTTTGACCCTTCCCTGACAGAAGTCAGAGGCTTCCCGCCGGCTCTCCGGGGCGTTCACTCTTAATGACCGCCACGCCCAAATAAAAAAACAGAGGAGTGCAATCGCACTTCCTCTGTCCTTGAACCTGAGAGATTTGCCTTGCGGCTTCCCCTTTGGTGTTCCCTTCGTCTTGAAGAGAAACTCTCCAGAGCCCCGTCTTTCAGCGGTTCTTTTGCCTGAGAGTTTCCCCTCCCGCACAAGCGACACGCGGTGGTTTTCTCCTTCGGCGCCCGGTTACCCGAGACTCTCCCGCCGGAATCATCCGGAATGTATTCAGTTTTATCTGTATCATATTGTATAACGCCCCGGCCCCAAAGTCTACTCTTTTCCATGCATAGAAGTTCGAAAAATTGCCCATAATTCGAACTGAGGTGATGATCGTGAAATATGTCGTCGGACTCAAATCCGAACTGGACTTACTCAATGAAGATGAAGCCAAGCAGCGCTATCTGGAAATGGTGGCGGCCGGCTATCCGGAAGGAGATGTTTTCGTCGGGGCCCCAATTATCGTAGCCAGCGACGTCTCTTTCGGTTCCCTGCAAGCCGATGCTCAGCCTGCGGACAGAACAGGCGCAAAGGACGCCGACCCCGAAGGAACGGTGGTCAACCCCTCCTGACGTTGCGGAAAGAACCCTCCTCGCTAGAGGCTTTCGGCTAGAGGCTTTCGGCTAGAGGCTTTCGGCCAAAGCCCCCAATTCCAGTCCCACCTGGCGGACATTGTCAACCATATGGGCGATGTCTTGGGTGGAACGCGCCTGTTCCTGGGTTATGGTCGCGTTCTGCAGAACCCCTTCCATAACCCGGTCCATCACATCCTGGAATTGGGTCAGAATGCCGTTGATCTCATTGGCCGAGCGTCCGCTTTCCTCGGCCAGTTTTCGCACTTCCCCGGCAACCACGGAAAATCCCTTCCCTTGTTCCCCTGCCCGCGCCGCCTCAATGGCGGCGTTTAAGCCGAGCAGGTTGGTCTGTTTGGCCACTCGCCTAATAAAATCTAGAATCCCCGCCGTCGCCTTCACCTGCTGGGCCCCCGTAGCGGCGACCTCCGTTACGGTCTGGCTGATCGCCGCCACCTCCTGTGAAGAAGCGGCAATCTGTTGAACCGCGCTGGCCGCCTGCCCCAAGGAATCGTTCAGCTTGTTGACCTGCCCGCGGATAACCTCTTTCAGTTCTTCTTCGCGCAAGGTCGAAACGACCAGCCCTGCCGCGATCTTCGTGATGGGGCGGGCAATCTCAACCGGAGCCGCGACCCCGAACGTACCGATCTTCTTGCCCTCCGCCCGGATCGCCACATTAAACCCTTCGCGCAATTTCCCGCTCGAGCCCGCCTCATCCTCCGCCGTCACCAGAGCGTACTCCGCCTCGGTCGTCATGATCGATCTGGCCCCGGAATGAGCAACCCCAACCCGCTTATGGTCCGAATCGGCAATGATCTCACCCGCCGTATTACAGACAATAACGGGATACCCGCTTTCTTGCGCGATCAGTTCCGCAATCCGGTTGGCTATGCTTTGCGTCAATTGCATCTCTTCCAACCCGCCTTCCCTGCCCTTACTCCCCACCGGCCCTCTCCGCCATGAGCTTGTTGACTACTCTGACACAACGCGGGCAGAGGTCAGGGTGGTCCGAATCCTCTCCCACCGCCGGATGGTACATCCAACAGCGTTCACATTTTTCTCCCGCCGCCGCCCGCACCAGAATGCGCAATCCCTCATGAGCCTCGGCACTCTGGGCTTCCGCCGGGCAAGGGTCTTCCGGCGGGTGCAGGGTTACGCCCGAGACAATAAATATCTCGGCCAGATTGGGGATTTCTCGCAGAAAACCGTATTGCTCCTCAGTCGGGTAGAGATCGACCTGGGCTGTCAAAGGGTGGTTGATCAGCTTTTCCCGGCGGGCGCTTTCCAGGACCTTGGCCACATCTCCCCGCAAATCCAAGATCCGGTCCCACTTCTGGGCCAGCTCTTCACGCAGCCACTCTTTGGCCACCACCGGCATTTCCGCCGTTTGGACAGTTTCTGTCCGCTCTTTTCCCGGCACGTAAGCCCAAATCTCTTCCGACGTAAAAGTCAGGATGGGCGCCAGCAGGCGAACCAAGGCGTCCAGGACCTCATAGAGAACCGTCTGGGCCGCCCGGCGCTCAGGCGATCTTTTTCCTTCGACATAGAGCCGGTCCTTCACAATATCCAAGTAAACGGCACTCATCTCCACCGTGCAGAAATTGTGAACCGTGTGATAGACGAGGTGGAACTCATAATTCTCATACCCCCGCAGCGCCCGCTCCACCACCTGAGCCAGTTTGAGCAGAGCCCAACGGTCTATCTCCGCCAGATCCGCGTAAGGCACCCTATCTCGGGCCGGATCGAAGTCGTTCAAATTGCTGAGCAAAAAGCGCAGGGTATTGCGGATTTTGCGGTAGGCCTCACTCATCTGTTTCATGATGCCCTGGGAAACCGCCACGTCGCTCTTATAGTCAGCCGAGGAAACCCACAGTCTGAGAATATCGGCGCCCATTTCTTTCACGACTTTCAGGGGATCGACCCCATTGCCCAGGGACTTGGACATTTTGCGTCCCTGCTCATCCACCAAAAAACCATGGGTCAGAACCGCCCGGTAAGGCGCTTGGCCAAATACGGCTACGGAAGTGGAGAGAGAGGAATTAAACCAGCCCCGGTGCTGATCCGAGCCCTCCAGGTACATATCCGCCGGCCAGGCCAACTCCGGCCGCTCTTTGAGCACTCCCACATGGCTGGTGCCGGAATCGAACCAGACGTCCATGATGTCGGTCTCCTTGGTGAACTCCTTGCCGCCGCACTCACAAGCCACCCCCTCGGGCAGCAGTTCCTCCGCGGGGCGGGCAAACCAGGCATCCGAGCCTTCCCCGGCAAAAATCCCCTGCACTTTGGCGATCGTTTCATCGGTAACCAGTTCACGGCCGCAGGCCTTACAATAGAAAATCGGGATCGGTACACCCCAGGTCCGCTGACGTGAAATGCACCAGTCTCCCCGCTCGGCGATCATATTGTAAATGCGGTCCCGACCCCAGGCCGGAATCCATTTCACCTCGTCGATTTCCCGCAAAGCCTCCCGGCGGAAACCGTCAACGGAGGCAAACCACTGTTCGGTTGCCCGGAAAATGATCGGATTCTTGCAGCGCCAACAGTGGGGATAACTGTGCCGGATTTTTTCGTCGAGCACCAGTACCCCTTTGTCCGTCAGATCCTTCAGGATGACTGGATTGGCTTTCTCCGTTTTCAAACCGGCATATTTCCCGCCCTCAGCCGTAAATTTGCCTTGGTGGTCCACAGGGCAGAGCACCGGTAAGCCGTACTCCTTGCCGATGAGAAAATCGTCCTCCCCATGGCCGGGAGCCGTATGCACACAGCCGGTCCCTTGTTCCAGGGTCACATGCGTCCCACACATGACCAGGGAATCATTTCCCATCAGCGGGTTGGTGCAGAGGATTCCCTCCAGCTCTTTTCCCCCGAATGTCTTCAGGACCGGAAGCTCCTTTTGCCACAACCGGCGCAGTGTGTCCAGCAGGCCTTCCGCCACCACCCACCGCTCGCCGTCCGCCCCGGCCAGGACATAGACATAATCGGGGTGTACACTGATCCCCTCATTGGCCGGCAAAGTCCAAGGAGTCGTCGTCCAGATAACCACATAAGTGTTGGGCTCGGCCACGAGGCCCTTCCCGTCTTTCACAGGAAACTTGACGTAGACCGCCGTCGAAGTTCTGTCCGCGTATTCAATCTCCGCCTCTGCCAGAGCGGTTTCACAGGAGGGGCACCAGTAAACGGGCTTCAAACCCTTATAAATGTACCCCTTCTTGGCCATGGTGCCAAAAACTCCGATTTGAGCCGCCTCATAGTGTTTTTGCAAAGTCAGGTAAGGATGATCCCAGTCTCCCCTCACTCCCAGGCGCCTAAATTGCCCTTTCTGAATCTCCACGTATTTCCGAGCGTAGTCCCGGCACTTGGCCCGGAACTCCACCGTGGAAACCGCGTGCCGGTTAAGGCCCAGTTTCTTGATCACCTGCTGTTCGATGGGCAAGCCATGGGTATCCCAACCGGGGACATAAGGGGCGTCATACCCGGTCATAGTCTTATATTTAACGACAATGTCCTTGAGCACTTTGTTGAGGGCATGGCCCAGATGAATATCTCCGTTGGCATAGGGGGGCCCGTCATGCAAAATGAATTTGGGCTTTCCCGCGCGAGCCGCCAAAACCCGCTGGTAAAGGTTGTCCTCCTCCCACTTTTTCAAGATCTCCGGTTCCCGTTGGGGGAGGTTGCCCCGCATAGGAAAATCCGTCTCCGGTAAATTTAACGTCTCTCGGTACTCCATACTTGCCCTCCTATGATCACGAAAAACCCGCCCCGCAAAGGGACGAGATTGCTCGTGGCACCACCCTAATTCATCATCCGGCGCACTAACGTAACCAGTTTCGCCTGAGCCTCAGCACCCAGCGGTTCCACCACCCAAAGGCAGATAAAGGGAACTTTTCGCTCCCGCCATGAGCGCACATCCGCGGACACCGCTTCTTTGTCCAGGTAAATCTGAGTCGGATCATCCGAGGGAGACAGGCTCACCACCACGCCGCGTTGTTCCATCTCATCCATGGCCTGAAACATGCGATCCAGCAGTTCATCGCTCCCCAACATGAGAATATCCCCGGCCCGGAACTGGTTTCCTCCGGTTGCCAGACCTACTTCAAAAACCTGGCCCTCGGTTTCCATATCGGGAACCCTATGATCCGCCGCCAACAGCATAATCTCGTTCCGACCGATTTTGCCCGCGTACCCGGACTCGCCATCCGGATGAAGCCCCAATCCTTGAATCAGAAAGCCGGGGGAAACCTCGCTATAAATTATGTTTCTCATCAGTTGCTATCGTTCTCCTTCAAACATGTAGGACAATTATACCACTAAGGCGGCTCCTTCCGCAATACACACGTTCTGTCCCCTTCTGTTCCTCTGCTGCGGCAGGCCCCGCCGCCGTCCGTGCGGCCCCGCTCCGTCTGCGAGCAACCGGGCCACCGGCTTCCCGGCCCTCAGGAAGATACTTTATCCTCCTCAGAAGATACTTTATCCCCCTCAAATGAAAACGCTAACGCCAATTGAGCCTCAAGGAAAGATTTCAACTGGGTCCGGACCAGTTCGCGCCGGCGCAGAAGTCCCTGAATCTCTGCTTGTATTTCTGTCCATTTTTCTTCCATTTGAGACAATCTCCGTTTGCTTGCCGCCTCCGCCTCCCGGATGATCAATTCTGCTTCCCTGCCGGCTGCCTCCTTCACTTCGGCCGCCGTTTGCTGGGCCAAAACCAGACTCTGCTGGAGCATGCTCTCCAACGTCTTGTAGTGCGCCAGCTCGGTCTCCAAGCGCTCCACCGTTTCCTTGAGCTCAAAGTTCTCGCGGTAAACGGTTTCAAACCCTTCTGCCGCTTCTTGCAAAAACCTGTCCACTTCCGAAGGCTGGTAACCCCGGACCCGCTTGACAAACGTCTTGCCCCGAATGTCCATGGGCGTCATTTGCATCTTTCTCTCCCCCTCGCCCCTGTCCTGGAACGGCGTCCGCGCCGGCCGTCAAAACCCCCCGCCGAGAACTCGCAAGAGAATAGTGCGAACAATGTTTAAAACGATAATTGCCAATATAGGGGAAAAATCGACGGCAAACCCGCCCCCGCCGATTTGAAAGCGGCGAAAGGGCCTGAGAATAGGCTCCGTAACATCGTTAAGCAGGCGGACGAGGGCATTGTCCTGAAGATTCGGAGCAAAAGAGAGCAAAGCCCGAATGACGATCGCCCATGTAAGGATGGTCACCACGTTATCCACGATCTCGGCCAAGATGAAAATAGCAATCCCTCCCCACCCGGAAAAACTTCACCGAATGCTTCGCGCGGAAGCCTCTGGCTTCAGGCGCCTTTAGGCACGAGGTAGTTGACTTATCTGGAGCCGGCCCAAAAGATTCCCTTGTCTTTCAGTTCTTCACGCGCCTCACCCGAAATATCCACATTATTTGGCACGAAAAGAAAGATTCCGTTACCCACTTTTTGCATGTTCCCGTTTAAAGCATAGGTGGTTCCGCTGATGAAATCCACGATGCGTTTGGACAGGTTGTGCTCCGTATTCTCCAAATTGACGATCACCGGGCGCCTGTTTTTCAGCTGATCGGCAATGCCCTGGGCGTCTTCAAAACAGGAGGGTTCCAAGACGACTACTTTCATTTGTTTTTGAGTGTGGATACTGACTACCTGAGCGGGACGGCGTCCCCTCACCTCATCGCGAATTTCCTCCCTTTCCTCTTCTTCCGGAGCAAAGTCTTCTTCCTCGTATTCTCCCTCCCCAAAGCCCATGATCCCGATCACCTTGTCAAAGAGTTTTGGCATTGACAACGTCTCCTTTCAGAATAACTTCTTATACCTCGCTGCCCATCCCCAAGCCTTTCCCGCGGCGCCCCGTCTCTAGCGCCTCTGCCCAAAGATTTCTCGTCCAATCCTCACCATGGTCGCGCCTTCTTCCACGGCGATCTCAAAATCCTGACTCATCCCCATAGACAATTCCTTCAGAACAACCCCGGGCCGCACCCGCGTTTGCATTTTTTCCGCCAAGAGGCGCAGTTCGCGGAAAAAAACCCTTGTCTCGGCCAGGCTGGCTCCCAGGGCCCCGATCGTCATGAAACCCAAAACCTGAACATGGGGGTGGTCCGGGATCAGGTCGAGAAAGTCCGCGGTTTCTTCCGGCAAGAGGCCCGCTTTGGCCGGATCGCGCGCCACATTCACCTGCACCAGAACCCTTGCCATATAGCCGGCCTTGCCGCCGTGATGTTCCAGGGCCTGAAGAAGCCCCATGCGGTCAAGGGAATGGATCAGCGTGATCCGTTCTGTGAGATACTTGACTTTGTTGGTCTGCACCCTTCCGATCAGGTGCCATTCACAATCCGGGGGAAGCTGCGGCTCCTTGTCTAACCATTCCTGCACCCTATTCTCGGCAAATAATCTCTGCCCCGCTCGGTATGCCTCCTCAATGCTCTCCCGGGGCATCGTCTTGGATACCGCCAGCAATGTGACTCCGGCCGGATCCCGACCGGCCTGGGCGGCCGCCAAAGCCACCCTTCTTTGCACCTGGGCTAAATTCTCCGCCACACCCACTGCTATCACTCCTGAATTATAACTACTTCTACATCCCGGTCCGGTTTCCTGCCATAACTTGGGATATCTCATTAATTTTTTAGAACCGCTGCCCCGTCCAGTCCGGATCTGGGATTGACCACGACCGGGGTGCCTGCCGCTAAACCTTTGATACAGGCCAAGGTCCCGTTTTCGTCCGTGACCGGCATCGGTTGAAAGTGCAAGACGCCGCCCTTAATGACGAAGATTCCTTCTTTGCCCCCCTCTTGCCAGAGAGCCCGCTCAGGCACCACCGTTCCGGCCGTGGCAGGGCGGAACTCCCACTCCGCCGTTTGCTGCCTGGCTCTCACACTCCCATTGACGAAATTGTCAAACCGGATCACCACCCCCAGCGGACTGGCGGATTTGCGCACTATTGTTCCATCTTGCCGCTGCCCTCGGACAATAAGCCGGAAACGTTTCCCCAGAGTCAATCCGTCCAAGGAGGGCAGTTTGACAAAAGCATAAGACGGGCTGAGGTTGTCCACGATTTTCCCGAACACCTCACCGGACTTGACCTCCTGCACTTGCGTCGGTTTACCCCGCAAGGCCAGGAGTTTCGCCAGGTCCATATTGAGAAAACCATCCGGGGTATAGAGCGGCTCCAGGCCGTCCACCGTCCGGTAGAGAAGCCCACCGTGCGGCGCCTGGACCTGGATGGCCGTCCCTCCGCCGGAAACACCGGGTGCTGCCCCCTGACCGGTAATGGTCGCCACAACCTCCCAGCGCCGAAAGCGTTCGCCGTCCTGCCCTTTGAACTCAACCCGGCCGTCCGCCGGGGCCCGCAGGGGATATTCGAGATTCGCAAACACCACAGTGACCTGTTTCTCATGCCGGACCGTCCCCGTATAGGTCCGGACATACTGAGGCGGAGCGGGCCCCCAAGCCTCCCGAGCCAGACCGAACCCCGATAGGGCCAGAGCCATGAAGAAAACCGTAAAGCCCAACACCCGGGAGCCTAGGCGCCGCTTTCCGCGCGCCGCCGCGCCGCTTTTGCTCATGCTTGCCTCCTCTCCCCGCCTCAAAGCGCCATCGGCAGACTGCAGGTAAACACCGTCCCCTTGCCCAGCTCGGATTGGACGGTCACCTTACCTCCCGACCCGTCCACAATGTGCTTGACAATACTGAGTCCCAAACCCGTTCCTCCCTGTTCTCGGGAGCGGGCTTTATCGACCCGGAAAAAGCGTTCAAAAATCCGGGGCAGACTCGCTTCCGGAATGCCGCAGCCGGTGTCGCCGAATTCCAAACGCACCTCTCCTACACCCACCGAAGCCTTGAGCCAGACGCTCCCCCCGGAAGTATATTTTACCGCGTTCTCCAACAGATTCAGCATCAGCTGGCTGAGCAAGTCCTCGCCAATGTAAAGAGCGGGAAGATCCGGGGGGAGCTCCACCCTGAGGCTAATACCCTTGGCTTCGGCGTAACGTTCAATCACCGGCTGGATCTTCTCGTAAGCCCTTTGCACATTGCTGATGCCGTCCGCCCTGCGCACGCCCCTGTTCTCAATATGGGACAAGGTCAGGAGGTCCTCCACCAGGCGCTGCAGGCGCAAGGACTCGGCTTGGATAATCTTAAGAAAACGTTCCCGCAGGGCCGGCTCCTCCGCCGCGCCGTCCAAAAGCGTCTCGGCAAACCCCTTGATCGAGGTCAGGGGTGTGCGCAATTCGTGGGAAACATTAGCCACAAATTCCGTACGCAGTTTTTCCAGGCGCCTCAGTTCCGTTATGTCGTGACAGACAATCACCGCACCCCCCGCGCGGCCGTCTTCCGACAAAATCGGGCTGACCTGAGTCCGCACAATGTATTCTCCGATGTTCAGTTCTATCAAAGCGGCCGCTCCCCCTTGGAGGACCTCGGCTACCAGCTTGTCCAATTCTTGGTCCCGAACGAGCTCCACCAGGTACTTGTGCTTCACTTCGGCAAAAGGCCGGAAAAATATCTCTTCCGCCGCACTATTGAGCAGGACCACCCGCCCGACATGATCCAGGGCCACGACCCCTTCCTGCATCCCCCCCAGCAAAGCTTCAAGCCGGTGCGTTTCCTGGGCCGCCGTTTGAATGAGATTCTCAATATGCCGGGACAGCCTGTTTAACTCCTCCCCCAGCTGCCCTAATTCGGCACCGGAGCGCAGGACCGGCACTTGCTCAAAACTGCCGCGGGAAAGGCGTTGGGCGTGCGCCTGCAGGGTCCGCATATCCCCGGTCAGCCGGTAAGAGTAAAAAAAGACCAATCCCGCCGGGAGAACAAGGGCCAGAAGAGTCATCCAGGGATTGACCGTAAACCCGTACCCTTTCAGGACACTCTCGCCATTCCGAAAAAGCAGCAGACCGAACCCAGTCATCACCAGGAAGAGACCTGTCAGTTTCCACTTTAAGCTCATCACAGCATCCCTCCGGATCGAAACGCCGACCCCAGAACAGACTCTTTGGCAGCGCGGGAATGTCGCACCCGCTACCCTTTAAAACGATAGCCCACCCCGCGCAGGGTCTCAATCCGGCTCGGATTCGACGGGTCCTGCTCAATCTTCTGGCGCAAATGCCTGATATGAACATCCACGGTACGCGTATCCCCGGCATAATCATAACCCCAAATTTGTTCCAACAGCTCGTCCCTGGAATAGACCCTGCCCGGATTGAGCACGAGAACGCGCAAGAGTTCGAACTCCTTGGGTGTGAGCTCGGTCTCCTGCCCTTGAACAAAGACTTGGAAACGGCCGAGATCCATTCTCAGGTCACCTCGCTTGATCTCGACACTGTCATCAGGCGTAACCGTAACCCGCCTCAACCGCGCCTTAATCCGGGCCACAAGTTCTCTCGGGCTGAACGGCTTGGTCATATAGTCATCCGCTCCCAGTTCCAAACCGAGGACCTTGTCAATCTCTTCACCTTTGGCCGTCAGCATGATGATGGGCAGCTCCCGGTACTTCGGCATCATGCGCAGCCTCCGGCAAACTTCCAAACCCGTCATGCCGGGCAGCATCAGATCGAGGATCATGAGATCCGGCAGCTCCTTTTCCACCCAGTCCAAGGCCTCGGCACCGTCCGCCGCCAGCCGGACTTTGTACCCTTCCTTCTCCAAATTAAAGCGCAGGAGCTCCTGAATGGGTTTTTCGTCATCCACTACCAAAATTGTGGGCAAACTCCACACCTTCCCCTCGTCATCGTCCCCGCCAAAGACCCCCTCTTCCCGAAGCAGGGATCATTCCGGCGCATCCTGCCCAGACACCGAAGCCCTTCCTCCTGCCAAACAGGACCTTATCGAAGCATCTTTCAGGCTCATACCGTACCTTCCAAACATGTCCAAACCTTTTCTCGTTTTTGCGGGCGTTGGGCTGAATCATTAAGGCTCATACTGCCTAGACCCACCCGCTCTGTTGCGTCCCTTCTGACCTCTGACTTCCTGCCTCCGACCTCTGATTTGGCCTCTGTCCTCTGATTCTCTGGTTTTGAGGCGAATCCAAGCCGCCATCCTCCCTGTGGGCACTCCGTCCCGGCGATGAGAGTAGAAGTGCTCCGGCTGGCAAGAGGTGCACAGCCCGGCCGTCGCAATCCTGCTGCGCCAAACCCCGGCTCCGACCAGAGTCTCCAGGTTGGCCCGCCATAAATCCAAGCGATAGTGTCCGGGCCGGGTTGCCTGAAGGAACGGGGTTTCGGAGAATTCCCGCCGGAAATGGGCCGCCACCCGTTCATCCACCTCGTAACAACAAGGCCCGATACTGGGCCCGACAGCCACCCGTACATCGCCTGCTTTGCCTCCCCGTTCAGCCAAAGCCGCCAAAACACGCAGAGCTATCTTGCCCGCCGTTCCTCGCCAGCCGGCGTGAGCCAGGGCCACAGCCCGGATCGTGGGATCATAGAAATAAAGAGGCGTACAATCGGCGAAAAAAGCCATCAGACCCAGCGAGCTTTGGGTCAGGAGCCCGTCCACTCCCGGCAGAGCGGAGCCCAGTTCCCCGCTTCCCCGCCCGGCCTCCGCATCCGTCACCCAAACCACCTCCGTCCCGTGCACCTGCTCGCCGACGACGGCATCGCGCCGGCCCGCGCCCCAAACGCCGAGCCAGCGCTCACGGTTCACCAGCACGGCCGCGGCTTCGTCTCCGACATGGAGTCCCAAATTCAGAGACGCAAAGGCCCCCGTACTCACTCCCCCCTCGCGGGAGGAAAACCCCGCCTCCACTTGCTCTCCCCAGTTAAGTCGAAGATACGCTTGTCCCTCCTTGACCCATTCCCATTCCATGACGCACTCCCCGATTCTCTCCCTTTTCCCTGTCCCTTATATCGTCGCCACTAGCTCTTCAAAACCCCATGCCCTGATGCCTTACTCTGTCGGCCTGATACTTCACTTTACCTTTATCCTTATACCTTAGCGCTCCCGTTATACCCCACCGGTACCTTAACCGTACCTTAACAACATAACTACTATACCATAATTTCCGGTCCGGACAAACTCCCGCCCTTGTCCGTGACGGATTGTCCGGGCCACTCCTTCGCCAACCGCTTCTCAGAGATCAAGCAACGCCCACTTCTTCAAGTGGGCGTCTGGGGAGCAGACGGTCGCTTGCCCGCACGCCTCGGCGCCGGCAGGATTTTCTTTTGCCTAACGATGGTCCAGGCTTTCGGGATCCAGGTCAGGCAGGTCTTGCGCATCTACTAAGATCACGTCTACCCCGATCTTTTTTACTCTGTCCCAGGGGATCAGGATATCGTCACCGCGGCCGCCGCCGAAAATGCCCCAGCTTCGGGCGGCCCCAGCCACGAGAATGGCGCGAATGGCTCCCCTCTCCATGTCCAGGTCGAGGTCCTTGATCGGACCCAGCCTCCGTCCGTCCTTGACATTGACAATATCCAAAAGCCGCAGTTCCGAGATGCGCATGATAAACCCTCCCCTCCCCTTATTCTTATGAAGGGCAGGGCGAGATTATTATACATACTTGCGCATGTGGTGTAAGGCGGCCTTTTCCAGGCGGGAAACCTGGGCCTGAGAAATCCCGATTTCATCTGCCACTTCCATCTGAGTTTTGCCGTGAAAAAAGCGCAGGGACAGGATGAGTTTCTCCCTTTCTCCCAGCCGGCGCAAAGCCTCCCTCACCGCCAGTCCTTCCAGCCAGTTGGCATCGGAATGTTTGTCATCTCCAATCTGATCCATGACGAAGATCGGGTCTCCTCCGTCATGGTAGATGGGTTCGAACAGAGAGATCGGTTCTTGGATCGCGTCCAGGGCGAAGATCACTTCCTCCCTGGGCAGGGACAGCCTGGTCGCTATTTCTCCCACGGAAGGTTCGCGCGAACACTCGCTCACCAGCTGATCGCGGACCTGCAAAGCCTTGTAAGCGATGTCGCGCAGGGAGCGGCTAACCCGGATCGGGTTGTTGTCCCGCAAATATCTGCGGATTTCCCCGATAATCATAGGGACAGCATAGGTGGAAAACTTGACATTTTGCCCTAGGTCAAAATTGTCGATGGCCTTCATCAAACCGATACAGCCGACTTGAAAAAGATCATCGACAAACTCTCCCCGATTGGTAAATCTCTGAATCACGCTGAGCACCAAACGCAGGTTGCCGTAGATTAATTTATCGCGGGCACTACGGTCTCCCGCCTGGTAGACGACGAACAGCTCCTTCATCTTGGCACTGGACAAAACCGGTAATTTCGAGGTGTTCACTCCGCAGATTTCAACTTTGTTTAAAGCCATTCGAGCACCTCCCAGGATTTTCTGTTGGAGAGTATGCCCCAAGGCTCAATTTGTTATTCCAACCGGCAAAATTCTTTGCGCAACCGCCGAATGATCCGTTTTTCCAAGCGGGAAATGTAAGACTGGGAGATCCCTAAGCGGTCGGCCACCTCCTTCTGAGTTTTTTCCGAGCCGTTGTTCAACCCGAAGCGCAGCTCCATAATCAGCTTCTCCCGGGCCGAAAGACTGGCCATGGCCAAGTGCAAAAGCTGGCGATCGACCTCTTCTTCCAACGGCCGGGAAATGATATCCGTCTCTGTCCCCAGTACATCCGAGAGCAGCAGCTCGTTGCCGTCCCAGTCAATATTCAAGGGCTCGTCAAACGACACTTCCGACCTTGTCTTATTATTCCGGCGTAAGTACATCAGAATCTCATTCTCAATGCAACGGGACGCATAGGTTGCGAGCTTTATCTTCTTCTGGGGATCAAACGTATTCACCGCTTTGATCAGGCCGATCGTACCAATGGAGACTAAATCCTCAATGCCGACCCCGGTATTCTCAAATTTGCGGCCGATATAGACGACCAGGCGCAGGTTCCGCTCAATCAGAACATCCCGCACGGACAGGTCGCCCATCTCCAGCCGGGTCAAAAGCTCCCCTTCCTCATCCGAACTGAGAGGAGGCGGGAGAGCCTCACTGCTCCCGACATAATAGATCTCATGGACATGCAGCCTGTGCCAGAGCACTTTCAACCGGTCCTGCCATTTTTGCCGCCAGGCCCTCATTGCGCCAAAAAACACCTCAGAATTCATGCACTCCAGCTCCTCCCTTCATATGTTCGAAATGCAACAAGGCCTGATAAGTTCCTTCCGGGCTCAGTGCGTGCCGCACCAAGGCAACGGTGGCTTGAACGCTCCTTCTCCCCTCCCCGTCGTTCCAGGCCACTGTCTTGGGCCTGACTCCTAACAGCCAGCTTTCCCCTTCAATCCCTTTGAAAGGAATAAAGACCAAAGATTTAAACCATCCCGGCTCCCCTTTCCAGAGAAGGGACCAGGGGTCCCCGGACTCCCGCCAGGGCAGCCGCAAGAATCCCCGCGTCTTCTCGGGCAGCGCGTCAACAGCCACCCCTTCCTCCAGGAGGATGACAGGCGCCCCCGTCAGGGGGTCCCGCAGTTGGTTCCCGGTGTCCAGCAGGGCCTTGACCCGCAAGACCTTGCCTTCCTCCCCGAAATCAATCTCCAGATCGTACAGTGACAACTCCATCTGCCTGGCCCTTTGCGACCAGTTCAGCCAGACGCGCTGGCCGAGCGACCAGAAAACGGCCAGCAGTGGCAATACCAAAATATCCGCGGGAGCGAGTGCAAAAGTCCTGCTCGTCCCCATCCCGCCAAAACCCAGCCAGTCCCAGGCCGCGTAAATAAATCCGCCCAAACCCGCGGAAAGGAGCCAGAAACCTAAGAGCGCTTTGAGAAACGGCCTCCAGCCGCGAGAGCCCAAACTGACTCCCACCATGAAAAAAGGGACGAGGATTTTACTCAAGGTCAGCCACGGGGATGGCCCCAACACCACCAGAACAACCGGCACTTCTCCGATCAGAGCCCCGTAGAAAAGGCCCCGTTTGCGCACGGGATAGTGAAGAATTTTCGCGGTCAACCCCAGGAGAAAAGCATCCATAACCCCATTGATCAAAACATTCAGATCAAGATAAGTCACTTCCGGCATAATTCTCTGACACCTTTCTTCCGGGCTCTCCAAAAAATTATACCGGACGGGGCCTGTAAAACCTGTCGCTTTAGGGTAGATTAACATGGTAATTAAAGGGAAATCCATGCGAGTCCTGTAGTATCTTTTGTTTAAGGCCCTTTTGCGGGATCGCGAAAGCCCGCCTTCAGGCGGGCTTTCGTATCAACAACCAGATTAGACCCATTCGAACCTCTGGCTTCTGACTTCTGACTTCTAACCTCCGACTTCAGACTTCTGATTTCCGACTTCTGATTTCAGCGCCTGCGGCGCAGGAATTCGGGAATGTCCACTTCCATATCATTCTGGACCGGTTTAATGACCAGTTCGGGCGGTTTGACACTCTGACTCCGGCGTTGGTCAAATCCCGTGGCGATCACCGTGACGCGCACTTCTTCTTTCAGAGTGTCGTCAATCACAGCCCCGAAAATAATATTGGCTTCCGGGTCAGCCGCTTCGGCGATGATTTCCGACGCCTCGTTCACCTCAAAGAGGGTCATGTTCACGCCCCCGGTTATATTCAAAAGAACCCCTTGCGCGCCTTCGATCGAAGTCTCCAAGAGCGGACTGGAGATAGCCTTCCGGGCTGCGTCGGACGCCCTGTTTTCTCCCGAAGCCTGTCCGATCCCCATTAAGGCGGAGCCGGTGCTCATCATGATCGTCTTGACATCAGCAAAATCCAGGTTAATCAAGCCCGGCACCGCAATCAAATCGGATATTCCCTGCACTCCTTGACGCAGGACATCGTCCGCAATCCGAAACGCCTCGTGAATCGTCGTGTGCTTGTCCACCACCTGAAGCAACCGATCATTAGGAATCGTGATCAGAGTATCTACCTTGCTCTTAAGTTCCGCAATCCCCTTTTCCGCCTGCATGGCCCGTTTACGCCCTTCGAACGTGAATGGCCGGGTCACCACTCCCACCGTTAAAGCCCCCAACTCTTTGGCCACCTCGGCCACTATGGGCGCCCCTCCGGTTCCGGTTCCCCCGCCCATGCCGGCGGTCACGAAAACCATGTCCGCCCCTTTCAGAACTTCGGTCAAGTCTTCCCGGTTCTCCTCGGCGGCTTTTGCCCCCACCTCCGGGTTGGCTCCCGCTCCCAAGCCTTTGGTCAGCTTCATCCCTATTTGCACTTTCCGACCCGCGCGGGAAAGATTTAAAGCCTGTGAATCCGTGTTGACCGATATGAACTCGACCCCTTTCAAGCCCGAGGTAATCATACGGTTCACCGCGTTGTTGCCCCCTCCGCCGACACCGATCACTTTGATCTCAGCAAATTGGTTCATTTCAGTCTCAAATTCCAGCATCTATCTTTTGACCCTCCTCGCATCTTTCGCCCATGGACGACTTCTTTTTTCCGCGAAACCGATCTCCTCGGACCCGGGTGCACCGACTTGACGCGGAGACCCGATCACCGTCCGCTTATTCCCGTTCAGATGTGTGGGCTGGGTATCTGACCATACGTACATACTAACGAATTCTATACACTTGTCCAATATCCCTTTTTCAACAGAGCCAAAAAGTAAATTTTCTTTAGACGAATTCCCCTTTTTGGCTGCATTTTTCGATCCCCGGCTCTTTATTTCTTTAAGAGATGACGGCGGATGATAGCCAGGTTCTGAAAGAGTCTCACCCCGAACGCCACCACAGCCGCCAAATAAAGATCCACCCCAATGCGGTCGCCGACATAAGCCAGAAACCCCGCCAGAATCATATTGCTGAAAAAGCCCGTCAGAAAAACCGTGCTGTCAAAATGATCCTCTTGCGCGGCCCGGATGCCGCCCAAAACCGAATCGAGAGCGGCCAGAATGCCCACTGACAAATACTTGGCATAGTTGATGGGCACGGAAAAAGGGCTCACATACCCGATAGCCAAACCCAAAATCAAGCCCAGAAGCGGCAGCCACACATTTCTTCCCCCTTCCTCAGCGGCCGATAACCGGAGTTGCCGCGGTAAAATCGATATAGGCCACCCCTTGTTGGATGGACTGATAATCCTTATCTTGCAGTAAGTTAAAGAGGACCGCAAGCTTATCTTTCCACTCGTCGGCCTGGCCTAAACGTACTTCCACCCCGCTGGTCAGAAAGAGGGTAACCTGCCGGGCCACGTTGACCTGAACCTCGCTCAGCATTGGCAGCATGGCGGTCGGGGCTTGGTCAAGAACTTTAAGTTCCGCCGCCAGACCCGGATCGGTCAGCCTCTGCCCCGGCCCCGCGGTATCCGGAACTGTCACCCCGGTCAGGACCGGATAATCCACTTTGGGCCATCCTTCCAAACGGCGCAGGAAAACCCCCTGGGAATCGACTTCCAGCACCCCGTTGGGAACGACCAACAGGGCCGCCGGCTTCCGTTCCGTCACTTGGACCTCCAGCGTGTCGGGAAATTTGCGCCGAAACTCAACCGAGCGCACCAAGGGATGCAACATAATCTTCTGTGTCAAGCCTTCCCGGTCAAAGAGAAAAAGATTCTGACCCAGCGCGCCTTCGGCCAGGCGCTGAATATCGCTTTCCGGAATCTGCTGCAAACCGGTAACGCTGATATGCCTGATGGTAAAAACGCCGGAGCGGACAGCAACCACCAGCCCCACCGCCAACATAACCACCAGGACGGAAACATAGAGAAAGAACGTATTCGTTCGCTTGGCTGGCAACTCTTTTTCCCCCTTGTCCCAAGTATACCGAATTCCGTCCTCTGAGTCATTCTTTTTCTTGAAAACAAGTTGCTTTAGGACTTAAGTCCTAAAGCAACTCCGGGCTGTACGCCCCTCGCCTGTGTTCCTGCTTCCGGCTTCTGACCTCGGCTTCTGACCTCCGACCTCTGACTTCCGACCTCTGACTTCCGACCTCTGATATCGCTACGCCCTGACTCTTCTTAACCTCGCGCCCAAGCCGCGGTATTTTTCCTCCAGGTTTTCATAGCCGCGGTCGATATGCCCGACTTTTTCCAACACCGTGGCCTCTCCGGCTCCCAAGGCCGCCAGGAAAAGGGCCGCTCCGGCCCGCAGGTCGGTGGCCTCGACAAAGGCTCCCTCCAGAGTCTCGACTCCGTGCACCACCGCCGTACGTCCCTCCACCCGGATCCGGGCGCCCATCCGCCTGAGCTCGTCCACGTGCTGGAACCGGTTCTCGAAGATCGTCTCCGTGATCACGCTCGTCCCCTCAGCCGAAGCCAAGAGAGCCATGAACTGAGGCTGCATATCGGTCGGAAATCCCGGATAAGGCATGGTCTTGAGATCAATCGCCTTAAGCCGGCCGCAGGGGCGCACCCGCACGGCGTCGTCATAAACCTCCAAACGAGCTCCGGCTTGACGCAACTTGGCCACCACCGGCTCCAGATGCTCGGGAATTACATTTTGCACCAGAATATCCCCTTGGGTGATCACCCCGGCCATGATGTGCGTTCCGGCTTCAATCCGATCCGGAATCACCGCGTGTTCCGCCGGATGGAGCGTTTCCACTCCCTCAATGCGCAAGACGTCCAGACCCGCTCCCCGTACCTTGGCTCCCATCTTGTTGAGGAAGTTCTGCAAATCGACAATCTCCGGTTCCCGGGCCGCATTGTGTATTAAAGTCGTCCCGCGCGTCAGGGCGGCCGCCATCATAAGATTTTCCGTGGCGCCGACACTGGGAACATCCAGGTAGACATGCTCCCCCTTCAGCTCCTCGGTCCACGCCTCGATGTAGCCGTGTTTCTCCTTGACTTTAACGCCCAGTTCCGCCAGTCCCTTTAAATGCTGGTCCATCGGGCGCGAGCCGATGGCGCAGCCTCCCGGCATGGCGATCTTCACCCGGCCGTGCCGCGCCAGCACCGGCCCCAAGATTAGATTGGACGCTCGCATCCGGCGCATTAATTCCTCGTCCACACTCCAGTCCCTGAGAGACGAGGCATTGATGAGCAAAGCCTCATCCTGCCACTTCACCCGGCAACCCAAATGCTCAAGGACGTCCAACATATTGCTGACATCCGCCAACCGCGGAATGTCCAATAATACGGATGTGCCTTCCGCCAGCAGCGCCGCCGCCAACAGCGGCAAAGAGGCGTTCTTGGCCCCGCTGACCCTGATGGTCCCCTCCAGCGGCTGTCCCCCGGTTATCACATAGCGGTCCATGGTCATAACCGCTCCTCCTCCTCTTTTGCTCCGGAATAACGAACCTCCGGACCGTTAACACCTGAAACGTCAAGACACTAAACCCTAAAGAAAATATGTCAGCCTACGGCAGCGTTCACCTCTGAAACATTATCTTTTGCTGCCTTCCGCTCCCAGATAACGAACCTCCGTCTCCAGCCGGATGCCGAACTTTTGCCATACATCCCCGCGAATAGCCTCGATTAGGCCCAGAACGTCGGCCGCCGTCGCTTCCCCGGTATTGACGATAAAATTACTATGTTTTTCGGACACCTTGGCTCCGCCGCATCTTTTTCCTTTCCAGCCGGTCTGCTCAATCAGCCGGGCGGCATAATCCCCGGGCGGATTGCGGAAGACACTCCCCGCATTGGCTTCCGCCAGAGGCTGGGCGGCCGCCCGCTTGCGCAGGCCTTCGCTCATGCGGGCCAGAATTTCCTCCCGCTCACCCGGCCCAAAGGAAAGTTCGGCAGCCAAGACCGGAGGCGGGACTCTGTCCCTTCCTTCCTTTCCCGGCGGCCCGGCCGCCAGCTCCGACGCGCTCCGGGAATCGACAGAGGGCGCCGTCTCGGCTCGGCACGCGCTTCCGTTCCGGAAGGAACTCGTGCGGTACCCGAACTTCAGCCTTTGCTTATTGAGAATCCGGACTTCGCCGTCACACCAAACCTTGACGTTCTTGATTCTGCCCGCCATGTCTTCACCATACGCCCCGGCATTCATGACCACGGCTCCTCCGACCGTCCCGGGAATTCCCCCGGCAAACTCCAGACCCGACCAGCCGCGTTCCCCGGCTTCCCGGGCCAGCTTGACCAAAGAATACCCCGCTTCGACCCAGACGGAATACTCCCCCCACTCGATCTGCTTTAGCTCAGTGGTTACGACCGTGATTCCCGCTAAACCCGAATCAGGCGCCAGCAGATTTGAACCCCTGCCGATGATCCGGAAATCCCGCCCTTGACTGAGGGCCTGCCGGACAAGCGAAATCAGTTCCTCCGAACTCCGCGGCCAGCAGACACATTCAGCCGGCCCGCCGATCTTCCAAGTCGTCAAATTCTTCAGTGGGTAATTGTACTCCACTCTGCCTTTCAACCCGTCTAACTCCATCCGGTTGACTCCCCTCAGTTTCAGTTCTCCAAGCGGCCGAAGGTTTCAGCTCTTTCAACGCGAGCAGTTGCTCACCCGGCCACAGCGATTGCAAAGCCTGCCGAACATCCGCCCAAGCAACCCCGAGTCCCAAAGCCTGAGCGACACTCCCGCACGCCTCCGTTTCTTCCGTCGGTTCCGGCCAACGCGGTACAGCGCCGAGATACCTCTCTCTCTCAGACACTCTTGAAACCGCGTAGAAATCCACCCTATCCGCGCGCACCGCCCATGACACGGGTTCCGCGGGTCTTTCTCTGCCCAAGCGCCGGTCCCCCGCCATCTCCCGCAGCCAGACCCCGGGCACAATCCAACCGAGGCCCGGACTCTTCTCTCCCTGCCAGACTCCGTTCCCGTCCTGCCAGAGCAGGGAGGGGGCAAAGCCGGCTTCCCGTAAAATAACCCAGAGCAGAGGTTTTCCGCCGATCCCGACCGAAGGTGAGAACACCGGCAGAAGAAGCTCATCCCGCCAAATCTCCGCCAAAAGCTCCTCCGGAGACATCAGCCGCATTCCCGCGATGCGTGCCCGCTCAGCTATGTCCGCGCTCATTCCCGGCCATACGATCAAATCCGTACACACCCCATCCGGCACTTCAGCATACGGTCCTTCTCCGTCGAGCGCTTCCCGGTCAGACACTTCTCCGTCGAGCACTTCCCCGTACGGTACTTCTCCGTCCGATACTTTTTCGTTCGATACGTTTTCGTCCGGATCCGTATCCCAAAAAACGCTTTTTCCCTTATGTATTCGGGTTCCCGGTTCCTCCACCACATAGGGCAAACCCACGGCCTTCAAAAGTGCCTGAAACTCTCTCAAACCCACCGCGTCCTGTAGTGCCAGTAATTTAACTTTCCGCTTCGGCCACACGCGCACCGGCTCCTTTCCCAGACCTTTTTGACTGCCTTATGTTATGCGGCCGGGTCAAAAGGTGTGAAAGGGGAGACCGGAAGGAGACCGAGGGGAGACCAAAAGGAAAGCAAGGGGAGACCAAGGGAAAACCAAGGGAGACGGGGAAGCCTGCCTCACTTCCAGGCCGTTTCCAGGCAGAGATCCACGATCTTGCTCAGAGCCTCCGGCTGGGCCAGCCCGCGCGCCGCCGCGCCCATACGCTCAAGGAGAGCCCGGTCAGCCAGCAAACCCTCGACCTCTTGCCATAGCCTCGGTCCGGTTGATTCCTTGTCCAAAATCAAGCGGGCGGCCCCCGCTTCTACCAGGGCGCGGGCATTGTACTCCTGGTGGTTTTCCGCCGCGAACGGATAGGGAATAAGGACACTTGGTTTCCCGGCCACCATGAGCTCGGCCAGGGAAGCCGCGCCGGCCCGGCTGAGACAGAGATCCGCCGCGGCGTAGGCCTCAGGCATATCTTTTAGGTATTCCAAAACCCGCCAGTTCGGACGCTCCCACTTAATACCCCGCCGGCGCAAGCCGTCCAGGGTCTCTTGATAAGTATTGCTCCCCGTCGCCCAGATCACCTGGACCTCCGGCCGCGGAGCCAGCTTCTCCAACACTGTCAGCATCGCCCGGTTCAGCGTCCGGGCCCCCCGGCTTCCTCCCGTAACCAGTAGTGTCAGTCGCTCCGGACGCAGGGAGAAGTGTTTGGCGCCGGCGGCGCGGCTGACCTTGCCAATATCGGGGCGGACCGGCAATCCGGTTAAGACTGCCTTTCCGCCGGCCCGAAAACGCGGCAGGCTCTCGGGAAACGTTACCATCACCCTTTTCACCACCCGAGCCAAGGTCCTGTTCGTAATGCCCGGCAGGGCATTCTGCTCATGCAACAGGGTGGGAATGCCGAACATAGCCGCCGTCAGCACGACCGGCCCCGACACATACCCACCGGTTCCCACGACCAGATCCGGCCCGAAATGGCGCAGGATCTCCTTGGTCTGCCAGAGAGCCTGAAAACTGCGCGCCACAGTTTTCAAGCTTTCCAGACTCAACTTGCGCGGCAGTCCCTGCCCGCTCACTCCGGAAAACCTCCAGCCTGCCTCCGGCACCAGCTTTGCTTCCATACCCTGACGGGTGCCTACATAAAGAATCTCACAATCCTGGACTTTATCCCTCAATCCCCGGGCAATGGCCAGGGCAGGATAAATATGCCCCCCGGTTCCACCGCCGGTTACAATCACACGCAAGCGAGTTCGCTCCTTTCGCCGGCTGCCCGCCGGGCCGGACCTTTACCTTACCTGAGCTGAAATATTAAGTAAAACCCCGACGGCCAACATGGTAAAGACCAGGGAGGTACCCCCGTAACTCAAAAAAGGCAGAGTAATTCCCGTCACCGGCAGGACCCCGCTGACAACACCCATGTTGATCATCGCCTGGATGGAAACGAGCCCCGTGATTCCCACCGCCAACAGCCCCGCGAAAGGATCGGGAGCCGCCATGGCCGTGCGGAAGCCCCGCCAGGCCACCAAGAAGAAGAGCAGGATCACAAGGGTGGCGCCGACAAAACCCAACTCCTCCCCGACCATGGCAAAGATAAAATCCGTATGGTTCTCCGGCAGATAGAGAAACTTCTGCCGGCTTTGCCCGAGCCCCAAACCAAACAAGCCGCCCGGCCCCAGAGCCAGCAGGGCCTGAATGGTCTGATACCCCTTACCCGAAGGATCGGCCCACGGATCCAAAAAAGCGAGAATACGCCTCATGCGGTAAGGGGCCGCCGCAATGGCCGCCACCACCAGCCCCAAGCCCCCGCCGGCCAAGGCCACGAGCTGTCCGGTTCGCGCCCCGGCCGCAATCAACATGAAGAAAGTCGTCCCGGCAATGGCCAAGGTCGTACCCAAATCCGGCTGCAACATGATTAGTCCGGCCACCAAGCCCAAGAGGGCCAGGATGGGCAGAAGCCCTTTGCGAAAGGACTGAATCTGCTGGGGCCTCAGAGCCAAAAGATGGGCCATGACCAAAACCATGGCCAGCTTAATCACCTCGGAAGGTTGAATTGACAAAGGTCCGAGTCCGATCCAGCGGTCCGCCCCGTTGACTTTGCGCCCGATGCCCGGCACTTTGACGAGAATCAAGAGCACAATAGCCAAGTAGAGGGCCGGTTTCGCCCAGCGGCGCACAAACTGCAAATCCAGCCTCAGGCCCAGGAGCATGGCACCCAGACCCAAGCCCACCCAGATGATCTCGGCTTTGAGGAAATGGTAGGGATCGTCGAACTGAACGTAACCCTTGACAGCGCTCGAACTGTACACCATCACGATCCCAATCGCCAGCAGTACCAGGATCGCTCCCAACAACATCATATCCGGACGGCGGCCTTTGAGCATTCAAGATCCCCCTCCTTCGCTAAAACCCTTCCCTCAGCGTCGCACAACCCTTACCTCATAACTCTGCTCTAACCGTTTGCGCTTTCCTCCCCTGTAACGTCTCTATCCTCTGTAACGCCTCTATCCTCTGACTTCCGACTTCTGACCTCTGACTTCTCTTATGGCCTCTGACTTCTAACTTCTGACTTCCGACTTCTGAGTTGTGTAATGCCTACGCACCAACTCCTTAAACAATTCCCCTCTCTCCTCATAACTCTTAAACATATCCCAACTCGTGCAGGCCGGGGAGAGGAGTACAACGTCCCCGGCCTGTGCTTCGGCGATGGCCGTCTCCACCCCTTCCGGAAAAGACCCGGCCCTGAGGATGCGGCTCACTCCGGCCTCCCGTGCCGCTTGCTCCATCTCGTCCGCGGCTTGCCCCAAGAGGACCAGACTTTTCACTCTCTCCCGTACCAACGTCATAAAGTCGTGGAAATCCAAACCTTTATTCTTACCGCCGGCCAGCAGGACCAGCGGTTCCGAGAAAGCCAGGAGCGCTTTGGCGGCCGCGTCCGTGTTCGTTCCTTTGGAATCGTTGACGAAAAGAATTCCCTCGAACGTTCCCACGACCTCCTGCCTGTGCTCAACCCCTTTAAAGCCGCGCAGCCCTGCGGCAATGCGCTCCCGGGGCAAACCCAACTCCCTGGCCGCCGCCGCCGCGGCCATCACGTTCTCCAAATTGTGGCTCCCCCGCAGTTGGAGTTCGCCTCGCTGCAGAATCGGCTCAACCACCCCTCCGGCGGCAAAGACGATCATATCTCCCTTCAGGCTGATCCCGTCCTCCAAAAAGCGGGTCGGACTGAAAAACAACACTCTGGCCTTAAGCTGTGGGGCCAGACCGCGCACGATGGGGTCATCCCAATTGAGAATCGCCAAATCCCGTTCTTTCTGGTGCGCAAAGATGTTCGCCTTTGCCTCCAGGTATTTTTCCACACTGCCGTGCCGATCCAAGTGGTCGGGAGTCAAGTTGAGCATGACGGCAATATGTAAACGCGCCCGGTCGACAAATTCCAGCTGAAAACTGGACAGCTCCGCCACCACAATGTCCTCTTCGGTTAAGCCCACCACCTCATGGCTCAGTGCCACTCCGATGTTTCCCGCCACCACGGTCTTGCGGCCTGTCAGCTTCGCCAGTTCCCCAATCAGGGTGGTCGTGGTCGTTTTGCCGTTGGTCCCCGTGACCCCCACGCTCACGGCCGGGCAATTTCTCAAGGCCAATTCCACTTCGGACCAAACCGGAATCCGCCGGGCCAAGGCCTCTTGAATAAACCCCTGCCGGGGGGAGACCCCGGGCGAAAGCACAATGAGTTCCGGCCGCACCTGAGCCAGGTCCGGCGTTTTGTCCAGGAACATGCGCTCCTCGGGTAAACCCAAAGCGGCAACTTCCGGCAACTCCCGGGCCGGCTTACGGTCCGTAATGAATACTTTCGCCCCCCGGGAGGCTAAGAGAGCCGCCGCTCCTTGGCCGCTCAGCCCTGACCCCACCACCAAGACCCGTTTATCTTTGAAGTTCGCGCCGAAGTCTATACCAAAGTCTGTGCTATCGATCCCGTTCATAACATGTCCTCCCGGATTCCCCCGCTGCCAATCTCTGGTTGTTCTCTGGTTGTTCTCCATTTTCCCTCATTCCCAGTTGTCTTTCCCTCATTCCCAGTTGTCTTTTCCCGCCGGCCGTTTTGCCGCGGAATCCTCTATCCATCGCCCGTCCTCTTCAGGACCCGAACCCCGGGAAGTAGGCGATAATGCCCAAAATCGCGCAAAACAAGGCCACCGTCCAAAAAACTGTGTCGACTTTCCATTCGCTCCACCCCCCCAGTTCAAAGTGATGGTGCAAGGGGCTCATGCGAAAGATGCGTTTGCCGGTCGTCTGGAAAGAGATCACCTGCAAAATGACGGAAAGCGCTTCCAAGACAAAAATCCCGCCCACGATAATGAGCACCAGTTCGCTTTTGGTCAGGACGGCGAGAGCCGCCAATGCTCCGCCCAGGGCCAAAGAACCGGTATCCCCCATGAAGACCCGGGCCGGATACGAATTGAAACGCAAAAAACCCAAGGTTCCCCCGACTACGGCGGCCGCGAAAACCGCCAAATCGGAGTCATGCGCCAGGACGGCCACTCCGATGCCCTGGACAGCCGCCAGCAGGGCGATCACGACATAGGCCAAAGCGGCCAAGAGGGTCGTGCCCGCCGCCAAACCGTCCAACCCATCCGTCAGGTTCACGGCGTTGACAATCCATACGATAATGAAGACCGCCAAAGGATAATAAAACCTGCCCAGCTCCCAGTGTATCGAAGTGAACGGTATAATCACGTCTGTCCCGCGACCGAGAACTTTGACGGAAACCACACTCAGAAGGAGAGCGAGCACAATTTGGCCGACCAGTTTCTGATACGCCCGCAACCCCAAGGAACGCCGCATGACCACTTTGACAAAGTCATCCATAAAGCCCAACACGCCGAAACCCAACATGGACCCCACCACGGTCATCATTTCTAAGGAGGTGGGTTTCTCCGCCAAAGCCAGCGCCCCCACCACAATACTGACCAGAAAAATGATTCCGCCCATCGTCGGGGTTCCCGCTTTCTTTTGGTGACCCCGCGGGCCTTCCGACCGAATCTGCTGGCCGAACTTGAGGATGCGGAGAATCGGAATGAAAAAAGGCCCCAGCAACAAGGTGATCACCAAAGTCAATCCGGCCGCCATGGCCAAACGTTCCAGCATGTTCCAAAACCTTCCTTTTCTGCCGGCCTTTCCGCCCGGCCTTTCAACCCATCAGCCGATCGGCCGGATCTCGCCGGACAGCCTCCGTCCGGTCTCAGGCAAAATCCCCGGCTTGAAGGGCCCCGCTCACCGTTTCCATCCTCATGCCCCGGGAGCCTTTGACTAAAACCCAAGCCCCGGCCGGCAGTGTCTTGAGGACACGCACCGCTTTCTCCACCGCCTCTTCCCGGGTAGCACAGATGTTGACCTTGTCCGGAGCGAGGCCCGCTTCCCGGGCGCCGACGGCAATATCCTCCGCCAAAGCGCCAACCGTGATCAGGCTGCTGAGCCCCAGCCCGGCCGCCACCCGACCGACCCGGTTATGCCCGGACTTGCTATCCTCCCCCAGCTCATACATTTCCCCCAAGATAGCCACCGTAGGGCTGGCGCCGGCCCGTTCTTTCAAGATGCTCAGAGAAGCCTGCATCGACACCGGATTCGCGTTGTAGACGTCGCTGATGAGCGTGCTCCCCTCGATTCCGGGCCGGACTTCCAGCCTCATCCTGGAGAGTTCCATTTTCTCCAGTCCTCGACCTCCCTCCGCCAGGGAAATCCCGTAAATCGTCCCCACCGTAAGGGCCGCCAAGGCATCCAAAACGTGATGCTCACCCGGCAGGGGCAGACTGACCCGTGCCCGCTCCCCGCCCCGGACGGCGCTAAATCCCGTGCCCATAACCCCTTCCGCGGCCAGGTCTTCCCCGGTCACCTCCGCGTTCATCCAGTCCCCGCGCAAACCGTAAAACCTGGCCTGATGAGGATCGTCTTTGGCTTTCTCCGCACTCAGCCGGTCTTCGGCGTTGAGCACCGCCCAGCCATCCTTGGGCAGAGCCTCGACCAGTTCCCACTTGGCCTGGGCAATCTTCTCCCGCGAACCGAGGAGTTCCAGGTGCACCGTTCCGATATTCGTGATCACCCCGGTCTCCGGGCGGGCAATTTCCGTCAAAGCCCTGATCTGGCCCAACCCTCGCATCCCCATTTCCAGGACGAGGATTTCCGTATCCGGCGGGGCGTTGAGAACCGTGAAAGGGAGTCCCAGTTCATTATTATGGTTTTCCAGGTTCTTGCAGACCCGGTAACGCCTGCTAAGAACGGCAGCCACCATGTCTTTGGTGGTGGTTTTGCCGTTACTCCCCGTGACTGCGACGACTTTGGCCCCGATCCGCTCCCTCCAGGCCTTGGCCAAAGTCCTGAGAGCACGGGGTACGGAATCCACCAGAACCAAAGCTTTCCCGGGCGGAATCTCGACCGGGGCAACGGGGTGGGTTTTCACGCTCGAACTCCAGCGGGCTTTATCTCCCACCGCCAGCGCGGCCCCGGCCCGCCAAGCCGAAACTACAAAATCGTGCCCGTCTGCTCTTTCCCCGGGCAAAGCGAAAAATATTTCCCCGCCTTTGGCCTGACGGCTGTCCAACAGACAGCCTTGCACCGGAACTTCGGGATCTCCCCATAAGATCCCCTCTGCCAGCAGAGCGACATCTTTACCCCGCCACATGACCAACCCTCCCGTACCCCAGTCCTTCCAGTACCTCCCTGGCCACCTCCCGGTCGTCAAACGGATGCGTCTCCGAGCCGATGATTTGGTAGGTTTCATGCCCTTTGCCGGCAATCAGGACCGTATCCCCGGGGCGAGCCAGAGCGCAGGCCCGGCGGATCGCCTCCCGGCGGTCAACGACACTTTCACAGCTGCCCCGGACTCCGTTTAGGATTTCCTTAATGATCTGCTCCGGATCTTCCGTGCGCGGATTATCCGAGGTAACCAAGGTGACATCGCTGTATTGGGTGGCCAGACCGCCCATAAGGGGCCGTTTGCCCTTGTCCCTGTCCCCGCCGCAGCCAAATACCGTGATTACACGGCCTTGAGTGAATTCCCGCGCGGTTTTCAATACGTTGGCTAAACCGTCCGGTGTATGGGCGTAGTCAACTATGACTTGGAAAGGCTGGGCCTGGCGGACGCTTTCAAATCGCCCGGGCACTCCGGAAATCCCGGCCAAAGCCCGGGCCGCTTCCTCCGCGGCATAACCCCGCTCCACCGCCCAGGCAAAGGCCGCCAAGGCATTATAAACACTGAACAATCCGGGCGTGGCATAAAACACTTCCTGCCGGCGTCCGCGAAATTCGGCCCGGAAACGAACCCCGTCCACACCCGGCCGAATCTCAGCCGCCCGGTAATCCCGGGCTTCCCCCAGACCGTAAGTGACGGTCTCGGCCGCCGAGGCTTTTCTTAACATGTCTGCCGCCGGATCATCCCCATTAATAATCGCGATTTTGGGCTCCTTTTTTCCTTGCAAACCTCGGAAGAGCTTGGCTTTCGCCTCCAGATACTCCTCCATCGTCTTATGATAATCCAAATGATCTTGTGTTAAGTTGGTAAAAATCCCCGCGTCAAATTCGCAGCCGTTGACCCGGCCCAAATCCAGGGCATGGGAAGACACCTCCATGACCGCCAGGCTCACCCCTTCGGCCCGCATAGCCGCCAGGAGTTTTTGGATTTCTGTCGCTTCGGGGGTCGTGCGCTGCCCGGGAATCTCGCGCCCGGCGATTCTTGCTCCCAAAGTCCCGATTAAGCCCACCTTGTGACCGCGCTGAGCGGCTATCCGCTCCACCAGATGAGTGACGGTGGTTTTGCCGTTGGTCCCGGTCACCCCCACCACTTCCAGGCCCATGCTCGGGTGATCGTAAACGGCCGCCGCCACAAAGCCCAAAGCCCGGCGAGCGTTTCGAACCCTCACCTGGGGAACGGGCAGGGGGAGAAAACGCTCAACGACAAGGGCCCGCGCTCCCGCGGCCACGGCCCGGGCCGCAAAATCATGCCCATCCACCGTGAAACCCGGGACACAGACAAAGAGATCCCCCGGCTTCACGCTCCGGGAGTCGATAGTGATCCCCTCCACCCCGGTATTCATATCCCCCACAGTATCTATAACCCCCAAAGTGTCTATGGCCCCCGCCGGGGCCGTCTCATCTGGCCCGGCTGCAACCTGAGCCAAAGTCTTCGCACCGGCCATCCCGATCACGCCCTTTTCTTCATTTAGCATACGACCAGGTCCTTTTCTTCATTTAGTATAGACAGTTCCCGCCGGATTCAGAAGCAGCCCGCCGACATCTTGCGGATGAAAAATCCCCGCTTCTTTAACTGCCCGGTACCTGCGCCGCCGTCAGCGGAACCCTAGCCCCCAGGGACCGGATGGCGGCCACATCTTCGTCCTCATCCGCCCACCAGCGCCCCAGGCTGGGAACCCCCGCCTCCTGTCCCAAATCGATCAGCACCGTCGAACCCGCTTCCACACTCGCGTCGCCGTGGGGAATTTGATCGACCACGGTTGGCCCCTGTCCTTTGACATCCACTTGAAAGCCCGCCTGAGTCAGTGTTTTCTGCGCCTCGGCCAAGGGCAGACCCAGGACCGAAGGCACGCTCGCCGCTTTCTTCACCGGCGGAAATTCCAGACCCGGCATCGGTTTGCTGGGGGTCATGGGAGCGCCCGGTGAGGGTTTGATGCCCAGGTATTTGAGAGAATCCAGCAGCACCGACTGAACAATGGGAGCCGCCACCGCCCCGCCGAAAAAGGGCACGCCGTCGACCACGGCCAAGACTGCCAAGCGCGGGTGATCGGCCGGGGCAAAACCGACAAACGAAGCGACATATTCCCCTTGTACATACGCTCCGTTGACGACTTTTTGGGCGGTTCCGGTCTTGCCGGCCACCCTGTAACCCGGTAGAAAAGCCCGCCTCCCGGTGCCGTTGGTAACCACCGCCTCCAGGATTTCCCGTTCCAGCTTCGAGGTGCTCTCGCTGATCACCCGGTGTACCACCTGCTTCTGAAAAGGCACGAGAACCTGTCCGCTCGGACTGTCAATTTCCTTCACGAGTTGGGGTTTGAGCAAAAGGCCTCCGTTAGCCACAGCCGAAACCGCGGTCAAGAGTTGAATCGCGGTGACATTATTGGTCTGACCGATCGACATGGTCGCCAAATCGAGCGCGGTGGCCTTTTTCTTGTTCGCCAAAATTCCCGGAGCCTCACCCGACATTTCAATCCCTGTCTTCTGACCGAAACCGAAGTCATGCAAATATTTGTAGAACTCGTTCATTCCCAGACGTTGTCCCATCTCGACAAAACCCGGATTGCAGGAGTTTTCCGCCACCTGAACCCAAGTCTCGTCTCCGTGGCCGCCCGCTTTCCAGCAGCGCACATGTTTCCCGAGCACCGCATAGTATCCCGGGTCAAAAAAGTGCCCTTCCGGCGTAATCTTCTTCTCTTGCAGAGCCGCCGCCAGGGTAATGATCTTGAAAGTGGAGCCGGGTTCATAGCCGTTTTGCACCGCAATGTTGCGCCGAGCCGACGGATCATAATCCTGGTAATGATTTGGATCAAAAGTTGGGGTCATGGCCAGGGCCAAGAGGGCTCCGGTGTCGGGGTCCATGACCAGAATGGACGCGTTTTTCGGCGCCTGGCCGTTCATGTTGGCCCCCTGGCCGGACATGAGCTTTTGCAGTTCGCGGTCTGCAAAGGCCTGAATATTTTTATCGATCGTCAGGCGGACCGTATCTCCCTGTTTGGGAGGGAAATACAAGCGGTCGGCCTGCGGCAGTTCGACCCCGTTCGCTCCGAATTCTACCTGGACGCTCCCCGGCGTCCCCTTGAGCTCTTTATCCCTGGTTAACTCTATTCCTTCCAACCCTTGATTGTCAATCCCGGTAAATCCGATAATATGGGCCGCCAAGGACCCGTTCGGGTAATAACGGCGGCTGTCTTCCGTAACCCCCACGCCCGGAAAGTTTGCCGCCCGGACAGCCGCGGCGGCCTGAGAATCGACCCTTTTCTGTACATAGACCAAGGCCGCGCGTTTCGTGATCAGCTTGGTAATATCATCCAAGGGCTTATGTAACATTTGGGCAAGCTTTTGCGCGATCTCTGCTGTGCGTCCGGACTGCCGGATCTCCGCCGGAATAGCGTAAACCGTTTCGCTGCTGACACTCATCGCCAGGATGCTGCCGTTGCAGTCCTCGATGTTTCCCCTCTTGGGCGCCACCGGGACGCCGCGGAAATGGCTCTCTTCGGCTTTTTTGGTTAACTCCGCCCCTTGGCCCAATTGAACATAAGCCAAGCGCACGATTAGGACGACCAAGAACACGCTGACGCACAAAAAAAGAAAAGCGATTCGTTTACGCATACGGACTAAAGGACTCATGCGCTTCCTCCCTGTTCCGCCCTATCCTGCGTACCCAAATCGCCTGTTTCCCTTTAGCGCTGTGCGGAGGCAAACAAGCCCGTAAAGATCTGCGCCAGTTGATGCAGTGCCGACTGTTTGGGTGCCTCCTGCGCACTCCCTGCCCGGGGGCCGGCGACCTTGGGTGCAGTGGCTTGCGATGATTTCTTGACAGCAGGCAGATTCCCGGCCACATAGACCGTCCCCGAAGGCTGAACCATACCCATGGCCAGAGCCGCGGATTCAATCCGTCCAACCGAACGCAGTTTATCCACCTGAACCTGCAGCAGATCATTCTGGGCTTTGGCCGTGGAAATGTCCTTTTCCAGGCTGCGGATCTCCGCTCCTTTCACCACCGTGAGCTGAATCGTGTCGGCACAGATGGCACCGAAGATCCCCACCGCCAAAGCCAGGGCCAGAACGCTTCTCCGTTGCAGCCGCAGTCTCTTGGGATTTCTGGCGCGGGACCTTCTCCGCGTCCCGGGGTGGGAACTTCCCGGGTATCCGGCAGGGGAACGTCCCGGGTATCCGGCCTCGGCACTTCCGGAATATCCGGTCCGGGCACTTCGCGTGCCGGGCCGTCTTTCCGGCTCACTCGGCAGGGATGCCTGCCGCCGTTCTAACTTTTCCTGCGCTACTACCATGGGTATTCCCCCACCTTTCTCTTTAGACCGTCATTCAGCTGTCCAAGTGACCATCGTTAGCATCTAAGAACTATTCGTGCTTCCTATTCCCGGCCGCCCGCCACACTCGCTCACCTTTTCCGCCGCCCTCAGCTTGGCACTGCGGGAGCGGGGATTGTTCGCTATTTCCGTCGCCGACGGCAGCACCGGTTTGCGGTTAAGGAGGCGGGCCGAGGCCACGGCCCCGCAGACACAGACCGGCAAGCCCGGCGGGCAGGTGCATTTCCCCAGCCAAGACTGCATTTTTTCTTTCACCAGCCGGTCCTCCAGCGAGTGAAAGGTGATCACAACCAGATGTCCGCCGGGTGCCAGACAGCGCAGGGCTTGATCCAAAGCCCGCTCCAAGACTCCCAGCTCATCATTGACCGCAATGCGCAAGGCCTGAAACGTTCGTTTAGCCGGATGCGGCCCTTCCCGGCGGGCGGAGGCCGGGATCGCGGCCTTGATCACTTCGACGAGTTCCCCCGTCGTCGACAGCGGGTGCTTTGCCCGTGCCCCCACGATGAACCCGGCAATCCGTTTAGCCCATTTTTCCTCCCCAAAACGCCTGATAACGCTATAAATCTCATCTTCTGACCAACTATTGACGATATCTCGCGCCGTCAATTCCCGCCCGGGATCCATGCGCATATCCAGCGGGGCATCCCGCATGTAGCTGAAACCCCGCTCTCCTTCGTCCAGCTGCGGTGAAGACACCCCCAAGTCGAAGAGAATCCCATGGACCGGCAGTGCCCCCGCTTGCCGCAGCTTGTCCTCCAAGGCGACAAAATTAGTCCTCAGTAAGTTCACCCGCGGTTCTTCCGCAAAGCGCTCCCCGGCGTGACGTATCGCCACCGGATCCTGGTCGAGGCCAAAGAGTTTTCCCCTTGCGCTCAAACGGCTGAGCAGCAGCGCGCTGTGACCCGCTCCGCCCAAGGTTGCGTCAACATAAACCCAGTCCGGGTCCGTGAACCAATAATCCACAGCTTCATGAAGTAGGACCGTAGTATGCGTGTATGCCAAAATAATCCGTCCTTCGCCAATTCGAACTTCGCCCGCCAGCCTGCGCCAATATCCATTCTCCTTCTTCTCTGTGGTCTGGTCTCCGCTCTAAACCCCTTGAACCGAGGCGCTAGTCGGACCCCTCCTCCGAACCCCTTGAACCCAGGAGCCCTTCGAGTTCCCGCACCCGCTGAGCTCAGGCCTTAACACCCTATATACCGAGCTCGACTAAGGACTCGGCCGCTTGAGCGTAGGCTTCTTCCGCCCGGCTGCTGTATTCCGCCCACAACTCTTGACTCCAGATCTCAACGCGGGTCGAAACCCCCACAAGAACCACATCCTTGGTAATCTGGGCGTATTGGCGCAAATTCGCCGGCAACAAGATCCTTCCCTGTTTATCCACTTCACATTCGCTGGCTCCGGAAAAGAAGAAACGGACGAAAGCCCGCACGTCGGGTTGAGTAAAGGGCAGTGCCCGCAGTTTTTCTTCGAGGATTTTCCATTCATCTTGGGGGTAAACAAACAGACAATGATCCAAGCCCTTGGTGGCAATAAACTGCTCCCCCAAAGCCTCGCGGAATTTCGCCGGCATGATCAAGCGACCCTTGCCGTCCACCGTATGGAGGTATTCCCCCATGAACATCGTCTTTCACCCCGTCGCCGCAGTCTCTCTCACGTGGTCGGCGCAGCTTCTCTCGCACCCGTGGGGAGGTCCGCCACTTTGTCCCACTTTACCCCACTTATTCTCCACTTCCAGGTATTTTCCTGCCACTCCGGAAAATTTTTTTCTTCCCAGCCGCCAGTTTTACTCGTGAGAATTCTGTTCACGTACTTCGCTCGGCTGGGCCGCTGCCCTCGGCTGGCTGGCCTGTTGCCCTCGGCCTTCCGACCCTTGCCAGCCTCCCGCTCCTGCAACCTGGTAATAAATGCCTTAATCAAACTTGAGAAAGTACACATACTAACCTCAACAATGTCTGAGACAGAGCAAGGGGGGGTACTGCTTGAAATGGCTTGAGATTCTTTACCGCCTGACCGGCACGGCGGGCGGCCGGCGGGGCCGGATGAAATCAATGGGAAAGATTAAGGACAGCATCGGGTTGGGACTTTTGGCCGGACTGATCGGAACTCTGACGATGGATTTGTCCAACCTGATCCTCTGGCGCCGCGGAAAGACGGAAAACCTGCTCGGCCACTTGGCCGGTTCCATGCTCTTTCGAACCTGGCGTACCAACCGGCGCAAGGATTTTCTTCTCGGCCAAATCGCCCACATGTTTACGGGGACGGCTCTCGGTGTTCCTCTGGTCTATCTGTTTAAACGAACGGGCCGTGACTTGGCCTATGTGAAAGGGGCTTTCTATGGCTCACTCACCTGGTCCATCCTGGTTGACGGAGCCACCCGGCTGGGACTTTACCGGGCTAAGCCCAAGCTGACAAAGACCTTCTACGCCTCTCTTTGGGACAATATGCTCTATGGTCTGAGCGCGAGTTATGCCATTATGCACCTCGCCGATCGTTCTCTCCTGCCGGAAAAGAGGCAAACACAGAATGTGCGGACAGAGACACGCGATTTCGACGAGTATTTCGACGACATGACTCCCGCGGTGATCCCGGAGGATACCGTTCCCGGTGACGCGCCAAGTTATGTACAATAAGACAAACAATGTGAACCCATCTCTAAACCGATACGAAAAAAACAACAAGAGAGGCATTATCTCAATGATAGTGCCTCTCTTATGTCGGTTTACCATATTCAATCCGAGTATCCTCCGATGTCCCTCTTTCCGTGTAGGATACGCGAGCAAAACTCCCCGGAACCACGAGGTTTTCGGGGAGTTTTTATATATCGTCTTTGTGGGTTGCGTAAGACTGCTTCATGCGATATAGGCCGCAGCGGTTAAACCCTTTTGATGTCGGGGTGGCTACTTGCGACACTGCCTATCCCTTAAAAACAAGTCGATATCTGCCCGTTCGGGAATTGATGTTTGCGCACCCTTCCGGGTAACAGTCAGGGCCGCAGCTGCGGAAGCAAAACGCAGCACTTCCCGCACCGGCAAGCCCTCCGCCAGGGCCGCGGCATAGGCTCCGACGAAAGTGTCGCCTGCCGCCGTGGTGTCTATCACCGGCACCTTGAACGCATTCAAAAAAAACATCATATTTCTTTCGCGGTTTCGGTAAAATAAGCCCCTGCCTCCCAGGGTAATGATGACTTCCCGGCACCCGCACTCTACCAAGATTTCCGCCGCGTTACGAACTTCCTCCGCGCTGCCAACAGCGCCCCCGGTCAGAACCGCCGCTTCTGTTTCGTTCAGAATGAGTAAATTGATTTTGCGGTAGTCATCTTCAGGCAACTTAAGAGCAGGAGCCGGGTTATAGATGATATACTTTTCCATCGCCGCAAAATAGGTCAAAGCATAGGCCACAGTGGGATACGGTATCTCATTTTGCAAAACAACCATATCAGGTCGGAAGGCAAACCGATCCTCCGTTCCAATCTTCTCAGGGGTTAATTTTCCGTTGGCTCCTGCGGCAAGAATAATGCTATTTTCACCCAGAGCGTCTACGGTAATAAAGGCTATCCCAGTTGACACTCCGGGTTCAAGAAGCACCCCCTCCGTCCTGACACCCGAGGCGCGTAGGTTTTCCAACAACGCCTCTCCGTAATCGTCCTGACCTACACCCCCGATCATTTCGACCATGGCTCCCGCCCTGGCGGCAGCCACAGCCTGATTGGCCCCTTTTCCGCCCGGAACATAAGCGGTAGCCAGGGCCCGAATGGTCTCTCCCGGCAAAGGTGCCTTCTCGACCCAATTGACTATATCCATGTTGAGACTACCGATGACAGCGATGGAACGCATTATCCTCCCATCCCCCTTAACCCTCTACCCGGACGGATTGTTCATTCATGCGGTCGGCTTGACCTGAGTTCTGCCACAAAATGCTCTGGACACTCTTAGAAGCCGCTGAAAGAAGTTCCTTTTTCGACCAATTGCAGGGGGGAGTTAATCGTGGCCGGCACAGTTTCTCCCTTAGCCAGCTTAACCGCATTCTGCACGCCTAATATCCCTTCTTGCGTCGGTTGTTGAGCAATGTCAGCATAAAAAAGCCCTTGTTGGACGTCATTAACCGCCTCTTTCTCCCCGTCGATCCCGACGATGGCAATTCCGGACTTGCCGCTTTGCTGAATGGCCTTCAGAGCTCCCAAAGCCATTTCATCGTTTTGAGCAAAAACACCCTTGACACTGGGATTAGCCTGCAAGATGTTTTGCATGACGTTGAGGGCTTTGCTCCGATCAAAATTCGCCGTCTGCTTGGCCACGACTTTGATGCCTTTCGCTGTAGCAATCTCTTGGTCAAAGCCCTGCTCGCGGTCTCGTTCCGCCGACGTGCCGATGATCCCTTGCAGCTCAACCACCTTGCCCTGCCCTTTCAAGGCTTTGATGATTTCGTCAGCCGCCATTTTCCCTGCCTGGACACTGTTGGAAGCAATGAAACAAGCCACCTTGCCTGAGGTCACACTGCGGTCCAATGTCACCACCGGGATATTCGCTTTGTTCGCGGCAGCCACCGCGCTGGACAAACCTTGGCTATCGGTCGGGTTGAGAATAATGGCACTGACTTTTTGCTGAATCAGATCCTGAACCTGATTCAGCTGTGTCGCTGGATCATTGTTGCCGTTGTCGACAATGACCTTGACCCCTTCCTTGGCCGCTTCCTGTTTTACGCCATTTTCCATAGCCACAAAAAACGGATTGTTGATCGTGGATACGGCAAACCCGATGGTGTACGAGGGGTTAGGCTGAGAAGCGGGTTGTCCGCCTGAACTGTTGTTGGCGGCACTTCCGCACCCTGAAACAAGCCCGACTGTTAGAGCGCCCAGCCCTAAGATAATCTTCCACTTTTTCATTTTGCGATTCTCCCCTTTTTTATAATTATTGAGCATGAGGCCAGAGGCCTCCTATCTCCCGGCAGACTTCTTGCGGTCAAGCATGATGGCCGCGAGAATAATCAACCCCTTGACGGCATCCTGGTAGAAAGAATTTACATTGAGAAGATTGAGGCCATTATCGATAGTTCCCAGAATCAAGGCGCCGATCAAAGTGCCAATCAAAGTACCCTCGCCGCCCATCAAGCTGGTTCCGCCAAGGACGACGGCAGTAATGGCATCGAGTTCATAGCCCACCCCGGCAGTCGGTTCGGCCGAACCGAGGCGCGATGCTAGAATGATCCCCGCCAGGGAAGCCAGGATACCGCTGACCACGTAAACACCCACCAAATATCTTTTGACCGGTACTCCGGCAAGAAAGGCCACTCGTTCGTTTCCCCCAATGGCATAGATGCGCCTCCCCGCAGTGGTTCGGTACAGCACCACCCAGGCGGCGACGAAGACCAAAGCCATGACCCAAACGGGAATGGGGATGGCCAGAAAGGTTCCCGTGCCAAAACCGGCAAAGCCTCGCGGCAGGTTAAAGATGGGCATCCCGTTCGTATAGATTTCGGTCAGCCCTCGGAACAGCGTCATCGTTCCCAGTGTCACGATAAAAGGCGCCAAACCGGCGTAGGCCACGAAAACTCCGTTGAGCGCACCGGCCAATCCCCCCACGAAAAGAGCCGCGCCTCCGGCCAACCAGGGATTGATGTGCCCGACCATGAGCTGGGCGGCGATGGCCGCGCTCAAAGCCAAGGTGGAACCGACCGAGAGATCAATCCCAGCCGTGAGAATGACAAAGGTCATGCCTACCGCAATGAGTGCATTAACGGAGATTTGTAAAGCGACATTGCGCAGGTTACCAAAAGTGAAAAACTTTGCCGTAGCAAAAGAAAGAATAAATATCAGGATGACAAGCCCGATTAAAGGTCCCAAATGATAGCGTTTAATAGTGTTGATAATGCGTTGCATCATACCTCACCCCCCGTGGCCAGACGCATAAATGCCTCTTGTTGCATCTCACGTCCCTGCAATTCCCCCCGAACCGTTCCTTCATGCATAACATAGACCCTGTCACTCATGCCCAGCAATTCCGGGAGGTCCGACGAAATCATCAGCACGGCCTTTCCTTCAAGCTTCAACTGGTTCATCAATTGGTAAATTTCCTGCTTAGCCCCTACATCGATACCCCGGGTAGGCTCATCTAAAATGAGAAGTTTGGGCTTGCAAGCCAACCATTTGCCGATGACCACCTTCTGCTGATTGCCGCCGCTCAAGTTCTCAGTCGCCTGTTCCATCGAGTGGGTCTTGATTCTGAGCTTTCCAACCCATTCCTCGGCATTCTTCCGTTCATCCTGCCTGCGGACGAGCCCCAAACGGCTGCGATGACTGAGGGTGGGAAGTGCCAAGTTTTCCCGTATCGTGAAGGGCAGAAGCAACCCTTCGTTCTTACGATCCTCCGTCACGAGGACGATTCCGGACCGAATCGCCGAGGCGGGAGACCTTAGATGGAGGATACGGCCTTCCATCACGATTTTTCCGGACTGCAATGAGTCAATCCCGCTCAGCGCACGGGCAACCTCTGTCCGTCCGGATCCCATCAATCCCCCCAGTCCCACAATTTCCCCGCCTCTGATTTCCAGGGAGACATCTCGAATTGCCGACGTCTTCAGCTTCTCCGCACGCAGAATGCTCTCGCCGGGAGTTGATTGCTCATGGGGATAACGGTCTTCAATATCCCGACCGACCATCAAGGAAACTAATTCCCGTTCTGTGGTCTCTTCGGTCCGAACTGTGGCAATGAAGCGTCCGTCCCGCAACACGGTCACCCGGTCAGCCACTCTGAACAATTCCTCCAGCCGATGGGAAATATAGATAATCCCCACCCCCTTGGCCTTGAGCGCATGGACGATTTCAAAAAGGCGATCAGTCTCCGCCTTGCTCAAGGCGGAGGTTGGCTCATCCATGATTAGAAAGCGGACGTCTTGCTGCAAGGCTTTGCCGATTTCCACCAGTTGCTGTTCCCCCACGCTTAAGTTGACCAGACGTTCTTTGGGGTTGCGGTTCAGATTCAGAGTCTCCATCGTCGCCGAGACTTTCTCATAAAGCAAGGGATAATTCACAAAACCCAGGGTCTTGAACTTGTCCTCGCGCCCGACGAGAAAATTCTCAGCCACTGACAGGTTGCCAAACAAGTTGAGCTCTTGATAAATCATGCCTAAGCCCAAATCCTGGGCGTCCCGGATAGTACGGACAACCACAGCCTCCCCGTCAATCAGGATCTGCCCCTCATCAGCGGTATAGACCCCGGTTAAAATCTTCATTAGGGTCGATTTGCCCGCCCCGTTTTCTCCGAGCAGAGCCACAACTTCTCCGCTGTCAACCTGAAAATTGACATTTTCCAAAACCTTGACACCGGAAAAGGCCTTACTGATTCCTTCCATTTCTAATTGAGCCATCGTCTTCACCACCTAGCTAGAACACTACGCTGGACTTGAGAATGATATTGGCATAAGAGGTCCACTCACCGGTACGCACGATCACCGCTGCCGACGCCAACCGTTCTTTCAAAACATCATGTCCGATAAGTTCCCGGGGTGCCGCAGCCAACTGCTGAATTCTGTCAAACAGATCCGGATGCTCGCGCTCGAGTTCCTTAGCTAAGGTAATTTTCTCCACACTCAGTTCGCTTAAAACAGCATCGAGAACATCCAAAAAGGAAGGAACCCCTCGAGACACCGCCAAGTCAACCAGGGGAACCTGAGCGGGAACAGGCAAGCCATAGTCAGCAATAACCAGAGTCTGTCCATGCCCCAGCGTGGCAATGAAGCGGGACAGTTCCCCGTGCAGCACGCCTTGTTTCTTCATTTCTGTCAACACCTCTGTTGTTACTTTTTAAGTCTCTATGGTAACGTTACCACATTGCCCAAAACCCAGCCGTTCACATCCCCGCCTGCCGCTTTCTCGCGGTCGAACCCCGCAGGATCAGCTGAGGTTCAAACTCCTGTTGTTCTGCGCGGTAATTCCTGCCTGAACCTAATTGATTAAGCAGAAGCTGAAAAGCTGACCTTCCCATGGCATAGCCCGGTTGAGCGATCGTCGTCAAGGACGGAAAAGCATACTCACTCAAAGCAATATTGTCATACCCAACGATAGCCAATTCATCCGGCACCTCGATCCCACAAAACCTGGCCGCCTGGAGAATACCCACGGCCATCAGGTCATTGGCGGCAAATATTCCATCCGGCCGGTCTTTGGAGCGGAGAAGGCTTAACCCGATCTCATGCCCCCCCTCATAGCGGAAGTTGCCCTGAATCAGTTCTCCCCTAAGGCCCTCATGCCGGGCCCGGTTTTCACTGATAGCCTCTTCAAATCCCAGCCGCCGGCTGTAGGCGGACGGCGAATCCTCCGGACCGGAAATATGAACAATGTGGCGGCAGCCAATGTTGATCAAATGGGAAGTCGCCAGCCTTCCTCCCCTTTCGTTGTCCATCCAAACCGAGCTGTGCTGGGCCGAACCCCTCCTGTCCACAAGTACGAGGGGAAGTCCCGCGGTCGCCTGGTCAATAGCCTCCTCTCCGCTCCGGCTCCCCGCGATAATAACCCCATCAGCCCAGCGGCTGCGCAAAATGCCGAGATACATTACCTCTCGTTCCCTTTTCCAGTCGGAGTTGCAGAGAATGGTCGTGTAACCCTTGGCGATTGCCGCGTCTTCGATACCCCGGGCAACATCCGCGAAAAAAGGATTAGCCACATCCGGAATTAACAGCCCGATGGTCGAAGTCTTGCCGCTGACCAAACCGCGGGCCAGGCGGCTCGGCTGAAAGTTAAGTTCCTCCATCGCCTTTGTAACGCGTTCCTGGGCGGTCTCCCCCACATAGCCGCTGTGATTGATCACGCGGGACACCGTCGTGACCGACACCCCTGCTCTCTGAGCAACATCCTTAATCGTCACCAATTCCGGACCACTCTCCATGTGGAAACGTTTCCATACTTTCTATGCTCTAATATACAGACTTTTCGTCAAACTGTCAATCCAAAAATTATCTTCTTTTATCTTTTTTAAATCCTGATTTGAGGCGTATGCCGAACGGGATCACCCTCCGGCGCTACCGACATGGCGGCATGGGGGATGACAAGAAATCCAAGAAATCCAAGAAATCCGCCGGCGTCTTATCGACAGCGGCGGACTCGTACTATTTAGGTGGACTTAACCAACCAGGAAGAAAAAACAAGTGGACTTCGTCGGAAAATCAAAGACCTTGGTCTAATCACGGCTGAGTCCTGGCGGTGTCCTGGGCGAAGCCTGGGCTAAGGCCCGGCGAAGCCTGGATAAACCCTGGGTTGAGCCCGGTGAAGCCTGGGCGAAGCCCGGTTTAAGCCAGGTGCAAAGCCTTGCCCAAAACTCCGTGCGCCGCTTCCATCACCGCTTCCGGCAGCGTGGGGTGTGCGTGCACAGTCCGGGCGACCTGATCGGCCGAGAGCCCCTCTTGGATGGCAAGCGTTAGCTCCTGGATGAGGCTGCTGGCCTGCGGTCCCATGATCGCTCCTCCCAGAATGACCCCTTGTTCGTCCGCCAAGATCTTTACCAATCCCACCGGTTCACCCAAAGCCAAGGCCTTGCCGTTGGCGCTGAAGGGGAATTTGCTCACTTTATAGGCCATCCCCCGCTCTTTCAGTTCCTGTTCGCTCGCCCCGGCCGTGGCAATTTCCGGGTAAGTAAAGATGGCGCTGGGAATCGCCCGATAATCCATCTCAGATGGCAGTCCGCCGATCTGTTCGGCCGCCACTATCCCCTCCGTTGAAGCCACGTGGGCCAGCATGATCCCGCCGACCGCGTCTCCGATAGCATAGACGTGCGGCACGTTCGTCTCCATCTTGCGGTTGACACGCAGCGCGCCTCGCTCCGTCTCCAGACCCAAACCCTCCACATTGATTCCTCTCAGATTGGGTTTCCTCCCGGTCGCGATCAGAACCCGCTCCGCCTCCAGCTCTCGTTCCCCTTTGGCTCCTTCCACCAGAACGAAGAGCCGCTCCTTTTCTCTGCGAATCCCCTTGACCGCGGTTTTCGTCAAAATCTCCAGCCCGCTTCTCTTCAGGAGAGGAGTCAAGCGCTTGGGTATTTCCTCATCAATGGTCGCCAAGAGACTGGGCAGCATCTCGACGACCGCCACCTTCACTCCAAATGCCCGATAAATCGAAGCCATTTCCAGTCCGATCACTCCGCCCCCGATGACGACGAGGCTGGCAGGAAGCTCAGTTTCGCTCAGAATCTCATCACTCGTCACAACGCCCGGCAGGTCCGTTCCCGGAACCGGAATCCGGGCAGGCAGCGAACCCGTGGCCAGCACGATGTTTTGCACCGGAATCCTTACGGACCCGGTATTCTCCCCGGCGGTCTGCTCCGCTCCGAGCTGGGCCCTAACCTTCTCCAGTTGAGCCTCATCCCCTTCAACCTCAAGAAAGCCCGGCTCCCGCACGGCTCCCCAACCTTTGACCACTTTAATTTTGCCGGCCTTCATCAGCTGCTCCACGCCGTTCACCAGCGTGTCTACTACTTTATCTTTACGTTCCATCACCCGGGCAAAATCCAGCCTTCTTTCCCCGACCGCCAGGCCAAATTCCTCTGACCGCCCGATTTCCCGCCAAAGCTCCGCGCTTTTCACCAGGGCCTTCGTCGGAATGCACCCCCGGTTCAGGCAGGTCCCGCCCAGACGCTCTCCTTCAGCCAAAACGACGGACAGCCCCAGCTGGGCCGCCCTCAAAGCGCAAACATATCCCCCGGGCCCCCCGCCCAGAATTCCCACGTTAAACTTTTCCATTTCGTACCTGTCCCCTTTTTCCTTCTTTTTCCTCTTTACCCCTCAAGCCCGCTTTGTTCTCTTCACCCGGTGTACCCTCTTCATCGGACTTCAGTCGCCGCCCCCCCTAATCCCCCTGCCTTCTCTTCTGGGCTTTTTGTTTCTCCGCTCCATCGTGTGCCCCTCTGATTTTAACACATTAGGCCAAGCGATTACAAAATGTTACGTACATTAAACGCTTCGTTGTCGGAGACGTGGTCTACCAGCATACGCAAGGTCGACAGTTCTCCCAAGCTGAGAACCGCTCCCTTCGTCTCAATATATTTTTGCACCCGGCTCATGCTGATATCGATATTGTCAATTTCCTGGTGATTGAGCAAAATCGTCCACCAGTATTTCGTTTTTTCCCAGGAAGCCTGAGCCGTCTTTAGTTCGTTGCCGGCTTCTTGCCATTTCCCGTCTTGAACCGAACGCTCCACCCGGTCCAGTTGGGCCGTGAGCGTCCCGGCCGAGCGACTTATGTAAGAAAAGGACAAAAAAGACGCACCCAGCAAAAGGATGAGCACCACAGCCACGATCTTCAGGTTTCGCATCCTTGATCACCACCCCGCTGCAGAATCTCCCCTTGGCCAAAGCCAGGAGGCTCAAAGAATCTATAGTTGTTGCTCCACTAATGCAATATTTTCTTGCGCCTGTTTTCCTGGACAAAGAGGGTCCCTGAGGCATCAATGCTGGCCAAGAGCACCTGCTCGACTCCCTGCAGATTGTGCTTCTTGATCTCGGCCTCCAGCCAAGCCGTGTTAACGCCGGCCTGGTTCAAATTCTCGATGTGCACTTTGCCGTCCATGACCAGCGGAATGGGCAGTCCCTCATCTTTGGGGGATATTTGAAAGTCCTCCGGAATCGTCGGCCTTTTCTCGGCTTTGGGAATCACGCTCACTTCACCGTTGGTCTCCAGGATGGCGTACTCCACATCCGCGACATTGGGAACGTTTTTCAGCCTCAGCTGCTCCAGCAAGTCGCTTAAGTTGTAACGATTTTTTTCCAATTCCCGCTCCACAATCCGGCCCTTGTCGATGAGGACCGTGGGGGTGCCGCAGAGGATGGCCCGGGCCTTTTCATTTTTTAACGAAAAGTACGATAGCGTCGCCCCGGCCAACAGGAGAACCAGGATGGGCACAATCCCGCTCACCAAAGGAATCCCCACATCCTCGCTGGGCACCGCGGCCAATTCCGAAATCATGATGACGACCACCAGCTCAAAAGGCTGCAGCTGACCGATCTGGCGCTTCCCCAAAAGGCGCAGCACCAGCACGACCAAAGCATAGAGGATTAAAGTCCTTACCACCACAATCAGCATTCTGACTGTCACCCCGCAAGCAATCATTTCGGATAGTTCCCTGCTCAACAGGGTTTATTTTTTCCGCATTGGCGCTCTTTATTCACACCTGTTTTCCCCGCACGCTGAGCAAGCCAAAGGGACCCCCCATTCGGGAGATCCCCATAACTCGATTCTGTGGACGGCGAACTTAACTGCTTTAACTGGCCGGAAAACTACCATTAGTTTCCGGCCATAAGAGGCGTCAGTCGTCCGCGCAGCCGAAACAGTCCACTGGAATGTTTTGCTCTCGGCGCGGAGCTGCCCACTTGCTGCCCCATGGCATTTTGATATTCTGATCCTTAACCCATGTGGAAATGCTCATTAAAGAGAGCCTGATGGACATCGCCTTGACTGATGATTCCGATCAACTTGCCCGTTTCGTCGACCACCGGCAGCCTCCTGATCCTCTTGGTGACCATCAGAGACAAGGCCTTGAGAACCGGGGTCTCCGGCTCTACCGCAATGGTTTGCCGGGTGAAAATGTCTTTGACCTTGAGATTAACCGTCGAATCATAGCGCCGGCTCAAGTCTTCAAAAGCTCGGAATTCCGCGGGATCATCGTAGAACTCCCGGTAACTGGGGTAAATCGCCCTTAGGATATCCTTTTCCGATAACATACCGATGAATTTCATCTCTTCGTCGACTACCGGGATTCCGCTGATCTTCCTTAAACAGATCAGGGACGCCGCTTTCTGGACACTGTCTTCGGAAAGCAAGGAAATAACCGCTGAACTCATGATATCCTTGACCTGCATAAGTCTCTCTCCTTTCGATATAAAAAGCCCAAGGGCGTTTTTCCGGAGACCGCTGTTCCCACTCCCTAAAGGTGCTACTTCTGCTCAAGACGCGTTCCGCTCAGGCTCAAGATGCCAACCCAACCCAAGCCGGCCGCCCCCATGCCTCACGAAATGGTACCTATGGCTGCCTCCTCTCGAGGACGGCGAGAACAAGAACACGAAGATCCCGAAATGGATGAATACCGCTACTGTATAACAAGAGACCTCAGATGTCAAGGAGAATTTCGTGTTTATTCTGTTAATAATGATTTGCGGCTGCCCCGACGCAAAGTAGATTCGCCCGGGTCTGCAATACCCGGGCGAATTGAGGAAATCCCTATGAATGAAAGTGAGCCGGAAACCTGCAAGCCGTAATCCCTGCAGAAGGACGACTAAAGGTAAAAATCTCTATAGGTCAGATTATTGTACAATCCCCGCAGCGGGGTGTAATTAGAAGTATGGTTGTCACCCACAAAGAGAGATGTGAGTTGAGTCATACCGCTGAGCGGGGCAAAATTAGTGAGATCATTATGGCTCACATCTAAGTACTGTAATCCGCTCAAGCCCTGCAGACCGCTGACACCTGTCAGCTGATTGTTATTCAATATAAGGGTTTTGAGGTTGGGCAAGTTGCGCAAATTGCTGAGGGTGGTACTGCTAACCTGATTGTTCCCCAGGTCCAGATAAGTGAGATTATAGAAATTTTGCAGGCCGGCCAGATTCGAGATGTTCTTGCCGTTAGCTTGCAGTGAGGTAATCTTGAGAACATCGCTGAGGTAGAGTGGTCCGCCAGTGGTCGACCCCGTTAGCTGATACCTCACAAATTGCTGTAAATTCCCATCATCCAGATTTACTGGGGCATTGTTGACCACCTTCAGAGTCAGACTGACTTTTTGATTCATACCCGCGACGCTTCCCTGGAACGTATAACTGCCAACTTTCTTAAGAGAGACATTGTTGCCGCTCACATTCCAGGTAACAGGATATTGCTGGGTCGTCTTGTCACTCAGAGTACCCGTCACCGTAGTGGGAAAATTATAGGAAAATCCCAGGACGGCTTCGGCTGCAATTCGGCCAAAAGTCACTGTGGAAGAAGGAAGAACCGTCAAGCTGAGGGTTGCGGCACCACTATAGCCTTTTACCGTACCGGTATAGGTATAAACCGTGTTTGTGGTCGTATACGTATAGTTTCCAGTCTGTCCGGTATTGACTGAGGAAAGGTTCCAGGTCACGGGCACTTGCACCTGCGAACCGTCACTGAGAATCGCGCCAACCGTTTTCGGCAGCTGATATTGTTGGGCGCTCGACGAACTCGCTGTGACATTAGCCAGGGACAAGATCCGGGCCGGGATTGACTGTAATACCCCACCCATCCCCGAGCTAACCGCCGCCTCCCCTCCAACAATATTGATTTGGTTGATAACCTCGGAGTTCAACATTCCCTGCACTGAAACCGGGACCTTATCACCCGCTACCAAAACAACCGGTGCCTGAGTTTGAGCGGCCAAGGCGGCCGCCGTCAGCGCATCGGGATAATCCTGACCGGTCGCCACGTAAATCGAATTGAACTGAAGGCTGTTCGCGAAGTATTTAATCAGATTGGCATTCCTCTCATAACGATCGCCGCCGCTGATAACCTGAGCATTGGCAAGCCGGCTGATCAGGCTTTGACTGAGTTCATTGTTGCCGTTAACCGCATAGATGTGTTGAAACCTGCTTTTTAGAAAAGTCTGCAAAGAAGGGTTTTGCCCGTCGGGGGGAACCAAGACTACAGGCATCCCCAAGGCCGCCGCAATGGGGGCGGCTGATACCGCATCGGGAAAAGTCTCTCCGCTTACGATAAAAACTCCCTTCCCCATGCCCACCATTTTGGCGACCTGCACTGACGTGTCATATCGATCCACACCGGCGATGCGGGTTGTGCTTATACCCATCGTCGTGAGCTGGCTCTGAACCTCGGCCGAAACAGCCCCTACACCCCCGATAATATAAACCTTTTTCACGTGGAGACGGCTCAATTCCGCAGCGGTTTCAGGGTTTAGTTCATTCTGCTCCGTCAGCAAGATCGGCGCGTTGAATTTGCGCGCCAAGGGCGCGGCGCTTAAGGCGTCCGGGAAGTTTTCACCCGTCGTGAGAACCGCGGTCATGGCCCCGTTAGGCCAGCCTGCCTGGCTGATCGCTACCGCCGTGCCATAGCGATCCGTCCCCTCCAGGCGATTGGTCGTCGGCGAAGCAGAAACCACCTTGGTCCAACCGAACAAGACAAAGGCCAGTAGGCCCAGCAAAACCACACCTTTCTTCCACGGCATCCCGGAACCACTCCTCTCTCTCGACATCCGCAAATTCTGCTTCCAACACAGACCCAACCGGGATAGAGTCTGCCAAAGGTTCAAACCGGTCCGAACGACCTCCCACTTCGACAAATCTTCCTCGTAACGATACGGGCGTACCCCTAATCTGGTCTCAAGTGGGAGCAATATCTGTGGCCGACTTCCGAGATCGGCTTGCCTCAGAAATCGGCCTTAAACGAACCCTTGCCTGAAACGACCCTCTCGCCCAGACAACATAATAGGCCTCAGGCGAACTTAGGCCCTGATGGCGTCGGCGATGGCCCACATCTGATCCCCGTCCTCCACCATCCGGGCATTCAACTGGTAAGCCCTTTGCACCTTGATCAAATCCGCCATGGTGTCCGCCAGACTTACATTCGACTGTTCCAGGGCCCCGCCATGGATGAAACCCAAAGCCGTGTTCCCGGACATCGCACCCGGGCGACCTGTTTGAACGGGCCCGGTATTGGCTTGGGGCAAGAGCAGGTTGTTCCCTATGTCCTGCATGCTTTCCGGATTGGGAAAGTTTGCTAACACCATTCGGCCGACCGTTTGCTCTCGGCCCTGAAGGTCTGTCACCTTGATTTGTCCATCCGCGCTCACTGTCGGCGCACCGCTTCCCGACGGAAGCGTAACTCCGGGCACCAGCGGGTGCCCCTGACTATCCACAATCTGCCTGTTCGCATCTAGGCGAAAGGCTCCGGCCCGCGTGTAGGCAATCTGCCCGTTGGGCAAAGCCACTTGGAAATAGCCCGCTCCGTCAATTGCCAGGTCCAGTGGGTTCGCGGTCGCGTGAATGTCGCCCTGAGCCAAGTTTCTGCCCGTCGCCCTCTCCAGCACTCCCGCGCCCAGGCCCACCTGCCCCGCTGCCGTTCCCACACCGGCATTGACCGAACCGGGCCTGGTAGCGCCTGCCGCTTGCGCGGCCATCGTCTCGGCGAAATCCATCTGCGCCGCTTTGTAGCCGGGGGTATTGACATTCGCCATATTGTCAGCCACCAGATCAAGAGACATTTGCTGTGCTCTCAACCCGGAGGCTGCCGTACCCAGAATCTGCATTTGCTTCGCCCCCCAAGTAAAATTCCTCCGTTAAGTTCCCTGCCCCGCCACACGCTCGAGCCGCCCAAGCGGAAACAAACCCTTGCCCAAAGCTAAGAGGCCTCCACCTTCCCCTCTTTCGCGCCTGGGCCGGGAATTCCGCTCAACTCATTCCTACTCGGGCAGACACAGCTCACCGGATTATTGACGTTTCAGATCGACCAATGTCTGCAAAAAGCTGTCGGACACCGTGATTACGCGTGAATTGGCTTCAAAGCCCCGCTGGGCCACGATCATATTCGTCATTTCCTGGCCCAAATCCACATTGGACATTTCCAGGTCGCCCGAAATAATGGAACCCGCGTTACCGGAATTGGGCGGACCGGCGACAGCCGCCCCGGAGTTGTTCGAAGGAACATAGTAGTTATTACCCACATTCGTCAGACCGGCCGAATTCGGAAAAGTCGCCAAATCGACCTGACCCAGATTGACCATGGTCCCGGAGCTGTCCGTTCCCGTGACATTACCGTTCTGATCGACATTCAGACTGGTATAGGTGTTGGGTGGGATCCGGATGACCCCCGGGGCTGTAATAACCCATGAATCGGTCGGGGCCGTAGGGCCAACATTGATCGTCCCGGTAGCGGAATCAAAGTAGTAGGGATGAGTGCTGTCGATGGCGGAAACGGAAGCGGCCGGCTGCAAGACCTTCCCGGTCGTTGCGTCTGTTATGCTCACTCCGGGCACGCCGATTAAAGAGGCGCTTTGATAGACGTTATTGCCGTTGGCATCGGTTCCCCAGTTGACAGGATCGGTGGAGCCAATCGTCAAACCTGGCGCCACGGTGTATTGATTCGTAGGGCTGGGTGCGGTTCCGAGAAAGGTTATGGTACCTGTGGACGAATCGAAGCTGTAATCCGTCCCGTTCGTGAGCGGACCCGCCCCGTTTTCCAAAGTTATGTCAGGCTGCCCGACTAAGGCGCTATCCGTATAGACCGGCTGCCCGGTCCCGTTTGTCGTCCAACCCGACCCGGTTCCGTCCAGAGTAACCGGGGTCTGATTAGGAACGCCCAGGACATACGCCCCCGTCGCGTTATCCACCAAGTTCCCGTTGCTGTCCGTGCCAAAGTTTCCGGCCCTCGTGTAAACCGTTTTACCGGCATCATTCAAGACAAAAAAACCCTCTCCCTGAACCATCAGGTCCGACCATTTGCCCGTGTTTTCCGCACTGCCTTGGCTCATGATTTGGTCAATCGCGCCGACCTGGGTGCCCAAACCGACCTGAGCCGCGTTGGCACCCCCCATGGTGGCTGTCGGTGCCGCCGACCCTTTCATAGTCTGGCTGAGCATCGTGGCAAAGGTGACACGGCTGGCTTTAAAGCCGGGAGTGTTGACATTGGCGATGTTGTTTCCGATCGTGTCCATCATGACCTGATGAGCCTTCAGCCCGGAAACGGCGGAATAGAGTGACCGCATCATAAGGCATTTCCTCCCCGTATTCACATGTTGTATGGTAGTCTATTTTGTCTTACTTTGTCTTTAACAACTTCCAAAAGCGACGGCGACAAACAGCATCCCCATCTTCACAGAATGTACGTCAATATGTATATCGACCAAACTCGGCCTAAACTTTAGGCCGGGCAGAAATTTCTTTCATAAAGAAACAGCCGTTCTCTTGGCGAGTACGGCTGTTTCTTCCAGTTAATTCTGTCAGCTTCTATCTCTGTTCCTGTCGGTCGCCGTTTCTATCGACTTCCGTTTCTGTCGGTCTGCGTTCCTGGCAGCTTCCGTTTCTGTCGGCTTCTGTTAGTCTCCGTCAGCTTCTGCCAGCTTAAGTAGCGGCAATTCGCATCGTACCGGTCTTCCGGCCCGGAGCGCGGTTTCAAGCCTTCAAGCCTTGGCGGCTTGCTCGACTGCCTCGTTCAACTGCTTCACCAAGTCATCCACCCGGCGGCCATGGGTAAGTGCCGCCCCTTCGATGCTTTCCATCGTGGAGGACGGACAGCCTAAACAATGCATTCCCAGTTCGAGGAAAATCTGAACGGTTTGCGGATATAAGCGCAACACCTGTCCCACGGTCATTTCTTTGCTGATCATTGCGGTTCCCTCCTTCTCAAAGCTTACTAAATTGGTCGGTTTTATTATAACTTAATCTGCCCCAATAGGCAACTCTTTTGATAATTCTTTTCCCAATTCTTTGAGCAAGCCGTAGATTTGTTCTGCCTGCTCCGGACTCAGGGTCCCCGTGCCACAGCTCGGAGTCAGCAGGCTCTGGGCCCGCAGGCGTTCTTCGTTCACCCCCCGGCGCACCAACTCCAGGATATTGTCCTCCAGTCTCTGCCGCAGGGTCAGGCGGTTTTCCCGATTCAAGGCGCTGCCGGTCGGGATAATCCCCCAGGCCAGCACTCCCCCCCGGGTCAGAAAACGCTCAAGCTCCTCCGCTAAGACCAGCATACCTGTCATGTACTCATAAGCATCGAAGTTGACCACCTTAATCATGGAATCAAAAAGAATCGTCCAATCCATCCCCGCGCAGACATGGGCTCCGGGAATCCCCCCCTGCCCGATGATTTCGCCGGCTATCGAGTTCAGATCGTCAATAATCCGGCTTTTGTCTAAGGTCACGTGAGTCGAAGCCCCCACCGCGTAAAGCCCGGGATCGTCTACCGACATCAGCACCGGCAGCCCGTAGGCCTTCAGGCGTCGCGTCTGCCAGCGGGCATGCATGGCAATGGACTTAACCAGCATCTCCCTCTGACTGTCCTCATAATAACTGGCACGGCGGTTTTGATCCGTGATCTGCAAGCCCAGGGTCACGGGACCGCTCAACTGCCCTTTGAGTATAAGCGCCTCCCGCGTCCCACGCTCTTCAATATCCCGGCAGAAACTTTCGAGTCCTTCGCCCCCCACACCGGAGAAGCCGAAATGCTCCAAGGCGGCGTCATCGCCCGCCTCCGCTGCCAAGTACAGCTCATAAAAGCGCGCCATCCGTTCCGCCCAATCCCCCGCCTCAGCCCGGAACCTGGGCCGGGCGTAATCTTCCATGACGCCGGTCTCGATCAGAGCGCGCAAATACTGCCCGACAAAGGCGCTCTCCGCACCCATTTTCGGCAGCTGCGGCCAGTGGGGCGCCCGGGGAACGCTCTGCCAGATGAGTCGCAGGGCTTCTTCGGCCCGGACAAAAGGCACGCTTCCCACACCGGTCGCCAAAAACCCTGGCCGAAATCTCGCAGCGAACTGCGTTCCGGCTCCCCGCGTCTCAACGTCTTCGAACTTTTGCCCTCGCCTCTGCTCATTCTTTTCCTCCACTGTTTCCGCCTCCCTTTTTCTCGTATCATCCCACCTTGCCGGCCCGCTTACTCCGCGAAATTCCGCCGGCCCACGCTTCCGTCCGCCCCCAAAAGTTCTCATCGTTCTCGGTTCCGTTAACGAGACAAGCGCGGCCGTGTAATGATTTCGCGCATCATCCTTCTCAACCTCCCCATGGCTGAAACCAGGCTGAACCCTGGGGTCACGCGGCTATGCTCTTTCATTACCCCGGAACGATGCTTCCCAAGTGCCAGAGAAAAGCCACATCCGGCCAACGCAGGCAAAGCCAAATGAAAGCCAGAAGTGTCAGCAAAAGCGGGATGTAGAGGAGCACCCGGTATTTCCCCCCAATCCGGTGAACGTCCCGTCGGCGCCAGGGCAGGACCAGGAAACTCAGCCCGGCATAAGCCGCCAGGGAAGTCCACCAGGGCCATCCCCAGGCCACCCCCGCCCAAAACACACCGGGTATGATGAACCAGCGATAGCGTTGCTCCAACCACAAAGCCACCCCGTAAGGATGGGGTGAACCCGGCAGCCGGGGAGCCGCCAACCCGGTCTGGAGCAAGCGCAGGAGCACAATTGCAAGCCCCAAGGCAAGCCAGATAAGCCACGGGTTCTGCCTCTGCAAGACCATCGCGCCTGGCCACAGGTCCGGAAACCAAAAACCGAGTCCGCTCGGAAGCCGGAAAATCCCCGCTGTCAGGATGGCACTGAGGGTTCCGGCCCTGACCCAGATCGACAGACCCTGCCAAAACCAAGCCTGGCGCAGCCGCCGCTTCGGCTTTTTCTCATCAATCTCTTTATACAGCCAAGTCGCGCTGCGCAGGTCCATCAAAGTAACATAGAGGATGAGGAAGCCCCAGCCGAAGGCAAACCCCCGCCCCGGCCAGACCTTCCCACCGTTTGTGCCTTGCCCCTGAGAACCGGTGGCAGGGGATACTTCTTTCCCCGTCCCGGCCGCCGAGGCCGCCAGCGGTACCACCCGGCCCCAAGGGCCCTGCAAAGTCCCCCCCTCAATAACCGGTGCCTGATCCGAAGGAACACCCCATAACGGCCGCGGATTTGCGCGCACCGCGAAAGCCAGGCTCGGGGCCGCCGCCTGTTTGGCCAAGCTGAAATATCCGGCCAGGGGTGCCGCGGGATCCAGCCTCTTACCCACCGTCCAAGCCCACAGGGATGGGTGATAATTCTCCGCCAGCGCGCTGAAAATGCTCGGGTTCGGTAGGCGCGCCGCGGGCGTCAAGGCCACCGGCCATTCCCCCCAAACCCCTATGCCCGCCTGATCGGCTGCCTGCAGCCAGAGGGGATCCGGAACAGAACCCACAAAATAAATGAGGTTCACTCCCTGCCGGCGCTCTTCTTGGAGAAACGCGGCAATCCGGCCCGTCCGGCGGATCTCTCTTTCCTCAGCTGGGTCCAGGGCTGCCCCGTGAATAGCCAAGGGCTGACCGTTCAAGACAAACTTGCCGCCGGCCAGACTGAGGGAGCGCAGGCCGACCGGGAATGCCAAATCATCCTGATCCCCCGCCGGATTAGCCACCGTAAGATGAAGTTGATAGAGAAAAGGGGTTTTGGGACTCCATGGCCGCGCCCCGGCCACCGCCAGGTGGAAGGTCACGCTCTCTCTTTCCCCTCCGCCCGGCCGGACAACTTGCGAAGCCCGCGCCACCCCGGCCGAACCGTCCGACAGAACGGCGGAAACGGTCCACGGACCTTCTTCCATCAAACCGTGATGCCGGAGGTCGGCTTGAACTGTCACCTGAGCGCTGCTCCCCTGCCAGGCCACTGTGACCCGAGGCTTCCCCAGCGAGGTCGCGGTGACCGCTTCCAGAGCGAGTTCCCCCGTGATCGTTCCGGCCGCCGGCCAGCCGGAACCAAAGAGAACCGAACGCTGCCCGACTCCGGCGGAAAGCCGAAGAATCAGGACATTGTCCGTTCCGTAGCGAAAAGCTCCCGCCGGAATAGCCACCCGGGTCGTCCCGCCCAGACCTTCGAACTCTCCGACTTTGTGCGCACTGTCAATTCCGTTGAGGTAAACCCGCACCCGCCCGTCCACTCCGCCGAGAACCAACTGCATCGTACGGGCACTCCATTCGTTCGGTATACGGAACTTACGGGCCGCCACGGCAAACTCCGTCCCTGACGGCAGGTAAAACGGTTCCTCGCGCGTAAGAAAGCCGAACTTGGACTTTGGCGGCTGCGCTCCGATTTCCCCCGTCCACGCCGCGCGCACAGAGGAGAATTTATCCCAGCCCCCCGCCAAGGAAATCTGCCAACGCTGGGCACTCACGATATCCTTACCGGCCGGCAGGCCCTGACTAAGTGAAGACTGCCAGCTCACAAACAAAACACTGAGGCTCAAAACTAAGAGCACGAGAACAATGGCTGCCCGCCGGTTAAACATTCCGGGTTTCCTCTCTTAAACTTAGTAGGCAAAGCGGTCTGCTGTCCATTTTACTATTTTCGCTTCCCACCCGCAAAAAACCTTTTTCCGCGATCATTTTTGTTCTCCGCCGCTGAAAAACCTCTTGCCAAGCGAATTTGCGGGCAACCAAAAAAGCCCCGTCCGGCGTTTCTCGGGCGGAGCTCAGTTTGCCTGACCTTCCACAATGCATCAATGCATCGGCTCGCGTTTCCGGCAGTCCGGACAGAGACCATAGAACTCCAACCGGTGACCGTCAACCCTGAAACCGGTAGCATCGGACGCCTCTTTCTCCAGATGCAGCAGAGGCCGGTCATAATCGACCACTTTACCGCAATTCGAGCAGACCACATGATAGTGATTCTCGGGGTTACCGTCAAAACGGCTGGACATGTCCCCATACGACAATTCCAGAACATGCTGGTGTTCCTTCAGCATATTGAGGGTGTTGTAAATGGTCCCCAGACTGACGCCCGGAAACTTCGCCTTCACATGTTGAAAGATCTCTTCCGCCGTCGGATGCGATTTGGTCTCAAGCAGAAATTCCAAAATCGCCTGCCGCTGCGGTGTGAAACGAACTCCTTTGCCTTTCAGCTGCCGTAAAAGTTCAACCGCATCCAAGTCCTCGTCCCCTTTATCAACGTGCGGAACTCATCTCTCTGGTTCCACCACGATACTCTCGCAGAAAATCATGTCCCTATCTCTTTCTTCACAACAATATTCTCGCAGCAACCATGTCCCATCTCTAATGTCGACGGGCCCGTAAAATTGCCTCGAGCTCCTGCTTCACCAGGGCATATCACACCTATTACTTTGCAATTATTTTTAGTTTAATTTTAGACTAAAGCGCAGCTTCTGTCAAGACCGTGATCACTCAAGCGGGCAATCGGTTGAGTGTATCCGCCGCACCTAGGAACCTAAGACAAAGAAAAAAAGAGGAGAGCTCTCGCTCTCCTCCGGAAGTCCTTAAACTCGTCGCCGACACAAGCAACCTGATCAATTGAGACCAACCCGGTCGACTGGCTCTTTAACATGACTTACGAGAAGTCCCCCGGCCTCTAGAGGCGTGAAATGGATGAGACTCGGACTCCTCGATACCCAGACCCCTTAAGACTCAGACTTCACCGGCGCACCCGTCGGGCAGACCTCAGCACATGTACCGCACTCCGTACACAGCTCGGCATTGATGACATACTTATCGTCACCCTCACTGATAGCCTCCGAAGGGCACTCCGCCGCGCATGAGCCACAAGCAATACACTCGTCCGTAATCACAAAAGCCATCTTTTTCTACCTCCCCTTCCCCTCAATTAAGGCCACTATAACACAAAAGAAAGGCGGAAGGCAAGATGAAATAATCACACTTCCCGTTCCGGACGGTACGGCACCTGATAGAGCCTGCGCAAGCAGTGCCCGCAGTAGGGAAGCACCCGATTGGACACTTGGTTGCGGCGAAAGACGACTGAGTTCAGATCTTCGTGCTCAAATCCACATGAGCGGCATTTTTCCAGCATCGTTTTATGCACCTCGATTTGTGTTCTTACGAACAATTGTCACCAAAGATAATATGCTCAATTTACGTCTCGCTTAAACACCACAAAGTCGAATCGAGAAGCGTTACCCACCCCGCGCATGTTTTATGCCCCCCGCTTCCCTCGTTAGAAAGACAGCCGAAAGCTTCTGACCTCCTCCTTCTGTCCTCCCGCCTAACCCAGCCTTTCACTCAGAATTCCGGTCAGGTGCCCCAAGGTATAGCATTCATACATCCGGCAGTGGCGCCGGAATTGCTCGATCGTCTTGATTTCCGGCCAACGCCTTTCCGGCAGGGTGTTCAGCCATAAGATCTCCCTCACCCGGCGGCGGATGCCCGCCAGATACTGGGCGGCCCTTTCCCCCTCCAGGGTCTGGCTGTCACTCAAAATAATGAACACCGTGCGCCGGGTAAGGACCTGGGCCTGCGTACGCACCAGTTCTTCCAAAGCAACCGCCAGATTCGTCCCGCCGCCCCAATTCTCGCCGGCAGCCGGCAGGGCTTCCCGGACCATCTTTTGAAAGGACTTCCCTGTGCGCACCTCGTCCGTCAGGCGAGCCAAGCGCTCGCCGAAGGCAAAGGTCTCGATACCGCTCACCACCGTGGAAAGCCCGTAGATAAACTGCAGGACAAACTCCGTATATTTCACCATCGAACCCGACAGATCGCAAAGCAAGACGAACTTCGGCCGGCCCGTATGCCGGCTGCGGTAGCGCCTGGCCAGCAAAACCCCGCCATAGCGCATGTTCGCCCTCAGTGTGCGGCGCATATCGATCCCGCCCCGGCGCCGGTCAGCCTGATAGCGGCGGGAAATCTGGCCGGCGAGGCGTTCGGTCAGGCGGCGAATCAGATCCACCACCCTGGGCCAATCTTCGGGATCGATATTCTTCAAATCTTGGGATAAATAGGCCAATTCTTTGCGCCTAATCGCTTCTTCCACTTCCGAGAGGACCCCATTGGCTTCACCCGGAGGGAGCAAGGGAAAATCCTCGCCCAAGCGGTGGCGCCAGTATTCGAGCGAGCCGCGCACAGTGCGCTCCAGGATCGGCTGAAAGGCATGATCGACCGGGATTCCGCTTTTCATTCCCTCGGAGGATTTGGCCAAAAAACTCTTCAAGCGCTCTTTTTCCTCCTCCGGCAGCCTGGCGTAGACTGCCCGCTCTTCCTCGCCAAGCGCCAGTTCCCGGCCTTGGAAGCGCAATTCTTCATGCGTCTGCCCGATGTCTTCCCTCCACTGGGCCGCTTTTTTCTCTGCCTCTTCCTGCCATGCTTTCTTTTGTTCCGGGGGCGCAAAATAGGCCCGGAAGGCTTCTTCAAACCAGGGTATCTGGTTGGGCTCCTTGACCAGGGTCGCCGCCAAGACCGCCTCCACCCGGTTTCTGTCCTCCATGCCCACCAAGGCTAAACCCTGCGCCGCGTCCAGAATCTCCGACGCGCTGATCCGGATCCCCACCTGGCGCAGAAGCCCGGCGAATTCCACCAAGTGACGATCCAGTTCGCTGACGCTGTTCATGTCCGTCCCGCTGCCGCTTGCCCGGCCTCATCGGTAAGGGCCCGGGCCTGACGGTGTTGCTCCACCTTTTTCTCCGGACCGGCTGACCTCGCTTCCCAGAGCAGCTTCTCCGCTCCCATCTCCCGGTAGAAAGCCTGAACATCCTCCTCACTCTTCAGGAGCAGGGTCAGGGTCGCGTCTACCCAGGCGGCGTCCAGATCCTCGCGGCCCATGAGGAGAAGAGCTCTGGCCCAGTCCAGCGTCTCCGCAATCGAAGGAATCTTGTGCAAAGCAACGCTTTCCCGCAAAACATGAATAGCCCGCGCTACCTGCAAAGCCAAGCGCTCCGGCAGTTCCGGCACTTTCGTCCTCAAGATCCGGACCTCTTTGTTGACCGACGGGGATTCCACATGCAAAAAAACACACCGTCGTTTCAACCCGTCCGAAAGCTCCCTCTCACCGTTCGAAGTCAGAACCACCAACGGGTGCTTCTTAGCCTGAACCGTCCCCATTTCCGGGATCGTAACCTGAAATTCTCCCAACAGTTCGAAAAGAAACGCTTCAAATTCCGCGTCCGTCTTGTCAATTTCATCAATGAGGAGGACCGTGGGTTCCTCGCTCACCAGGGCCTGCAACAGAGGCCGGGGCAAAAGGTAAGACTCGGAAAAAAGATCCTCTTCCTGCAGACTTTCCCGCTGAAGCTGGATTTTCAGCAACTGCCTCTGATAATTCCACTCATACAGGGCCCGGGTCTCATCCAGACCCTCATAACACTGCAGGCGCACCAAATGGGCCTTGAAAACTTGGCTCAGTACTTTAGCGATTTCCGTCTTGCCCACACCGGGAGGCCCCGTCACCAAGAGGGGCTTGCCCAACTGAACCGCCAGGAAAGCCGTCACGGCAATCCGGTCTTCCGGTTCCGTAATGTAGCCGGCCTCGGTCAAGCCTTGTTCAAACTCTTCCAGGGTCATTCTTTCCGCCAAGGCCACCACTCCCCCTTCATCAGCATCCAAGATTACTTGAGAATTCCGGCTCGGCGGACGATCTTTTCCACCGCCTGAACCGAAACGGCTTCATCCGGCAAGTCATAAAGAGCTTTACCCGCCAGGTCCTGGGTCACAACCAGCGGGTCAAGCGGGATGTCCCCGATTACTTGCAAACCGGTCAGGGCGATCTCGTCCGCCAGAGAGTCCAGACTGTCCGGAACGGTCTTGGTGACGACCAGATAAACCTCACCCACCTCAGCCTTGAGGCCGCGGATCAGGTCGTTAACCCGGCCGGCCGAACGAATCCCCCGGGCCGAAGAATCGCTGATGACAAACATGATATCAATGTGCGGGATCGTGCGCCTGCTGATGTGTTCCAAGCCGGCCTCCGTGTCCACCGCCACAAAATCATAGTTCTCGCCTAAATCTTCCAGGTATTTGCGCAAAAGATCGTTCGGGTAACAGTAGCAGCCAGGACCCTGGGGCCCCCCCATGACCAGGAGATCGATGTCCTTTGACTCCACCAGGGATTGCTGCAGTTTGTATTGGACAAAAACATCTTTCGGCATGCCCGTGGGAATGGCCTTGGGATTCTTCGTCTCCTCCAAGAGATCGGAAATCGTCGCCGTCACATCCAAACCCAACACCTCGTTCAGGTTCGCGTTCGGATCGGCATCCACCGCCAGAATGGATATTCCCCTTTTTTCCCGGATCATCTGCCTGAGCATCAGAGCCGTAAAAGTAGTCTTGCCCACACCGCCCTTGCCGGCAACCGCCACATATTTTGCCATAATTAACTCCCCCTACCCTTTAAACATTTCTAGCATTCTCACCCGGAGAGATTTTTATCTCCCCTTTTATTGTATGATAACAGAAAACTCCGGCTAAGACTATGATCGCGCGCACACCCTTACGTTTCTTGCGCCACTCAGAAGGGCAGAGGAATCACCGGTAAAAACGCGCTCACCCTAGCCAGCAGGTCGAAAAACACCAGGACTCCCAACACGACCAAAATCGCGCCCCCGATCCAAGACACCCACTGCACGATACGCCCGCTCTTTCGGATCCAGGAAGCCGCCCGCTCGGCCAGCAGAGCAAAAAGCAAGAAAGGAAGCGCTAAGCCGAGAGAATAAAGCATGAGGAGAAAGGCGGCCACCCCTGTGCTCCCACTCGAACCCGCCATGAACAGGATACTGGAGAGCACCGGCCCAATACACGGCGTCCAACCCGCGGCAAAAGAAAGTCCCAAGAGAAAAGCCTTCCCTCCGCCGGCCCGTGCACCCTTTTCCTCGCCGGCTCCAGAGCCTCCCTGCATGTGGACTCTTTTCTCCATCATCAACCAAGGAATCCTCACGATACCGAGCATTTGCAGGCCGAAGAGCACGATAATTAGCCCACCCAGCCGCATCAAGAGGGTCCGGTGGGCGCCCACCACCCGGCCCAGAGCACTGGCCGACGCTCCCAACAAAACAAAAACTAAGGAAAAACCGAGCACGAACAAGAGTGAGCGCGCGATCAGAACCCTCTTGGCAACCTTCCCCGTCAACGAACTTCCCAAAAGGAAAGAAAAATAAGCCGGTACCACCGGCAGGACGCAGGGTGAGAAAAAAGAAACAAGTCCTCCCAGGAAAGCCAGACCCCAACTCACGTTCATTAGCGTCCACCCGCCCGTCTGCGCGCCCCACGGGGCCCGGTTTGCCCAAATCCGGCCTGTTCGCGGACGCTCACAGCCGGCGCCTTACCGCCCAAAACTGAGCGAGTGATTTCCGTCTCTCTCTCCACTCCTTAAACTCCCCTCATAGGTACTTGGGTCTCTTAGCCGTCACATTGGCGTTACAGCGTTGTGTTTATCCCGTGAGCCCCTGCCTTTTCCTTAAAGCCGAGGTCTTCCCGCCGTCTGCACGTAGTCTTTGACGGTGCCACCCCGATGTTAGTCTGAGTTATTCTGAGTTACTCTGAGATCAGTTCTTATTATACCCTGACGTACGCCGTCTGACAAATACCACCCGGGGGTAATATCGCTGTCCCAGCGTTTTTTCCCCAGAGGACGCCGGCACCGCGTGCAGATACTTGATCCTAGGGCAGCACCCGTGCCGCAGCCAACTGCGTCTTTGCCCCAGGCCGCACCGCTTCCGTGACCGTCGGCGCCTTTGCCCCAAGATGTACCGCGGCCGCGCGTATTTTCGGCCACCCGGGAACATATTTTAACTGATTTTTTAAAAAGCTGTTACCGCAGGTTTACGTTCTTGGGAACGAGCCTTTAAAGAGATATGGTAAACTCTAACAAACACATTTAGGAGGGATAGAGCCAGTGAAAATTCAACTCAAGAAAGCCGTCGCCGTCCTCACAAGTACCGCCGTACTCGGTACCCTGATGGCAGCCGGCGCCGCCCCGGCCGCCTTAGCGGGCGTGTCTTCTGCTTCGGCACCCGCCGGTACCGTCATCAGCGGTGCCAAGGCAAACACTCCCATTCAGCACGTTGTCGTTATATTCCAGGAAAACGAATCATTTGACCATTATTTCGGTACTTATCCGGTTGCCAAGAATCCCGCCGGTGAACCACCCTTCTACGCGGCCCCGGGCACTCCTACGGTCAACGGGCTGAGTGCCTCCTTATTGACCAACAATCCCAACCAGGCAAATCCACAGCGTTTAGATCGCTCTCAAGCCCACACCGTCGACTTCGATCACGGTTACACCGCTGAACAAAAGTCATTTGACGGCGGACTGATGGACAAGTTTGTCCAAAATGACGGACACGGCAATACCCAAGTCATGGATTATTTTGACGGAAACACTGTCACTGCTTTTTGGAATTATGCCCAACACTATGCCATAAATGACAATTACTTCGGCTCAAACCTGGGTCCTTCCACTCCCGGAGCTATCAACGTCGTTTCGGGCAACACCCACGGAGCGACAGCCTACAGTGCCAACGAAGCGAAAAACGGCAAAAAATTGCAACCTGGGGACAAAGGCTTTCCCAAATGGGGACTTAACAGCAACGGCACGATCTATAGCGATATCGACCCTTACTATGACAATGCTTCCAAAGGCGCCACCGTCGCCATGTCCGGCAAAAATATCGGTGACTTGTTAAACGCTAAAGGCCTCACTTGGGGATGTTTCTTTGGTGGATATGACGACCCCACAGCCCAGCATAAGAACATTGCCGGGGAAAAAGTAACGGACTACATCCCTCACCATGAACCATTTCAATACTATGGTCCGACGTCCAATGTGACACACAAGAAACCCTCGTCCGTGGCTATGATTGGCCGCACGGATCAAGCGAATCACCAATATGACATAACGGACTTCTGGGCGGCCGCGGATGCCGGCAATCTGCCCAGCTACTCTTTCTTAAAAGCGCCTGCCTACCAAGACGGGCATCCATCCTACTCCGATCCGCTGGACGAACAAACCTGGCTCGTCAACACTATCAACAAGTTGGAGTCCCTGCCGACTTGGAAAAATACCGCTATTTTTCTCACCTATGACGACTCTGACGGCTGGTATGACCACGTCATGCCTCCGATTATCAATCAATCAAACGATCCGGCCGTGGACGCCCTGGAAGGAAAGAACGCCGGGGCCAATCCGCCCTTAGGCGGAGCCGAAGATCGGCTAGGCTACGGACCGCGGTTTCCGATGGTTGTAATTTCACCGTATGCCAAACATAATGCCGTGATCAATACCTTGGCAGACCAGTCTTCCGTACTCCGTTTTGTCGAAGACAACTGGAATCTCGGACAGATTGGCAAGGAGTCTTTTGATGCCGAAGCGGGTTCCCTTAACGACATGTTTAACTTTACACCGGGTTACAATAACCCCCCCGTGTTCCTGGATCCGAATACAGGCGAGCCGGTAGCTCAAATTAAACCCTTTGAACGTCAAGGACAGCTCTACATGGCTATTGGGGATCTCACCCAGGGCCTGGACGTCCAACCCCATCAGAATGGCGACCAGACGTGGTTCATCTACGGAGGCCACTTGGTCCAGATCCCGAACCACGGAGACAGCGTCAAAGTCGACGGGCAGGCGGTCAAATTAAGCTCCCCGCTCGTAGACCAAGACGGCGCCGCCTGCCTGCCGGTCGCCGACTTGGCCAAAGCGCTGGGCGTAGAACCGGTGCAGTATCAGTCAAACCAGATCTTGTTCAAACCCATGGACACGACCGCAGCAACGGTGCCGTCGAATACCCCGGCTGACGGCTCGACCACAGCCGCACCCATCAACACATCCAGTACCCCCAACGGTACATCAGTAACGACATTTACTGTCGCCAACAGCGCTGCGAGCGACTCCAGCGCCTTGACAATTGGCGCTCCCGCCTCGGTCAGTTCCCCCGCGGGCTCCGGGGCCCTCGTCAACCAGATCATTAACGGCGCTCAGACCGGAAAGACCTACAACCTTGTGCTCACGGCCATCGGCGCCGACGGCCATCCTCTCGCCGCGGGCAGTACCGTCTATGTGACCTTCAAACCCGGTACGATTGACAAGACGGGCACCCTCACGGCAGGCGGAAAGAAGATCGGCGCCACACCGGCAGCTGTCACCCTCGACTCCGCCGGCAAAGCCGTCCTCAGCTATACCGTCGGCACCGCGCCGACCAATTGGGATGCCTATGACAACGACGTAATCACCCTGTCGAACTCGAGCGGCACCCCGGCGGCTGCGTACACCAACCAAATCAGCGTATTCAGCTGATTGCCCCGCCGGAGTGTTTGGCTCTGGCACACCCTTGGGGCGACCCGCTTCGCCCGGAAATTGAGCGCAGATCCTATGCGCCTGAAGGAGAAAATGCACCACGTCCGCGTGGTGCATTTTTTTGTTTAGATTACATTGTTGACAGTACGTCCTTTACAGCAACGTACCCGAAAGCCCACGGTTTTAATCGGCTTATCCGTGGCAGGACGATAAAATAAAGACCCATTGGATCAGCCGCCACGTTGCCTGCGCCTATGAGGATATTTGCCGGGAAAAAATGTGGGAGCTCAATGCCAAAGGGCGACTCCCTTTCTGCTTTGATAAGGTGGGACGCTGGTGGAACAACAACACGGAAATAGACCTGGTCGCTTATGACAGCACCGGTCAGGACATCCTCTTCGGGGAATGCAAGTATACGAAGGAGCCCATGGACATCGACATTTTCTACACTCTGTTGGAAAAGAAAAAGGCGGTTATCTGGAACAAAGATAACCGCCGGGAGTCCTTTATTTTTTTCAGTATCAACGGCTATACGGAACGGATGAAAGCCTTGGCAGCCGTCAGGAACGATATCTTGTTATGTGAACAGACCCTATAGGGACTTGCCAATCAGGAAGCTGGTAATCAAGACAGCCAGGACAAATAAGGTGATCAGCGTATACAGGTGATCTTTCTCCATCAAAAACAATAGGACGGAAGCCGCCACCCGGAAGACGGGCGTGGCAATCAGGAGCACAAGTCCCAGAGTAATGATGGCTGCGGGCTTAAACAGAAACAGCCCAGCCCATAGAAGAGGAAGCGAGGTGGGAAAGACATCGGCGGGATAACCCGAAGCTCCTCTGACAAAAAGCAGGACCAAACCTAAGGCCATCACTATGGCCGAAAGATAGACGCCAAAACGCAAGCTGGAACTGATGAACAATTCCGCATCAAACAAATTGGCCTGACCGGCGGCTTTATTGTCGTCCACTACATCCACCAACCCTTCCAGAGCATCTGTAAAGCTACATACAGCAAAATGGGAATAAAAATAAGACGCAAGGTCTTATTATTCAAACGCTCCATCACTTTAGTTCCGGCCTGCGCTCCCAATAGCACTCCCAAGGCCACGGGACCGGCCACTAAGGGATTAATGTCGCCGCGGGAAAAGTAAACCCCTGCGCTGGCCGCGGCAGTCACTCCGATCATAAAATTGCTGGTAGCGGTGGACACTTTCATCGGCAGCTTCATAAAAACGTCCATGCCCAGGACTTTGAAAACCCCGCTGCCGATTCCGAGCAAGCCGGAAATGACACCCGCTCCGTACATGACGGCATAGCCGGGGTAGACCCCGGTGACTTTATAGGCCACGGTTTCGTCCAGAGCTTTATCGTAATACTCATTGCTCAGTTTGAGACGAGCAGCCACCGGGTGCTCCACGACATCCACAGGCAGCTCCGAGTGCCTTTTCTGAAACATGGCCACGGCGGAATACATCATCAACACGGCAAAAATGATGTACAACACCTTGGGTTCAACCAGACCGGCGATAAAAGCCCCGCTAATCGCGCCCAGGGTGGTCGCGGTCTCCAAAAACATCCCGATCCGGATATTGGTGATCTTGTCCCGGACGTAAGCGATGGCCGCGCCGCTGGACGTGGCAATGACCGAGACGATGCTGGCACCGATTGCCTCATGAATACTGACACCTAAGAGCAGCGTCAAGGCGGGAATGATAATAATTCCGCCTCCCAGACCCAACAACGAACCGATAAACCCCGCCAGAATAGAGAACGTAAAAATGATGAGACTCGACCCAATCAAAAAATGACCCTCCTCCAATTAACCATTCGAACCCACCGAACCCATAAAAACAAAACAAATGCCCCTGTACGGCATTTATCTTTCTATCTCTGAGCTAACCCCTCAAAAAGCCCATTTCCTGCCGTACATTTTGTCCAGGGTTCCTAAAAAAACACACCACTCCCTTAAATCCCATTTTTGACCGGCTTCTGGCCCGAAGCCAGTCAAAGTCCCCTTTGCGCCCTCTCATCCTCTGTCTTATATCATACTACTTTTTACCCGATAATACTAGAATTTCGCCAGCTTGTGAAATTTTGAGCTTGATCGCCGTCTCCGTCAAAATCCCTAACGCATACCTTTGCGCCCGAAAACAATTTCCGCCAGGATCTCATAGGACTTGAGCCTGCTGTAAGAGAGCAGGTCATCCCACTGGGACTTACGGACATCCCAGGGACAATAACTGGAAATGCGGCTGGCAAACCCCAAGGGCTGCCCGCCGAAACGCTTCTCCAGCCGGCGTTGGGCCAAGCTGACCGGGCCGGGAGAATGAACCGTGCAGGCAATCGGCTCCAAGCAAACGGCAGGCTTCCCGGCATAGGTTATCAAAAGGCCGGTGCCTGAGAGAGGGCGCACGTCAACCAGGCCGCGCTCCACCTCTCCTTTGAGCTCGATCGGGTCAGGATGAAACCGGGCCCCCAAAGCTCGCCAAAAATCCTCTTCTTGAGGTGAACAGACCGGAGTCAGGAAACTCTGGGCTCCCATCTGCCTGGCAAAACGCAGGACGAACCGGATGATCCTCTGTTCCAAGGATCCGTCGATACGCAGTCCTTCCAGGAGGACGAGCCGCTCTGAGGCGCTGAGGATCACCTCAGCCGGAGACTCCGAACCCTCGATTTCCAAGACCTGGTAACCAGGAAACCGCAAAGTGTTGCGGATGCTGCGGCCGCTCTCGGCCAGGAAAGCACCCAGAGCACTGCTCCAGTCCTCCCAAGCCGCCTCTTCCCAATCCTGGACAGGTTCGAGTTTAATTTCAATACGTGGCATGCGATCTTTCCTTTCTAACGCAACATACGGCAAACCCAACATAGAGCACGCAGTGTGGGATTCTCCTCCATGTGCGAGATTATCTTCTATACGCGTGATTGCTTTCTATTAGGAGAATAGGAGAAAAAATTCTCCGGCGAAGCCGGAGAACGGACTCGGGATTCTTCAGTTATTTTGCCTCAAACTTAGACAGAATATGCCACGATGGGATAGGCGACCATCCGCCTTTGTTCAAAACCCACAATCGACTCGGCCCCCAGGCGGCGGGCCATCCCCAGGGCCTCCGCCAAATCCCTCCCCACGGCCGCCGCCTCATGCGCGTCCGAACCGAGAGTGATGGGAATATGGCGCCTTATGATCTCCTTCAACAACCGTTCCTGCGGATAGAATTCCCCGACGGGCTTATTCCTGCCGTTGGTATTAATCTCAATGGCGCACCCGGTCTCCTCCGCCGCCGCCAGGGTTTCCCCCACCAGCTCCAGGATATCGCTCCGCGGGCGCACTCCATAGATCTTGATCAGGTCCAAATGACCGAGAGTCGTAAACAGCCCACTGTGGGCGGCCTGAGCGACTAAACTGAAATACTCTTGATACAACCGGTCCGGCTCCGCCTCCAGGTGACGCCGCTCCTGGCCGGGCGCATCAAAAGCCCAACCTCTGATTTCATGCACTGACCCAATTGCGTAGTCAAAAGGAAAAGAGGCCAGCATCTCTCTTATTTTCTCTTCCTCCCCCGGACGGTAATCCACTTCGAGCCCCACTCTCACTTTGAGCCCGGGAAACTCGTCCGCCACCTCGCCCAGCAAGGGCAGGTTTAAATCATCATAGTACATATCATGGTCGGCGAAACCCACTTCCCATAAATTTTTAGCCACGGCCGTTCGCAAAAAAGCCCGGATGTTTTCCCGGTCTGCCACCCTGTCCCGGTGTCCCGTTAAATGCACATGCAGATCCAACACGCCTTTTCCCCGCCTTCATGATCATAGGGATTCAAATAATTCCCGAACTTGTTATCCTACGATGTATATGAATCCCCTTCTCTGGGTACAATCTAATTAGTCTCACGTTTTCCAATTTTTATCCCCACTCCTCTCTTTTACTTAAGCTTGCGGCTTTCCGGCCGCAAGCATTTTTTTTATTCTAGGCGACGCATGAGCATCCTAACCGGGTCGTTGGGGCAGGGACCTGACGGAACGGTTTGCAAGGACCTGACGGAACCGTTTAAAGGCGCTTACCCCGCTAATCCGCTGACAGTACCTTAACCATGAGTTTCCGCTCCTCAGCAAAGCCCAGTTTCTCATAAAGAGAAAGCGCCTTGATATTGTGGCTGCTGACCGCCAACCCCAAGTATGGGATCCGCGCCGCCCGGCAGTGATCCTCCGCCGCCTTGAGGAGAGCGCTGCCCACGCCGCGGCCCCGGAATTCCTTGGAGACCGCCAGGTCCATCACCCAGCCTTGACTGAGTCCCGTCAGTTCTTCCTTCGCCCCCGGAAACAAAATCAGGTACCCGGCTTTAACCGGGCCTCCCTGGTCGTCTTCTGTCTCGGCGACGAAGGCGATAGAATCGGACTGTTGAATCCAGGTCCACAAGCCTTTTAAGATGCCGATGCGGTAGTTCAAAGTCCGGCTCGCCGGCTGCCGGCGCCAAGGTGAAACACTGTCGAGAATCACGGTCTTTCCCAAGGCATAAATAAAAGGCCAATCATGAACATCTCCCACTCGGATACGCATACTACCACCCCTTGCATCAATGTATGCAAAGGGCGCGGCACTCGCCCCGCCAACGAACCTGCCGCGGACAACGCTTGGCGGGTCGTTCGCGTTCTGCCGCGCGGTCTGGGAAGATATACTTTAAGGTGTACTGCTTTGTTTTTATCAAAGGGACGTTCTGATAGGAAGATATCAGTTCAAGACAGGAGTGAGGGAAATGCCTCTCTTCGTCCTCGGGCTCTTCGCCCTTCTGGGCGGCATGCATACCTTACGCCAGGGGTTGCAAGCCCTGGCCGCAAGCCGGCTGCGCCGGGCTTTGCTTTGGATGACCCAAACCCCTTGGCGCGGCTTTTGGAGCGGGACCTTGGCGACCGCTCTTATACAGTCCAGCAACATCCTGACCGTGATGGCAGTCTCGCTGGTCGACGCCGGGCTTCTTCCTTTTGCTGGCGCTCTCTACCTCATTCTCGGCAGCAACATTGGTACGACCGTCACCACCCAACTCCTGACCCTGCCCCTCAACCGTTTTTCCGTGTACGCCCTGCTTCTGGGCGCCCTGGGCTATCTCTTCCTGCCCAAACGCAAACGCTTTCTGGGCCTGACTTTGCTCGGATTCGGCTTGCTCTTCTTGGGACTGATGATCATGGAGACCGGTCTCAGACCTTTAGCCGACAATGCCGGCATTCAGAATCTCCTCCATAACCTTGGCAATAACCGTCTCCACGGCGTCCTGGCCGGTGCGCTGCTTTCCGCCCTGCTCCAGTCCTCCGGCGCCACCACGGGAATCGTTATGCTCCTTACCCGGCAAGGTGCCATAACTCTGCCCACCGCCATCGCTTTTGTCTTCGGCGCCAACATCGGCACCTGCGGCACCGCCCTCGTGGCCTCTCTGGGCGCCAAACGGGCCGCTCAACGCGTCGCCTTATTCCACATCCTTCTGAACGTGTTCGGGGTACTGTGCTTTCTGCCTTTTCTCGTCCCGCTCGCCAACCTGCTCAATCTCCTGGGCGGAAATCCCGACCGTCAAGTGGCCAATGCCCACACTCTTTTCAACGTGATTTCCTCACTCTTGGCTTTCCCCCTGACACCGTACGCGGGTAAGTTCTTAGACAGGATCCTGCCCTGACCCCTGTACTCCGAACTTCGCGGCGATCAAATCACAAAGTCCAGCCGCGTCATCCAAATCATAACAGGGTACACCCAGATTGAACGCGGCGTCGGTCGCGATCGCGATCAGTTCTTCCGGCGCGCAGAGCAGTTCCTTATGTACCGCCGCCCGGAATACTTCGATCTTCGGTTTGTTGCCATGTTTATACCCCTCGGTAAGAATCAGATCCACTCCCCGGATTCGGGCGACCACGGCATCAAGATCCTGCTCTTCCCGAACAGCCTCCAGGATGGCAATTTTCTTCGGTGAAGAGATGACCACCGTGTCTGCCCCGGCCTGGGCAAAGCGCCAAGTATCCTTACCCGGCCTGTCCATTTCGAACCCGTGAACATCATGCTTAACCGCGGCGACGCGCCAATTTCTCCGTTTGGCCTCGCCTACCAGCTTTTCCAGCAGAGTCGTCTTACCCGCGTCCGACTTGCCAACGATGGAAACAACCGGAATACCCGCCGGCCCCTCGCCCGTCTGTCCCAACCCAGCCATGCTCAATCCTCCCATTCTCCCATCCAATAAGCTTCCAGGATCTCCCCCGCTTCCACCGGACCGTGTCCGCCCGGAATGTCGACCAGGAGCTGCCGCCCGACCATGGATTTCAGAATACCCGATCCCTGCGCTCCTTCCGGGTCGGCCCACATAACACCTTCCCGCATCACGGCTTTCGCTCGCAAAAAACGGCGCTGCCGTCCTCCTTTGGCGAATCCCCCCGCCATCCTCACCGCGAATTTTCGTCCCAACGGATCTGCCAGACCCGCGCACTGCCGCAAGGCAGGGCGCACCAGCAATTCAAAAGTGACCATGGCGGCCGCGGGGTTGCCGGAAAGGGAGAAATACAGGCGTCCGTCTTTCTCTCCCACACAGGCCGGCGTGCCGGGCTTCAACCGCACTTTCCAAAAGAGAATCTCACACCCGTAGGCCTCCAAGGAGCGGGGCAGCAAATCATAATCCCCCACAGAGGCCCCCCCGGTCGTGACGACCATGTCCACGTCTTCCAGGTCCCGTAAGGCTTGCAGGGTTTCGGCCTGTCTGTCGGGTACCAAGGGTTTTTGGACGACCTCACACCCGGCCGCGAGCAGGAGTCCGCGCAATGTAAAGCTGTTGCTGTTATAGATCTTTCCCGGGACCAGCGCTTCACCGGCTTCCGTCAGTTCGCTGCCGCTGGAAAAGACCCCGACGCGCGGTTTGCGCCGGACCGGTACCCGCCCCAAGCCAAACGCCGCCAGAAGTCCCACCGCCGCCGGGCTCAGTCTGGTTCCTTGGCCGAGCAGAAAATCCCCTCGTTTTAGTTCGTCCCCCTCAGGGACAATGTTGGCGCCCGGCAGAACCGGGCGCTTCACGACGACATCTTCCCCTTCCGGCACGGTGTCCTCCATCCGGACTACACAGTTGGCCCCCGGGGGCAACGGGGCCCCCGTAAAAATCTTCGCCGCCTCGCCCGCCGCAATCGTCCGCTCCGGCCACGTCCCGGCCGGAATTTCACTTACGATTTTCAGATCCAAAGGGCCCTTGCTCAGCGCCTCGGCCCGGTAGGCATACCCGTCCAGGGGAGAGCGATCGAAAGGGGGGTGAGCAAAAGGAGCATAGAGATCCCGGGCTAAGACCCTGCCATAAGCCGCGGCCAAGGCCACTTCTTCGCTCGCCGCCCGGTTCACCCGCGAAAGGATAAGTTCCCTTGCCTCTTCCAGTTCTAAGTACGTCCGCATTCATTCCATCCCCACTTCATCCACACTGACTGAATATCCCGGAAACACCGCCCAATTACGGGAAGGCCAATTCAAAACGGCGGAGTGGATGATCCCGGCTCAATCCTGTCCCTGATGCCCGGCCAGGCGCCGGCCCGCAATTTTTCCACTTGCACCCGTCCGTCCGCCCGAAATATCTCCAGATTCCGGCACGCTTCTTCGATCCGAATTATTTCCTTATTCACGGTAACCAATACATTCGGATGACAGTAATCCACCCTAAGCCTTTTCGTCCCCTTGATTTGCACCAAAGTGCTGGAGACCTCCGACCCTCCAAGTTCCCGGATAAAGACGTTTCCGCCAGCCAAAACCCTGCCGCCTCGGCAGACTCCTTGCATCTCGATGTCTCCGTCCACTTGAAGCTGCGCATTATAGGCCCCCTTGGTGCAGAAGAAATCCCCGCCGCAGGCCACAGTCGTGCCCTGAATATATTCGACACTGCACTTCAAATGCTCGGGAACCTCCAGAGCCATGCCGGCGGCTATACGGGCCAGAACCTCCTCAACTTTCACGAGGGCCGGAACGGATTGGGGATCCAAAGGGCCGAGACCTGTCAAAAACCGCTTGCCGGTGTGGATAGAATCCATGAATTCCTTGGTCACGAGTTCGTCTTTATGCCCCAGCAGATAGCTTTCCGTTTCCGCCATCTTTTTCGGCAGTTTGGCAAAATTCCGCTCCAAGATCAGCTTGAGGCTTTGTCCGGATTTCAGCCGGGCGGCTCCCGCAGCCGCGACCAGTTCAGCCGTCTGGCGCAGGCTCTCCCTCAGATCACCCTGTAGTTCTTGCAGCCGCCGCAACAATCCGGAGTGAAAGACATATTTTTCGCCCACGATGATCCGTCCGCCATAAACCGGCCGCTTGACGCTCAGTCCCTTTTCGGCCCATATCTCCGCGTGTGACACTCCGCCGCTTATTTCCACTCTGCCTTTGGCCACGACCCGGAGTCCGTCCTGAACACTGCCGTTGATAACCACGTCTCCGGGAAACTCAATGCTTCCGCTCTCCAAGTCGACATCTTGGTTCAGAACATAGACATTGTCCACCCCGTAAGCGTAATTGTCAAACTTGACCGGCCTCCCCGGACAGGTCGCCAGGACTTCCAAGCCATCCTCAGACAAGCGGACGTTCTGTTTTAAGCGGAATTGGAAATCTTTCCACACCTCCGCCGGAATAATCCGCCCGAAGATATTCGTCCCCGGCTCTCCCGGCACTCCTTGAATCTTGCGGGCTAAGACCGCCCCCTCAGGCACCAGTTCGATCTTGGAGGCAAAAAAATCAATCCGATCCCGCTCCTCCGCCATGACCTGATTCCGGTCGGGAAGCTCCGCCAAACGCGGGGGACGGCCCGGGACCGGCGCCTTCGCTTTAGCCGCGACCACCTCTTCCCCGTCCGCCGCCGTCAAAATTTCACTCCAGGCTTCCTCCCGGATGCCATAAACGATTTTCAGTTCCCGAAGATCCTCTGCCAAATGCTCCTTATCCCAGTACTCCCCCGCAAGGAGTCCTTCCTCCCAAAACGCATGCTCCTCAATACTCAACGTCGTCTCGTAAGGAATCGTCTCCGGCAGGGCATATTTTCCGGGTCGGCGTTTGGCCACTTTGGCGACGGCCTCCAACCCCTGAAAGCGAATATTGATCTGCCAAGTCAACTGCCCCCCCTCGACACAGGGATAAAACTCCACATCGTTTCCGGCCTCCACCGTAAAAGGGGTCTCTCTCTCCTCTCCCTTATAGAACAAAGTACCCCCGCGCGGGAAAGGGATAAACTGCTCAACCCTTTCCGGACAGTGGATCCGATAGAATCCTTCCTCCCGGACCGCCGCGGCGATGTGCCTTGGGGGAGAACTCTTCTCCGCCCCGACGGGAAGACTTGCGGAGCCAAGCGGGGACTCGGCACTTGCGCTTTCATCCCAAGCCACTCTGACCTTCCACTGGCGAGACAAGAGCCCCGGCTTCTCCAATGTTTCCAGCCTGAGCGCAGAGGAAGCCAGTCCCAATTTGTTCGCCCAAGCTTCCCGAATTTCCCCCAAAGAGCGGCCGCGTACAATCTCTTCCGGCATCTCTAACCCCCCGTTTCCCCTAAGATCCACTTACCCTTCTATCTTCTGTCTTCGTACCATGGGCTGGATCGGCACATCCTTAATACATAATAATACATGCTTTATATGCCTTTTTCCACATTTACCGCGCAAGCTGCCCTATAAAACACGGCGGCCCGGGAACTCACGCCCCACAGGCCACCGTCAAAACGCCAAGAAATACATCACAATATGCTTCAACTGATTTCGTTCATACCCCACAGTTACATTTGCCCCGGTCGAACCGTGATCCGCCCGGCCACTCCCGGAGTCACCCGGCCCACCACGGCCGCGGCCGGTGTCTGCTTTTGCCGCAGTTCCCGCACGAGCGCCGGCAAATCCTCTTCCCCCACGCTCAAAAGCAAGCCCCCGGAGGTAATGGCGTCGGACAAAACCCAGCGCCATCTTTCTTCGACTTCGGCGTCATAGGTGACTTTGTCTTCCAAATACCGCCGGTTCGACTTCGTACCGCCCGGCAGGGCTCCCTGTTCCAAACAGTCCCACACGGCCGGCAGGGCCGGAACCGACTCGGCATAGACTTCCGCCGCGGTGCCGCTGGCTTTCATCATCTCGTGCAAGTGCCCGAGGAATCCGAAGCCGGTAATATCGGTGCAAGCGTGCACCCCGGTCTCTTTAGCCGCCTCCGCCGCCTCCTTATTGAGAGCCGCCATAACCCGCGTCACTTCCGCCACATCCTCGGGAGCCGCAATACCCCGCTTGATGCCGGTCGTAATGATCCCGACACCCAAAGGCTTGGTCAAAACGAGATAGTCTCCGACCCGGGCCCCGGCGTTGGAAAGTATCCTGTCCGGGTGAACCAACCCCGTTACCGCCAAACCGTACTTGGGTTCGTTGTCGTCAATCGAGTGCCCGCCGATGAGAAGCGCTCCCGCTTCCCGAATCTTCTCACTGCCTCCTTGCAGAATCTGAGCCAAAATCGACATGTCCAGTTTACTCACCGGAAAGGAGACCAGATTGAGCACCGTCAGCGGCTTCGCCCCCATGGCATAGATATCGCTCAAAGCATTGGCAGCCGCCACCTGGCCAAAAGCATACGGGTCGTCCACAACCGGTGTAAAGAAATCCACAGTTTGTACAATTGCCTGATCCCGGTTTAAGCGATAAACTCCCGCGTCATCCGAGGTGTCTAACCCCACCAATAAGTTGGCATCTTCCTGATTGGCCGGCAAATAACGCAAAACTTGCGCCAGGTCCGCTGGACCTATCTTGCAGCCTCAGCCGGACTTGCTGGAATATTGGGTCAGGCGGATTTTTCCCTTGGCATCCGGGATCAAATTGTCGATCAACACCCATGCTCACCCCTTCCGCGATCTTCGACTGGACGAGAGTTTCTTGACAGCGTTTGATCACCCGAAACATTCTCTTCCGCTGGCATATGTTATCACTAATTGCTGAAAAAGTCCATTCATAAATCGTTATACTGATCATTATACTGATACCCCCCACTGGTTGATCCGGATCCATCGCTTTGTTATAATGTGAGCGACAGCCTTTCCTAAGTGAAGGCAGAGGGGCCTTTGAAAAGGAGTACCGTCTGATGAACTTTCACCAGCTGCACATTTTTAATGTGGTCGCCAAGCACAGGAGTTATTCCAAAGCCGCGGCCGAACTATATCTCAGCCAGCCCACGGTTTCCGTTCACCTGCAAAAACTGGAACAGGATCTGGGAATGGAGCTTTTCGAGCAGTTGGGGCGAAATATCTACTTGACAGACGCCGGGCGGATGCTTTTCGGTTATACGCAAAAAATCTTCACTTTAGCCGAGGAAGCGGAAAGGGCCCTGGAGGAACTCCAAGGCCTGCACAAGGGGCGGATTCGTTTGGGAGCCGGCACCACCGCCGGGATCTATTACTTGCCTGACCTCCTGGGCCAGTTCAAAGAGGACTATCCCGGCATCGAACTGGTCCTCGATGTGGCCAACTCATCCGAGATCGAAAAGAAGGTCCTGGCTAACCAATTGGACATCGGAGTCATAGGCTGCCTCTCCACGGAACCCGACCTCGTCTCGGAACCTTTCCGCCGCGACCGCCTGCTCATGATTCTGAGCCCGCAGCATCCCCTCCTGAAAAAAGACGAAATAAGCCTGGAAGACATCGCCCGCCAGCGCTTCATTCTGCGCGAGCCCGGCTCAAGCACCCGCCGGGCCATTGAGGATGCTTTCTCGCGCCGCGGCATCCATCTGCAGGTCGCCATGGAATACGCCAGCACGGACGGAATCAAATACGCGGTAGCCGCTAATTTAGGTGTCAGCATCGTTTCGGAATTGGCCGTCCGGCTCTGCGAACAGACCGGTCTCGTTGCCGTGCGGGAGCTGCCGGAGCTGGAAATCACCCGTCCCTTTTCGCTCATTTATCACAAAGACAAACACCTGTCTCCTTTGAGCCAGACCTTTGTTAAAGCCATCAAGGACTATGCCTCTCAAGAAGCCCCAACTGATGACTAAGTCCCCTTCAACACCAGTCCGCGAGGCGCCGGATGATCTCCTCCTCTTCTCCGGTCAGAAGCGTACGCCCGTCCAACAATACCCTGTCCTTTTGGATCCTGGCCAGGATAGGAAGCGAGCCGCGCCGGAGAAATTCTTCCAAATCGTTGACAGAACCGCTCTGCGGGCGCAGCGCGCACACCCAGGTCGGCAAATTTACCGTTGGCCAGGCACCGCCCCCAACCTGAGAAAAACCCTCCTGTACCTCAGCCTGGAGTTTCGGATGGTCGCTCAAGGCAGAGCACAGCCGCTCCGCCTTTTCGCGCAAAAGAGCCGGGGGGGCTGCCAGCATGTGCCAGACGGGGAGGTCCGGGCCGCGGCCCTCCGCGTACATATGCAGCGTTCCCTCCAGGCCGGCCAAAGTAAGCTTGTCTATCCTCAGAGCCCGGGTCAACTGGTTCGAACGCAGGCGCTCCACATATTCTTTTTTCCCGACAATGATACCGGCCTGAGGACCTCCTAAGAGCTTGTCTCCGCTGAAAGACACCAGGGAGAGCCCGGCCTCGACACTCTGTCCGATCGTGGGCTCCGGCGGCAAGCCCAACTGAGACCCGTCCAGAAAACTCCCGCTGCCCAGATCTTCCACGACCGGAAGTCCCTGACGCGCCCCCAGTTCGACCAGTTCCCGGGCGCTGACGGCATGAGTAAAGCCTTCGATTCGGTAATTGCTCGTGTGCACCTTAAGCAGGAGAGCCGTTTGACTGCCGATGGCCTGTTCATAGTCTCGCAGCCAGGTCTTGTTGGTGGCGCCCACTTCGACCAAGCGAGCCCCACCCGCTTTCAAAACCTCGGGGATCCGGAAAGAACCGCCGACTTCCACCAGTTCCCCCCGTGAAACTACAACTTCTCCCCCCGCTGCCAAAGTGTTCATGATCAGTAAGACGGCCGCCGCGTTGTTGTTGACAACCATGGCCGCTTCCGCCCCGGTCAAGGCGCAGAGAAGCTTCTCCACATGGACGTAGCGGGAACCCCGTTCTCCGCTTTCCAGGTTGAGTTCCAAATTACTGTAATGCCCGGCTTGTGCGGCCACAAAATCCGCGACTTCCGGGGCGAGCAAAGCGCGTCCGCAATTCGTATGTAAAATGACCCCGGTAGCGTTGATTATGTGACGCAGGCTGACGGCGGACCTGCTCGTGAGAATTCGCAGCACTTCCTCTCTCAGCCAACCCCAAAGCCTGGCCTCAACCTCCGCCTCCTCCGCGTCGCCCGTCATAACCGCTGCTTCCCGCTCGGCGTCGGCAGGAGAGGCCCAGGGCCAGGCACCTTCCTCCCCCAAGAGATGATCTCTCAATTCTTGTAAAGCCTGTCGAATTGCCAAGGTTAGACGCGGACCGTCATTCGCCAAGAAGGGACGAAATTCCTCCCCATGTTCCAAAGCACTGACGACCTCGTGCACGGGCGGAATGATTCTCAACCGCCTGTTTTTTTGATCCGCCATGGTTTGCACCCTTCGCCTTTCATCTATCTCCATCGACCAATTATTTTCTTGCCCGACTGCACTCTTTTTAGGATTTCGACAGGGGACAAGATCTATAATCTAAGCACGACGTAAATACAGGAGGTAATGGCATGGCATCTCCCCCCCAGGAAGTAACTTACCACCAACCCGAACAGGTCCTTATCCCGTTCGATCCGGCCCTGCGCCGGAAAAGGCATCTTCCGTCCTGCATTTTCTGCGGACAAACCCAAAGCATGCAGACCTTTAAGGGAAAACCCATCTGTCTCACTTGTCTGCAACGAATTCTGAACTTATTTCCGTACTGACAAATTCCGTATTGACAAAAGGGAAGCCAATGGCTTCCCTTTTGTGCTTGGCCTAAAAATTTGCGTTTGGTCTAAAACATTGCGCTTGGCCTTAAGGTTTGTGCTTGGCCTTAAGATTTTGAGACCTGGCAGGCTCCCAAACCCCAAAAGACGCTTTGAGAGTTTGGACCGCTTTCTCGGGAATTACACTCTGTCCGTGTTCAATGAGAAAGGCCTTGGTCATCCCTGTAAGTTCCCCGTACTCATCCAGCAGCGCCTCGGCCAATTGGCGCTTCTTACCGGAACCCAGGCGACTGAGCACCAAATAGTATTCTTCTTCGAACTCAAAGAGACCGGAACGCAGTTGGGCAAACTGGGGCAAACGGCCCGCGGCGGATATGGCATCCTCTAAATCTTCAAATACATATACCCACTCGGAGAGACGGCCTTTACTCGGCTTGCGTTTTTCCTTTTCTTGGACCGGCGCCTCCGGTTGATCTTCTTGCTTCATGACTGTTATGACAAATTCATCATTGGAAGCAACCGTGGCCTGAATCCAGAAAGGTTGGTCGAGGTTGAACTCCACTTCTTCCCGGGCCTGAGAAATAAGCTCCCAGAGGAGTTGCTCAGTCTTCGGAGAGCGCTGGAACAAATCTGCCATCGTAATATCCCGATCAGCCAGTTCCGTGAAGGAGATGAAGATGCGAATCGTGCGTTCGTTGACTTTCTGAATACGCATTAGCCCCCACCTCTCCTTTCCTCATCGGGTTCTCACCCTATTGTATTCCCATTATATCATATAACTTGATAACTTTCTCCGAAAACAGGGAAAGAAAGTTGGCAATAAGTTCAACCCATCTCAATCAGGCGATACTGTCGGGTGCCCAAACCGACTTGTTCCCCGTAGGCAAGCTGGACATTCCAATCAACCCGCGGGAAAAGAACCCTGAACTTATCCGTTTCCCCATATCTGTCACCCAATTCCGAATGCGGGTTGCCGGAAGCCCGGTTGACCAGATCCACCGCCGCCTGATCGATGGCAATGGGATCTTTAGACGCTAAGATCCCTATATCCCCGACGATTGGCACATCGTTCCAGGCCACACAGTCACAGAGCGGCGACACGTTCGTGACAAACGTAATGAATCCGGTTTTCCCCTCCTTGCCCCGAAGAACACCGGCCGTGTATTCCACGATCTTTTCCTGAATCACATCCGGCTCGGTCTTCCAGTTGATGGCAATAGCTTTGTGAGGACAGGTCACGGTACATTCCCCGCACCCGATACACAGGCTGTGGTCGATATGCGCCTTATGAGTCACCGTGATAGCTTGAGCCGGACACCACTTGGCACATTTTCCGCAGGCCACACAAATCGCCTCGTCGACTTCAGGCAGCAGGTCGGAATGCTGCTGCTGCTTGCCGGCCCGGCTGCCCAAACCCATGCCTAAATTCTTCAGTGTACCGCCAAAGCCGGTCGCCTCATGTGCTTTGAAATGCGTGACCGCCAAGAGCGCGTCCGCGTGGACGGCGGCACTCCCGATCTTAACCTCTTTGAAGTGCTTAAGGTTGACGGGCACCGCTTCATAGTCTTTCCCATTTAGCCCGTCGGCAATCATCACAGGCGCACCCACGACAGAATAAGCGAAACCGTTTTCGAAGGCGGTTTCCAAATGATCCACGGCATTGGCCCGCGAGCCGACATAAAGCGTATTGGCATCTGTCAAAAAGGGCTTGCCCCCTTTTCTTTTGACCATATCGACCACCCGGCGGACATATTGGGGGCGCACGTAAGCTAGGTTTCCCCGCTCTCCGAAGTGCATCTTAATGGCCACGAGGTCCTTCGGCTCGATCCCCTCCGTCAATCCCGCCCGGAGAATCAGCTTTTCCAGTTTACTGACCAGACTTTGCCCTTGCTTTGTCCTCAGATTCGTGAAGTAGACATCAGCACTCATTTCCCTCTCCCCTTCGCCTTTTCTTTAACCGGTCCCAGGATTCGCAAAAACACTGTCTCTTTAGCCACAGGCAGATAGACCGCCTCGACTCGTTCCCCCCCGCTCAGGAGACGATATGAGGCCGGATCCAGAAAGAGATCCAGGACAGGACCTTTTCCGTCCGTCTTCCCCTCTCCTTCCTTGATTTGAACGGAATAGCGCCCAGCCGCCGCTTCCTTGCTCAGAACCGTTCCCCGGCACGAGGCCGGCTGTCTGAACCAATCCGCGTCGTTCATGGCAAACATGGCCGTGCATCCCGCCAAAACACCAATCCAGACAAGACTTTTGCCGAGCAAAACGAGAAACCCCCAGGCGTCCCGTTCCCAACGCCACGTGTGCCTGGCTTTACCGGTCAAGCGGAATAGCACAAACAGCCAAACCAGGATTAAAGAAATCACGGCGGGCCATGTGCTAAGCCACAGGTAACGATAATATTCGGCCATCTTGCACCCGCTCAATCAAAATACACAAAAAAGGGGTCCACTGCATCATTCCGTGAATCCCCGCGCGCAGTCCTTCTCTGGCCCGCGACACAAGGCGAGCCTGAGCCTGACCCCCTTTTAAGATTGCTCAGTCTCTCTCAGCCCTCGGCCTTCACGATTTTCTCTTTATCCGCTCCGCAATTCTTACAGGTCTTGGGGCGGCAGCGGCCTTCGCTCGTGGCCCCGCATTCCGAACATTTCCAAGTTGCCATGACTTTTGCCCTCCCTTGAACATCTTGCGAGATATGCCGGTTCATCGGCTTGCGCATCGTATTTCGGCCAACAAGCGGCCGAACATGACGGCAACTATACCTTAATGGAAGCGAACGATTTTGTCAATAGTTGTTTAGAATTAGTATTAATAGTTTGAGGTCAGGGAAGGGTCAAACCAGTCTTCAGAAACTTCGGGTAATAGCCGCACTCCTCCTTCAGGCACTGGCGGTTGCGCGGGAAATCGCGGCAGACCGGTTTCTCATGCGCCTCAGGCGGAAACTCGGCCACTCCGTCCCTTTCCAGTATCTCCACGGCAGCCAGAATAGCCGCGTACGTGCTCCGTTTACAACAGCGGGGCCCGCCGAACGCTCCAACGTGCTGCAGGATCTCCCCGGTCTCGCGGTTGGTTTCGGCCCAGCCTTCCTTTTTCAAAGCCGTAAGTCCGCGCAGAACACTAAGGCCGATCCCGGCCCCTATGGCCGCCCCGCAAGTCCCCCAACTGCCGCAGATGCCACCCGGAAGTTGGCCGGAGCGCAAAAGGGCCTCTTGCAGCCGGGCCTCCGGAACCTCTACCCCCAAGTTCCTTAAACTCGCCAAGAGCACCAGAGGTACCAGCACGTGGTGTTCCGGCCCATGCATGTGCACACTCGGAAGCGCCATCATCTCCCGGGCCAGTTCGATCGGGTTTTGCTTATCGCTGTGCCTGGCCAGAACCTCCATCATTCCCACCGCATCCGCCCGGTGGCAGGCGTCGCACACGAAGTGCCCGCCCGGGCAGACAATGGAACTCTCCTGGACTTGCCCGCAGATGCCGCAAGTCTGCTTGACACTCGTTTCGGCATAGATAAGTTCCCGGCCGCAGATCACGCAGCCAGCCTCGTGCTCTCGGGAAACTTCTCCCGGCCTATTCACCGTCTGCAATTCGATCAAGATTTTTCACCTCGGGTTTTTTGCTTTCGCAGTCGGACTGCATTCCCATACCCCGCATGGGTATCTCTATTATACCACGCCCGCCGTTCTTCGCAAGCAAAACCCGGCCTGCACTGCAGAGCCGCTCGTTGACCCAAGAGTGCTGAAAACAACAAAGCAAAAAAGCAAAAGCAGCTCCCCCAGCAGGCGTGAGCTACTTTGCTTCGTCATCCCTATGTGCCGCCCATTGACGGCCTGAGTTGTGCGCGTCTCTTCAAACCTGCCGATCCAGCCCGCCCAAACCCGCCAGGATTTTCCGCACATAGCTTTGGGTTTCGGCGTAAGGGGGAATACCCCCGTACTTCTCGACGGCACCCGGGCCGGCATTGTAAGCGGCCAGAGCCAGGGGCACATTTCCCTGATAGCGTTGCAGCAGATCGCGGAGAAAATGCGTACCTCCGTCAATATTCTGAGCCGGGTCCAGAGCATCCGTGACTCCGTAAGCCCGCGCCGTCGCCGGCATCAGTTGCATCAGACCCTCCGCGCCCGCGGGGGAAACGGCCCGGGAATCATAGCCGGATTCGGCTTTGACGACTTGCCGGACAAGCGCGGGATCGATCCCATATTTTCCCGCCGACGACGCGATCAAGGGAGCGAGAGCCTTCCGGCTGCCGCCGGACCGGCCTGCGCCGCTGACGTCGGTATTCTCCGCCCGGTCCGGGCTGTCTTCCAACCCTTGGAAAACATTCGCGTCTTGCGGTCCCCCCGCCCCGGCCGTCCCGTCAAGCCTGAGCGCCCGTTGCAGGGTTTCTTGCAGCAAAAGCTCAAAGCCGTCTTTCTGCCCCGGCACCCGGCTGTCCGCCCCGCCCCCGGTCCAGGGCGACCCAGCCTGCTGCAAGCAAATGAGAAGCAAATCCGCTATGTTCATCATAATAACAACTCCCGCAATTCGTCCGCCGCCAGGATCTTTCCCGGGTCCAGTTGCATAATGATGCGGTTCGGCAAGTTTACCAAGCCGCGGATAAAAGCTGTGGCTATCAGGGGAGGAGGGGGAGATATGTCCTCCAGAACTGTCACTTCCACCACCTCATCCACGGCCAAACCGACCGGGTCGCCGGCAATTTCCGCCACCAAAACTAAGGCGTTGCCGCTCGCCCTGCCGGGATCGGCAGCCTCAGGCACCGGCAGACCAAAACGAACACGCAGATCGATGACCGGCAGCGCCATCCCTCTCAGATTGATCAGCCCCAGGACAAACGGTGGAGCCTCCGGAACCGGCCTCACCTCTCCCAAGCGGGTAATTTCGTGAACCGCCTCAATCGGCAGGCCATATTCTTCCTGCCCCACGGCAAAGACTACAGTCTGCACTCCCATGCCCTCATCCCCCCGCAGCTGAGATTTCCAACACCTTTTAAGGATTGCGTCAAAAGCTCGATTTTCCAGAAGAACTTCTCGCAAGAATCTTCGCCAGACTGTTGCGCCCGTGGAAATCGGGTCTTAGACTTTCCCCACTTCGTTCACAGCCTTGTCCAAAGTCGAGTCCTCGGTCTGGATAACTTTTTGGTTGGCTTCATAAGATTTCATCACGCTGATCATGTCGACCATCTGACCGGCGACATCCACGTTTGATGTCTCAAGGTAACCTTGGTGCACCTCAATCCCCACGGCCGGCACCGTTCCACGGGAACTCGCGTACAAGGAATCCCCCTCCCGGATCAGCGCGCCGGCCGGAATATCGGCCACCCTTATTTGGCCGGCCGTCTTTCCTCCGTCCGTCACGGTTCCGTCGTCTCCGACCGTAAAATTTCGACTCAGCGGACCGATCACTCCGTTTGACCCCAGCACCGGGTAACCGTCCGCCGTTTGCAGGATACCGTTGGTCCCCAGTTGGAAACGGCCGTTGCGAGTATAGCGCACTCCCTGCGGAGTTTGCACGGCAAAGTATCCCCGGCCCGTTAAGGCGAGGTCTGTCCGCACGCCCGTAGACCGCAGACTTCCTCCGAGATTGAGACGCGTGACCGGGTCAACCACGACACCCGTTCCCAGCGAACCCAGCACGGCTGGGGCTGCCGTCCCTACGCGGTCGATAAGCATCGAGGGAAAAGTTCTCAAACCGGATAGTTCTTCTTTAAACCCCGGAGTTCTGACGTTAGCCATATTGTCGGCAATGATGTCGCTTTGACTCTGGGATGCCAACATTCCGGCCGCCGCTGTATAAAGGCCTCGTATCACCGAACAAATCCCTCCTCTTTTCCCCGCTCGCTTCCCTCTGACTAAAGTTTTCCGGGAGCGCCATACTGGCCTCGGCCACGACTTTCCCCGCCTACTTTACTTGAACCCAAGCCACGGGGTCTCTTGCCTTCCCGGCGACCGGTTCCCCTCCTGCCGCGCCCGCTCGAACCGGGCTGAACAAGAAAGCTCCTTTAGGGCTGTCCCTGGATCGCCTTGCGCAGAATACCCAACTGTGACTGGATGGCTTGGGAGACCGAATCATAATAAAGACCGTTTTTCGCCACATCGGCCATCTCTTTGTCAATATCCACGTTGTTCCCGTCATTGCGCAAACTGGTGGCGCTGTCTTTCTTTATTTGAACCGTGGCAGGGCTCTGTGTTCCCGCCAAATGTCCTGCTAACGTCTCTTTTAAGGGGAGAACCCCGCTTTGCCCAAGCGCTGACTCCAGCGCAACCTGAAAATTCACATCAGACCTCTTGAACCCCGGGGTATCGACGTTCGCGACATTGTTTGCCAAGACTCTTTGTCTCAAACTTGAAGCATCCAAGCCTTTCTCCATGATCCGCAAAACCGGAGTGTTCAGCCAATCATTCATGGGTGCAGCCGCTTCCGGCAAGTCTTGCCGGGAAACCTGGCTTTTCACCTCTTTCTTCATCCAATCGTGAGGCTCTGACTGCGAGGCTCCCACTTCTACGAGTGGGAATGGTTCCCAAGTGCCTTATGCCGGCCTGCGCCGTTGTTTCAGGGTTAGGCGCAAGGAAAATCTGACGGCCGCGGACACTCTAGGCCGGAGCGCTTGTGGGTGTGCTTGTAGGAGTGCTCGCCGCATTATCGATCCGTTCCACTTGAGCCAGGGTGAGGGTCTGGGAGCCCACCTGTAATTCAACCTGACCGTTTTGCATCGTCACCTGGCTTACAGTCCCTTGGACCGGGTGGCCTCCGGCATCCGTTCCGCTCACCTGTTTCCCAATCAAAGCCGCGCCTTGGGTCAAAAGGGTTTGCTGACTCAACGCCGTCACGTCGGAATCCAGTTTCGTCACGGCCTGGGCCACATTAGTCATCTGTTCCAGAGCGCTGAACTGGGCCAGCTGAGCCACAAACTGCGTGCCGTTCGTAGTTTGGGATGGATCCTGGTTCTGCAATTCCGCAATCATTAATTTAAGGAAAGCGTCTTGACCCAACACCTGTTGAGCCGGGCTGGAACTACCGGCGGTATTCGCCGCGCTCGCCGTGGGGGCACTCGGCGTCGCACCGGCCGCGGGAGCGGCGGCGGGTCCGTATAGGGGGCTTAGGCTCATAAATCTCCTCTCCTTTTTTCATCTATTCGGATTCTGGCTGCCGGAAGCAATCCCAGACAGCCTGGACGGTATTTACTTTTAGACGGGTCTGTCCTGTTTGCTTTGACTTAATCTGTCTCACAGCCCAATCGGCTTTCATTCAGGCCGTTATGTTCACTCTGTAACGCTCATCCCCCGGCGCTTCATACGGAAGCGGAAGAGGGTCGGAAGTCCGGACCTGTTCCCGCCCGTCACTCAATCCGGGCAGGAAGGGCTGGGGCGCGTTTTGCCGCCACGGCCGGCCAAAGCTCCCACCCGAACCCAAGTCTAAGGTTCCACAAGCTACCCCCGCGTTTTCGAGCGCATTTCTCAAATCGTGGATGTGTCCCTGCAACATCTTAGCCGTGCTGTCTTCAACCGCCGTAATCTGCAAATTGACCTGTTTGTCATCCCAATTCAGCAGCACTTGGATCTTGCCCAGCTTTTCCGGCTGCAATTGAATTGTCAGCTCCTTAATTTGGGGACTTTCCCGCCGGAGATTTTGCGCTAAGGCCCGGCCAACCTGCTGCCACACCTCCACGGGAGCACCTTGACTCCCCGGATTCATCAGCGCCGCTGCCGGCTGGGGAATTCTCCCTGTCGCGCCCGCTATGACCACACCAGCCCAATCTTGAGGCGAGGCGTTTTGTTGTCCGCCTGAGCGTCCTTCTTGTGCGCTTGCTCCTCCCGTCGCCGCCGCTCCCGGTTCTTTGCTCGTTTCAAGCGGATTGGCAATCAGCGACGACGAATTGTTATTCGGCCCCTGTGGCTCACTCTTCCCCGACACGCCTTTCCACAAGGCGGCAGGCCCACCGTCAGGCGCCGGCGGATTCTGCCGCGGGGCCCCGCTCTTTTGCACCGTGCCGGACAGTTCCGCCAACAAAACCCTAAGGGCCTGCATCAAAGCCGCCCGGGCGGGCGGGTCGAGATTCCCATCGGAAGCCACAGGTACGGCCCCCTGCGGCCCCCCATTCCCGGACGCGGCCGCCCAGGGTGATGCTTGACCGGGAGTATTTCCCAACCGACCAGCGACTTTCACAATCGAATCTAATATGCTCGGCCAAACCCCGGTCGGACCGGGCAGCCGGCCTTCTTGCCCCGCCTGGGCCAAAATCCCAGCCAAGGTTTTAAGTTCCGCCTCCAACTTGGCAGCGGAGTTTTCGTTGAGTGCCGCGTCCGGGCCCGCTCCTGGCGTCCCGCCCCGGCCGGTAGCGGCCTGACCCAATGAAGAGAGCAGTCCCGCCAACAGTTTAGTCAGTTCTTCGGTTGCGGCGGCGTTCCCGCCGGAGTTCTTTCCCCCGGGGGCCGCGCCTCCCGGGTTCGTGCCTCCCGAGACAGGCTCTCCCCTACTTTCTCCCGGAAAACTACTTTCTCCCGGAAAAAAGCCCACTCCCGAAAGCCCCGAAGAAATCCCCGGGCAGCCTTCTATTGACGCGGGGTATCCTTCTATCGTCACCGGCTTTCCCGCCTGCCTTCGCATCGCGGCCGGGTTCCCCGCCAGCCCCGCCGTTGGCGTCGAGATCCCGGAGTGCCCTTCCCCGGCTGCCGCAACCCCTGTCCGCCCCTTCGCCGGCACCGGTAATCCTTTGGCTGTGCTTGGGGTACCCTGAACGGCTCTATTCGCCGGCAGCAATCCCTGACCGAGAAGGGCCGCGAATCCGGTCTTTAACGGGTCGGACGACGAATTCCGGTCTTTGCGGCCGGACGGTGTGGAGATGGAATCCGTACCCATGACTGGGAGGTTAGGAACCGGCACTGGGTCACCCGCTTTCTGCTTATGTCTCACTTTCATTATCGGCCGATTCCCGGCTAAACTTTAGGTTTCTGGCCCATCTCCCGGGTCATTTTTCCCCTTAGGCGCGCAATCGCCTGAGAGTGTATCTGGGAGATTCTCCCTTCCGACAGATTCATCACCGCCGCAATCTCCTTCAGGGTAAGCTCCTCCCGATAATACAGGGCTATGACCAGTTTCTCCTTCTCCGGCAGGCGTTCAATCGCCTCGGCCAGAAGGCAGGCCTGCTCCTCCTTTTCCACTTCTTCATAAGCTTTTTGGGCCCCGGGATCTTCCAACGAAACCACCGGACTGCCCTCTCCCTCGTGGTTTTCCAGGATCTCGTCAAAAGAGAGAAGCACCAGCATCTGCCCCTGCTTGAGGACACTCTCCAGATCCGTCATACCCATGTTAAGAAAAGTCGCGATTTCCTTTGGCGTCGCCGCCCGTCCCAACTCTCCTTCCAAAGTCGCAAAAGCATCCTGAACCCGCCGTACTTTTTGCCTGGCGCTGTGAGGTACCCAATCCATCGCCCGCAGCCCGTCCAGAATCGCGCCCCGGATACGCAGAGTAGCGTAAGTCTCGAATTTGACACCCCGGGCCGGATCGAAACGTTCCACCGCGTCGAGCAGCCCGAAAACCCCGTAACCCACCATGTCATCCCGGTCTACATAAACAGGCAAAGACATGGCCAGCCTCCCGGCGACTCTCTTGACCAGGGGCAGAAAGCGCTCGATTCGCTCAACATCCCACTGCTCATTGGCAGCGGGTTCCCAGGATTTTTGTACGTAAGATTCCGCCGGCAAGGAACGTCACCTCTCAATCTTTCCAACCCATATGGCGCACGATCCGGGCTTGTTGGGCAGGGTCGGGCAGCCCTTCCCCCAGGCCCGCGTCCACTTGGCCGGGCAAACCTCGGAATAGAGCCGGAGCCCCTTTCTCCGGGGCCGCGCTCTCCGCACCCGCATCCGCAGCATCTGCAGTCGCCGCATCGGCAGTCGCCGCATCGGCAGCCAGACCGGAATCGGCAACTGCTCCCGCGCCCGGAGCCGTCGCTGCCGTTTCGGCACCGAGCACAATATCAAACAAATTTCCCTTACCGTCAGAAGCCTCCGACCCGAGCCCCGCATCGGCGCTCCCTTTGCGGAAAAGGTAGAGGCTGCCCGCGCTCAGAGCATACATAATGAAAAACGTGAGCGGCAGTCGCAGCATCAATCCCAAGAAACCCACACCCTGGACGAAACTAAGAAGGCCGACCATCAGCGCCGTCCCGACCGAAAGGCGCCAGGCCCACACCCTCAAAGATTCATAACTCTTTTGCTCCATTTCACTTTACTCCATCGTCTCTTTTCCTGTCCCGGGAACCCGCCCTGGATAATGCTTTCGGGTATTTGCCCGAGGCAGCCGGTTTCAGGGCGGCCTAAATGATTTTTTCCCCGTGACTGATCGTCCTCACCCTCAGCTCACCGGTCTTAAGATCAAAATGGATCGTACGTCCGAAACTGCCACCGGTGTCGAAAGTCACCAGAGGAATACCCAGGTGTTTCAGCTCCTCCGCCACAGCTTCGGCGTTGCGGTCGCCGATTTTGAGGATCGGCGGCTTGCCGGGAAAAGAAAACATTTGGGCTCCCCCGGCCATTTTCGCCCTCAAGCGTCCCCGCATTCCCCCTAGAGCCAGTACTTCCCCAAGCATCAGGGCAATAGCCGTGTCCGCGTATTTGAAAGGGTTGTCGCCGGTTTTACCGTTGGCCTTGGGCAGCATAATATGCGCCAAACCGCCTACTTTCAGCAGAGGATCGTGAAGGCATACCCCCACACAGGACCCGAGCCCGGCCGTCATCAGAATGTCCGGAGTCGAAGCCGTTTTATAATCCGCCATTCCCACATTGATCACGTTGCTCATAGTCCCAACGCTCCCAAAAGTTTATGCAGGGACCCCGCCCCGGGCAGGAAAATGAATTGCCCCTCTATGCGAGGGATCCCGAAAATCTGGGTGTCGATAAAAAGAACTTTCTCGTCCAGCGTCCCCTCCTCCAACAAGATCGCGTCCAGAAGCGCCCCCGCCATGTCGACAGCCAAAGCGGGTACGGACGGGTGAAGCGGGATACCGGAAAACTGGGACAGGGCAATGAGGAAGGAACTGACCATGATGTTACCCACTTCTTTGAGAGCGGATTGCACCAGCTCGTCGGCATAGAGATCCGGAGTTTCCTCGCTTTGAAACAGCGCCTGTACAACAATCGCCGCACTTTCAACCGGAAAGAAAAAGACTGCTTTCCCCGGGGCCTCTCCTTCCACCTTGACATAGATCACGGCCTGGGGATCATCCAACTGACCGATGATTCCGGTCATCTGTTCAAAACTCACGGTCCACACTTCGGGCACGGACATGCCTATCCGCCTTTGCAGCAGAGTCGACAGAGCGGTGGCGGCATGCCCCGAACCAATATTGCCGATCTCGCGCAGGACATCCAACTGGGTCTGACTGATCTCCATCTCAAACAAGTCCTTTCTTCCGCATGGTCCTTTGCAACTCGAAGACACAGCGAATGATCCGGTCCCGTTCGCGTTCGGGAATTTCGTCAAATTCCGCGGAAACGGTGTAAGACGTACCGTCTTCCTCCTTCTCCACCCGGGAAACGTAGGCGGGCGTTTGAATTTCGCCCGTGGGCAATTGTAAGTACAGATACAATAAAGCCCTTTCCTCGATCTCCTCGTTCACCCGGAAGCGGATTCCTCCGCCGCTGAGATTCAGCATTCTGCCAACTCGCGGTTCGCTTAAGCCCTCTTGAATGACCACCCGGTAAGCCAGCGGGTAAAAGGCGGGAAGCCGGACGAAGCTGCGCCTTTGAACTCTGCGTATTTCCCCCGGCACCGCCAAAACCAGGATCGGGACGGGCAGAGCAATCCTTTGACTAACCTTGGCGGCAAAACTATAGGCCGAGAGTTCGTCCGCAAAAGCTATTTCCACATCGGTTCCCTCCCGGACGGGTACGACCTCTCGGTCCCGGTAAGGGGCGCCTACGGAAACCAGCCGGTCCCCCACTTCATCAATACGAGTGCGGTATTTTCCGGCATACTCCCCTTCCGTTATGATTAGCTCCACCGCAAGGCCCGGCTTTAACTTTTCTGTATACGACAAGCGGAACCACCCTTTCCAGACCAAAGAGTCTGCTCTAAAAGACGCGCAGGATCCGGTCCAGAAACCCGCGCATACCCTGGGAGCGGCGCGGCGGCTGCAAATACAAGCCCGAGACTTTGCCCGCGATCCATTCTATGCACCGGTAGGCGGAACTTTCCGGATAAGCCAGAGCCAACGGCACCTGGTTCATGACGGCGCGCTTCACCGATGGATCCTCATATACCCACCCCAACAAGGTCAAAGACCCGTGCAGAAATCTTTCCACAGCCGCGGCCAGGCGCGCGAAAGTTTCCTGCGCTTCCCCCTCGTCTGTGACCCGGTTGACGACAATGTTAACCGGCGCGCTTTCCGGCCCTTGACACAAAGCTTTAAGGAGTGCGTAAGCGTCCGTCAAAGCCGTCGGTTCCGGTGTCGTGAGCAAAATCACATCATCGGAGGCCCGGAGGAAATTAAGAACAGTGCGATTCAGCCCGGCACCCGTGTCTATGATGAGAATGTCGCCCATTTTCTCCAGACGCCCCAGATTGGCCAGCGAATGAACCAAACGGGTGCGTTCGAGATCAGCCAGCTCGACGACGCCGGACCCACCCGGGAGGATGCCTATCCCTTTCGGCCCGGCGGTCACGATTTCCTCTATCGTTCTTTCCCCCGCCAACAAATGCTTCATGGTGTAAACAGGAGTAACACCGCAGGCGACATCCACGTTGGCCATACCCAAATCACCATCAAGGATGAGGACCCTGCAGCCGTAATCCACCAAAGCCAGAGCCAGATTCACGCTTAAGGCGGTCTTCCCCACCCCGCCCTTGCCGCTTGTGACGGCAATAACCCGGATGGCGCGTTTGGCTTCCGCCTTCTCAAAGGCCATTTCGCGCAGTACCCTCGCTTGGTCAGGCATACATATCCTCCTCCCCCAGAATATAGTCCGCCAAACGTCCCACCTCCGCCACCTCAAGATCATCGGGGACGCTTTGCCCGGTCGTCAGGTAAGCCGTCGGCAGGGTCGTCTGTTCCAGAATGTTGAGGAGACTTCCGGCACAGACCGTTTCGTCGAGCTTGGTAAAGACCAGGTGGGTCGCAAAAGGTTTAAACCGTTGAAACGCTTGCAACTGATCGACCGTCTGGGTCGTGGCGCTCAGAGCCAGCAAGGTAAGGTCGGGCTTCCCCTGCTCCAAAAAAGCGCGCAGTTCGGACATGTGCGCATCATGTTGCGGGCTGCGCCCGGCGGTATCAATGAAGATAATCTCTTTGTCGGCATACCGGTTTAACGCCTCCCTAAGGCCCGTCGGGGTCATGGCTACATCCATCGGCACCCCGATAATCCCGGCAAATGTCTTCAACTGCTCCACGGCCGCGACCCGGTAGGTATCTACCGTAACCAGAGCCACCCGGCGTTTATCGACAATGCTGAACCCGGCCGCCAATTTGCCGACGGTCGTGGTTTTGCCCACCCCGGTGGGACCGACCAGAGCCACGACCAGGGGTGCCCTGACCCCCGGCAAAATTCTGGCCGTCGGGTGGCAGAGCCGGTTCACGTTTTCCCGCAGGGTTGACCAGACCGAAGCGTGGTCCGGCCATTGTTCCTCCGGCAGCTGCCTTTGAACCTGGCGCAGAAGGCGCATCGCCAGGGCGTCGCCAATACCCCGGCGCCGCAGCCCCTCAGCCCAGCCTTGCAAAGCCTGCGGCCAAATCGTACTCATCTGACGCAGGCTCTCCATCTGCCGGCTCATATCGCTGAGCAAGGTCTGCGTCTGACGCAGTTCCGTCAGTACCGCGCTCACGTCCGGATGAGCTCTTCCGGCCCCCGGTTCCGCCGGCGCGCGCTCCGAACGCGCGGCCGGGGCAGGAGTGCGTTGGACCGCGACCGCATAGGCTTCCGGCACGGGACCCGGCAGAGGACGTGAATGTTCTTCTATGGCCGCCATAATCTCCACTTTGATCTTGCCAAAAAATCCGAGAAACCCACCTTCCCGATATTGGCGTGTTTGCAGAATCACCGCGTCGGGCCCCAACTCCTTTTTGACTTTGCCCACGGTTTCCGCTACATTTTCCCCCGTAAAACGCTTAACCCGCATGACCAGGCACCACCATTCCCACGGCCTGGACTTGAACGCCAGGCACGAGTTCGTTATAAGACAACAAAGTCAGCTGCGGAAGCTGACGTTCCGTCACCCGCCTCAGGTTAATCCGCACCAGCGCGGCGCAGACCAGCACTGGCGACTGCCCTTTGAGCATCATCTTTTCTACCTCCCGGCTCAAGGCCTGAATTAAATCTTGCAGAACTTGCGGATCAAGGGACAAATAAGAACCATAGTCCGAAGGCTGAATGCTGTCCAAAATCTGCTGTTCCACCTTCGGGTCCAGCGTAAGCACCGGCAACATTTTGTCTTGGCCCAGCAGTGGCTGCAAGATCTGCCTGGCCAAAGCCTGCCGGACATGTTCGGTCAGCTTGTCCAAGTCTTTGCCCGCCGGCGCGTGATCGGCCAAAGTCTCCAGAATCGTCGCCAAATCGCGAATCGACACCCGTTCGCGCAGGAGGTTGCTTAAAATCTTCTGCACCTGCCCAAGGTTGAGCAGGTCCGGAATCAGCTCCTCCACGACCGTCGGAGATTGGCGGCGGACATTTTCCACCAAAGTCTTGACATCCTGGCGGCTCAGGATCTCCCAAGCCTCGTTCTTAATGACCTCTGTCAGATGGGTGGCGAGCACCGTCGGAGCGTCCACGACCGTACAGCCCGCGATTTCCGCCTGTTCGCGGTACATGGCGTGAATCCACTTGGCCTCCAGGCCGAAAGCCGGTTCTTTGGTTGGAGTTCCCGGAATCTTGTCCTCCGCTCCCGCCCCGCCCATAGCCAGGTATTGGTCGGCTAGCAGCTCTCCCCCGGCCACCTCCGCGCCTCTCAGTTTAATGACATATTGGTTGGGCTGCAGGTTCATGTTATCCCGAATCCGGATGATCGGGACGATGAAACCCAACTCCCCGGCTATCTGACGCCGGATGAGCACCACCCGATCCAAAAGGTCCCCTCCTTGTTGGGAGTCGACCAGGGAGATGAGAGCGTAACCCAGCTCCAACTCCATGTGATCGACCTGCAAGAGCCCCAGAACGTTTTCCGGCTTCTTGCTTTCGGCCAAAGCGCTTTCCCTGGCAGCCGCGCTTTCCTGCCCGACCTCCGCTGTCTTCGAGCGCTCTATGAGAACCCCGGCAAAAAATAACACGGAAGCGACCAAAAGCATGGGGAATTTGGGCAGCCCTAAAAGGGCAAGCAAAACCAGAACCGCCCCCGTTATGAACAAGGCCTTGGGCGCGCTCAACAATTGTCTGGAGAGATCCTGACCCAAATTGGCTTCTGACGCCCCGGCCCGGGTCACGACCAGCCCTGTCGCCGTGGAAATGAGCAGGGCCGGAATCTGGGAGACCAAACCATCCCCGATGGTCAGGAGGGTGTAAGTGTGCAGGGCATCAGGCCAAGACATTCCCCTGAGCACAACACCCGCGATAAATCCGCCGATGATGTTGATGAAAAGAATGATAATGGCAGCAATGGCATCTCCTTTAACGAACTTGCTGGCTCCGTCCATCGACCCGTAGAAATCCGCTTCCTGCTGGATTTTCTTCCGCCGCTCGCGGGCTTGCTCATCATTGATGATGCCGGCGTTCAGATCCGCGTCGATCGCCATCTGCTTGCCCGGCATCGCGTCCAAAGTAAATCTGGCCGCTACCTCCGAGACCCTTTCCGCCCCTTTGGTAATGACAATAAACTGGACCACCACCAAAATCACGAAAACGATAAATCCCACCACAGGGTTGCCGCCGATGACGAACTGACCGAACTGCTGAATCACCTGCCCGGCGGCCCCGTTGAGGAGAATCAGCCGGGTCGTGGAAATGTTGAGAGAAAGCCTGAATAAGGTCATTGTGAGGAGAAGAGAAGGGAGCACGGAAAACTCCAAAGGCTCTTTGAGGAAAAAGGACATCATAAGGGTCAGTACCGCTCCGGTGATGTTCAAAGTGATAAGAATGTCCAAGAGGCCGGGAGGGAGAGGTATAACCATCATAACCACGATCCCGACCAAACCCAGAGCGGCCAGAACGTCCGTATGGGCTAACAAACGTTTTTGCACGGTTACAGCCAAATTTCACACCTCCTTCCCCACTTCATCTACTTCCCCACTTCATCTAAATCGTAAGACTCCCGTCCCCCTAAGTTGAAACGGCGCGGTTGAAACGAGTTCACTTTTTCTTCTTCAACCGATAGACAAAAGCCAGGACTTCCGCCACCGCCTTGTAAAGTTCCGCCGGGACGGCCTCGCCCAGATCCACCTGGGCATAAAGCGCACGGGCCAGCGGCCTATTTTCCAGAACCGCAATCCCGTACTCCCGGGCCAGCTCCCGAATGCGCAGAGCTACCGCGTCCTGGCCTTTGGCGACGACAAAAGGCGCGCTTTTTTCCGTAGGCTCATACCGGAGAGCCACGGAAATATGGGTCGGGTTTGTCACCACCACATCCGCTTGCTTCAGATCCTGCATCATACGGCGGGTGGCCATGGCCCTCTGCCTCCTTCGGATCTCCGACCGGATCTGTGGACTTCCCTCCGTCTGTTTGAACTCCTCTTTCAGTTCTTCGCGGGACATGCGCAGATTCTTCTCATAGTCCCAGCGCTGATAGAGATAATCGCCCACGGCCAAAACCAAAAAGGCAAGAGAAATTCTCCAACCCAAATTTAAAACGGCATGGCCCAAGAAAACCGCCGCCTGACCCACGTCCACACGCTGCAGAGCCGGGAACACCTCCAGGTTATCCCGCACCGAGACGTAGAGAAAGTAACCGATCACGCTGACTTTGAGCAGAGATTTGGCCAACTCCATCCAGGCTTTGCTGCCGAACATCCGTTTTAATCCGTTAGCCGGGTTCAGTCGGGCAAAATCCGGTTTCAAAGGTTCGGAGGTGAAGAGGGTTTTGACCTGCAGGAAGTTCCCCGCCAGAGCTATGATCGCTCCGGCCGCAAAGACAGGAGCCGCGATTTGCACGGAGGCCCAGAGCAAGTTAACCATGAGCTCTGAGACCGAGTGAATATTCCAGTGGGTATCCTCACCCCAGACATAGGGGAAAAGTGCCTCTAAGCGCAGCAGCATGACCGGAAGCCAAAACTTCAGCACCGCCACAAAACCCAAAAGCATGACAGCGGAAGTCAATTCCTGACTCTTGAGAACCTGTCCCTTCTTCCGGGCCTCCTGTCTGCGCCTGGGGGTCGCCGCGAATTGCTTTTCACTCATGCTTTCCACCCGCGGTAGAGTTGCAAAAGCCAATCCATGCTCGTGTTAAAAAGATGGGAGATCGACACAGCAAAAAGCGGCATAGCCATAAACAATAAGATAAAACCGAAGATGATTTTGACGGCAAAGATAATCGAAAAAACGTTAATCTGCGGCACCGCGCGGGTGAGAAGACCCACACCCAAATCCGACAGGAGCATGGCGCCGAAAACCGGCATGGATAATTGTACTGAGAGGGCAAAGATCTCGGACACCAAGCGGACGAAAAAGGGAATCCCCAAAGGAAGTCCCGCCGGACTGATCGGAACATAGGCATAACTCTTCACCATCGCCGCAATCAGGTAATAATGCGCGTTAGTCGCCAGGAGGAGCATTGTGGCCAGGACCAGCTGAAAGTTGCCCATCATGGGGCTCTGCATACCATAGACCGGGTCCAGAGCGTTCCCCATGGTAAACCCCATTTGCAGGTCTATCAACTGCCCGGCTCCCTCCACAATAGCCGTCAAGGCAGAGATGACAAAACCGATGACCAGACCGACCCAGGTCTCTTTCAGAATTAAAGCAAAGTAGAGAAGAAGCCCGGCGGGGATTTGCGGCTGCGAAGCGAGCATGAGCGGGTAGAGGATCATGGACAGGCTCACGGCCAACCCCAATTTGACGAGAGCCGGAACCCCCCGCGCCCCGAACACCGGGGCCAGCATAATCATGCCGGCCCAGCGCGCCAAGATCAGCAGGAACAAGGAAATATTCCATTGTAAAAGCCCCGCCAAGTCCACGTTCCAGCCCTCCTCCCGTCCCCCCGGAGACTAGCGCAAAGCAAAAGTCGGCAGTTCGCGCAAGAGGTTCGTCGTGTAAGCCGTCAGGACACTCAACATCCACGGTCCCAGCACGAGCATCACCACCACGACGGCCAGAATCTTGGGTATAAAAGAAAGGGTTTGCTCCTGGATCTGGGTCATCGCCTGGAAAACGCTGACCAAAAGTCCGACGAGGAGCGCCACACCCAGGATCGGCCCACCCACGAGCAAGGCGGTGCCCAGAGCCTCTTTCGCCATGTAGAGAACTTCGTTTTGACTCATAACTCACTCCCCGGCTTCAATGAAAACTCATCACGAGCGATTGAACCACCAAGTGCCAGCCGTCAACCAAGACAAAGAGCAAAAGCTTGAAAGGCAGGGAGACCATCATCGGGGGCAGCATCATCATCCCCATAGACATCAGGGTACTGGAAACGATCATGTCGATGATCATGAATGGGATAAAGATGGCAAAGCCCATTTGAAAAGCCGTTTTCAGTTCGCTGATAATGAAAGCCGGGATAAGAACATAGGTCGGGATGTCTCCGTAAGTCTTTGGCCTCTTGATCTTAGCTAGGCTGACAAAAAGCTGCAGGTCATTTTGCCGCGTCTGTTTGAACATAAAAGTGCGCAAGGGTTCTTCCGCTTTACCTAGAGCCTCCGTCTGGCTGATTTGGTGGTGCAGGTAAGGCTGCAGGGCCTGGGTGTTAATCTGACTCCAGGTCGGCTCCATGACGAACAGCGTCAGGAAGAGGGAGAGCCCGATTAGCACCTGGTTCGGCGGCAGCTGCTGTGTGCCCAGGGCGTTGCGCACAAAAGAGAGGACGACAATAATGCGAGTAAACGAGGTCATCAAGATCAGAATGGCCGGAGCCAAGGACAGTACCGTTACGAGCAGGAGAATCTGCAAAGAAGTACTGAGTTGCTGGCCGGTGCTGTTGCCAAAATTGAGCGCCAGGTTCATCGTCGCTCCTCCTCTCCCAGCATCCGGGCCAGCTCCCCGGCAAAGGGTTTGCTCCGTCTGCCCCGAGGCAGAAGAGCGCCAAGACCCGCCAGAAATCCCTCCACCCGCTCCGCCGGGCGGGTGGCGATTTCCTCCAGGATCTCGGCCGCCAGGTCCGGATCGTCTATCTCCGTCAATTTCAGCAAGTAATGATCCGAACCGGCTAACACCTGCAATTTTCCTCCCACCTCCACCAGGTAGAGCACCTGCTGACCACCCAGGAGCTGCCGGTCAAGCACTCTGGCCCAGCCGGCATCCATCCCGCGCAGGGCCGTGCGGTTTAGCCGCCTGATGATCCATAAAGCGATAACAAATATGATCAGGAAGATGAGGAGGGTTCCGAACAAACCCCACCCCGAAAACGCTGGATGCAGGGCCTGGGAGGGTACGGGAGGCGCATAAGGCCGATTCTCGATATTGCCCGGCATCTTTACTTCAACGCCTTCGTCACAGCTTCAATAACCCGGTCAGCCTGAAAAGGCTTAACCACGAAATCCTTGGCCCCGGATTGAATCGCTTCAATCACCATGGCTTGTTGCCCCATGGCACTGCACATGATGATTTTGGCTTTGGGATCTTTCTCGCGAATTTCTTTTACCGCTTGCAAACCGTCCATTTCCGGCATCGTGATGTCCATGATGGTCAGGTCAGGTTTCAATTCCAGATATTTTTCTACGGAGATCGCCCCGTTCTCGGCCTCCCCGATCACCATGAATCCCCCTTTGTTCAGAATATCCTTCAGCATCATCCGCATGAAGGCCGCATCGTCGACGATCATTACCGTTGCGCCCACAAGTGTTCCCCCTTAATTGAGTTTGTTTAGGCCAAAGTCTGAATCCTCTGGGCCGGATGCACAATATCCGTAATGCGAATACCAAAGCTTTCATTGATGACCACTACTTCGCATTTCGCAATCAGTTTTCCGTTGACGATCATATCGACCGGTTCCCCCGCCAGACGATCCAGTTCCACCACCGAACCCGGCCCCATCTCCAGGATCTCTTTGATAGTCTTTTTCGCCTTGCCCAATTCGACGCTGACCTGGAGCGGGACATCCATAATGAGGTCTAGATTGTTTGGCGGGGCCGTTTCCCCTCCGGGCTCCAGCGAGGCAAAACGCGCCGTCCGCACAGCGGTCTGAGAACCGTGTCCGGACGGGGACTGAGCCGCGGCACCATAAGCGGCTTTAGCGGACCTGCCGCCATAAGCCTGGGCGGCGGGGCCCGGAGGGCCGTAACCCGGCCCGCTCTGACCCGGGCTGACATAACCTTTACTGCCCCGTGCGGCATAATTTCGGGCGTCGGCCAAATCTTCCGTGTCACGGTCCACTCCGGGCGGAGACGGAATCCCGGCCGTTTCCGCCGGCCTTCCCGGCGCCGGGGATCTGCGGGCAATCGTGTCCTCCCTTTCCGCGGCTGTTTCCGTCACCCCACTGACACTGGCCATAAGCTTCGCCACCATCCCTTTAGCGACTGAAATCGGGATGACCTGAACCAGGATGCTGTCTATCACCGACTCCACGACCATCCGAAAAGAAATGCGGACAAAAGGCTCGGACGCCTGCAAAAACTCCTGTAAGACATCCCTCTCTTCACCCAGATCATGTAAAGTCAGCTGGGGCGGGGTGATGTCCACCAGGGAATTGAACATCGTGGACATCGAGGTGGCCGCCGAGCCCATCATTTGATTCATGGCCTCGGCAATCCCGCTGATCTGCAGGTCCGAGAGCTCGGGCGAGAGATTACTGCCATCGCCGCCCATCATCAAATCGACGATCACCGCCCCGTCCTTTTGGGACAGAATGAGCAGGTTTGACCCTTCCAGACCCGCCTTGTACTTTACGTTGACAATGACGGAAGGAACAGGATAATCCCGGCGCACCTGCTCCGCCGATGTCACATCCACCCTAGGGGCGGTAATTTCAACTTTTCGGCCCAGGAGCAGTGACAGAGTCGTAGCCGCCGTACCCATGGAGATATTGGCGATCTCCCCGATCGCGTCTTTCTCTTGCTCACTGAAGGCCGCTTCTTCCCCCTCGTGCTCTTCAGGGCCGGCCTCCACCGTCCCTTTGAGCAGAGCGTCTATTTCTTCCTGGGAGAGCATCCCGTCACTCATCCTGATCCCTTCCTTCCTCGACTACCTCCGTGAGTTTCAACGCGAGATGTTCCCCGTGCAACCCCGGAACCCCCCGGAACTTCCTAAAAGCGCCGACGAAAACGGGGAGAGGGGCCTCGACCTCTTGGTCAAGCGGAATCACGTCACCCGGAGCCAAATCCAAAAGTTCCCGCACCGCGATCTCTGTTTGGCCTAAAAGCACATGAAGCTCCACTTTAGCCCGTTCAATTTGGCGCCGGATCGCCTCAACCTCCTCCGCGGATGACACTTTGGCCTGAGCCGCGAAGAGCAAAAAAGTGCTCAACTTATCCAGGATCGGTTCCAAGACCAGATAAGGCAGACAGACATTGATCATCCCCACCGTTTCCCCCACACTGATTTGCAGAGTGACGAGCATCACCATCTCATTGGGCGCAATGATCTGGGTAAACTGGGGGTTCGTTTCCAGGGCCACGAAATGGGGATTGGTCGCGTACACTTCGGCCCAAGACTCTCCGAAAAGTCCCACTACCTGGGCCAGCCTGCGTTCAATAATCGTCCGCTCAATCTCCGTCAGATCCCGGTTCTTTTCCCCGCCCTGTCCCAGCCCTCCCAGAACGCGGTCAATAATCGTGAATGCCAGGGCCGGGCTGATTTCCAGAAGCAGCGTTCCCTCCAGCGGCTCCAAGGTAAATATCCCCAGAATTGTGGGATTTGGCAGGGATCTGATAAACTCATCATAGGTAATTTGCTCCATGGACAGCACCCGGGTTTCGATCACGGAATGAAGATGGGCAGACAAATACGTCGTCAGGGCCCGGCAAAAATTGTCGTGAATGTTTTGCAAAGAATGGATATGATTCTTCGAAAATTTGTTCGGGCGTTTGAAATCGTAAACTCGAATTTTCTTATGCGCTTTGCTTTCTTTCATCTCCTCCGCGTCAACCTGTCCTTCTGACAACGCACTCAGCAGGGCATCAATTTCCGCTTGAGACAGGACATCACCCATGGAATCCCCCCCTCCGGATCGATGTTCGTGGTTCGTGGTTCGGTATTCGCTGGCCCGTGCAGTTTCGTCGCTCAACTTCAGTCGAGCGGGTTCACTGATAGATGAAGGAAATGAAAAGCACATTCCTGATATATCCGTCCGCCACCTGGTTAAGTTGACTGAGCAGTTCTTGGCGCAGTTTTTCTCGGGCCGCCGGAGTTTCCACATCGGCCAAAGATTTGTTGGAGAGAACAGTGTTTACTTTATCCTTAAGAAAGTCCGCCTTGGCATTGAGAACAGCCTCCGCCGCGGCGTCGGTCCCCTCCAGAGTAATGGACGTTCTCAGGAAAGACCCCCCTTGCAGGTTGACCGTAAATTCGCCGATCGACACCAGAGGGCCGTTCTGGCGGGGTGTTATTCCCGTCGCCTGCCCCGGCCGGAAAACTTTTTGCGTCAGCAGCGTCCCCCCGACCCCCAGCACCACTCCCACAACAGCCGCCACAATCACCAAACTCCACAATTTACGTTTCATTCTTCTTTCTCTCCTCCGGTCCCGCATAATCCGGATGACAGCGCCGGCGAAATTCCCCGATCCGTTGAATCAAAAGAGTCGGTTCCTCAGTCACCACGTATTTATTTCCACCCGTCAGCGTAATCACCGTGTCGGGAGTCTGCTCCATGGTCTCAATCAAGTCCGGGTTTAAATAGAAACTTTTCTTGTTAAGACGAGTCACTTTAATCATAGTCCACCCCTTACCCGCCTGCTTAAGTAAATGATCTGCCCCGCCTCGTCCAGCACCTTTTGCTCGCGGCGTTGTTCCGCCAAGGCCCAGGCCCGGGACTGGCGTCCCTTCAAGCGACGGAACTTTTCTTTGCGGCGGTAGCTCTCGACCACTCGCCGGCGCTGTTCCTCTTTGCGCTTTTCCTGCTCCTGAAGCTCCGTCTCACAGGTTTGCAGCTTCCGGTACTCTTGCCGGGCAAACACCTGCCAGCGTCCCAGTTCTTCCGGTTGGGCCCGGCGCTGCCCGTTCAAGCCCTCGAGCCAGCGCCTTTCCTGCCGTTCCCGCCGGAGCATCAGGGTCTGCCAGCGGAGGACCTCCTCCGCCAAACGGCGCTGCGCCTCTTCCAAAGCGTTCTCCGCCAGCCCCAGGCTTGTCTCCAGGCGAAATTTAAACTGTGCCATTGCCCACACACCCTTTCAGCTCCCTCAGCGTCGCCGCGAAATCGGAGCGCTCATCGGTCCCCTGACGCAAAAACTTGCGGATCCCTTCGTTGTACCCGATGGCCGCGTCAAGGCGGGGATTGCTGCCGCCCACATAGGCGCCGATATCGATCAGGTCCTTGGCATGTTCATAAACGGCCAGATGCTCCCTGACCGCCGCGGCCAGTTCCTTGTGCTCTTTGTCCGCCACATCCGGCATCACCCGGCTGACCGACTGCAAGACATCGATAGCGGGGTAGTGGTTTTGCCCGGCCAGTTCCCGGGTCAAAACAATATGCCCGTCCAAGATTCCCCTCACCGCGTCGGCAACCGGTTCATTGTGATCGTCCCCGTCTACCAGCACTGTGTAGATCCCCGTGATACTCCCCCGTTCCGACATTCCCGCCCTCTCCAAGAGTTTGGGCAGGAGAGCAAAAACCGAGGGGGGATAACCCCGCGTGGCCGGGGGTTCTCCGGCGGTTAAACCGACTTCCCGCTGAGCCATGGCAAACCGGGTCACTGAGTCCATCATCAGGAGGACATCTTCACCCTGATCCCGGAAGTACTCCGCCACGGCGGTCGCCGTAAACGCGGCCTTCAGCCGGACCAAGGCCGGTTGGTCTGAAGTGGCCACCACGACCACGGAGCGGCGAAGTCCTTCGGGGCCTAAATCTTTCTCGATAAACTCGCGCAGTTCCCGTCCCCTCTCCCCGACCAAGCCGATGACATTCACCCCCGCCGTCGTATTCCTGGCCATCATGCCCAGAAGCGTACTCTTGCCGACCCCGGATCCCGAGAAAATCCCTATCCGCTGCCCGCGCCCTATCGTCAGCAATCCGTCGATAGCCCGTACGCCCACACTGAGGCTTTCCCGGATTCGCGGCCGCAACAAGGCATCAGGTGGCCGGTTGAACAGCGGGTAACCCGTTTCCGCGACCAAACCCCTCCCGTCACAGGGCTGTCCCAACCCATTCAGCACCCTGCCCAAAAGATTGGGACCGACACCGACCTTCAGGGTTCCCTCCTGTGGGACCACCCGGTCCCCGGGAGCAATCCCTTCCGGCTCGGCCAAAGGCAGAAGCAATGTCGTCGTATGGCGGAACCCCACAACCTCAGCCGGAATCTCCAATCCCTTGCGCGTCCGAATCAGACAATATTCGCCGACGCCGGCCCGCGGTCCCGCCGCTTCGATCATCAACCCGACAATTCTTTCAACCCGGCCCCGCCCGCTGACCGGTTCCGCCCCCCGCACTTTCCGGGCCAGCCGGCTCCACTCCCCCATGCTCTAGCTCCTCCCGCAAAAAATGCTCCAACTTGGCCAATTGGTCGGCCAGACTGGCGTCGTACACTCCTTCCCGGCAATCCAGGAAGCAATCCCCCACCGCCAGGGAATCATCCTTCACCCAGGGACAGGGCAGGGACTCGGGTGCCAGTTCTCCGACCCATTCGGCATCCCGGGCCGATAGGTGCAACACCATTCCCTCCTTCTCCTCCGGCAAGAGGGTCAGGGAACGCGCGATCTCCAACAAGCGCTGCGGCTCGACCGCCAGGGAGGCCCTCACGATACGCTCCGCGATCCGCAAAGCCAAGCCGAGGATCTCCCTGTCGGCCCTCAGAAACTCCGCCTGTGCCGCCTTTTCCGCCAATCGCACCAGTTCCTTGGAACGATTCAACAGATGTCTTACCTCGTTCTCTCCCCTCCGAAACCCTTCCTCACGGCCCTCGGCATATCCCTTGGCATACCCTTGCGTATGTCCCTCGGCCCGTGCCTCCTCCTCAATCTCCGTTGTTCGGCGACCGGCGGTTTCTTCGGCTTCCCGGATCAGCTTGTCCGCCCGGAGCCGGGCCTCCCGCAGGATGTCTTCCGCCTGACGGCCGATCTCCGCCGCCAACCCTTCTTCTTCGCCCCTCTCTTCGGCTTCGGAATCCGACCCGTCACTTTCTTGCCAATCCCGCTCCGGGGTCCCGACCGCAACAGTCAGCCGCTCCCTCAGCCTTTCAAAGGCGAACTGCCCGTCGACCAGGCAGAGCCCGTTCAGTTCTACCGTGCACTTTTTGTAAACCTTCCGATTAATAAATGAGTTCATCGCCGCCACCCCGCGAAATGACTATGGCTCCGCTTTCTTCCAGCTTGCGGATAACTTTTACAATCCTCTGCTGGGCTTCCTCAACATCGCGCAACCGCACAGGTCCCATAAACTCCATGTCCTCCTTGAGCATTTGCCCGGCCCGGGAAGACATGTTCACCTGAACTTTCTGCAACACCGCCGGGTCCGCGCCTTTGAGGGCGGTCGCCAGATCTTTGGTATCGATCTCCCTCAGCACCAACTGCACGCCGCGGTCATCCAACAGGACAATGTCTTCGAAGACAAACATCTGGCGTTTGATCTGCTCGGCCAATTCCGGGTCCTCCATTTCCAAGGTATCCATGATGTTTTTCAGAGTGGACGGATCCGCCAGGTTCAAGACGTCCACGACGCTCTGCATTCCCCCGGAAGTGGCGTAATCCGCGGGGGCCAGGCTGGAAATCTTTCGTTCCAGCACTTTTTCAATCTCCTTTAAGACGTCTGGGCTTGTTCGCCCCATCAGAGCAATACGCCGGGCCACATCCGCCTGTTTGTCCTGAGACAGGTTGGAAAGAAGAACCGCTGCCTTGTCGGGAAGAAGGTGAGTCATAATCAGGGCAATAGTCTGAGGATGTTCTCCTTGAATGAACGATAAAAGCTGCTTGGGGTCAGTCCGTCGCACCATATCGAAAGGACGCATCTTCAATGACGATGAGAGGCGGCTTATAATTTCGAACGCCCTCTGCTCGCCCAAAGCCCGCTCCAGCACTTCACGGGCATACTCTATGCCGCCCTGGGCAATGTAGTCATTGGCAATACACATCTGGTGAAATTCCTCCAGAACCGTGTCCCTCTCGTCAGCGGACACCTTGCGCATATTAGCCATTTCCAGGGTGAGCTGCTCAATTTCTCCCTCGTTCAAATGCTGAATCACCCGCGCGGAATGCTCCGTGCCTAACGCGATCATGAGAATAGCCGCCTTTTGCAACCCTGTTAACTCTGTTTGCGCCATCTCAATACTCCTCCGACAGCCATGTTTTCAAAAGGCGGGCCGCCTCGTCGGCATTATTGCGGGTGTAGAGCTCCACGGCTTCTTTTATTTTCTGACGCTCAATCTCAGCGGAACTTTTGACCTGCTTTTGTTGCAGTTTTGCCTTAGCCTCTTCTTCAGCCTGCCGCTGCGCCAGAAGCACACCTTCTGCCTCCGCCGCCGCCAGCGGCTGACCCGCCCCCGTCAGGGCATCTGTGCCTGCCAAACGTTTTTGTTTGGCACGCGTCCGCACCAGTAGAAGAAGAAAAATAATTCCCAACACAACTCCCGCGCCCAGCTCCGCGTATCTCAGCAGGCGACGGTTTTGCGCAGCCCGAGCCATAGCCGCCTGGGCCTGATTTAAGGCCGTCGTATCAAAAGGAATGGCCGCCACCTTGATTTGGTCTCCCCGCTTCGGATCGAGCCCTGCGGCCGAGGTCACCAATCCTTGAATGGAAGCCAATTGGGTCGGTGTGACCTTGTTGGAATCTGCCATGACAGATATGGACAAGCGCTTGATTGCGCCGGGACTGACCACCTGTTCGGTCTGAGTCTTATCGGGCTGGTAATTCTCCGTGCTCGAGCTTTTGCTGGAAGTCGTCGTATTGCCGCCACCTGCCGCCGGATAGCCCGGCACATTGCTGTTCACCCCCGGCACGGCACCTGCCGTCCCTCCGCTGCTCTTCTCGCTCGTGACCTGTTTGCTCACGAGGGCTCCTGCCCCGTACTTATCCGAAGTAACCTTCACCTGGTCGAAATTTAAATCGGCATTGACCCTCACCACCGCGTTACCCGATCCTAGAGCCTGGTCAAGCATGCTTTGTACGGACTGCTGAATCCGTTGTTGAACAGCCTCTTGGATTCGCAGTTGACCGTTGCTCAAGCCGGCCGGACTTGCTGCCTCGTTGAGTACGTCTGACAACACTTGTCCGTCAGTGTCCACAATGGTCACATTGCCCGGTTTAAGTCCTTCCACTGATGCTGCCAAGAGATTCGCCACGCCGCGGACTTGCTCCCGGCTCAGCTTCACTCCCGGGGCCAGTTTGAGCGTAACAGCCGCCGTGGCGGCCTGCGTCTTTCCCTCGAACAGAGAAGGCTGGGGCATGACAATGTGCACCGAAGCGTCCTCAACCCCGTTCAAAGTCTTCAGGGTATTGGCCAGTTCACTTTGCAGTGCCAGAACATAACGCAACTGGCGGTCGGCATCCGTTTCGCCCAGCTGCATCTGGTTCAAGTAATCGAAACTGAACTTGCTGCCCTGGGGAACACCCGCACTGGCCAACTCCAGACGGGCTTCCGCCGCCTGGGCCTTCGGCACCAAAATTGTGCTGCCGCCGTCTTGCAGCTCATAGGGGATTTTCAAACTGACCAGTTTGCTCCTTACGGCCGCCGCGCTCGTCAGGTCGATCTTGCTGAAGAGCGGGACATATTGAGGCCTTCCCGCCCAGACGATCAGGGTTATCAGGGCCGTTGCCACCAGGAGAGGAGCGACAACCGTCACGGTTTTCTGCGGACGGGTCAGCTTGTGCCAAAAGCCCGGTATGGATTTCCGCAAGTCTGCCCACGAGAAATTCACTCAACCGTTCCCCCTTGCCTACAAAATCTCTAAACCGTCCGACACCCTAGATTTGCATTTGCATCAACTCCTGATACGCAGCCAAAGCCTTATTCCGCACTTCAACCGTGAGGGACATGGCCAAACTGGCTTTGTCCAAAGCAATCATGACACTGTGAATGTCCGGCGCTTGTCCTGTGGCCAAGGCGATGCCGGCCGCGTCCGCGTTTTTCTGCAACCCATCCACCTGTTGCAGGGCTTGGTCGAGAAACTTACCGAAATTTGCCCCCGTTGGTCCGAGTCCGGTTTTCGCTCCCGCCCCGGAGAAGGGGGCCGCGTTGTTCACGGCGCCGCTGCCCGGCGTCAAGAGGGCCAGCGGCGCCACCGCGTTCAGACTCATTCAGATCACACCTTTCCCAGTTCCAAGGCCTTGGTCTCCATCCCTTTGCTGGCGTTCAGAACCGTTACATTGGCCTCATAAGCCCGGGAGGCCGAGATCATGTCCACCATTTCCGTCACCACATTGACATTCGGTTCACGTACATACCCGACCGGGAGGCCGGGCTCCGGCGTCTTGGCCGCATCCGGAGAAGCCGGGTTGTACGCCAGCTTGAAAGGGGTCCGATCCCCGGCGATGGCGTCCACCTCCACCCCCGTGCCCGCGGCCCGGTCCAGAGAAGATGATTGCGCAAAAGCGTTGTTGAGAGTCCGGGCAAAATCCGGTTGAACCGGCCGGGGCTCGAAAATCGCCACCTCGCGCCGGTAAGGAATCTGATTTCCCGCCGGCGTCAATTGCCCGGTACGAGTGGTGTTGACATTGGCAATGTTGTTGGCAATCAGGTCCAAGCGCAGGCGCTGCGCTGTCAAGCCCGAGGCGCTGGCATCGATAGCCTGAAAAATTCCCATCCGTTTTTACCTCCCCATCACACACTCCACAATAGTCCGTCCGATTTCTCCCAACGGCGTTACCCTGTCTGCCAGTCCTCCCTCCACCAAAGCCCTGGGCATACCGTAGACGACACAGGACTCCTCCGCCTCGGCAATGGCAAACCCCCCTAAAGCTTTGATTTGTTTCATCCCTTCCGCTCCGTCCCGGCCCATCCCCGTCATCACCACCCCCAAAGTTCCCCGGCCAGCCTCACGGGCCAAGGAAAGGAACAGCACGTCCACCGAGGGGTGATAGAGGGTGGGAAACGGGCTTTCCTCCCCGATCGCCAGGCCAAGGCGTCCGGCCCTGCGGACCACTTGCGTCTGCTTACCCGCCGGCGCTACGTAGATGATTCCCGCCCGGAGTATCTCGCCGTCGCCGCCCTCCCGTACCTCAAGACTGCAGATGCCGTTCAGGCGTTGGGCCAACGGTCCGGTAAACCCCGGGGGCATGTGTTGGGCAACCACCACCGGGACCGGGAAATTTCCCGGGAGCCGGGGCAAGACCGTCTGCAAAGCCGTGGGCCCCCCGGTCGATGTGCCGATCGCCACTACTTCCACGGGATATTGGGGATGGGGGACCCCATTCGCCGGAACCTCAGTAGAGGGCCTCCGGCCGGGGGAGACACCGAGTCTGGCGGGGTCTACTTCAGCCGCCGCCTTGACTTTTTCGATCAAGTCACGGCTCATGGCTGCCAGATCCCTGCCGGAACTGCCCGTGGGCTTGGCCACGACATCAAAGGCACCCAGCTCGAGGGCTTTGAGCGTGGCCCTGGCGCCTTCGGTTGTCAAGGCACTCAGCATAATCACCGGGGTCGGCTGCCAGCGCATGATTTCATCGAGAGCCTGAAGTCCGTCCATAACCGGCATTTCCACATCCATTGTGACCACCCGCGGGTGCAGGGCACGCAGCTTCGCGATCCCTTCCTTGCCGTCGCCCGCGCTGCCCAGGACTTTTAGGCGGGAATCCAGACCGAGAACCTTTTGCAGGGCCAGACGCATAAACGGGGAATCATCGACGATGAGCACCCCGATAGGGCTAGGCGCTGAACTCATACTTTGTCTCCCCAGCCACAACCTGATCGAGGTCGAGCAGGATCAGCAGCCGCTCCCCCACTTTGCCCACCCCGCGGACGAATTGAGCATCCAGGCCCATGGCCACCGGAGGCGGCGGTTCAATGGCTGCCGCCTCCAGACGCAGGACTTCGGTCACCGCATCGACCCGAATGCCGAAAACTTTCTGTTCTACCTGCAAAACGATGATCCGGCTGAGGTCCGTCTCCTCCGCTGCAGCTAAGCCGAAACGAACGCGCAAGTTAACAATGGGAATCACGTTTCCCCGTAAATTAGTCACCCCTTCCACATGAGGTGGAGCTTTCGGAACACGGGTTATGGGTGGGATGCGGATGATTTCCTGAACCCGCATGATGTCCATGCCAAATTCCTCCGCCCCTAAACGGAACGTCACAAGTTGCTCTTCAGCCACACTTTTGCCCCCTTCTCTCCGATATTGACGGTCCTTCGGCCTAGCGGCGAACCACAACGTCTTGCAACAAGGAACCTATATCCAAAATCAAAGTAACTTTACCGTCGCCCAGGATGGTGGCGCCCGCAATCCCGGGCAAATTGCCCAACACCTCACCCAAAGATTTAATGACTATTTCTTGCTGACCCCGCAAGCCGTCGACCACCAAACCCAAGGCTTTATCCCCCAGCCCGACTACAACGACAAAGACCTCCTCGGGCGGTTTTTCCGGCTTCGGAATGTCAAACTCCTCCTCGAGAAATATCAAGGGCAAGGCATTCCCGCGCAGTTGTACCATGGCCCGGCCGCCGACCGTCTTCATATCCCGGCGCGCAACCAACAGAGTTTCCAGCACGGACGAGAGCGGGATGGCATAGACTTCCGGGCCCACTTCCACCAAGAGCGCCTGAATAATAGCCAGGGTGAGCGGCAGTCTAATCGTGAAAGTAGTGCCTTGGCCATCGCGGGTGTCGATATCGATGGTTCCGCCCAGGCTGTTCAGGGCCTTTTTGACCACATCCATACCCACACCCCTGCCGGAAATGTCCGTAACCGTATCGGCGGTGCTGAAACCGGGCCGGAAAATGAACTGGGCGATTTCTCTCTCGGACAGCGCCTCCCGGGTGCCTGCCCAGCCCTCGGCCACAGCCTTCAGGCGTATTTTTTCCAGGGGAAGGCCGCAGCCGTCATCCGCGACGACGATGGCAATATGATTTCCCTGATGATAAGCGTCCAGACTGACCGTGCCGGTCGCTCTTTTGCCGGCCGCCCGGCGTTCGGCGGGGGATTCCAGACCATGATCCACCGCGTTGCGGATGAGGTGCATGAGGGGATCTCCGATAGCCTCGACAACGGTCTTGTCCAGCTCCGTATCCTCCCCCTGCAGAACGAGCTCAATCTCTTTCTTCGTCTTGCGAGCCAAGTCCCGCACCAGGCGGGGGAAGCGGCCGAATACCGTCCCTATGGGCACCATCCTCAGCCTCATCACGCTCTCCTGCAGATCATTCATCAGGCGCCCCAGATAGACATTTGTCTCGATCAGGCTGCTCACCATCGGCTCCTGCGGGTAGTGGCCTTTCAGATCCGTGCCGGTCTGCACCAAGCGCGTCCGCGTAATCACCATCTCCCCGACCATATTGATCAAGTTGTCCATGCGGGCGGTATCGACGCGAATCGTGTGAATCGGAACATTTTCCCTCGAGACCCCCACATTCGGAGCGGAATTCGGCGTATTATTATATGTATCATATGATTCTGTCCCACGCTCCTGAGAAAAGTCTGCCTCTCCGGACAAAACGGAAAGTGTGGGGTAGGAATGAAGCGCAACTTCGGCGACTTCCGACACCCCCAAAATCTCCTCGCGAATGGCTTCAGGCGGCTCGGCGGAAACTGCCAAAAGCCAGAAGCGGCTGTCCCGCGCCGTTTCCATCTCTTCAATGCCCGGCAATACCTTGAGAACGGTGCCGATACCTTCCAGTCTCTGCATAACGACCACAGCCCGAACGGCTTTCATTAAAGTATCGCGAACCAGGGTGACGTCGATTTGGTAGATGCCATAACCCTTGTTCTCTGCCTCTTTGATCTTGTCACGGTCCCCCGCTTCGAGGAAGAAATCCCGCGGAACAAAGTTGCCTTCCCGCGCCTCCTCAGCTCCCTCTTCTGTCCTTACGGTGGGTGAACCGCCGCTCGACCAGCCCTTCATCACGCCTACTAAATCTTCATACTCTTCCCGGATTTCCTGCCCTTGTTCAACCTGTGTCAGCATCATCCGAATGCGGTCGGTCACTTCCAGCAGAACGTCCACCACGGCCGGAGTAACTTCCATGGTGCCCCGGCGGAGACGGTCCAGCACATCCTCAGCCGCGTGTGTCAAGGCCACAATGGGCAAGAATCCCATGGTACCGGAGGCGCCTTTCAAGCTGTGCGCCGAGCGGAAAAGATCATTGACCAAATTGACGTCCTGACCTTCCTTCTCTAACTCCAGCAAACCCGTTCCCAACCTGTCAATCTGCTCCCGGGAATCCAGTAAATAGAACTCCAGGAATTCCGCCACGTCTACACTCGGGTTTTTCCGGTCATCCCCGTCCATACACACAACCACCCCTATCTTTGCAACCCGCTCAGGGGCCACCCGCCGCCGTTACCCGGACCGGTTTTCCGGGGTATAAACCACAAGTTTCTTCAGATTATCCGCTAAACCCATAGCCCTCCGCGCAACTCAAGTTCCCCCTCCTATGCCGCGACCGCCTCGACAAAATCCCTAAGATTTACAACGTTCATCTTCCTCGTTTTCCTGTTTCTTCCTCTTGTTTCCCCCTCTATTCAACAAAAATGCCTGATTTTAAGTCAACTTTTTTGGGATCTATTCCCAATAATCTGGCATACTTTTTCGGGGCAGAAAGGCCCTGATTTACCTATTCGCCATAAAAACCAAATCTCCTTCGACTTTTTCCACAAAATTTTTGCCGTCCTTGCGTTCTTTTGCTGAATTCTATGGAATTTCCCGCGATGCCGCGAGAATACGCCGTCTGCGGGGCATCGATCTTAGGGCCGCCGGGACGAACGTCCCTCATATTTTTGCATCAAAGTCCTACACATTTTTGTTCCAACGACCTACCCCAAAAAAGAGGAGCCACATGTCCGAAAAACGTTATCCACGGCAGAGCGTATTGTCTACGCCCGACAAGCTCCGCTGCTTTACATCCCGATCAATTTGCTGCTTCCTGTCGCCAATAGTGGACCTTTTTATTGCCCGCCGGTTCCGCTTGCGCGGCACGCGGGGCTGATAAATGATCTTAAAACGGCGGCAGGGTAATATCCCTGCCGCCGTTTTACAACATGCTAAAAAAACGCGCACATCAAGCCAAGCGGACGATTCGCGAACACGACTCCTTCCGTCGCTAGTTTATACGTGCGATCAAGCAGCCAACGCGGATGTCGGATGTCAGAGAAAAAGGTTAACGAAACACAATTTATCCCCGTCAACAAGGCCACGGTCCGTGAGCTTGAGATGGGGAATTACAGGCAAGGAAAGGAAGGCCAGAGTCATAAACGGATCGACCCCCTCCCTCATACCCAGTTGACGAGCCTGAATGTGCATCTCCGCCAGGATGGATACGACCTCATCAGCCGGCTCCCAACTCATCAAACCGGCCAAGGGGAGGGGTAAATGACCCAGGACTCTGCCCCCGGCCGTTAAACAAAGGCCGCCCTGTGAAGCCGCCACAGTGCGGACTGCCAATTCCATGTCCTCATCGTTCATCCCGGCTGCCACCAGGTTGTGCGAATCATGGGCCACGGTGGAAGCCAACGCTCCCCGACCGAGTCCGAGCCCCCGCACAAATCCCAGGCCGGTGCGTCCGCTCCCTCGGTGGCGTTCCAGAACGACCAGTTTAGCCACATCCTGACCCGCGTCCGGCAGAACCAGGCCGGCTCGAACCGGTAAATCCAGGCACAGCTGATCCGTCACCAAGGAACGAGGCTTAATCCCAATCACCCGCACCGGAACCGTTTCCCGTTCCTCACAGGGGCGGCCTCCCCTCTGCCCCGGCTCTTTCACGCTTCCCCGCGGCTCCCGTGGACAGCGGATTTGCAGCCGCTCCTTGCTCCACTTTCCCAGGTGAACCGTTTCGCTCAAAGGTTTGCTCTGATACCTTAAACTCTCTCCGGTGCCCTGTCTGCCGTTTCCGGAGAAATTCACGTCTTCCCGGGACTCCTTTCTTATCGACAACTCTACCCCCGCGGCAGAGTTTGTCCCTGCGGCTATCCGAGAATCCGTCCCCCCAGCTGTCGAACCACCCCTCTCCGCCGCAAGCGGAGCGTCTTTCTCCACCGTTACCGAAGCATTCTTCCCCACTGTTACCGAAGCGTCCTTCCCCACTGTTACCGCAGCATCTTTCCCCAGCTTCGAAGCTGATCCTTGCTCTTTCTTGGGGCTGATCCCCCTCCAGAGAACATCGTCGATGACAAACCTTTCAAGATCGTTGAGAATGACACAATCCGCCTGAAACCCGGGAGCAATCGCGCCTAAATGCTCCAACCCCAAAGCCCGCGCCGGATTAATCGTCGCCATCTGCACCGCCTGGACAGGCTCCACCCCTGCCTTAACCGCCAGGCGGATCAGATGGTCGATACTCCCCTCGCGCCAAAGATCCAGAGGATTGCGGTCATCCGTAACCAAGAGGCAGCGGTTGGAATTGGCCGAATTGACCGCCGGCAGTAAATCAAGCAAATTCCGGGCCGCGCTCCCCTCCCTGAGCATTAAGAAAAAACCTCTGCGCAAACGCTCCGTGGCCTCTCCGGGAGTCGAGCACTCATGCTCCGTACTGATTCCCGCCAAATAATAGGCATTAAGATCCTGAGCCCCGATCCCCGGCGCGTGTCCATCCCTCAAGCGCAAAGGCAACAGAAGCTTGCGCACCAACTCTTCTTTTCCTTCCAGGACTCCGGGATAGTCCATCACCTCTCCCAAGCCGATCACCCGGGGATCCCCCATCAGGGCCGCCAGATTCTCGGCCGTCAGGCGGGCCCCGGATGTCTCCAGCTCGGTGGCCGGCACACAGGAGGGCAGGGCCACAAACCCATTAAAAGGTAACCCGGCCAGGCACTCCAAAATATAGCGGATCCCGGCCGGTCCCGCCACATTGGCAATCTCGTGCGGGTCTGCCAAGGCACTCGTCACTCCGTGCGCCAGGAGAAGAGCACAAAACTCTTCGGGGCAAAGGTGAGAACTCTCAATGTGCACATGCCCGTCGATCAAGCCCGGGACCACGTAACGACCCGCCAGATCCCGAATCTCTCGAGCTTCACGGTACTCCCCCGTCCCGACGAAAAAGCCGTCTTGAATGCCGATGTCCGTCTCATAGATCTCCCCCGACAGGACGTTAACCAAACGAGCGCGGTGCAAAACCAGATCGAGTGGTTCAAGACCCCGGGCCTGCCTCATTTTTTCCCGCCAAGATATCATCTTCTATCCCTTCAATCCCTATCCCTTAATCGCCTATCCTTCATCATCTATCCTTCATCATCTATCCTTCATCATCTATCCTTCATCATCTGTCCTCATCATCATCATCTATCCTCATCATCCAGCCTTCGTCATCTGTCCTCATCATCTATCTTCATCATCTATCCTCATCATCCAGCCTTCCTCATCTATCCCTTCTTTTATCGTCTCGATATTTCTATAAAGACTTCCTCAAGCCAACCCTGTCCGCTTTAAGACTCTTTTCAAACTTTCAGTGGCGCTTCTCTTCACATCGTCCACATCGAGACTAAGCAGGCGCCTGTCCTCCATAAGGATGCGCCCGTCCACCATGGTCAGGCGCACGTCGGCCGACGTTGCTTGATAAACAAGTTGCGAATAGACGTCCACCCCCTCCAGAGGCCAGGTATGAAGCCCCTGCAGACTGACGACCGCCAAATCCGCCTTCTTACCCGGTTCCAGGCTGCCCAGGTCTTTCTCCCAGCCCAGCGCCCGTGCTCCTCCCAGAGTCGCCAGTTCAAACACTTTCGCGGCCGGCATGGAGGTGGGACCGTGCTGGGGCTTTTGGATCAGAGCCGCGTGGCGCATTTCCCTAAACCCGTCCAGGTTATTGTTGCATGGGGCTCCGTCCGCTCCCAAGGAGACCTCCGCTCCGCGCGCCAGGAGTTCCGGCACCGGAGCCACCCCCGACGCGAGCTTCAGATTGGAAGACGGGCAATGGACAATCTTAGTTCCGGTATCCACCAGGATCTTCTTTTCCGTTTCGTTCAACCACACACAGTGCGCCAAGAGAGAGCGAGGGCCGGTCAAACCCAACTTGTTCAGGAAGACCACGTTGCGTTCACCGCGGGTCTTCTCCACCAGTTCAATCTCGCCCCGGTTTTCCGAAGCGTGGGTGTGGACGAGAGCCTGTTTGGCCTCGGCCAGGCGCGAGACTTCCTTGAGAAGTTCGTCTGTGCAAGAAACCACAAAACGCGGGGTATAGGCCACCTCCAGCCGTCCCTCGCCGCTGCCGCGGTATTTTTCCCAGAGGTCTGTGCTTTCTTGCAGAGACGCAGTCGTCGACTCCTTTAACCCGGCGGGAATATCCGGATCCGGCAAATCCATCATGCACTTGCCGGACACAGCCCGCATCCCGCTTTCGAGGATAGCCCGGAAGGCCTCTTCGGTATGGTGCACCGTTTCCATATCGACGATCGCGGTCGTGCCGCCCAACAGCAGTTCACCCAACCCCAGCCGAGCCGAATCATAGAGAGACTCCGCGTCATGCCCCGCTTCCAAAGGCCAAATTTTATTTCTCAGCCAGTCGAGGAGTTCCAAATCGTCCGCCTGACCGCGGAACAGCACCTGGCAGAGGTGAACATGCGTCTGGATAAGCCCCGGAATCACCAAATCCCCTTTCAGATCGATGGTTCGGTCGGCCGTCTCCCGTAGTGCCGGCCCCAAAGCCGCAATAGTCGTCCCTTCAACCAGCAGATCCCCCTTCAAGACTGTCCGTTGCGCGTTCATGGTGACAATGGTTCCGTTCTTTAAGAGAATACGCATATCAAAATCCCTTCTTTACCTTCTTTACCTTCTTTACCCCCTGCTTCTTTTCACGGGGTAGATTTCCGTATCAATTCTAAATTCCAAAGTAATTCCTTTTTCTGTTTTGGCGCTTTTCTCTATATGGTCTAAGCGGCCGGGGGGCAAAAATGCAGCCTTTCGCCCCCCCGGGTCTCCGCCCGACTTCTGCCGGCACCCACCGGCCAAACCGGGATCTTCCAGTCCCGCGGGTATCCTGCCCTCCCCGCAGGGGAGCAGCCATTCCCGGCTCGGGTGAACGGTGCCGGCAAATTCAGCATAACTCGTCAAACGCAGTTGGGGGTCGCGCTAAAACTCCAGGCAATAAGCAACCCCGATGCCAGCGGGGGTAAACTTCCCCACCGGAGACACGATATTCGGTTTCTCCTGAACGAGTTCACCGGGAGGCTTGGTGCCTATCCCAGGACAAAATGGAGAATAAACAGAATCGTCAAGACGTAAGTGACCGCGTTGTTTTCTTTGTACCGACCGGTAACCAGCTTGATGATCGTATAAGACATAAAGCCAAAGGCCAAGCCTTGAGCGATGGAATAGGTGAGGGGCATCATAATGATGGTTAGGAAGGCAGGCAGCGCTTCCGTGAAATCGTCAAAGCGCACGTGGACCACTTCGCCCATCATCAGGGTTCCCACCAGAATGAGCACCGGCGCGGTGGCTACGGACGGGACCAGACCGACCAAGGGTGCGAAAACGATGGCCACGATAAAGAGAATAGCCACCACCACGGCCGTCAAGCCGCTCTTGCCTCCTTCGGCCACTCCGGAAGTACTCTCAATGTAAGACGTGACCGTCGGTGTCCCCATGATTGACCCGAACATGGTGCCGATGGAGTCCGCCATCAGAGCCCGCCCGGCCCGGGGGAGATTTCCCTGGTCATCGAGCAGCCCCGCTTTGCGGGACACCCCCAGCAAAGTACCGATATTGTCAAACATGTCCACGAAAGTAAAGGCGAACAAAATGGAGATTAAGCCATAATCAAAAGCGCCCGCAATATTTAGATGCATGAAGATGGGAGCCACAGAGGCAAAAGGATTGGTCGGAGCGATGAAACTGGAGATTCCCGTCGGTGCCGGAGCCACGCGGAAGATCATGGCGATGACACTCGTGATTAGCATACCCAGTAAAAGTCCCCCTTTAATCCTCTTGGCCATGAACCAGCCCGTGATGATCAAGCCGATAGCCGCAACCAGTACGGAAGGAGATTTCATATTGCTCAAAGCCACAATCGTGTCTTTGTTGGCCACGATGATACCGGCATTTTGCAATCCGATAAAAGCGATAAAGAGGCCAATCCCGACTCCGATCGAGTAGCGCAGGACCTCGGGCACCCCGGCGATAATCCATTCCCGAACTTTAGTCACAGTAAGAATGAAGAAGACCAAACCGGAAATGAAAACCGCACCCAAAGCTGTCTGCCAGGGAAGGTGCATGCCGATGACCACGGAGTACGTAAAGAAAGCGTTAAGGCCCATGCCCGGAGCCATGGCAATAGGGTAATTGGCGTAGAAGCCCATGATCAAAGTGGCAAAAGCCGAGGAAATCGCGGTCGCCGCAAAAGTGGCCGCGACCGGCATCCCGGCGGCTTTGAGAATACTGGGATTGACAAAGAGAATGTAGGCCATGGTGACAAAAGTCGTCACCCCTGCCAGGACTTCTGTCTTGACATTGGTATGGAGTTCATCCAAGTGAAAGATGCGGTTCAGCAAACCGCCAGAACTTTGGTTAACCGACATTTTTAGCCCTCCTTTTTTTGACATACTTCCCGGGACGCCGCCTCATTTTCCTTTCGCCGACCGGGACCGCTTGGCCTATGACCCCGGACACGAAAACCCTTAGCGGATCGCCCTCTACCGGAAACTTTCGGGAAGTCCTGAATCTTTCGGGACTTGACCGCTTTGCCAAACCCCGAAGAAGCGTTAAATAAGGTGATACGTTCAAGTGAATAAAATGGGTGCCCGTTTAAATGAAGCAACATGCTGAAAATGGCCTTTTCTCTGCATCCCCCCTCGCCCCGCCCCCGATGCCAATGGCCTCAGCCTTTGGCATCGGGGCGCCAACTGTTCCCGCTCAGATCGCCGCGACCCCAAGTTACGTCCGGGCCACGCCCCCTTCCTCCCTCCCATCTGCGTGCCCCCGCCGGTTCACTTCTTGCTTTGCTCAGCCAGAGCGGCCAGTATTTTTTCCGGCGTCGCCGGCAGGGAGGTAATCCTGACCCCAACGGCATCATCAATCGCGTTGACAATGGCCGCGATCGTGGGCAGCATCGCGGGTTCGCCCAATCCTTTGGCGTCGTACGGTCCGGTCCCCTCCGGCTCCTCCACAAGGATAGCACGGATCTCGGGCATATCCAAAACAGTGGGAATCAGATATTGGGAAAAAGTCGGATTCTTAATCCGGCCTTCACTCAACCGGACTTCTTCCAGGAGAGCAAACCCCACTCCCTGGGCAATCCCTCCGGCAATTTGTCCCTCCGCCTGCAGGGGATTGATCGCTTTGCCCAGATCATGCGCGGCTGCCACTCTAAGCACTTGCACGTTCCCAGTCTCGGTATCCACCTCGACCTCGGCCACCTGGCTGCCAAAGGCATAGGGCCAATAGGGAGCCCCTTGCCCTGTTTCCGGATTGACCCGGGTTGTGCGGGCGGTATAGCTGTCAGAACCCAAGAAACGTTCACCCTCCAAGCGGGCCTTGCTGACTAATTCGGCTAACGGCAAGGAACGCGAGGGTTCCCCTTTGACGCGCACCTTATGATCCTTAAGTTCAATCCCGTCGGCAGTTGTACAATGCAAAGCCCGGGCTGCGTAAGTCAAGAGGCTGGCTTTGGCTTGAGCCACCGCTTTGATCACCGCGTTTCCGGTGTTATAAGTGTGCCGGGTGGCCGCCGAGGTTCCGGAATCCGGTGTTACATCCGTATCACCGCTGATCACAGTCACCTCTTCCGGATCGATCCCCAGTTCCTCAGCCGCAATCTGGGCAAAGATCGTGCTGCTGCCCTGCCCCACATCGATCGCACCTGTAAGCACACTCACCGAACCGTCGTCATGAATCTCGACAAAAGCGCTCGACACGTCGGGAAAGCCATTCCCATACCCTGTCCCGTACCAGGCACAACCCAGCCCCCTACCCCTTTTTTTCATCGCGCACTCACCTCGCCTAAATAGGATTTCACCGCTTTCAGACACTCTTCCATACCCACGCTGCCGGTCAGAACCTGACCTGTCGCGGTTTCACTCCCCACCCGGCAGATATTCCTCAGACGCAGTTCCATAGGACTCAGCCCCAATTCACGAGCTAATAAATCCATTTGGCTTTCATAGGCCAAAACAGGCTGAGCCGCTCCGAAGCCGCGCATCGCCCCCGTATAAGGGTTGTTGGTCAACACGGCATAAGCGTCGACCCGAACATTGGGAATCTCATAGGGACCGGTGGCGTGAATGGCAGCCTTGCGCAGAATGTTGGGGCTCCAGGACGCATAGGCTCCGGCGTCCCCGACAATCCGGGCCTCCAGGACTGTCAATTTTCCGGCGCGGGTCGCCCCCGTCTTGTAATGCATCCTCATGGGATGACGTTTGCTGTGGGAATGGAAAGATTCCTCGCGCGTATTTTCCATTTTCACCGGACGCAGGGTGCGCCAAGCCATGAGAGCCGCCATGATTTGCAGAGAAATGTCTTCCCGGCCCCCAAAAGCTCCCCCCACACTCACGGTCTTGACTCGCACCTGATTGAACTTTAACCCCAGAGCGTGGGCGATCTCCCCCCGGTCATAATGGGCATACTGGGTAGCCACCTCAACGACCAGGTGCCCCCGTTCATCCACGTAAGCGAGCACAGCCTCCGGCTGCAGAAAAGCGTGGTCCAGCATCTGGGTCTGATAGTCCCTTTCCACTGTCACCTCCGCCTCGGCCCAGCCTTTGGCCACGTTACCCTTGCAAACCGGAAGATGGTAGACGATATTGGTGCTGCCGTGGATCTCCGGATGAAGAGCCGGAACCCCCTCCTTCATCGCTTCTTCCGGGTCAAACAGCCCGGGCAGAACCTCGTAATCGACCTCCACCAGCCCGGCCGCCGTCCGGGCCTCGGCCAGCGTTTCGGCCCCGACCAAGACCACCGGATCTCCGGCCATCCGGACGTGGTCTTGCACCAGGACCGGTTGATCCCGGTAAAGCACGCCGTGTCCGTTATGGGGGACATCGGCTGAGGTCAGGACGGCAACCACTCCCTCCGCTTTCCGCGCCTCATCAAGCTTGAGCCCGCGTATCCGGGCATGGGCATGCGGGCTGCGCACGGCCACTGCATAAATCTGCCCCTCCCGCCGTACATCCGCCGGAAAAGCAGCCTGACCCAAAACTTTCCCCCAGGCGTCCTCCCGCAACACGCGTCCGCCGACTGTCCCGCCAACTGTTCCGCCTACCGTACCGTTCATTCTTTCACCTCCCCGGCCGCGCGTTCCACAGCCCTCAGGATCTTGTCATACCCGGTGCAGCGGCAGAGGTTCCCGGACATGGCAACCGCAATTTGCTCTTTGCCGGGATGCGGGCTGCGGTCAAGCAAAGCTTTGGCCGACAAAACCATTCCGGGAGTACAGAAACCGCATTGAACCGCGCCTTCCTCCAAGAAGGCCTTCTGCACCGGATGCAGAGAACCCCGGTTTCCCAGCCCTTCAATCGTCGTCACCGCGTGTCCGTCAGCCTGCGCCGCCAAGACCATACAGGAATTGACGGTTTTACCGTCCATGATCACGGTACAGGCTCCGCACTCCCCTTCACCGCAGCCTTCCTTCGTTCCTGTCAAATGCAGGCGCTCGCGCAAGACATCCAGCAGCCGTTCCTCAGGTTCCACCTCAAGAATCCTCGCCACCCCGTTTACCGTGAGTTCAATCTTCACTTCCCGCTCCCCCCTTTCCGTCAGCTTACGCGCCTTCCCCGGATTTCATAAACTCCACAGACGCCAATGCTTCCCTGACCACACCGGCGACCGCTTCTCTCTTGTAGGGAGCGGAGGCTCTCTCGCCCAAAGCCCTGCTTATGACTTTCCTGGCCTCCCGGCAGGCCACCTCCGTGAAGCCGCCGTCCAAAACCAACCCATTCAGTTTCTCTGCCAAATCCGCACTGAGAAAGGCCCGCTTCCCGGCCGCCCCAAAAGCCAGCCGGACTCCGCTCGCCCTCCCGTTTTCCTCCCGAAGAGCGACCGCCGCGCTTAAGCGGGCAATAGCCAAGGCTTGGCGCCTGCCGAGCTTGGCAAAGCCGCTCGCTCCGCCCGTCAAAGGCAGTCTAAATCCCGCCAGCAAAGTTCCGGACGGCCAAAGCGGTGTTCTCTCCAAAAGCTCGGCGAGCGGAACAAGGGTCTCACCCGAGTGGCTCAGCAAGCGAACCTGGGCCTGCAAGACCAACAGGGCAGGGAGGCTGTCTGCCGCCGGCGAGCAATTGGCTAGATTTCCTCCCAAAGTCGCCTGATTGCGGATCTGCGGCGCACCCATACTGCGGCAGGCCAACCAGAGAGCGCGCGCCTCTGTCGCCACCTGATCGTTATTCAGTAAGTCCGCAAAGCTGACCATCGCCCCGATCTCCAGCCGGTCGCCTTCCACCCGGATCCGCCGCAATTCCGCGACGGCCTGCAAATCAACCAAACCCCTCGCTTGAACCTCTTGGCGGCGCAGCTTCAGGATCAGGTCCGTACCCCCGGCCAGATAAAGCATACCCGGTTTTTCCCCGGCCTCCAAAACTTCGGCAACCGTTTCCGGACGAACATAATACATCTTTTCCCACCTCCGTACGTTAACCCGCAAAATCCAGCTCAGAAAATACATTCCTCTGCCGACATACAAAAAACCGGATGACCACCGCCGACACGAAGGGAAATACACCCCTCATAGTCGGACGATTCCGGTCATCCGGTAGAAACTTTTGGACCAATCTCCAAAGATATATGAGTTAAAACAATACCCTATTTAGTTTCCTATTGGGCTCACTCGCCAAACTTCGACACAATTCTCCCGAAAGTCCCACTTTTCGTTCTCTTGACTCTCTTGGCTCTCTTCTTTCTCTTCGCTCTTTTATATCCCCCTCGTTCACTCTCTGCATTCCTGCTTTTGGTGTTCCTGTCATCTAGAGACTTAGAAAGAAACTTTTCTATAATGTTTATATTCGCCAAGATTTCCTCTATTCCTTCTCTTTGTGCAAAGACTTTCCCGATTTTCATAACAGAACCCATACCGCCCGAGCAGCAGCGCAAAACGCTGAAAACGCCCCCGGCACGACTGCGCCAAGCGAACCGCTTGGGCGAGTTGGCGGTTTGGCCCCGGACTGCCTGAGGACCGCCAAGTCTTTCAGTCTTTCACTCGCTCGAGCCCGGATACCGTCTCAACAAACACTTCCATGACCCCACCGCAAACCATGCCGTCTTCTTCCGCCAGCTCGTGCGTCAGTTCGATCCGGGCAATCCGCGGCCGCCGCGTTCTCAGAACTTCCCAGGCCGTACGCCTGGCTTCCGCTTCCCCGCATCCTCCCCCAATCGTCCCGGCCGTCCGCCCGTCTCTGTAAAACAGAACCTGAGCTCCCGCCTTGCGCGGCGTGGAACCGCGGCTGGAGATCACCGTGACCAAAGCCGCGTCCTCACCGGCTTCCAGCTTAAGAATGGCCCGCGTTACCTGCTGATCCACCCCGCACACCCCCTGACTGAACTTTTAGTCCCGTGCTGTAGCCATAGTATTTAACCATAATGATCTCCGCCATGATGCTGACCGCTATTTCCTCAGGCGTTTGCCCCCCTATATCCAAGCCGATGGGAGCCTGCACACTGTCCAGAAGGGCGGGGGAAATGCCCTCCTCTCTCAGTTCAGCGAGCACAGCTTTGACTTTGCGGCGGCTCCCAATCATCCCTGTGTAAGCCGGAGGCGCCTCATTCCGAAGAACCTCAGCGAGACAGTCTTTGTCGTGCCTGTGTCCGCGGGTCACAATCACCACAAAGGTACCGCCGTCAAGGGCGTAGTCCTTGATCGCCTTGCCAAACTCGTCACAAATAACCCTAGCGGCCGCGGGAAAGCGGGTCATCGAAGCAAAGCTCGGCCGATCATCGACGACCGTAACTTCAAAACCGATCATCTGACCCACCTGCGCGAGGGGAACCGCAATATGCCCCCCGCCCAAGATCAGCAGGCGCTGGGCCGGAATGAGCGGATCCAGGAAAACTTCCAGCGGCTCCCCGGCCACTTCCCACCGGTAAAGCCGGGGAACCCTTGACCGCAAAACTTCCCGAACCTTCTCAGCCAAGTCGGCCAAAGCCGGCCAAGCCTGCTCCCCGGCCATCCTTTGTCCGTCTCCGTCAAAAATGAAGCGGCTGCCGGCGGGATATTGGGCGGGGCCCCGGACGATGACAGCCGCCACAGATGGTCTCTTCTCTTCGAGATAACGGAGCAGAGTGGAATAATACTCATTCATGATCATCGTCTCTTCCCCTGTTTCGAAAACTTCCTCTTTGACTCAAAGTCACGCACACCTTACACTGACCACATTCTGACCACGCCCGCCAGGCCTCTTGGCAAACCCCTCAAAGCCCCACACTCATAGAGGCTGACCGCCTGGGGTACAGGCCGCCTCGTCCGCCTGCCGCCCTTTTCCTCCGCATCTGCTGCACCTAAACCCGCAAACCCCTATACCCTGCACCCAGTACCGTTACTTCTGGCCCCCGGTCTCTGACCTCTGGCCTCTGGTATACGGTGTATCCGCTAAAGGCAGGCTGGTTCTGAATTTGCCGTCAAAACGACGATAGGCGAGGGCCACCGCCGGAGCCACCGGAATAGAGGCGATCTCCCCGACTCCTTTCGCCCCGTAAGCCAAGGGCGAGGGATTCTGCTCGATAATCAAGACTTCGGTCTCCGGCATATCCGTGGATCTAAACAACCCAAGAGTAGCAAACTTGGCCGTCGGAACTCCTTTCCGCAGAGGAAACTCCTCCCTCAAAGCAAAACCCAGTCCCATAGCAATGCCACCCTCCACTTGCCCTTCCACAGCTTTGGGATTGATGGCCCGGCCGACATCGTGCGCGGCCACCACTTTGGCCACGCGGCCGGTCTCATCCAAAATCGCGACATCAGTCGCATAGCTGTAAGCGACATGATTGACAGGATGGGGTTTATCCGCATTCAAAACGTCGGTTACTCCGGAATACTCGCCTTCATAAACGGCACCCTCCAATTCGGCCAGAGATTTGTGATTCATATCTTGCTGCAATTTGAGGGCAGCCTGGCGGGTCGCTTCCCCCGTGAACAACGTCTGGCGCGAAGCGGTCGTCGTCCCGGCATTCGGGGTAAGAAAGGTGTCCGGCGGGTTGACCTCAATGAGGTCCGCCGCCAGGCCGGTCGCTTCGCTGATGATCTGGGTCACGATTGTAGCCAGGCCTTGACCGATACAGGCCGCGCTCGTGTAGCCATAGACCTTGCCTTTTGCCACTTTGAGCTTAATGCGTCCCACGTCCGGCAACCCGACTCCGATCCCGGTATTTTTAAGGGCACAGGCAATTCCGGCATAAGGACTTGATTCATACGCTTCCCGGACCGCCAAGAGGGTTTCTTTGATAGCGGTACCCTCATCGCAGATCTGGCCTGTCGGGTTCTCCTTACCCGCCTCCAATGCGTTGCGCCAGCGCATCTCCCAGGCGGAGACACCCACTCTTTCCGCCAGCAGATCCATGTTGCCCTCACAGGCGAAAGCGGATTGAGGTACCCCGAAACCGCGGAAAGCCCCCGCCGGAGGATTGTTCGTGTAAACACAGTACCCCGTGATGTCCACATTGGGTATCTCGTAAGGTCCGCCGATGTGCGTGCAGGCTCGCTGCAGTACCGCCGTGCCAAGGGAAGCATAGGCCCCGGTATCGGCCGTGATCCGAGCAACCAGCGCCGTGAGTTTTCCGTCCGCGTCACAGCCGGTTGTCAGGTCCAGCTCCATAGGGTGCCGTTTGGGATGAACCATGATGCTTTCCTGTCGGCTGAGGGTCAGTTTCACCGGTTTGCCCGTCTTAACGGCCAGCAAGGCCGCGTGGTGCTGCACGCTCAGATCTTCTTTTCCGCCGAAGCCCCCTCCGACAAATTTACTGACAATCCGTACTTTTTCGGGGGGAAGCCCCAGGATCGAACAAATGCCATGCAGATCATCATAAACCCCCTGGTCTGCCACGTACACCGTCACTCCGCCGTCATGGTCCGGCTCCGCCAGGGCGCTCTCCGGTTCCATGAAAGCATGCTCCGTAGGCGGTGTCGAATAATGCTGAGTGACCACATAGGCCGACCGGGCCAAGGCCTCCCGCGCGTCGCCCCGTTCCACCCGCGTGGTGCTCAAGAGGTTTCCCTTGGGATGAATGGCGGCCGTCCCTTCCTTCAGTGCCTCCGCCGGGCTGAGCACGGGTTCCAGTTCATCATATTCGAACTGAATAAGCTTTAGAGCCTCCCGAGCCGCCTTTTTCGTACGGGCCGCCACCAGAGCCAGAGCATCGCCGACATACCTGGTCTCTTCTCCCACAGCGACCAAAGTCGGCCAATCGTGAATGATATGCCCGTGGTAAGGCTCGCCCGGAATGTCGTCGGCCGTCAAAACCGCTTCCACGCCCGGATAGGCCCTGGCCGCCTCCGCAGCGAGCGACTTCAGCACAACCCTGGGGGCCGGTGAACGCAGCACCGCCCCGTAGAGCATCCCTTCCCGGTACATATCATCGACATATTCCGCCTCACCCAGGGTTTTAGCCCGGGCGTCGACCCGATGGAAGTTGGCGCCGACCCCGCTTTTAACCGGAGCCATCCCCAATGCCACCTCCCCGCGCAGAACCTGGCCGGCCAAGAGAATCCCCTGCTCTATTTTGACATATCCGGTGCAACGGCACAAATTTGCTCGTATCCCCTCTTTAATGTCTTTCGGTGCAGGGTCCGGGTTCCTGTCCAAAAGGGCTTTGGCACTCATCACCATACCGGGAGTGCAAAAGCCGCACTGGACCGCCCCGACTTCCGCAAAGGCCCAGCTGAAGACCTCTTTCTCCCTCTCGGACAGTCCGTCCGTCGTCATCAGCTCTTTCCCCTCGACCTTGCCCGTCGTCAGACGGCAGGCCCGCATGGGTTTTCCGTCGACCAAAATCGTGCAGGCGCCGCACACCCCCTCGCCACAGCCGTTTTTAAGCGAAGTCAAGTGCAAATGATCCCGCAAAAACTCCATCAGATTCATGTCTTCTTCCACAGCATAGCTCTTACCGTTTACATTGATGTTCATGATCGTCGGGCCCGCGTACTTCTGACCCCGGTCTGGGGGGCGCGGCCCTTCTGCCTCCTTTCTCTCTCTGTGACTTATGCTATCCAACCTCCGTCATTCCCCTTCTGACCTTAGCCTTTCCTATTTCCCCCGTTCTCCCCGTCATTCCCCTTCCGACCTCTGACTTCCGACCTCCGACTTCTGAATAAGTAGCGCCCGGACGGTGAGACATCGCGCAGCCTTCCCTCTTGCACAACCAAACGGCCACGCAAAAACACGTACTCGGCTCTGCCCTCCATCTTGAACCCTTCGAAAGGAGTGTAATCCGCTTGCTGATGCAGAGTCCCCACGCTGACCGCCGCCGAACCCTCCGGGTCCCAGACCAGCACATCGGCATCACTGCCGACGGCCAGCGTCCCTTTACGCGGGTAAAGGCCGAACAGTTTGGCAGGATTGGCGGCAGTCAGGGCGGCAAAATCGCTGAGAGTGATCCTGCCGCTTTTGACGCCATAAGTGTAAAGAAGCCCCAGACGTGTCTCCACACCCGGCATTCCGTTAGGAATTCTGCTAAAATCCTCCCGGCCCAGCTCCTTTTGACCCCGGAAGTTAAAAGCGCAGTGATCCGTTGCCACCGTATCGATCGCCTTGGCCTCCAACCCGTGCCAGAGGGCCTCCTGATGGCCGGAGGGCCGCAGAGGAGGAGAAATGACGTATTTTGCCGCCTCAAAGCCATCAACCCTATAGCGGCTGTCGTCCAGCAGTAGGTACTGCGGACAAGTCTCCGCGTAAACCTCCTGGCCGCGCAATTTCGCCTTGACGATCTCCTCCAGCGCGTCTCGGGTACTCACATGCACGATATACAGAGGAGCCCCCACCGCCTCCGCCAAGACAAGGGCCCGAACCACGGCTTCCTTCTCCGCCGCGACCGGCCTGGTCAAAGGGTGGACGCGGACAGCGCGCTCGCCCCGCCGCAGGGCCTCTCGAGTCAAATCGGAAATGAGATCTCCATTTTCGCAATGCAAACAGAGCATAGCGCCATTCTCTTTTGCTTTTCGAAACGCTTCCAAGAGCACCGCATCATCCACCTGCAGAGTGTTCTTATAAGCCATGTAGAACTTGAAAGAAGGGATCCCTTCCTCCCGGGCGAGCAAGTCCATCTCTTTGGCCACAGACTCGCTCCAGTCCGTGACCGCCATATGAAAACCATAATCGGTAAATGCTTTATCCCGTGCTTTGGCCTGCCAATTGCTCAGCCCTTGCGCCAGGGACTCACCGTGAAACTGGGTGGCAAAATCAAGAACAGTCGTGGTTCCCCCCAGGAGCGCGGCTCGCGTACCTGTGAAAAAATCATCTGACGTGGAAGTCTCGCCGGCCGGAAGGTCAAAATGAGTGTGCGGATCGACTCCGCCGGGAAAGAGATAGCAGCCGTCAACCTCATATACCGTATCCCCCGCCGTTTCCAAACCTAAGCCTATAGCTGAGACCTTCTCTCCTTCTATTCTTAGATCGGCCCGGAATACATCCCCTGCTGTGACAATCGTCCCGCCTTGTAAAATAATGCCCATGTCTCTCCCTCTCCTTCGTCCTCTTTCCCTTGCGCGACCGACGGACCGGTGACGAGACCCCCGGCGCCAGACAATTCCCACTTTTGCCCCCAGGCCGCCGCCTAAGGATAAATGTGCGTTCCAGTCTTTCCCTCCACAGCCTCAGCCAGCGACTCCGGGTTGGTAATGATCGCTTCTTTTCCGCCCTGCTCGAGAAAACGCAAGGCCGCTTCCACTTTCGGCAGCATGCTCCCGGGGGCAAAATGATTCTCCCCGATATACCGCCTCATCTCGGCCGCCGTCACCCGGTCCAAGGCTTTTTGCTCAGGTTTGCCAAAGTTGAGGTAGACCATCGGCACCCCCGTGGAAATCACCAGCAGGTCCGCCCGGATCTTGACGGCCAGCAGGCTGGAGGCAAAATCCTTGTCGATCACGGCATCCACCCCGGTTAGCCTTCCGTCAGACCCTTTAACGACCGGGATCCCGCCCCCGCCGGCACAGACGACACAATACCCGTCGCGCGCCAAGCGCTCCACGATCCCCAGTTCCACAATCTCCAAAGGATAGGGAGAGGGGACCACCCTCCGGTAGCCCCGGCCGGCATCATTCACCAGCGTCCAATCCGGGTGTTCCACCCGGATTTTCTCTGCCTGCTCCTCATTGTAAAAAGTTCCGATCGGTTTGCTCGGCCGGGTGAAGGCGGGATCATCTCCCGCCACCAAGACCTGGGTCACCACGGTCGCCGCCAGCATATTCAAGCCGCGCTTCTTAAACTCGTTGTCCATTGCCTGCTGAACCTGATAACCGATGGCCCCTTGGGTATCGGCGTCACAGCTGACCAGGGGCACCCTGTGCAAGCCGCCCATCTCATAGGCGATCTCTGCCCGACGGAGAATAAATCCCACCTGCGGTCCGTTCCCGTGCGTGATTACGGGATTATAGCCGCGCTCGGCCAGTTCCGCGATGTGTTTGGCAGTTTCGCAGACCGCCTCATACTGATCTGAGACTTCCATATGGGACTTGTCGCGGATGAGTGAGTTTCCCCCAATGGCAATAACGGCTAATTTCACGTTTATCTTCCACCCATCAATAAAGTCATCACGGCTTTGGCCGTATGGATGCGGTTCTCCGCTTCGTCATAGACGATCGAGTGCGGCCCGTCAATGACGGAATCCTCGACCTCGTTATTACGATCCGCCGGCAGGGCGTGCATATAGACCACATCTTTGTCGGCCAAGGCCATCTTCGCTTCCGTACATTTCCAACCCTTCTGGGCCTTGAGCTTGTCATCGATGACAGCGGTGGCGCCGACCGGGGCGGCGCCCGTTTGGTCGGTCACCCAGCTCCCCCAGTTCTTGGGGATCACGATGTTGGCTCCCTGATAGGCTTCTTCCTCATTGTCCGTAACAGTCACACTCCCACCGAACTTAGCCGCGTTAGCCTTGGCCTGCTCGATCACCCAATCCGGCAGTTCCCAACCCTTCGGGTGGGCCAGGACGACATCCATGCCATAACGGGGGAAGAGGAGAATCTGGGACACCGGTACGGAAATCGGCTTCTTGTGGCTTTCGGCATAAGCCCAGATGATAGACACTTTTACGCGCTTCAGATCTTTACCGATTTTCTCCTGCATCGTCATCAGGTCAGCCAGAGCTTGGAAGGGATGGTAGAGGTCGCATTGCAGATTCATCACCGGAGCGGTAGACCATTTCGCCATCTCGTTCAGGTACTTATTGCCGTAACCCCAGTTGCAATAGCGGCAGGCAATCGCGTGGCCGAAGCGGGACAGGATGATCGCCGTGTCTTTGGCGCTCTCGCCGTGGGAAACCTGCATATTGCTGCTGTCCAAAAAGCCGGCGTGGCCGCCCAGTTGGGCCAAGCCCGCTTCCATCGAATTGCGAGTACGGGTCGACTGCTCAAAGAATATGAGAAACATGGTCTTGTTGACCAGATAAGGTGTCGGTTCCCCCATGGCAAACTTCTTCTTTAAATCGAAGGACACCTCCAGCATGGTGTCAACTTCTTCTTTGGTGAAATCCTCCAGATTGATAAAATGCCTGCCGTGAAAAATCGTTTGCATCTTGGACTTATCCTCCTTCGTTTCGCTCGATTTCCAGTTAGAGCCCCGCGTTCTCAGGAGCTCCGTGTTCGCCTCAATCCACTCTCAGTAGGTTCTCCGTGCTCTTCGGCATTTTGGCCGCATATTTTTGCACAAAAAGCTGGGGAATCGCGGCGTACATCGCCGCCGCATTGACAAGCTCCTTCTTCCAGGTCCTTTCATTGGGGGCATGGGCTTGATCCTCATGGCCCGGACCGAAGCCGATGCAGGGAATCCCATAGCGCCCCATGATCGACACTCCGTTGGTGGAAAAGGTCCATTTGTCCAGAACCGCCTGCTCGTGAAAGAGTGAACTGTAAGCTTCTTGCACCATATTGCAGACCGGATGTTCCTCTTCAATGAGCCAAGTCGGGAAATAGGATTCAGTCGGGTATACCAGCCCTGTGTAAGCGGGCCGCTCATAACCGTAGAGGGAAACTTCCGCCTCAGTCGCTTTCACCGCAGGAAGGTTACGGATTTGTTGCAGGGCAAACTCAGCGGTTTCACCGGCCGTCAAGCGCCTGTCAATGGAAATCCAGCAACTGTCGGCCACGGCGCAGCGTGAAGGAGAAGTGAAGAAGATCTCGGAGACGGTCAGACTGCCTTTGCCCAGGAAAGCGTGATCTGTCAGGTTTTCATGCAAAGCGCGCAACTCCGTCAGGATCGGGGCCATCTTAAATATGGCATTGTCCCCCCGTTCGGGAGCTGAGCCGTGACAACTGACACCCTTGGTCAGCACTTTTATCTCCATCCGGCCCCGGTGTCCCCGGTAGATCTTCCCGTCAGTCGGTTCTGTAATCACGACGAACTCGGGCTTGAGCTCGTCTTCGTTCACAATGTACTGCCAGCACAAGCCGTCACAGTCTTCCTCCTGAACGGATCCCACCACGACCAAAGTGTAATCATCCTCTAACCCGAGTTCTTTAATGATCTTACCGGCGTAGACCATAGAAGCCATGCCGCCCTCTTGGTCGCTGCCGCCCCGTCCGATGATGATCTTGTCATCTTCGTACCCTTGATGTGGGTCGTAATTCCACAAGTCGGGATCTCCCACTCCCACCGTATCAATGTGGGCGTCCATCGCGATCAAATGGGAACCGTGGCCGATATAGCCCAGAATATTGCCCATAGGATCGATCGTAACCCGGTCAAAGCCCACTTTTTCCATCTCCGCTTTGATCCGCTGAACCACCGCCCCTTCCTGGCAGCTCTCGCTGGGAATGGCAATCATATCTCGCAAAAAGCGGCTTATATCCGGTTCGTACTTCTTGGCCAGCGCTAAGACCTGAGCATAATCCATCTTCAACCTAAACTCCCTTCGTCTTTTGCTTAAAAATCCGCCCACTGACTTTACATGCAAGAAAGGGGCCAAAGCGCCGCACACCGCAAGAGCGGAAGCACGCTTTGATCCGAATGACCCAAAACCCGGACTCAAGTCTCAGGATGAGACTCGAGACTTGATTTGATACCTGCGCTGATACCTGCTCCCTGCTCTCTCACACTTTAAACACGGTTTGTTCCCGGATGTTGTATTCCTTAATCTTGCGGTAGAGTGTGGCCCGGCTGATCCCGAGGATCTTGGCCGCCCCCTCCTTGTTTCCTTCTTCTTCCGCCGCCGTCAAAGCTTTGATAATAGCCTCTTTTTCCAAGGTCTTCAAGTTCAAAGACGAGTTCTCAGGCGACCCGGACCGGGAGCCTTCGACCACTCTGACCGGCAGGAACTCCGCGGTAATATATTCCCCGGGAGTCATCGTCACACTGTACTCCACCACATTCCCCAATTCACGCACATTTCCCGGCCAGGCGTAACGTGTCAGAATCCTTAAGGCTTCCGGTGAGATACCCCGGACGGATTTACCGGTAACCTGGGAATAGTGTTCGAGATAAAACCGGATCAAAAGAGGGACATCTTCTTGACGTTCCCGCAAAGGCGGAATATATAGGGGAATTACATTTAAACGGTAAAACAAATCCTCGCGGAATTCGCCGGTCTTCACCATGCTTTCCAAATCCCGGTTCGTCGCGGCTATAACCCTTACATCCACCGGAATCGAGTGCAGCCCTCCCACGCGTTCCACTCTCCGCTCCTGCAGAACCCGAAGAATCTTCACCTGCAAATGCAAGGGCATGTCCCCTATTTCATCCAAGAAGATCGTCCCGTTGTGGGCCAGCTCAAACTTGCCTAATTTACCGCCCCTGCGGGCCCCGGTAAAGGCCCCCTCGTCATAACCGAACAATTCGCTCTCCAGCAGGTTCTCCGGAATCGCGCCGCAGTTAATCGTTATGAAAGAATTGTCCCGGCGTTTGCTTCTTTGATGAATGGCTCGGGCCAGCAACTCTTTGCCGGTGCCGCTCTCACCCTGAATTAACAGGGTGGCGTTACTCGGCGCAACCTTGAGGGCCAGCTCTTTCAAACGCTTCATCTTGGCACTGGCCGCTATGATCTCCGAAAAGTGGGTCTCGATCTCCGTTTCCGTAGCCGCCTTCACCAGTTTTTTGATCTGTTGCACATCCTTGAGGGTAATGACGGCACCCTCGATCTGCTCACCGTTGGCAATCGGCACAGCGTCACAATAAAACTGGCTGGCTACCCTCTTGCCTTTAACCTGGCCGGAAAACACCTCTCCCCCTTCTACGCTTCGCCACAACTTTTTCTCATCCAGCAGCTGGAAGAGCGGGGTATACTTTGTCTCAGGAATATCCAGCAATTTTTGCGCCAAACGATTGTAATGTGTCACCCTGCGCTCCGCGTCCGTCAGGAGAATCCCGTCATTCAGGAAATTGAGCACCGTCAACAGCTGACCGGTCAAAAGTTCCCGCTCCCGGTTTTGGCGATGTTCAATGGCCTTGGCCGCCATGAGTTCCGCCATCTTGTCCAGAAAGCGTAACAACGAATCCTTATTTTCCAAGAGGCGTTGGGTTTGCTCTTCATCGAAACTGATCAAACCGATGACCCCAATGATGGAACCTTCCGCTTTGATGGGCATAGCCACCTCGGCAAACTCCAGACAGTTGCGGCGGCTGGCACAGGGTTCACAGAGCGGATCATACCCCGGCTTATCGATAATGACCGGTTCCCCGCTGGCCAAAACGTGCCGGTAAACAAAGCTGTCCTCCATCCGCAAACCGCAGCGGCTGCTGTAAGTGCCGGTTCCAGCCACGCGGGTCAAATCGGCGCCGGCAATCTCAACCTCGATTTTCAAGGCGGCGGCAATGGCCTCCGCCGTTTGGCGAACCGTTGTCTCGATGTCGTACAAACTATCCATGACACACACCCTCACCGCGACCCTGCACGGGTTTTTTCCCTAATATTCGCCCTTTCCTTGGGAATTCCTTCCTCGGACACCCCCCAGGCCCAATATTTCACCCGTGATTTCAGCGCGCCGCCGAAGAAACCCGATCCCAGACGATATCCCGATAACGGAGCGGATCGGTGTCTCCTTCCGTACTGAACAGCAGAACGCGGGAACTCCCGTCAATTTCCAAAGCCTTCCTCGCCTCCCTGAGGGCGGGATCACAGAGAAGAGCCCACAACAATCCAGTCGTCACCGCTCCTGACTCGCCTGAAATAACCGCCGGATCGCCCGGCAGCGGATTTCCCAAAATCCGCATCCCTTTGACCGAGGCCCAGTCGGGACAAGCCACAAACATGTCGGCGGCCGCGCGGAGGACATCCCACCCCAGAACATTCACTTCGCCGCAAGCCAAGCCCGCCATAATCGTATCCATGTCACCACCCACACAACGGGGAACGCCGTCTCCGGCCAAGGCCGAACGGTAGAGACAGGCTGCCCGGTCGGACTCCACCACCACGGTCTTGGGCCGCTCCGTCCCGCATCCGTACGACGACAGGAGATATCCCACCACAGAACCGGCCAAGGCCCCCACTCCGGCTTGCACAAACACGTGAGTCGGCCTTTCCGCTTTCCGCTCCCGCAGCTGCTCCAAAGCCTCGGCCACCATCGTCCCATAGCCCTGCATGATCCAGCCCGGTATCTTCGTGTACCCCTCCCAGGCCGTATCCTGAACGACAACCCAACCCTCGCGCCGAGCTTTGGCGGCCGTCAGGCGGACGGTATCATCATAATTCAAGTCACTGATCGATGCATCCGCCCCTTCTTCCCGGATTTTGGCCAACCTGTACGGAGACGATCCTTTGGGCATATAGACCACCGCTCGCTGCCGCAGCTGCTTCGCTGTCCAAGCCACACCCCGGCCGTGGTTTCCGTCCGTCGTCGTGGCAAATGTAATTTTCCCCAGTTTCTCCCGCACCATACGCGATGTCAGCTTCTCGAATGGCAAGTCGGCGATATTCTCATCCAGCCGCTCGGCCAGGTAGCGCCCGATAGCATAAGAACCTCCCAGTGCCTTAAACGCCTTCAGCCCGAAGCGATATGATTCATCTTTAACATAGATCCCACCCACACCAAGATGCTTGGCAAGGGCGTTGAGAGATTGCAAAGGAGTGGGTTTATAGCCCGGTAGGGTCCTGTGGAAATCCCTGGCTATCCTGACTTGCTCCTGGCTGAGCAGTTCCGCCGAAACTTTAGACACGCTCTCCCTTTGCATAGAATTAGCGGTCCAAACAACATTCTCGTCTTGGGTATTCATTTTCTTAACTCCTCCATAACCATGATCATCCGGCACGAACACCCCAGACTTCTATGCAAAAATCATGCCAACAATCTCGTTCCGCTCTATATGCCACCCTAAACTATACCCAGGCGGCAATATATTTGGCTTAGACCTTTAACTTAGACCCTTAAACTTGGACAATAAAGCTTGCGCTTAAATTTAGACAGGTAAAATCTAGACAGCTTAAGGTTAGACATTTGTCTTAAGTTGCGACTTTTTCCTTTACCGCCAAAAGGGGTTAAACGGTTGCCAGCGGAACACAAAAGCGCCCCCTGGTTTCATAGACCAGGGGTGCGTTTCTCCAGGGAAACATCAAAGTCCTGTGGCTATCTGTGCACTTTACAGCACTCTTGGGTCCACGAGCGGCTCTGCAGTGCACGCTCACCTTGGCGCCGGAGCTGCGTACTCGAAGGCTCCGCTAACGCGCCTAACCTCTGGGTATCGAGCAGTGGGATCCAAATGCTGTTGCCCTGTCGGGCGCATTTGGCGTCAGTCCGCACCGTGGACTGACGTCTGAGGCGCGTTCTAACGCTGCGCCTTCTGCGTGCGCGGACGCTCCTTTGCCTGAAAGGTTCGCTAAGCACTTGCAACGCTCGCTCGTTAACTTTGACGAGACCCTGTGCGTTTCTCTTTGAGACGATACCTTCCGACCTCTACAATTCTCTGGACTGTCTCTCCAGGACCTGCCTAATCCTGCTCTCTAACAGCCCAATGTCTTCTGGGCATAAGCCACGAATTCTTTCATATCTCCGAGCTGCCTCCAAGGACAAGGCTACCCTTCCTTCTCCCGGCCTTTGCCATAGTCCTCGGTTTTTTGCGTACGGCACATAATAGGTTTCCTTAGGATTGACCTCTTGACGTACATCCACCCACTTCCAATCCTTGGGCAAATCATGACCAGCCAAGACCCATACCTCAAGCTCCTGCCAAGCATTTTCGGCAAAAAAATGACGATGATCCTCCAAGCGAGTTGCGGCTGAACGCTCGATCTCCCCCAGCTGTTGCTTTCTCCCCAAAATGCCATCTCTGTCTACGCAGAGAACAAATATATCAATCATTCCCTTGTAACGATCAATTACGCCAGCTATTGTCTCCCATCTTAAAGCCTGATGAACTCCACCTAAAAGGGGATCCCGGCAAACAGCAACTTTTGCTTTAGGCTTACCAAGGTAATTAAACATGGCTTTAATGATAGGTGCAAGAATATATTGATCTTTACGAAAATCTTCAGGAATGACTAAAACATTCATCTTTCGTCCCCCGCTCCCCCGAAGAAAACCGCATCTTCCATCCAGCCCGATTCCATCAAGTGTCCCAAATCATGTGCGCTAAGTACCTCATCCGCGTGTGGGATATCTCCCAGCCGAACGATCTTAGAATTTGTTTGTTCCGGTAATCTGTACACCAATGCAGCAAAAGAACGGTTTTCTGGATTCAGCAATCGTACCAATTGGGGCGAATGGGTGGTGGCTATCACTTGTACTTTGCCTTCCGCCACCTTACCCTGCATTAATTGGAGCAGCAACTGCAGGCGCGTGGGGTGAATGCCGTTTTCCAGTTCCTCCAATACGTACAGGCGGGTACCCTGGGATCCCAGTAAAGCAACAATTATAGACAGGAAACGCAATGTCCCGTCGGAGGCGCTGTACGCCGAAACTTTTTGGCCCCCCTTTTCAATCAAGGTGACCAACGTCCTCCCGGTTTGATCGAGCGGAAATTCAAAATCCACAGCATCAAGGGGCGTTAGTTCTTTCAGCCATTCTAACAGCCCTTGTTTCTGAGCGGGATCCTGACACATGACTTGAAGAACAGAGGACAGATTTTCCCCCCTGTCACTGAGCACAGTCTGTCCGGGTGTAGAAGGCTGCCGCATCGCCTCCGGGCTTAAATCGAGAAACTTCATTTGTTTCAGGTTATTGAGAGTCTCCTCGATCGTTTTTACGACCTGTTGACCGTTGTAATCGTTACGCACAGTCATCTTTTCCAACAACTGAGTAAGCACAGGCTGATTAGAGAGAACCCTCTCTACATGGGCCTTGCGAAGGTCTCCACCCCTCAGGATTCTAACATGGATCTGTTTGGGATCATTATCGCTTTCCGCCTGATAGATTGTATCGGATTCCCGAATGAGTTTTTCTCTTACGATTCGCGGAACGTTTCCCTTAAATCGCGGTTCAACCTCAATGTCATAGGAAATGAACGTTCCTCCGTTCACACTGAAGTCCAAACCAAGTTTAAAGGTTTTCTTGTGTCTATATGCCGCCTCGCGGGTTCCGCCCCGAATTCCCCGCCATTGGAGAATACCCCCTTCGATCCATTTTTCACCCAAGATCTCTGCCAGCGTGTAGCCCCTGGAGACTCCGTGGAAGAACCGGATAGCATCCCTAATATTACTTTTACCAGCAGCGTTCGTTCCCATAAGAACTGTCAATGCGCCTATTTTAAGTTCCGCATCTTCGAAACTCTTGAATTGTCTCAGTCTAAGAGCGGTAATCACAGTCTGTCACCTCTCGTTCCAGTATTTGGTACTATCATACCACGTCTTCTGGCCCGTGCCTAGCACTTTCCTTCATCCCGGCGTGCCTCCTCCGTTGCCGCGACCGCATACCCCGGAACTTCCCGATTCCGCTGCAATAATACAAATAATTATAGGTGAGGCCTAACGGGACCGCAAGATTCTATTCCGCTTGCCTTACGAGCTATAAGTGGGATCTTTCAAGTGCAAGAAAGCCAAAGGCAAGACCCCCCAAACCGGAGGTCTTGCCCTTGCCTAGTGAATCAATTCCGTGCCGGCGAATCATCTCAGCTTCTCAATCTTCTCGTCATAAGCCTCAATCTTGGCAAACTCTTTTTCCCAGAACTCTGGTTCCTTCATAGAGTCCAGGTATGCCTGAGAATAGCCGAAAGGCAGCCAGTCTTTTTCTTTTTGGTGGTAAAGCTGTTCTTTCGCCTCCGGGCCGCGAAAATCAAAGATGTTCTCCGTATTGGGTGTGAGGAAAATGTCCCTGGCCCAGCGCCGGACGACGAAATCCTCCGTCTCGAGATAACGCCGCTCCAAGTCTTCCATGACGGAAGGATAGCGGTCGAACCCGTCCGTGGCGATCGTGACCACATTGTCGTCCGGTCCCAGCTTGAGATAGTGGGCCATGCGAATCGCGCCCAGGATGTTGCAGATGCCGGAGACTCCAAACAAATCTTTCAGCCCCAGCGCTTGGGCCGGAGATACGCCCATTTCCTCCAGGATCTTCGTCCCGTCTTGAATGACCTTCAGCCCGCGTACCGCGTCATCGTCCGGAATCAAAGCCACAAAGTCGGTATTGTTGACATTGTGGATCAAGGTGCACATCTTGTCCCCGATCCCCTCGATCCGGTGCTGTCCGCGCCCGCCGGTAGCCAGAGTCGAGCATTCGTATGGTTCCAAGGCCGCCACCTTGGCTTCGGGAAAAGCTTGCTTAATTTGGTCGCCGGCGGCGATGGTCCCGGCCGAGCCTGGGGCGGACGTGAAACAGGCAATCCTCCCGTTGCCGACTCCCTTGACAGCCTCGATCGCCGAATTGCCTGTGACATAACGATGAAAACGGTAATTGGGCAGGAGTTCGAACTGGGCCAAAGGCCGGTTCTTGGGATCTTTCTTCAGTTCGTACGTCCTTTGCAGGGTCAGGATCACATCGGACTCCGTACCGGGGGTCAGATCCAGTTTCGCGCCGTACTTTTGAATGCGCTCGTAACGTTCCTTACTCATGTTATCGGGCATGATGACGACCGCTTCATATCCCATCAGGTTGCAGATATACGAGACCCCAATCCCGAAATTACCGGTTGACGGGCCCAGAATCGTGTGCTCACCCGGCAGAATATCCCCGTCCACACAGCCTTCGATCAGGGTGGCGTAGGCGGGCCCGACTTTATGCGAACCCGAGGGAAAATATTTTCCCAAGAGCACCACGATATTGGCCTCGGTACCGGTCAGCTCTTTCGGCAAAACGACCTTATGGACTTCACCCACTTCATCCTTCCAGGTGATGTTAAAAAGGTTGATGGGGTCCAGCTCGTCGCTCTTGGCCCGCAAAGCTTTCTGGCGAATCTCGGGCGCGATCCTCCCCGGATCAAGCATCTCTTTGTACGTGGGTCCGAATGGAATCTTGGGCATCTTACTTCCTCCTTTATCTTTTTAAGCGCGTTAACGCCATCTTTCAGCCCCTAACGCCATCCCTCTTTGGCTAACAAGAATCTTTCCGGAATGGTCTTAAAGTCCTCTGCCTCTTAGCTCCATCCGTCTTTGGCTAACAGGGGAATGAGAGATTTAAGCGACGGCTCGACTTTCAGGGGCTCACCTACGGCGGCGATGGCATTCTTCACATCTTTGAGGCCGTTGCCGGTGACGATGGCCACCACCGTGTCCTCCTCCTTGATCACGCCGGCAGCCAGGAGACGCTTCAGCCCCGCCACCCCGGTCACCCCGGCAGGCTCGCCGAAGACTCCCGCGCTCGCGCCCAAGAGCCGCATCGCGGCCAATATTTCCTGGTCGCTGACTGCCGCCATAGTGCCCCCGGACTCCCGCACCGCCCTCAGCGCTTTGTCCGGGTTGCGCGGAACCCCGACCGCTATGCTGTCCGCCAAAGTGTTCTCTTCCGCCGGCCGCCAAGGCCGGTTTTCCAAAAACGCGTCCACCAGGGGACTGCAGCCTGTCGATTGAATACCCGCCAGCTTAGGCAGGCGGTCGATCCAGCCTACCTTATACAGGTCGTTGAACCCTTTCCACACTCCGGCCATCGTACAGCCGTCCCCCACCGAAAGGACCACCCAGTCTGGCACCTGCCAATTCAACTGCTCGGCAATTTCCAGGGCCACCGTCTTTTTCCCTTCAACGAGATAGGGATTGACGGCCGCGTTGCGATTATACCAACCCCAGCGCTCAATGGCCTCACTTGAGAGCCGGAAGGTATCTTCATAATTTCCCTGCACACTGATCACATGGGCGCCGAAGACCAGAAGTTGGGCAATCTTTCCCTGCGGCGCCCTGGCCGGAACAAAAATATAGCTGGGGATTCCCATGGCGGCGGCGCTTCCGGCCAGGGAGGAAGCCGCATTCCCTGTGGAAGAACAGGAGACCGTCGTCGCTTTTTCCTCAACCGCCTTGATCACCGCAATCACCGAGGCCCGGTCCTTGAGGGAAGCCGTCGGGTTCTGGCCGTCGTCTTTGACATAGAGCTTAGTTACACCCAAAGCTTTGGCCAGACCGGGCGGCCGGTAAAGCGGGCTTCCTCCCACCCTGAGATGGGGGCGGGGAGTCTCCGGCTTGACCGGCAGAAACGGCAGGTAACGGAAAATTGAAGGATCTTTGGTCTGAGCCAGAGACTCCCGGGTTATCTTACGCTTGATTTGGCCGTAATCGTATTCCACATCCAGAATCCCGGCCTTCTGTCCACAGGCCTCGCAGGTGAAAATCCCCGTCTTGGCCGGATATTCTTTGCCACAGTGAAGACAGCGCAGCCCTAAAACATTCTCCACCTTTACCACCCTAATTCTTCATAAAATCAAATCCTTTGCCACAGATCCTGGGCTAATTCCCGCGCTCGGGCATTGATCCGTTCCTCATCGATCCCTTGCAACTCGCGCCTCAGCATTCTGACCTTCCCGTCAACCACCGTAGTTTCCACCGACCGGCCGGAGACACCGAAGAGGAGATGACCCGACCAGTTTGCCTCGGTCAGGGGAGTGGGCGGCAAATAGTCCACGACGATCAGGTCCGCTTTGGCCCCGGGGCTCAACTCGCCGTAACGGCCGCCGAACAATCCCCCGGCGATTTTGGGATTATTGCCGTAGAGCATTTCCGGCACCTCCGCCCAAGCCACGCTCGGATCAGCCGCCGCGTGCTTTTGCAGGATGTTGGCCACTTTGGCACTCTCAAACATATCGGCGGTATAACCGTCCGTACCCAAGCCGACCCGCACCCCGGCCCCCAGCATCTTAAGCACCGGAGCCGCTCCCACGGCGTTGCCCATATTCGATTCGGGATTGTGTACGACCTGAGTTGCACTCTCCCGCAAGATTTCGATTTCCCGCTCATTGACATGCACACAATGAGCAGCGATCGTCTTCGCTCCCAAAATCCCGAACTTATGCAAGCGTTCCACCACGCGCAGGCCAGATTTGGTCACACTGTCCTCCACATCTTCCCGGCCTTCCGCGACATGAATATGAAAGCCCGCCCCCAAAGCGGCCGCCGCCTCCCGGCATTGGGCCAGAATGCGATCCGAAAGGGTGAGAGACGCGTGCAGCCCGAACAGTCCCGCCGTCATGCTGTCTTGCGCTTTGTGGCAGGCCGAGATGAAGTCAGTATTCTCCTCAATCCCCTCCTGGGCAATCTTCTCTCCATCCCTCTCGGACACCTCGTAGCAAAACGCCGAACGCACTCCGGTCTCCCCGGCCGCCTGGGCCAAGCGGTCCAAACTCCCCCGCACAGCCATGGGACTGGCATGATGATCGATGATAGTCGTCGTCCCTGTCTTGATACACTCGATCAAGGGCACAAGCCCACTATAGTAAACATCTTCCAAAGTCAAAAGCTTATCCAGCTTCCACCACAGTCCCTGCAGAATATCCGCGAAACTCTTGGGTGGCTTGCTCTTGGCATCCATCCCGCGGGCAAACGTGCTGTAAAGATGCATATGGGTATTAATCAGGCCCGGCATGATCAACTTTCCTTGAGCATCTATAAAAGAAGCTTGGGGAAAGCGGGAACGCAGTTCCCCGGTCAAACCGACCTCTTTAATGACGGTGCCGTCAATGAGCACAGCCCCGTCCGTCAGTACCCGGTTATGCTCACCCAAGGTGAGTACCGTGCCGTGACCGACCAAAAGCATGACAAACCCTCCCTTAACTATAGGTCTACATTCAACACAAGATTTCAACAAAGCAGCTGCGGTTCATTAATTTACGTGGGCTTGCCTCTCATGAATTGCAAAGGTGTACACTGTATACGAATGTTTCGCCAGCCCGACTGATCCCCCCGCAGGGGCTGTGGGGTGGGAAAAGGTGATGTGACTGACATCATCTTTTCCCGCGCTGACCCTAGGCGGCGTCAATGCCGCTGTTCGCTTTAAGTTCTTTCTTGACGTCGTCTTCAGGGCTGCCGCCGTTGAAAAAGGCATTAAGGATGATCGCCGTAACCGCGCCCAGAGTAATATTGCTGTGCAAAATCGTCTGGCTCCAACTCGGGAAGAACTTGAAGAAATTCGGGGAAACCAGGGGAATCATACCCACCCCGATACTGATAGCGACGATGAAAATATTGTAGCGGTTGTGTTTAAAGTCGACCTGAGCCAAAGTCTTGATCCCGCTGGCAGCCACGATGGAGAACATGGCGATTCCGGCTCCCCCGATCACGGCATTGGGTACGGAAGCGATGATCATGGCCAACTTCGGCACAAGCCCCATGAGGACCAAGATAACACCGGAGGTGGCGACCACATAGCGGCTCTTAACCCCAGTCAGGCCTACCAAGCCCACGTTTTGGGCAAACGCGGTATAAGGAAAAGCATTGAGGATACCTCCCAGGAATGTCGCCAAACCGTCGGCTCTCAAGCCGCGGGTCAGATCCTCTTCTCCCAGCGGTTTTTCGATAATCTCACCAATCGCCAGGAAGTCTCCGGTGGACTCCACCATCGTGACCAGCATGACCAAGACCATGGAAATGATGGCCCCCAGATCAAACTTCGGCATACCGAAGAAGAAAGGTGTGTCTACGTGCAGCCAGGCCGCGCTCGACACGCCTGAAAAACTCACCAGGCCCAAGGGTATGGCGACTATGAAACCTATGATGAGCCCCAAGAGGACCGCGGCGTTGGCAATGAAACCTTTGAAAAACTTATTGATCAAAAGAATACAGACCAAAACAATTGCCGCCACGGCCAGAAACTTAAAGGCGCCGTAGTTCGGGACCCCGACCCCTCCGGCGGACAGATCCACCCCCACTCCCAGCAGGGATAAACCGATGACCGTGATGACGCTGCCGGTTACGACCGGCGGGAAAAAGCGCAGGAGTTTACTGAAGAAGGGCGCGGTAAGAAAGGTAAAGATACCGCCGATGATGACCGCCCCGTAAATGCCCTCCATCCCGATACTTTTGGCAATCATGATCATAGGAGTCACGGCTGCAAACGTAACCCCTTGAATGACCGGGATGCGGATCCCCAGTTTCCACAACCCCAGGGTTTGGAGCAAAGTAGCAATCCCGCAGGTAAAGAGGTCCGCGTTAATCAGGAAACCCGTTTGGGCCTTCGTCAAGCCGGCTGCTCCGGCAATGATCAGTGGTACGGCGACGGCTCCGGCATACATAGCCAGAACGTGCTGCAAACCGTACAGGATTAATTGGCTGGCAGGCAATACTTCATCAACTGGATGCTTGGCATTGGCCATTGCTACTTCCCCCCTCATAAGATGGACACTAAGAACAAAAGTCTGCGCGGATCGGCATGCTCTTATTCAGCTTTTTTCATCACCTCCCCGCCATAGCCGAGCCTCGGACGGTCCGCGCTCCGCCCAAGGGTCTTACTTCGCCGACATGACTTTCCACTCGAATCAGAGGCAAGGTCAGGGACACGGGCCCTGCGACCGGATGTACACATCTTTATCGATGTACACATCTTCATCGATATGCCGGATGCCCATCCCCTGACGCAGCCGCCTGCGCGGCCTTCCTCCCTACTCTTTATTAGAAGCCTAAGTGGCGGTAAGCCAAAAAACAGTTTCGAAGCTTCGGACGCCCCTGCCGCCGCAAGCGCGGCACCATCGCAAAATGACACTAACTGATTTTCCGGGCGTCCATCAGAACAGATAGGGGTAGTTACGGTAAGTGGTCCGGATCATGGCGGCCACATCCGCGCTCAAACCGGATCCTTCGCCCTTTTCATCGAAGCGGATCTCCCGCACATCCTCCCCGATCCTGACCTTAAAACGCGGAGCCTCACCGCCTTTCAGCAGCAGAAACCCTGAGTTTTTGCTGCTGTTGAAATCCTCATCATTCCAGAAGAGAGTGAGCTTATCTTTATAAGGATCTCCGGCCGTCGGGCAAAAAGTGGCGCAGTTGCCGCACTCATTGCACATCCCATCGATGTGAATAATCTGATTGGGGTTTTCCAACCCCGGGCCGGAGACCTGAACCGCAATATTGGCCCGGTTGGGGCAGACCTCCGTACAGACATTGCAAACCGCCTGGCATTCCAGACAGCGGCCCGGTTCCCGCTCCAAGCCGGCAAAGTTTTGCAGAACACCCTTCTTAGCCGCAATCTCCGCTCTCTGCCCCTCTGTGACAACCGTCGGCGGAGATCCGGCGGTGTCACGAGCGGCACCGCTCGCCGCAACACCCGCGACTGTCCTCGCTCCGGCGTCCGGACCCTCCGCGGTCTCCCGGGTGATTCGGCCTTCCCCTCCGCCGTTCACCTCGGCCAGGATAGCCTTGGCGGCTCGGGTCCCATGGGCGATGCTCTCCACTACGGTGGACGGTCCGTAAAGGGCATCCCCGCCCAGATAGACATGCTCAATATTCGTCGCGAGGGTCATAGGATCCACTTGCGCCCGGCCCTCAGAGTCGAGGGCAATCCCGTTTTTAACCAGAAGTTCGCGATCCACCTGCTCGCCGATCGCCGCCAAAACCGTGTCGGCCGGAATGTCCTCAAACCGACCCGCCTGAGGCAGCGGACTGCGGCGACCGGAAGCATCCTCTTCGCCGAGGGCCATCACCTGACAATGCAACAACCCGCCCCGCAAACTCAGGGGAGAAAGAAGTTCCTTGAAGGCCACTCCCTCCGTCAGGGCTAGGTCTAATTCTTCCCGATCCGCGGGCATATATTCCCGAGTGCGACGGTAGACGATAAAGACCTTTTCCACCCCAGGCACCCTGAGAGCCGCTCTGGCCGCATCCATGGCAGAGTTCCCCCCGCCGATGACGGCGACGTTCCGGCCCAAAGCAGGCACTCCTTGCTCACGCTTGAATTCTTCCAGAAACTCGATCACGCTCCTCACCTTACCGCTCTCTCCCTCGAGGGGCAAAGTGCCGGACTTGCCGGCTCCGATGGCCAGGTAAATATAGTCATAACCCTCTTGCCGCAAGGCCCGGATTGAGAAATCCGGCTTTGCGCCCAGTTTGAACTTGACACCCGTTGCCGCAATCAGCTCCACATCCCGTTCAATCGCCCCCGCGGAAATCCGGAAACCGGGAATGACATAGGTCACGGTTCCGCCGGCTTTTTCCCGTTTGTCGAAAACCGTAACCTCCAGCCCCGCCTGAGCCAGGAAATAGGCAGCGGCGAGCCCCGACGGTCCCGCCCCGATCACGGCCACTTTGGCCGGGGCGGCCCCCGGTCGCGCAGGCCTAAGCCCCGCTCCCGCTGAGGGCGACATTCCCCCGTCAGTGGACATCTTGGCCATAAAGCCGGCAAAACCGCGTTCAGCCGCCAGCAATTTCAAAGACCGGATCCAGATCGACTCGTCGTAATCCTGCCGAGTGCATTGAGTCATGCAATTATGGTTGCAAATCGTCCCCGTAATGAAGGGCAAAGGATTCCGCCGGACGATCACCTCGTACGCTTCTTCATAACGCCCCTCTCCGACGAGCCGGATATACTCGGGCACGTCCTGCTCAATCGGGCAGCCTAAAGTGCAGGGTGCCGCAAAACAGTCCGTCAGTCCCAACTGCTTCCGGCCGCTCTTGCGGCTCTTGCCTGCCCGGCTCTCCTTGCGGTGGTGAGCCGCCTCAAAAGCATTGTCCGCCAAATCCTTTAGTTTCGCCAAGTCAATCCGGCCCGCTTCCTCCCCGTCCAGAAGCGGTTCCAGAGCCTGAGCCATCTGCTGTAAGCGCATATATCCCCCGGGTTTGAGCAGAGTAGTGGCCACGGTAATGGGACGAATGCCGGCGGCGAAAATCTCTCTGACGTTGAAGAAATCCGCCCCCCCGGAATAAGAGATCAATAGGTCTCCGTTGAATTCTTGCGCCAGTTTTAAGGCCAGGTTAACCGTCAGCGGATAGAGTGCCCGGCCTGACATATACATCTCTTCCCCAGGCAGTTCTCCTCGGGTGATCCGCGCGGGCAGCGTGTTGGAAAGTTTGATGCCGAAGCCTCTGCCCTCCCGGCGGGCAACCTCCTTCAGCCTGCCTAACATAGCTACACCGTCGGCATATTGGAGATCATGGCTGAACGACTCTTCTTTCAATTTAATGTAACCGTAACCCATCCGATCAAACGTCTCCCGTACGAAAGCGTAACCCAAAAGAGTGGGGTTCATCTTCACCAAGGTATGCAGCTTCTTTTCCTTCAGGAGATATCCGGCAATCGCCTCGATTTCGGCCGGCGGACAGCCGTGCATGGTCGACAAAGTGATAGATTGGCAGAGGCTAGAGGGTATGGTCTCGACAAAGGCCCGGTCAACCTGGGTCAGGTTTCCCTCCGCGACTTCATCCAGCAGGACCTGCCGGCATTCCCGGAAGATTTCTGTCCCGGCAGCCTCTTTAAGTCCCTCAATGAAGCTATCCACTTTGGGAGACTGGATTCCTTTGAGATCATAGCCCACACTCATATTGAACAAGAAATTTTGTCCCGGCTGCCGCAAGACTTCCTTCCGCAAAATATGGAGCAAAAACCAGGCTTTGACGTATTCCGCAAAAGCCCCCTCGATTGAAAGTTCTGTCGACCATTCTGTGTTATAGCATTCATCTTCGGCATTGATGCAAGGTTTGGGAAACTCCAGCTTATCCAGGATCTGAACGGTTTTCAGTTCGAAAAAGCGAGCCCCGGCCAAGTAAGCGGCCACGATGTTTTGCGCCAGTTGGGTATTGGGACCGGCCGCCGGACCCACGGGAGAAGCGAGCGGCTCCCCGAACAGCTTCATGGTTCCTTGACCCGCCGGCCGGAAAAACTTGCCCTCAGGGACACTGAAAACCGTCTGTTTCTGCCGATACTCGGCCAAAACCCAACGCACCAGCTTCTTAAACGGGATCTGTCTCATCACGTCACTCATATCCGCTTCTCTCCTTCCCGCTCATGTTCGCAGTGGGCACAGCGGTGGCCGCCCTCATGCACAGCACGCTCCGCCGCTTTAAGGATATTTTGGTAACCCGTACAGCGGCAGAAATGGCCGGACAGTTCCCGTTTAATCTCTTCCCGGCTGTACTCCTTGCCGCTTTCCGCCAGCGCGGTGGTCGAAAGCACCAAGCCAGGGGTACAAAACCCGCACTGAATTGCTCCCTCTTCCACAAAGGCCTCCTGGACCGGGCTCAGCTGGCCGTCGACGGCCAGTCCCTCAACAGTCCTGATCTCCCTCCCGTCCGCCCAGACGGCGAGATAAATGCAGGAATCAATGGGGGTGCCGTCGACGAGTACTGTACAGGCTCCGCACTCCCCGACCCCGCAGCCCTTCTTTACCCCTGTAAAGCCCAAGCGCTCCCTCAACACTTCGAGCAGGGACTCCCTGATATCCACGTACAAGGTCAGAGCCTTGCCATTCACGGTGAAAGATATCTTCCGTAATACGTTTTCCGGAGTGGTCCCGTCCCCAGGCTTTCTTTTTACCTCAGACATCCTCATTACCCCTACTTCAGATATTCCCTTTACTTCGGACATCCCTTCTGCTTCGGACATCCCTTCTGCTTCCGACAGCCCTTCTGCTTCCGACAGCCCCTTGACCCCAGGCATTCTCATTGCCTCGGAGATTCCCTTTCCCTCACGCATTCCCTTCACCTCCGGCCGCCCGCATCGCCTCTTGCAGGGCCCTGGGTACCAGCTCAGCCACCAGGTGTTCCCGGTACTCTTGGGAAGCCCGCCAAGAAGTCCGGGCCTTGGTCGACCTAACCGCCAGCCTGCCGATTTCCCGCAGAGTCTCAGCAGAGGCGGTTTTGCCCTCCGCAAAAGCCTCCGCTTCCGGACAGCGAATGGGGGTCGGGGCGGCAACTCCCAGGGCAATCCTCACCCCGCGCAAGACCTTCCCTTCCTCCACCCGGCAGAGTACGCTCACCCCCAAGGTGGCGATGTCCATCGCCTTGCGCATGGCAAATTTAATATAATGCCCATGATAACCCAGGTATTCCTCCGGGCGAACCATGATCCCGGTCAGCAGTTCTCCCGGCCGCAGATCCACCTTACCGGGACCGAGATAGAATTCCCGCAGCGGCACTTTTCTCTCACCCCGGGCGCTTTGCAACCTCAGCTCGGCGTTCAGCGCCAAAAGGGTGGGGGCGCTGTCGGCCGAAACCGCGCCATTGCAGATATTGCCGCCAATGGTCGCGATGTTGCGGATTTGCGGCCCGCCCATCGAGAGGGCCGCCTGAGTTAAAACCGGAATATTGTCTTGCAAAAACGGATCCCCGGCAATTTGGCTGAAAGTAACCAAGGGCCCGAGGAGCACCGCACCGTCCGGGCTGCACTTGCTTCCTTTAAGTTCAGCCAGGCCGCGAATGCTGAAGAGTTCGACCTCTCTCAGCTTACCGCCCTGCATCTTGATCACGACGTCCGTCCCCCCGGCAATGACCTTGGCCGCGGGATGCTCGGACAAGAACTCCAGAGCCCCGTCCAGACTGCCCGCCTCGTCATACTTGCTAATATTAAACAATTGGCTGACCCCCTTTTCCTAACCCACAATTCCGGCTTGCCGCAGCTTTTCAAAAACCCTTTGCGGATTCATGGGCAAGCGGTTGAAAGCTACACCAGTCGCGTCCAACACCGCGTTGCGAATGGCGGGGGCCGGGGTTATGGCGGGTGGCTCACCCAGAGACTTGACCCCGAAAGGTCCCGTCGGATCGTCTAACTCCACAAAAGCGGCCCCTATCTCCGGGGTATCCATGATCGTCGGCAATTTATAATCCAGCAGATTATTATTGAGCACCCGGCCCGTCTTCTCATCATAGAGAAGCTGTTCCGAAAGCGCGTAACCGATGCCCATGCTCACGCCGCCGTGCACCTGCCCTTCGGCTAGCTGCGGATTGATGATCCGGCCGGAATCATGCACATTGTAAATCTCCAGCACTCCCACCTGGCCCGTCTTCAGATCAACCTCTACTTCCGCGAAAGTTACCCCGTAGGACATAGCATTGACGCGCGCGTTATTACTCGTATCACTCGTGATCGGGCGGGCGAAAACCGGGTCATAGTAGGTCTGCAAAGCGACCTCCGCCAAAGGCATGAGCACCTCACCGGAATGCTTGTAGATCACCTTCTGCCCTTTCAGATCCAATGCCTGGGCCGGAGTATCGGTCATACCCCAAACAAAGTCCAGGATTTTGGCTTTCACCTCTTCCGCCGCTTTCTTGACCGCCATCCCGGTAATATAAGTCTGCCTCGAAGCGTAAGCCCCCGTATCGAAAGGACTGAGATCCGTATCCTGAGTTGAAACCACATGCACCATGTCCAGGGGAAGACCCAGGACTTCCGCCACCATCTGACCGAAGACCGTATCGCTCCCTTGCCCGATTTCGGTGGCTCCCACCTGCAATTGGACCGAACCGTCCTGGTTGAGCACGATTCGGGCCCCAGCTATCTCCAGGTTTACAGGGTGAGTTCCCGATTGATAACTGAAGCAGGCCATGCCCAGCCCCCGGCGTTTGTCCCCGCTCTCGTTTTTATACAATTTCTTCTTCAGATCCCACTTTATCATTTCCCGCCCTTTGTCGACACATTCACGAATCCCGCAGGACAGGACCTTGTTTTTTCCGATCGGATCCACAAACCCGGTCTCCACGAAATTCAGCTTGTGCAGAGCGATCGGGTCCAGGCCGAGGCCGCGGGCAATATCTTCCATGTGGCACTCGAAGGCATAGAAAATCTGCGGCGTCCCGTAACCGCGCATGGCCCCAGCCACCGGCAGATTGGTGTAAACGGTCACCGGTTCATATTTAAGGGCATCCACTTGATAAAGGTAGCGGAATTTCCCGCCGCCGCTGCTGGCAATCGAGTGCCCATGGGAAGCGTAAGCCCCCGTATTGGAGATCGCCTCGATCCGGATACCTGTGATTTTTCCGTCGCGCTTCACTCCTGTCTTAATCCGGTACTGAATCGCATGCCTGGTCCGAGTATCGATCATACACTCTTCCCGGGACAGTTCCAGCCGCACCGGCCTCCCCCCCACCGCCAAGGTCATCACTGCGGCCAAAGGTTCCACACAAACGTCTTGTTTGTTGCCGAACCCCCCTCCGATGTACGGTTTCAAGACCCGGACCTTGCCCCAGGGTATCCCCAGAGCCTGAGCCACGATCCGACGCACGATGTGCGGGATCTGGGTCGAAGTCGTGATTACGATCCGGCCGTTTTCATCTACATAAGCAGTGGCAATTTGGTTTTCCATCTGACAGTGCTGGACCACACTCGTTTGATATTCTCCCTCAAAGATCCGGTCCGCGTCGGCGAAGGCCTTGTCCAGGTCACCAAACTCATAGCCGAACGTCGACAGGATATTGCGCTTCACCTCGTGAATCAGAGGGGCATCTTCCCGCATGGCCGCCTCGGGGGATGTCAAAACTTCCAGGGGCTCATATTCCACCTCAATCAGTCGGAGAGCTTTTTCCGCAATGAGTTCGTCAGCCGCCACCACGGCAGCCACCGCGTCCCCGACAAAGCGCGCCTTATCCGTCAAAATCAAACGATCTTCTTTGTCTCTGTGTCCGGGGTCCAAGGAATAGGGATGCCCCGCCGTCGAGAATTTGATATGGGGAACATCCGCGTAAGTAAGAACCGCCTCCACACCAGGCAAAGCTTGCGCCCGCTCACTGTCGATGTGGCGCACCCAAGCATGTGCATAGGGACTGCGCAAGATTTTCCCGACCAGCAAGTCCCGTTCGCGGAAATCAGCGGTGTATTTCGCCTTGCCGGTCACCTTGGCCACCGCGTCCACTCTTATTTCTCTCTGTCCCACCGTATCATAGGCCATTTTCTTCGCCTCCGCCTTCTACCCTACCCGAACGAGATTCACCCTGTGAGCCGCGTCCGGCCTTGCTTTACTCCAAACAGTGTTTGAATCTTCCAGCCTTTGAACTTTTGTCTGATGCAAATATTGTGCCAACTTCTCGCTTGTGACCCGAGGGTACCCTCAAGACAGCCGTCCCGTGACCGTGGGGCTCTGGTTTCCTTGGATATTCGTCTTTCGTCGCACCTCTCCCGCCTTCTGCTGAAGTGTCAAGTCTTGCGACTCTGATTTCAAATTGAGAATCCGGTCAGCCGACAAGGCCAACTCCATAAGACCCCGGCCGTTGGGCCGGGGGGCGACTACAAATTTAAACCGTTGCTTGTCCTCCACTCTCTCGATGATTGGCGTGATATAATCAGGGATTTCCCCCGCTGCCACCCGTCGGAACTGGTCGTTGAGCGGAAAAATCGAGCTTCCTTCGATAGATTTCTGGGTCGCCAAAGAAAAAATGCCGTCCCGGTCTGTCAAGTAAATGTCATCCACATCCAACTCCCGCTTTAAGCGGTCCAAATCCTCCCGAGTGAGCTCCTTTTCCGCGTCAAACCTCCGGAAGCGTTTGCTTCGGGTCACCAGAGTCTGGTTCAAAGCTTTTTCCGCCACCCACTGCTGCAACTCGTTGGCGGATTCCGTCAGTTCGGCCAAAACCGTGCCGTTTATTTCTAAAACCCTACTCTGCTCCTCCATCGCCGCGGACACCTCCTCGGCACTGGCGGCCGTCGCCTGGGTCACGGCCGCGATTTCCTCACTTTGCGCCTGCAAGTCAATGGCGCTCTCCCCTATGTTTTGCACAGCGGAAACGATAATTTCGACCTTCCCGCTCATTGTCCGCACAGCGCCCGCCACCCCGTCAAAAATCCCTGTCGCTTGGCTGACGGCTTCCACGCTTGCCCGTAGATGCTCTGACAAGGCGTTTTCGGCCTTTTCGACCCGCTCTATGCCTTCGGTAATCCCCTCCAGATTGTTGCGGATCTCCCGAACGTGTTGGCTGGATTGTTCGGCCAATTTCTTCACTTCTTCAGCCACGACGGAAAATCCACGACCCGCTTCCCCCGCGCGAGCCGCTTCAATCGCCGCGTTTAAAGCCAGCAAGGAAGTCTGGCCCGCAATCCCCTCGATCAGCTTCAGCACACCCCCGATCCCTTCGGACTCGCTGCTGAGGCGCTTCACCGCCTCGTGCGTCTTAGCCGCGTTTTCTCGCATAAAACCCATTGTTTCCGTTAAAAGGCGGGTGGTCTCCACCCCTTTTGCCGACGATCTCCTCGTCTCCTCTGCCTCTTGAGACAACTCCCCCGCTTGCTCCCGCGCCTGTCCCGAGTGCTCGCCGAGTGAAGCCACCAACCGATGTATCTCCTCCGCTAAGACCGCCTGGCGGCTGTTCTGTTCCGCTATTTGGGTCACACTGGCCGTAACCTCCTCAGTCCCCGCTTGAGTTTCCAAAAAAGCTTGGAAGATCTCGTCCGCCGTGGTATGCACTTTCACAGATAAGCCGACCGCTGAGCCTAAGAATAAATGAATGCTCTCTTGAACTTTCGCCATAGCCGCCAGCAGGCTCTGAAAAAGGCCCGAGTTTTGGGGAACTTCTTGAAAATAATCCCCCAGTGAGATTTCCGTGGCGATCCGGTCGGATGCCGTCAAGGGCCGGATAATGCTCTTCCAAACCAGGAAAAAGACGACTCCCCCTTCAATCAGAACCCCCGACAGAATCCAGTAATAAGACATCTTTCCGGTGAGCACCTGCAGAAGCTGGAATCCCCCTTGGATAAAAATAAAAACAAGCAAAATGGCTGCCATTAGCCGGGCCAACTTTCTCTTCAACGGAATACCTCCTCTTACGACACTTTCAACATTTCCCTACGAAGACCTTCTGACTTATGAAGCCACGGCAAGTTTCGTGCCAAGGTTTCTTGCTGGGGTGCACAATCGTGTCCGAACGCGCAGTCCGGCAGCACGGCAAGACATTTTTTTACTTAAATTACTCCTTTCGCGGTTTTATCCGAAGACTTTTTCCTTAAATCGCCTCTTTTCTGGTCTCATATTGATACTAATCTCCCACTTTGATACTCATCTTGGGATCGCATGACGACACTTTGCGGCGATTCCGAAACGTCTTACTTAATGGAGCGCCGGCTATATTAGATATCGTCCGGGCTCACCCTTGACTTAATCCCGACGCCCATTTTTCTTCTGGGCCGCTTTGCCCTTAGATAAATCCGGCTTTCCCGGGCAGACCAAAAAAAGCTCGTCATTTTGCTTCGCCCGCGTCTTTTCCTGCTCCGGCAGGGGCTATTTTGCAGATCTGGCAGGTTTCGTGTCTTGTCGAATGGCTTGATTCCCTGTAGAATAAAATACGGTAAAATAAATTCAACCAACATTCAGGAGGGCATTATGTCTTTACCGCAGCCGTCTCCCCAACAAGGTAAATCTCCATTGTTCAAAGGCTTCTACCTAAAAATTCTTCTCATCGTGGTCATTGTTTTGGCCGTTGTGGGAGCGGGCTTTGCCCAGCTCAACCGCCCCTACCAGCCGGTGGCCGCGGCACCCGTCACAGCGGGCAGCGTTTTACCCGGCAAATTTGCCGTCACTTTCCCCACGCAGGGAGAAGCCGCTGTCGGAACCGAGAATTTGGGCGTCGTCGCCTCCTCGCCTGATCAAGCCCCTGTCGCCATCGCCAGCGTGGCCAAGATCATGACCGCCTATCTGGTCCTAAAAGCCCACCCTTTGCAGCCGGGAGCAAACGGACCCGTTTTGACGATGACGGCCCAAGATGTGGCTGATTATCAAAGCGGCCTCAAGAACAATTATTCTGTTCTCAAAGTGACCCAGGGAGAACAACTGACGGAGAGACAACTTCTTGAGGGTCTCCTCCTCCCTTCGGGTGACAACATCGCGGATACTTTGGCCCGCTGGGTTGCGGGATCGGAGTCGGCTTTCGTGGGTAAGATGAATGAGACCGCTAAATCCCTAAAGATGACATCCACTCACTACGCCGATCCCAGCGGAGTCAGTCCGGCCACTGTGAGCAACGCGGTGGACCAAATCAAACTGGCCCAAATGGCGATGCAGGACCGCGCTTTCCGCACGATCGTCGCCATGCCTCAAGCCACCCTGCCTGTGGCTGGCAAGGTCTTTAACGTGGATGGAATGCTGGGCAAACACGGCATCGTCGGAATCAAGACAGGCTCCACCTCAGAGGCCGGCGGCTGTTTCATCTCGGCCACTCCGGTCGTCGAAGGGAGCGACACCCACTATATCATCGGCGCGGTCCTTGGTCAGAAAACCGCTCTGTCCTTGAAGAGTGCCTTCGACGCCACCGTGCAAATGCTTGATCAAGTACGTCCCGAGTTCAAATCCTACACCTTGGCTCAGCCTGCCGCGGGCTTTGCTCAAATAACCACGGCCTGGCACACTGCCAGTGCTTTAAAGACGACCCAGCCGGTTCGGGTTTTCGGCTACCCCGGCCTCAAAGTTCAGTACTCCGTTCAGCTTCTGCACAGTCAACTCCCGCTGGCAGCCGCCGATCAAGCCGCGAACTTGAAAGTACAAGCGGGCAGTCAAGTCCAAACCATCCCCTTGCGTACGGTGCAGAAAGTCACGCCGCCGGGACTGCTCTGGAAAGTCTTCAGACTTTAAGGCGATATGGCGCACAGCTGACCGCGCACGGAACGGAAAATCCCCGGAGGCTAGCCGCTGACCCGCCAGGGGGGAGACAAACCGTACTGGCGCAGGATCAGCGCCGCTATCGCTCAAGTAAGCGTTCCATTGAATCAGGCTGACGCCCCCTAAGACCTACGAAGGCCGGAAAGAATATTCTTTCCGGCCTTCGTGCCTTCTCTGCACTGCGTCTTCTCTGCACTGCCTTGTATCTGCAGCAGTGAGGCTTCTCTTTCCTGTCTTCGGCTTGCTCTCGGCAGTCTTCTGCTTGCACCGGGCCTCAGGCTCCCAGCTCGGGGGCGGGATGCAGATCCCGGACGCGTATTCTCGGCCGGGTGGCCAGCACTGCCAGAGCGAGGGAGACGAGTCCGAAACCGGTTAAAACCATCAGGTCGGTCCCGAGCGGGAGCACCGAGCTTCCGGAGATGATTTGCCTCAGCCCGGCCGTCGCATAGGTCATGGGCAGGAAAGGAGAGATGACTCGGAAGAACTTGGGTACCAATTCCAAGGGGAATGTCCCGCCACTGGACGTCAGCTGCAACATCAGCAGTACGATAGCCGCGAAACGTCCGACCATACCGGCCGCCACTACCAAAAGCTCCATGATGGCAGTGAAGGTCAGGCTGAGAAGAATGTTGAAGCCATAAAAGGCCGGGACATTAAGCGGATGCAGACCGAGCACCTCAATCAAGACCAAGGAAGAAACCACAGCCTGCAGCACCCCCAAGAGAGCAAAGATCACATACTTGCCCAGAACGATATCCAAGGGTGAAACGCGGGATGTTACGAAGCGGTTCTCCTTCGTATTAATAAGGAAGAAAAGTACCAAAGCTCCAACCCACAAGGATAGGGGAATGAAGTAGGGAGCAAAACCCGTCCCATAGGTCTGCACGGGATTCAGGGTATCTTTCACAATCCGCACCGGTTCTCCCATGTCTTTGGCCACAAGCGACCGCTGGGCCGGCAGATTCTCCCGCACTTGTCTCACACCCTTGTTCAGGCCTTTAAGCAACTTTTGGCTTCCCGCTTTCGCTGTGCCGAGTCCTTGAGTGAGTCCCGCGCTCCCGGTGTGCAACGCCGTGAGACCGTTTTGCAGGGAAGCGGAACCAGCCGCGGCCCGGGCCACACCCTCGCTCACCGTCCGGGATCCTTGGGCCAATTGGGCCGCACCTTGGTTCAGTCCGGCCAGGTGCCCGGCAAATGTGCGAAATCCCTGCTCCAGCTCGGTTAAAGCACCCGTCAAAGCATTTAGGCCGCTGCTGAGCTTTTGCCCTCCGTCTACGAGCCGGGGAAAGCCTTGGGCTCCTTGGCTTAAGCCTGCGGAAAGTCCGGAAGCCCCAGATTTCAGTTGGCTTAAGCCCCCCGTGAGCGCGGCCGAGCCGCGGTTGACCTCCGCGAGCCCGCTGTTCAGACCTGCCGCCCCGGTCCGCAACTGACCCGCCCCGGCGAGGAGTTGGTCCAGGCCGCTGTTGCTCGTGTCGAGAAACTGCTGTAAGCCTGCGCTCAACCGACCAGCTCCGTTGTTCAGAGCCTCAACCCCACCGTAGACAGTTTGAGGGTTAGCCTCGGAATCGTTGGCATTGTACAGGCCAGCGTCCAGTTGCTGTAACCCTGACAGGGCCGATGGCTGGGCCGGATCCGTCGCAGGGCCCGTGAGGCCTGAGGCCACCTGACCCAGTCCGGCAGCGGCTGCTTTGATACTAGCCGTGATTCCGGTGCCCGCATCCGTATTCGTCGGATCGAGAGTCGGCTGCACACTTTTCACCGCGCCCAGGGCGGTCACAAAATCCGGGTTTTGGGCCAAGGCCGGATCGGCAGCCTCCACTTTGGCCAAAGACGCGGCAGCGGTCTGCAGAGCCCGGCTGTCCTGGGTCAGCCCGGCGGATGCCTGGCTCAGACCGGAGGAAATTTGGCTGACACTCCCGGCCGCACTTTGAACCCCCGGTATGATCCGGCCTGTTAAAGCCTGGTGCGCTGAAATTACCCCCCGGAGCAGCTGACTCTTGGCCGAGGTGTGCGCGGCCAGCGTATTCGCTCCATTTATGAGGGCGGGCACTCCGTTCGCCGGGTCATTCAACTGCTGTTTCATCTGGCTCAGGCCGGAGTACACTTGGCCGGCGCCGTTCTCCAACTGAGCCGAACCGTTGAGCAGAGCCCCCGTCCCGGACTGTAAATTCTGGGCCCCGTCATAGGCGGCAGCCACTCCCTTCTGGATTTCCGTAGCCCCGGCTGCCGCGCTGCCCATCTTCGTCTCGGAGTTGTTCAACCCGCTGACGAGACTCCCCGAACCCGCGGCCAACTGTCCGCTTCCTTGCCGCGCCCGCTCCAGACCGGAGTCGATGGGGTTCGTCGCCCCAAGCAGAGCCTGAGCCCCGTTGGCCAGGCTGGTGTCTCCTCCAGCCACCTGATCCGCTCCGTTCGCCGCGGACTTTAACCCTTGAGTTAGTTTCCCTGCCCCGTCGGCAGCCTCGCGCAACCGTCCTGTGATCTTGGCGCTGCCGGAAGCGGCTTGCCGCAAGCCCTGATCCAGGTGGCTCGCCCCCTCGGCGGCTGTCTGCATCCCGCTCCCTAAATCCGCCAGATTCACAAAAACGTTGTTTAAGAAGTCCCCGGCGATTTGCCCGTTGAATTCCCCTTTCAGCTTCTCCGTCACTTTATCGCCGATCTGCGCGGCCAGGAAGTTCTTGCTCGGGTTGGAGTAATAAAGCAATCTGGCCTTCGGCGGGGTCTTGCCGGATTTCGGATCCCGGGCTACATTGAGCAGGGTCTGGGAAAAGTCCGGCGGAATGATCAGGGCCATGTCATATTTGGCCTCTTTGACGCCGTTCTCGGCATCCGCTTCGCTCGTGAAGCGCCAGCCGACACTTGGATCTCCTTTCAGCTTTTTAACCAGGTCGTCTCCGGCGTGGATAGTCTCGCCGTTGCGTGTCGCTGCTCGGTCCAAATTGACCACAGCCACCTTCATGTGTTCCAAATGGCCATAGGGGTCCCAGAATGCCGACAAATAGAGGAAACTGTAAAGCAGCGGCATGAAGCAAAGAGCCACTGCCGCAATCCGAGCAAAACGATTACGCCAAAGCCGTTTCAGTTCCATATGGGCCAAGTGAACGAACTGCATGGAAGCTCACCGCCTTTCCTTCCGGCATCGCGACAATTCGGTCACAACGGAAGGCCGTCTCCTGCCGGTGTGTCGTCAGTACGACCGTCGCTCCCCGCTCTTTTAAACCCCGCAAATGCTGCCAGAATATCCCGCTCTCCTCTGCCGTTAAGCCCATTTCAGGCTCATCCAAAAGAAAGACCTTGGGCTCTCCGACGCCGGCGACAGCCAAATTGATCAGGGCTTGTTCCAGCGCCCCCAGCCGCTCAGGCATCCGATCCCGCACACCCCGCAGGCAAAACTCTCTCTGCACGGTCCGAACTCTCTCCCTGGGAGCCCGCGTTCCCACGGCCCGGGCCTGAAAGAGAAGGTTCTCCTCTACCGTTAGATTATAAAACAGCGGATTAAAATCCTTAATAACACCTAACCCGATCATTTTCTTCGCCTTTTTTCCGTCTTTCAACACATCGACGTCGCCCAAGCGCACTTCTCCGCGCTGCGGCCTTAAGAGCCCGGCCAGAAGCAAGATTAAAGCGGTTTTTCCGCTAGCGCTTCCGCCGTAGATTCCCGTTACTTGCCCGACCGGAATAGTCAGGTTAAGTCCGGCGAACACCGTGCTCCTGCCGTCTTTAACTGTGATGTCGTGACATGAAAGCACCACCCGAAAAACCCCCTTTTTTCTTAAAGGATATTCTTAATTCCTAAGAGTCAAGACTTAACCCGCTCCTTCTTCGTCGTCCCCGCTTTCCGCCTTCCCTACTTTCTTACCCTCACCCCCGATCTTGTGTACTGACCGGTCAGTCATTCCGGGGCAACTCCCTTATTCGGCACATCACGGTACGCTGAACGCTGAACCCTGAAGTTCACGCCGGCACCGTCACGAGGCCATGGCTGGACTTAGGCTGCTTTAGCCTCCCCGAACACTTTCGCCTTCATCCCATGTCCCGCCTATTTTGCGCCAGAATCCCCCGCAGAGCATAATCCTGGAGTTCTCCGATGGTCTCGGCAATTTGCGCTTCCTGCTCCGCCAGGAGAAGATGAAGAGTGGCGGCAGCCGTCATGCCAAAGATCGCGGTGGAAAGAAGCGCACTGTCAGTCCGGCGCAGCTGTCCTTCCCGTATCCCCTGTTCGATCATCTCAGTCAACAGGTGCAGATAACGGTTGAGCGTCTCCCGAAACAGCCTCTGCCGCTCCTGTTTCCCCCAGACCTCACTGAGCAGGATCTTGGCAAACTTCGGATGCTCGTAGGAAAGGCGGGTCTGCAGTTCGATGGCCTTGCGCAGTTTCACCACCCCATCGGGCATTTCGGCACAGGCCTTGGCCACGCTGTCGGTAAACCGTTCTACTGCGTCTTTCAGCAAATGGAGAAACAAGTCTTCCTTGCTCTTATAGCGGTAAAAGAGCGTACCTTTCGCCACCTTGGCTTTGGCAGCGATCTCATCCATAGTCGCCCTCTCAAAACCCTTGGCCGCAAAAACCTCCAGGGAACTCTCCAGAATAGCCTGTTCTCTCAGATCCGGCATGACATCCGCTCCTTCAAATTTTCTCCTCAAGATCCCTTGGACAACTTTGTATTGACCGGTCAGTCATATACTACGAGGTTTATGGTGCTTTGTCAAGAACCCTACAACGCAAAAGACCTATCTCCAAGCAGTGAACGACAGCGACTTTTTCACCAATCTTGGAGACAGGATGGTTGCGCTATTCGCCTACTCCGCCAGAGCCCCCTTGACCTCAGCGGCCGTTCCCAGAGCCAGCACCTCCGGCACTCTCACTTGGGCTTGCGCGTAGTCCAGCCTGCCGATCAGTTCCCGCGACTCCAAAACGGATATCGCGCTCATACTGAATTCGTCAAGGCCCATGCCCAGCAGAAGCGGGATCAGGGCCTGATCTCCGGCCGCCTCGCCGCACATCCCGACCCAAATCCCGGACTTATGCCCGTTTTCAATCACCTGACTCACCAAGCGCAAAACCGCCGGATGATAAGGCGTATACAGGGCAGCGATCCTTTCATTGAGCCGGTCCACAGCCGTCGTATATTGGATCAGATCGTTGGTTCCGATGCTGAAGAAGTCAACCTCGCGGGCCAAGATGTCGGAGATCACGGCGGCCGCCGGAATCTCAATCATGATTCCGACCTCAACCTCCTCACTCACGGCCACGCCCTCGCTCACCAGTTCCTCTCTGACTTGCGCCAGCATGCCTTTAGCCTGACGGACTTCGTCCAGGCTGGAAATCATGGGAAACATAATGCCGAGTTTGCCATAGACGCTCGCGCGCAGCAGGGCCCGCAGCTGCGTCTTGAACATCTCCGGCCGGCTGAGACAGACCCTAATGGCCCGGTAGCCCAAGAAGGGATTGCTCTCCTTGGCCAAACCCAAATAGGGGAGTTCCTTATCCCCGCCGACATCGAGCGTCCGGATGATCACCTCTTGGGGCGCCATGGCCTCCAGAACCTCTTTGTAGGCCTGAAACTGCTCCTCCTCGCTCGGCAGATCATCCCGGTTTAAATAGAGAAATTCCGTCCGGAAAAGTCCGACCCCTTCCGCCCCGTTCCTCAAAGCCCCTTCACAATCTTTCGGCGTCCCTATATTGGCGGCCACCAGGACCTTGTGCCCGTCTCGCGTCGCCGTCGGCCGCCCTTTTACAGCCTGCAGCTTTTCTTTGCGTTCCGCCTGCGCCCTTTGCCTCTCCCGGTAAGTCTCGAGCACCTCCGGCTGCGGGTTCACGATGACCTCACCGCTGTCCCCGTCTAAAATCAGTGGTTCTCCTGTCCGGATTAATTCCGTCCCCCGCTCAGTGCCCACAATGGCCGGGATCTCCAGCGTGCGCGCCATGATCGCGCTGTGGGACGTTCTTCCTCCTACATCAGTAATGAAGCCCAGAACTTGCTCCGGAGCCATCGTCGCCGTATCGGAAGGTGTCAGATCATGAGCCACTATGATGCAGGGTGTGCTCAAATGTGCCAGGTCAGTCTCGGCCGCCCCTAGCAGATGCCGGATGATCCGGCGCCCCGTATCGCGGATGTCGGCCGCCCGCTCGCGCAAATACTCATTGTCCATATTTTCCAACAGGTCGGCATAATACTGCACCCCGTCGCGTATAGCTGCTTCGGCCGTCAAACCCTCTTGTAACTTGTCACGCACTAACGAGAGTAATTCTTCGTCTTCCGTAATCAAGATCTGGGCATCGAGTATTTGGGCCTTGTCCCCAAGGCGCGCCTCAGCGCCGGCCCGGATCTTTTCCAGTTGTCGGCGGGCCGCACTTAAGCTCCGGCTCAGGCGCTCATTTTCCTCCTCCGCCGTCAAACGGCTGCGTTCCGGTAAGACTGATGGCACATCCTTAATCACCAGCGCCCCGCCGATCGCGATTCCGGGCGAAACCCCTATTCCCTGCATGTCAAGTCCTCCCCCATCCTATTGCACCGGCGATTTCCTCACCAGGACATGAGCACTAAAGGCAATTCAAAGTCCTCGCCTATCCCCTGGTACCTGGGGCGGCCCTATTCGCCGAAATTCCCGGCAAAGAGCGCCTGCAGCTTCTCGTCTGTCTCCGCCTCATCCGGACCCTCTATCTTAATGACCAGACTGTCCCCTTTTTGGGCACCCAGGCTGAGCACTCCCAAAATGCTCTTGGCGTTATATTCTTTGTTATTCTTGATCAGGGTCACTTCCGAACGGCTCTGACCGGCCGCCTGCACCAGCAGGCTGGCTGGGCGGGCATGAAGCCCCTGAGGATTTGTCAAGGTATACTCGCGTTTAATCATGTTTTTTTCCTCCCGGCAATAACAGTTTAACACAGAATGCGGACGACTATGCCACGGCTCCTCTGCCTTGTTGCCTCATTTATCAACACTCCGCCAGCGCCGCTCTTCCGCGCCGTCCGCCGCTGACTGAAGTCGCCTGCACGGTTTCCGCCGGGCCAAGAAGCTCGATTGCGTCCATTTCCATTATATAGCCTGCCGAAAAGGAAATTCAAGCCGAAGATCCTTACACTTTGTCACAGTTATTCTGTCATCTTTTTAAGAATCTATTTGGCGGGGTTCGCGACCCCGTTTCGTGGTGTTACATGCACTACAGAACGATGTTCCTTCAACTACAAACCCTTTCCGCCTTCTCTACGGAAACCTTGGCCTTAATCGTCATGCGTGGCGCACCCGAAACGGCCGGGATGCGTAAGCACCCCGGCCGTCAAAGCCTCACGTCTCTCAATTATCGTTCCGGCTCAACTTTCCTCAGGCCGGGTCCGGCAGCACGGCCGCGACACTCCCAGTCCGCCCACTATCGTTCCGACTGGCTTCGTCCGTTACCGTTGCCCTGCTTCGTCCAATTATCGTTCCGGCTCGGCTTCGTCAATCCGGCTCGACCCGGATCAACTTATCTGGCAACCTGCTTTTCCACCGGCGCAAGGGTCCCCTGTTTCTTTTCATATCTGTGGTACATCCAGAAAGCCACCAGCGTGAAGAACAAAGGGCCCCCAATCATCCAGAGGGTGGATTGCACATCACCCTGAGTCAGCGGTTGGATAATGGTGAAGAAGTTAGCGAAACCGACAGTGAAAGTCACTACGACCGTCGCCACCAAAGCCGATTTGTAACTCTTGTATACCTGGAACGGCTTCTCGATCTCGGTCTTTTTCTTAAAGGCCGCAAATGCTCCCGAAATGAACATATAGGGGATGGTCATGGCCACGTTGGTCATAAGCACGAGTTTGTTGAAAAAGGCTGAGGCTGCCTGCCCGCCAAAAGATACGATGAAGATCATGACCACGACAACCAGGCACTGAATCCAGATCGCGTTCAGGGGCATCCCTTCCTTAACCTCGCCCAGCTTTCCCGGCCATAAGCCGGCAGGCGTTCCTTCAATCATTTGCTTGAGGGGAGCATAAATCAGGGTGAAGAACGCTCCGGTCAAAGCCAAGAACATAGACAGTCCGACCAAGCGAGCCACCCAGGCGCCGAAGGTTAAGGCACCCGCCTCGGCCAAACCGAAGCCGCGGCCGACCTGGAAGCCCAGATTCTGCATCACGATGTAGGACACGTTGGCCATGTTCACGTTATTCGAAGCCATGACATGATTCCAGTTAACGAAAATACCGACCAAGAAGATACCTAAAGAATACGCTATCGCGATGATAATAGCCGAGATCGTGACTCCTTTCGGGAAAACCTTTTCGGCGTGTTCCGTCTGGTCCACTAAGCCGCCCACCACTTCAATACCGCCGTAGGCGAAGAGGGCAAAGACGATAAAGGAAAGCATCGCCACCGGTGTTCCGTAAGCGTGGTTGGGCGAAGCAATAAAGGAACGGGCTGACAGAATAGGCTGGGCGAAATGACCGTGATTAGCGATGAGGACGAAGACGGCGCCCAGCAAGAGAACAACATTGAGCAAAGCCACGGCTGTACCGCCGACAGAGGTCACTTTTGTGATCTTGTCCAAACCCTTGGAAGCGACAAAGCTGACCACGATGATCCAGGCGATTCCCAACAATCCCAAAGTTTGAGTTGAACTCAAGTGAAAGACCGTCCAGCTTGCGGTCGTATCTTTGCCGAAGATGGAATTAGACAGCGGAACCCAGATCGTCGAGGCCACGTTCACCATCCAGACCACATAAGACGCGTACCACATGAACGTACCTATAAACGCGTACTTGGGTCCGATCGAGCGTTCCATCCACGAATAGATGCCGCCCTTTTCATTTTTGAAGGCGGCGCCGTATTCTGCCATCATAAAAGCGTACGGAAGGAAAAACGTAATTCCCGAGAGCAGATACCACGGTATGGCACCGTAGCCCATTAAGTAAAAAGAGCGCGGCATGTTCGTAAATCCGAAGACAGAAGTGAAGATCATTAAAACTAACGGCACCAAAGTCAATTTACTTTTACTTTTTTCCTGAGACCCCATCTCTTTCATCTTCTTTCCAATACTTAGTTTTAATTTAATTATAGTTATTTCGAGTAATAATACAATACTATAAAAGAAATTTAAATATTACCTTCAATTTATGTCCATCTCGCGGACAAATGTTTATAATTAACGGATATTCAAAGACAAATGTTTATATATGACGGATATGTAATACAGTTTTATGTGTGAGTTTCGCAACTGTATTATAACTTTAGGTTTCACACTTTCTAATATACCACAAACCCGTTTTGGCAACGGGTTTGTGGTCGGATTGCTTTTTGCTCAGCTTTCATCTATACTGGGCTTGTCTCTTAGTTGAGCCTACCTTACTTTCTTTTCCAATTCATGCACCCTTTTATAAAGGGAAATCTCTCTCTTGATTAGGGTCTTCTCTGCTAAAGCGGTCATGAGCTGATCCTGAGCATGAATGACGAGGAAACTGGGTGTGGTATCTTTCTCTAACTGGCCTTGAACGAGCAGATTCTGGTATTTATGGCCCTCATAAAATTCCTCGTCTGCTTCTTCAAGGCTTTTTTCTGCCTGGGTAAAATCGCCCGCTTCCGCCGCGTCCAAAGCCTCATAGGCCTTGGCCCGGGCATTCCCCCCGTGCAACACGAGGTTAAAGACAATTTGCTCAAGATCCGGCTGTGACTTTTCCGGCTGTGCGTTTTCCACCTGTGTACCTCCTCACTTTTCTTTTGCCGGCCCGGCCTCGGTGCAGACACCATCCGGCGCCAATTTTTTGTCCTCACGTCAGACTCCTCCAAGTACGGAAGCTCACGTCACTGACCGAGTTCCCCGCCACTTGGCGTAACTCTCGCTAAGCTCTTCCTCAACTCACTGAGCTCTTCCTCAGCTCGCGCTGAACTCTCCCTCAACTCGCGCTGAACTCTCCCTCAACTCGCGCTGAGCTCTTCCTCAACTGCCGCAGAGTTCTTCCCCAACTCTCCCCTCACTTAACCGGCGAGCGCAGTTTCCGCTTCCTCTTCTCCCGCGGCTGTCTCGTTAGCCACCAGCTCTTTCTCATACATCTTGAAGAACGGATAGTAAATCAAGGCCGCCACGACCAGATTCACCGCCTGCAGCGCGGCCCCTTGCCAATATCCCCCGGTGGCAATAATCCCGCCCAGAAAAACAGGCGTGGTAAAGGACGGCTGAGTCACGATCCTCGGCACCAGGTTGAAGGCAAAAGCGGCGTAGTTAATTGTCACGGCTGCCAAAGGAGCCAGGATAAAAGGTATGAACATGATGGGATTAAGAACCAGAGGCGCGCCGAAAATAATCGGTTCATTGATGTTGAAAATAGCCGGAATGATTTCCGTCTTCCCAATCGCTTTTAACTGCTTGGAAGCCGACAGCAAAAACATGATCGTCAAAGGCCAAGTCAGCCCGGAACCGCCGATATGCGTAAACATGTGGAAGAAAGGTTCGGTCACAATTCCCGGTAAGGGCCGGCCTGCTTTGAGTGCCGCGTCGTTCGCAGCCAACTGGGTCATCCAGAAAGGATAAGCCACAGAGGAAACGACATTCATACCGTGAATGCCCAAAGACCAGAGCAGCATCATCAGGACGATTTCAGCCACCGCCGCCGGATAACTGTCAGATGCCGCCACCAGCGGTTTAAAGATTTCTAGGACCAATTGGGGCAAGGTAATGTGAAAATGTGCCCAAACCGTCCATTCCAGGGCCCAGGAAAACGTAATCATGAAGAAGAACGGCACCAGAGCCGTGAAAGTACGCACGACATAAGGCGGAACCCCCGCCGGCATCTTGATGACAAGCCCTTTCTCGCCGAAAAACTTCATGATCTTGGCCGTCATGATCCCGAGCAGGATGGCGACAAACAAACCCTCGCCCCCAAGATAATTGAGAACATCCCCAAAAGGCACTTTCGTGATGTCCGAGGCCGGAAAACTGACGATGAGGAAAGATACCATGGACAGGATGCCGGCCATCGCGTCATCCAAGTCCCATCTCGAAGCCAAACTGTAGGCAGTGCCGAAAGCCACCATCAGAGCCATGATCCCGAAGCTCAAATTAAACGCAATGAGGATCTGGGGCTGAATGGGAGTAATAGCGTTGTTCCAAGCGGTAATGATACCCCAGTGCAAGGCCACCGGCGGGTTGGAGATAATCAAAAAGACCGAGCCGGTGATAATCAGAGGCAGAGCAAAAATGCAAAAGGCATCTCGAATTGACTGCAGATAGATGTTTTGGGCAATTCTGGCCAGGACCGGCATAAAGTGCTCATCCATCCACGCCATAAAGCGGCTGTTTTTCATGACTCAACCTCCTTGGTCAAGGCCAGAATTTGGTCAAGCACCTTCCCGCCGTTCATGGTAGCAAAGGCCTGCATGTCCACCAAAGCCACAGGGATGCCGTATTTGGCCGCCGCCTCCTCAATCTCCTTCTTCAGGTGCCTGACCTGCGGCTCCAGCAAAGCGACGGAATAGTCAGCGGCTTTCTTCTTAAATTCCCCCGTCCCTCCGGCGTCGACCACAATATCCAGATTTCTCCTCTTGGCTTCATCCGTGACGCTTTTCGCCAGAGAACTCGATGTGGCACCCCAACTGCAAAGAATAATCGCTTTCATGTCTGATACCCTCCTTGTATACTTTTTGTCCCGGCGGCCAAAGGACCCACGCGGCGACTCCGTACGTCCTCGGCGCGGCTGCCTTTCAGCCCAGATACCCCGCCTATTTTGCCGAGGCTCGGGCTTGCGGCCTTTGACTTCCGTTTTTCCTTCGAATGTCCGCGGATGCCAGCCCTTGGGCCCCCGACTTCCGGCCCTTAGCCCTTGCTTTGGTCAAGTTGCTCTGGTAGAGCCGCAGCATCTTGCTGAAATAGCTCTGGATTCCATATAAGGCGGCGAGAAAACCGGCCCCGAAGAGAAAGAGCAAGAGCCCGGCCCCTATATTGTTCCGGCTGAGTTCGCTCACAGACTCCCACAGCCAAACAGCGGCCAAAAGAGCATAGAAGAAGAAGATTTGCTTTTTGGAAATGGATAAATATTTGCCTCCTTGAATCATCCTGATCACCCCTTTCCTCACCCTAATCTTCTGATCTGTTGGGACAACTTTTTGAGCAAAGCTTCCTCCAGCAAAGCCCGGCATTCCTCCACCCCGGAACTCGCGTTGATCCGGGAAACAAAGTCCCCCTCCTCGATCATGACCCCGGAGATGTCCCCGATGACTTCCAGGCTTTCTCTGACCTCCGCGGGCGCCAGCATGAGAAAGGCGGTCGTTACTTGCTCCTTCTTGCCCAAAAGGTTTAACAGCTGCACGGGCTTGTCCAGGCGGCCCACCGCCACCATCGGTTCGCTGATCTCCGCGCTTGCGCAATGATAAATGGCAAAATTCCGTTGAGGGAGGACGATGGTACCCCTTCCTTCCCTGTCGAGCAGAGTACCACGCAGGCTTTGAACCTGAGCTTCCTTCAGCAGTTGCCGCCCGGCCAGCTCCCGCAAAAGCTCCGTCACGATCCCCTTGCTTTGACGGGAATGAATCGCAGCAAAACAAACATTTTTCGTCAGAATACTGACCTGGGTTCCATAGTCTTTGATGGCTCTGACTTGGTCCAGGTATTCCTGCCGGGGAGCGGGACCCTGTTCCTCAGCCCGGAAACTGATCTTTAAATTCAGTTCCCGTTCCAGCTTCTTTACATCCTCCGGGAGGAAGAGCGGATTGATTACGATGACCTTAATGTCGTCCCTCTGCAGGGGAATCGTCGAAAGTATGACCTTCGGATTATATTTTTCCATGGCCTCGGCGATTTTAAGCACGGACGCGGTGGCGACCACGTTCAGCTGGGGAACATTCTTCAGCTTGGCCACCAGCATGCGGGAGGTCCCTATCCCGCTGGCACAGACCAGCAGGGCATCGATCTTGGCCGACTGACCCTTTAGCCGCTCCCGCGAGGCCAGGAAATGCATCGTGACATAGCCGACCTCATCATCCGTGACTTCCAGCCCCGAATCCTCCTCCAGAACCTTGCTCAGAACCGTCCGGCAACCGTCGAACATCAGGGCATACTCCTCTTTGATCCGAATCACCAGGGGATTGCGGATCTTGAAACCACTCCGCAGGCGGTAGAGTGAGTACAGGAGGTGTGTCTTCAGGTCTTTTTGCAAAGTTTGGTCTTGCCGGAAATCCAAAGCGAACAAATCCGACGCTTCTTTGATAATCTTGGCCGTCAGCGTCGCCAAATATTGCTCCTCGACCTGAAGGACGCGGCTTCCTATCCTCACCCCTTGGAGGTGGATAGTCATGTACCCAATCTCAGCCTCCGGGATTTCTAAAGGAATTTCCTTCTCAATGAAGTGGGCGATCATCTCCGCGTAGGTATATTCTTGCGCTTTTTTCAAATCTGCCAGGGTTCCGCTGTCCAGGTCGATTTTTTCCCCGTTGAGGAGCCTGCGGATCGCCAAGGCCAAATGAATGGAAAGCTCGATATAAAGACGGTCTTCGATCTGGTAGTCGACCTGCTCCTCAAAATCTAACAGAGCCTTTTCGATAATCTTGATCGTGTGGTAATCGATCATATTTAAAAGGCGCGCATCCAACTCATGTTTCAACGTCTCATCCGTCACGTCATCCCCGGAGGCAAAACTCTTTTGCAAAAAGCCCGCCAACTCATCAGCACTGTAATTTTTATACAGGAGATCAATAATGGCCTGCCTGATGGCCTTTTCCTCTGCTTCAATGTAAATTCCCACCCCGGGTTTGGAAATCAGGGCGATGTTTTTCTTCTCCAGCCATTCCTTGATGTCTTTTAAATAATAACTGACGGCTGCGTTGGAGACGTGAAATTTGTTGGCGAAGTAATGGGTCTTGACCGGTCCGTGCCCCTGCAAAAGTTCACTCAGGATCAGATTCTTTCTATTCTCAACTTTCATGACAGAATCAACGCCGGGGATATTTAACTTCAGGTTAATGATCTGTTCCGCGTTCCCCTCCAAGGCCAGACCTTCTCCGCGGTTGACGATTTTCACCCTGAAAAGCGCGATTTCCTGGTTGACATTGTCAATTTCCCGATAAACCGTCCGTACGCTGATGTGGTTTTCCTGGGCAAAACCTTGAACCGTGACTTTCTCTTTGTCGACGAGCTTCCTGAATAAATCCGTCTGTCGCAAACTCAGTTTAATCATGCGGTTCTCACCCCTTAGCCCAACAACTTCATCCCACAACATATTTCTCAGACTTTTAGATCTTTTTATTTCGTTTCTTGCAAATACAATTATAACCCCAGCCAAAAATGAAATTCAACCCGAAGATACTCACATGATGTCATAGCTAGTGTGCCACCTTTTAAAACATCCACTCTCCAGCTCGAGCCAAAAGCTGAATGAACTCGGCAGACTCCCGTTTCTACAAGTGAGATGGGTTCCCTGTATTCTGGATGTTGATTGGATAACGAAAAAAAAGTTGCCTCAAGATTCCCCCCGCCGGGAACCCGAGGCAACTTAAATTTCACCAAATGCTTCACGCGGAAACCCCTGGTTTCAGATGGCTTCTGCCATGAGGTGGTCTTTGGTCTAGTTTGGTCTGTCCCGTTCTCTCGTTAGATGATCCTCATGCGTCTGGCGGCTTCCGTCAATTCCGGACGGAAATCCGGATGAGCGATACCAATCAGCTCCCTTGCCCTCTGCTTGGCCGACTTGCCGCGCAATTGGGCCAGCCCGTATTCCGTCACTACATAGTTGACATCGTTTTTGCTCGTGGTCACCGCACACCCCGGGGTCAGGGTGGGCACGATGCGTGAGACCGTATTATTCTTAGCCGTCGAGGGCAGGACGATAAACGATTTTCCCCCGCGCGAACGATTGCCTGCCCGTACAAAATCCGCCTGCCCGCCTGTCCCCGAAACCGGCAGAGTGCCAAGACTCTCCGACCCGCATTGCCCCAGAAAATCCACCTCCATGGAAGCGTTGATCGTGATCAGGTTGTCGTTTTGCCCGGCCAGGTATGGGTCATTGGTATAATTCACCGGGTGCATTTCCAAAACGGGATTCCGGTCCATGAACTGATAGAGCTTCTTTGAGCCGAGTGCGAACGTCGCCACCATTTTCCCCGGCAGGTAGTTCTTCCTCCGGTTAGTCACGGCCCCGCTTTCGATCAAAGTCAGGATCCCGTCACCCACCATTTCCGTGTGAATTCCCAGTTCATGTTTATCTGTCAGCTGCATCACGACGGCATCCGGAATGCCGCCGTAACCGATCTGCAAGGTGGATCCGTCCTCGATCATAGCCGCGACATACCCGCCGATGGCCTCTTGCACAGGCCCGATCTTGGGCAGGCCCACTTCCAGGATGGGATCCGTGCTCTCAACCAAAGCCGCTACCTGGGAAATATGAACGTGACAGGCCCCGAAAGTGAAAGGAGCATTGGGGTTCACCTCGAGCACTACCGCCCGCGCCTTGGCGATCGCCGCCATCGTATAGTCCGTGCCCAGGCTGACGGAGAAATAGCCGTGTTTGTCCATTGGGGATGCCATGGCCAAAACGGCGTCGGCGGGAACGTGCCCTCGGGAAATGAGGCCGGGTATTTCGGAAAAATAGTTGGGGATGTAATCCGTCCAGCCCTCCTGCCCACCCGGGCGGGTGGGGGAGCCGAAAAACAGGGCCACATGCCGGACATGCTCAGCCGTATCCGGATCGATATAACCATAAGTACGCACAGGCAGGATTTGGCTCACTTTCACATCCTGAAACTCTCGCCGGTGGTTGGACAGGGCCGTTAACAATGTCGGTGGTTCGCCCACCCCTGTGGGAACAATGACAAAATCTCCATCACGCAACTGCCGGACAGCCTCATCCGGATGCATCCGCTTCTGCTTGTAAAGCTCGTCGATCGACATTTCACATTCCCCCATACTTTTTTGCTCCACCGTTTCCCGCCCGATTTATTTCTGTATAAATATGCACCGGCCAGAATCCCGCTTCTTATAATACGGTAATTATACGGTTAATCGCTTCCATTCGTCAAGCAAATCAGAACTTTCCGAACCCACCCGCTCACTGCCTCCAGCTGGGATTCCCTTTTACACCATCCGCCTGACGCTTCTCTTTCACATGCACCGTACCCGCCGCGCCACTCCACCGCTTTGCCGCATCGTCCACTCCACCTCCTTCCGTACCACTCTACCCCTCCGCCCCGGTCCGCCCCCACCGCCCGCCGCGCCGTTCACCCGCTCCGGTCCGGGCTGTTCCTTTCCCCCCGCTGAACGCATCCGCTTCCGAGATCCCCTTCGACGTATACCTGGGGCAATACGGGTTATTCTAAACGCTACTACTGCCTCTATGCCGCGGACGAGCCGGAAGCTCAAGGTGGCGCGGAACCGGGCAAACCAAAGGACTGACCTTCGCTGCGGGCGGTATCCGGCGGCATATTATGGTATTTATTGGGGGAGAAAAGCTTCTTGACGAATTTTCTCAACAGGAAAGCAGGATATTCGCCCTTTGCGTCGAATATTAATTATTTGTTAAGTGATCGTCTTTGGACCGGCGATTGCTTTAGGAGATGATTAATGCAGGCTGAATCCGTGTTCATCCGGAGCAGGGACATTTCTTTGCGGACTTAAAGCGAACTGCGCCCATGGGCTTACACCTTATTGCCCAAATCCGCTGACAACCCTGTAGGCCAGGAAAGGTGAACGAACACATGAGTGTACACCCCACGTTGTCACCCGTCAAGAGCTTCGCACAACGCCGGGTATGGTCACCCCTGAAGGACTTTACTCAGCATGGGGTACGATCATCCCTCAAGTACTTTACTCGGCACGGGGTATGGTTACCCCTGAAAGACTTTACTCTGCACGAGGTATGGTCACCCCTGAAGAACTTTACTCAGCATGAGGTATGGTTGCCGCTGAAAGACTTCACTCGGCATGATTTGTTGCCACCACTGAAAGACTTCACTTGGCACGGTATATGGTCACCCTCGAAGACTTTTGTGTTGCGCCAAGTCGAGAAGTTCAATCAGACGCAAGCGCGGAAGAAGTTCAGTCAGACTGACGCGCCGAGAAAACTCGTCCTATTCTTCCGCAAGTTTGCCAAAAACGTATCTTGGAAATCTCCACCGGTTATCGCCGGCCTAACGGCTCTGGCAGTCCTCGGCGGCGGACTCACCTATTACCTCTCGACCACGACCGCGGCGGTCGCCGTAATGGTCGACGGTCAACAAATCGGCCTGGTTAGCACTATTCAAGCCGGCAGGGGCCTCGTTCAAACGGCACTCACCCAGCAGGGCCGGCCATTCGGGCTCATGGCTAAGACTCACGATCAGATTACATACACGAATGTCCGAGTCAATCGGGCCTTGTACCTCAAATCAGGGGTAAGCGAAAAAGCCCTGGAAAGCAAGTTGAGTTTCTACCTCAACGGCTACGCCCTGGAAGCTAACAATAGCGTGGTCGCGGTGCTGCCCAGCAAAAGCGATGTGGAGAAAGTCCTGCGGGAGTATCGGGATCATTATGTGACACCCGGTCAGGACAACAACGTGACCTCCGTCGCTTTTGGCGAAAACCTGAACATCCAAGAGGAAAACGTGCCGCCCAGTCAGGTGGAAACCCCCGCACAAGTCCTCAAGACGCTGATTGACGGCAAAACCACCACTACGAATTACACCGTCAAACCCAAAGACTCCTGGTGGCTCATCGCCCGCAAGAACAATATGCTGACTGATGAAGTTCTTGCCGGCAATCCGGGAGAGACCAAAGACACGAAGCTGCATCCCGGGCAGGTCATCAAACTGGTTAACGTCGAGCCTTATCTCACAGTGGTGAGCAAGGGAACCTATACCGGAACGGAAACCGTTCCCTTTGACGTCGTGACCAAGGCGGATTATAAGCTCGCCCCCGGCCAGACCTCCATCGTCAAACAGGGCAGCAACGGTGCCGTCTCCATCACCTATTCCTACGTACAAAAGAACGGCATCGATACCTCGAAGAAGGTACTCAGTGAAAAGGTTCTCAAGCATTCTGTCAGCCAAGTCATCGCCAAAGGCCCCAGCCGGAGTCCCATAAGCGTCGCTTTTGCGGCCTCCCGTGGCGGCGGCGGTTCTTCCAATATCGTCGATCGTGCGCTCAGTTACGTCGGATCGCCCTACGTCTTCGGCGGAACCAACCGCAGCGGCTTTGACTGCTCCGGTTTCACCAAATACGTCTATGCCCAGTTCGGCATATCCCTGCCGCGTACTTCTTTCGCGCAATTCGATTCCGGTACTCCGGTGAGCATGGATAACCTCCAGCCGGGCGATTTGGTATTCTTCACCACCTATGCCAGAGGCGCGTCTCACGTCGGCATTTATATCGGGGGCGGCCGCTTTGTTCAAGCCGCCAACCCAAACAGCGGCGTCGAAGTGTCAAACCTCGGCGACAGGTTTTACACCTCCCGCTATCTGGGCGCCCGCCGCTACAATTAATTCTTGGCGCACCGCCAAAGAGCCCCCCTGAATCAGGGGGGCTCTTTCGTTTCATCGTCACCGGATCGCGTTATTTCACTGTCAGACCCAATCATTACCCTTTCTCTTTGCGGGCCTTATCCACGGAAAGACGCGTCGGCAGACCGACGTCTAAATCAGAAACAGCTTGTAGAAACAGCTTGTGCTCGCGTGATTTTTCTAGATAAAATGACTCAGCAAAACCAACCCGCCGACCAGCCAGCAATAGTAAGCGAAAGGCTTCATGGCGTTGATTTCTTTCTTCTTAAACCAGTGCATTAAGATGTAGACCGCGATGAAGGCAAATATCCCGGCAAATACTCCCCCGCTGAGAGCCGTGAGGAACAATCCGTGGCCTCCGTGTTTAATGAGCTTCGGAATCTCCAGGATACCGGCCCCGGCAATGATCGGAGTCGCCAAGAGCATGGAAAAGCGGGCAGACTCCTCATGCTTCAGTCCCACCCAGAACCCGGCGGTCATGCTCGCTCCCGAACGCGAAAAACCGGGAACCAGCGCCATAGACTGAAAGAGACCGACGACCACCGCCTGCCCATAGCTCAAATCATTGATGCGCTTGGTCCCGCGAGACCTCATCTTTTCGCCGAAATACAATAACAGGCCGTTGACAATCAAAAAAACCGCGGCGCTGACCACATTGCTGAAGAGCGCGGTAAGCGCTTTTTCCAAGGTAAATCCGATCACTGCGGCCGGAATCGTTCCCACTACGATCAAAAGCAACAAGCGCAGGGAGTCTTCTTTCTTCGAGTCGAAAATCGAGCGGATAATATTGATCCATTCGTCCCGGAAAAATATCAGAAGGGCGACCGCCGTTCCAATATGGAGCATCACCACATAGGGTAAGAAGTTCTGCTTCAGAAACTGGGAATTCAGCGACCAATGAAAGACATAAGGGGTCAGCACACTGTGCGCCACGCTGCTGACCGGAAACAACTCGGTCACACCTTGGACGATAGCGATGATGAGCGTTTGCAAAAAGGTCATTCCCTAATCTTTCCTCCTCGTCTCTTGAATGCGGGCCCTAAACCCGTCCAATCAATTATAATATTTGACGAGGCAAAAAGCTGGTCCCCTTTTGTTAAGCTTAGGTTAAATTTGAAGAGATCCGGCGGCAAGCCGCCGGATCTCAAGCGGAAACTCCTCTTTCTTTGGTCTCCACCCGCGCCGCCACAGTCTCAAAAAGCTTCGGGATAAGGAGCGCGAGCACCCCAGCCACCGCGAGGGCGAAGACAAACACCGCCCAAGTGTAGGCCGACTGCTCCTGATAATTGTAGACGTTGCCGCTCTGCGGCAATATCTGTCCGCCGATCACCCAGTTATAGCGCAGGAAAAAGACGCCGATGATCGTGCCCGCACCGGCCAGGGACACCGCCGCCTCCCCTTTGCCCTTGAGTAGAACCACCATGGGCAGGATCAGTCCGATGACGAGTTGCAGCCAGAGAAAAGTCGGCTGCAAGGGCCCGAAAAACACTTTCAGTAAGCCCCACCCCCGGGCCCCGTCGGCCATCAAGGACAACAGTTCGAGCACTGTGAGCACTCCCTCCGCCGCGAGCACCCACAGCAGAGGAAGGCGAAGGACCTGCCCCGCTTGTGACCCTTCGGAACCCGCGGCCCTTTGCGTCCGGGTCCGGCGTAGGCCGAAGGCCAGCAGGCCGAGGGCTGAGGCCACCCCGGAAACGATGAACAAAGCCGGCGTCAGGGCCGTGCTCCAGAGAAAACGGGTATGCGCTTCCGCCAGGAGCATCCCCGTATAAGTGATTAGGGCTAGGGCCAGGAATCCCACCGCTACCGCCCAGGGCCGGGCTTGGGCCGATTTCTGCCTGAGCAGCCAGGCGTAAACCGCCACGACCGCGATGTAGACAAGCAAGATATAGCTTCCCCAGGACATGGCCGAGCGAACATTAAAATGCAAAAACAGGTTCAAAAAGCGCAGAGGGTGCCCCAAATCCGCCAGAAGAGCCACCGGCCCGGCGATCACCGTGGCTAGGGCAAGATAGGCCGCCCGTTGAGAGAACGGTTTCAACCTTCCCCATCCCAGCGGTATCCCCAAGGCGGATAACAAAACCAAGCCCGCGCTGGTCGCGACCAGGAAAAAATCCAGAACCACCAGGATACCGAAAGGCATCACATGGGTCATCTGTGCCATGCCATCTACAAAAACCATCCCGCTCACCCTTTCTTCTTGCTCAAACGACTGTAATCCAGTACGGAAAGCTTATTGTCCAGCCCGATGTAATAGACGTGGGGCCCAGTCTTCATCTCCGGTCTCAAAACGTCCGTAGGAAATTCGCTCAGCGCTTTCGCCACCGCGCTCTCCGGGTCAGACAGGTCCCCGAACAAACGGGCGTTGCCAATGCAGGTGCTGACACAGGCCGGCAAGAGCCCTACTTGCAGACGATGGTAGCAGAAGGTGCACTTTTCGGCGCTGTTCGTCTTTGGATTGATGAAGCGGGCGTCATAAGGACAAGCCGCCATACAAAAACGGCAGCCAATACAGCGGTCGGTGTGGATGAGAACGACCCCTTCCGGCGAATAATAGGTGGCACCCACCGGACACACTTGTTCACACGGGGCTTGCCGGCATTGATTGCATTGGCGCGGGAGCTTCAGGCTGGCAATATGATCAGGGTAAACCCCCTTTTCACCCTCTGGCTTTTCTTTTCCGGTGTCTGGGACACCTCCGTACGATGGCTTCGGCTGACTCAGCTCTTCTCGTCGTTTTTCTTTCTGCCTGTCCTCTCTCCCTGCACTTTCTCTCTTTCCACTTTCTCCCTTTCCACTTTTTCTCCTTGCACTTTTTCTCCTTGCAATTTCCGTACCGCTAAGCCTTCCAATCTCCCGAAGTCTCCCTCGCTGTCGGCAGACCCGTGCCGCGGTCCGCCGGATCCCCACCCTCAAACCTTTCAAACCCCCCCGCCGGGTAAAGCAAAAAGGGCCCGCAGACCGGAATCTTTCCGGCCGCGAACCCTGTCCCCCCGCTCAAAGAGCATTTCTCAATAGGTCCAAAACCCAATCTCCGCCGCTCCCTGCCATTTTGGCCATGTCATTTTGGCAGGGTGGAGGATTCGTTTTCTTAAAGTCTTGTCACTTTGACACGCTTCGTTTCTCGCCCGCCGGCACGGCTAAACCGTATTCCTCGATCTTGCGGTAAAGCGTCCGCAGGCCGATACCGAGGAGAGCGGCCGCCCGCGTTTTGTTTCCCTCGGTTAGGTTGAGGACGCGTTCGATATGCCGGCGCTCAACCTCCGCTAAGGTCATCATGGCTGTCCGCGGCCCCGCATGTGTGACCGCCCCCTGCGCGGGCATCCTCCTCGGCTCATCATCGGCCGCCGTACTTTCCCCGGCCTCAGGTACAAGCGCGCTTCCATCCGCCCCCGATCCCATGGGGGCATCAGGAGGTGAATATAGGGCCTTGGGCGCGAGCCCGCTTCCACCCTTCTTCGACCCGGCGGGCCCCTCGTCCGGCCGCGTCCACGGGCGCCCGGCCAGCCACGGTTCAGAACCTGGCCTTTCCCCCGACCCGGCATTAAAGAAAAGGTGCTCCGCCTCAATCACCCGTCCCGGAGCGAGCAGAATCCCGCGTTCGATTAAATTGGCCAGTTCCCGGACATTGCCGGGAAACTCGTACTCTTGCAAAGCTTCAATAGCCCCGGGGCTTAATTCCTTACCCCCGTTCCCCTGACGGTTGGTCCTGAGGAAATAGCCGGCGAGCTGGGCGATATCTTCCGGACGTTCACGCAGTGGGGGAATCCTAATCGTCACCACGTTCAAGCGGTAATACAAATCCGCCCGGAAATTCCCCGCCTGCACTTCCCGTGCCAGGTCCCGGTTGGTCGCCGCCACCGCCCTGACCCGGACGCTGCGGATGCGGTTCTCTCCCACCCGCCGGAACTCTCCGCTTTCCAAGAAACGGAGGAGTTTAGCTTGGACGGAAGGATCCAGTTCCCCTATCTCATCCAGGAACAACGTCCCTCCCTCCGCATCCTCAACAAAGCCTGTCTTCGCGGACGCAGCCCCGGTGAACGCTCCTTTAGCATGCCCGAAGAGCTCGCTTTCCACGAGTTGGGCCGGAATGGCCGCCGTATTCAAAGGTTGAAAGGGCTGCCGGCGCCGCCGGCTCCAGAAATGCAGCGAGCGGGCCACTAGCTCTTTGCCCGTGCCGCTTTCACCCAAAATCAAGATCGGAGCTTCCCCGTCCGCCACTTGCCGCACCATCTGTATGACTTGGCGCATCCCCGGACTCTGCCCGATGAGCGGCCGGCTCCCGCTTTGCCGCCTCTGAGCCTCGGACAACCCCCGCGCTTGCTCCGCCAAGCGCTTCTTCTCCGCCGCTTTCTCAATCAAGAGTTCCAGACGGGCAGCGCTGCACGGTTTGGTCAGATAGTCATAAGCTCCCCGCCTCATCGCCTCGGTCGCCGTATCAATGCTGCCAAACCCCGTCAGCATGATGACTTCTATTTCCGGCAGCATCCCTTTCATCTGTTCCAGGAGATCCAGCCCATTCAGGCCCGGGAGGCGCAAGTCAAGGATCGCCACGTCGAACTCACGCCTGCTCAGCTCAAAGAGGCCGTCTTCTCCGCTCGCGCAGGCCGCCACATCGAAACCCCTACGCTCCAGGCGGGCGGAAAGAAAATAGACAAACGAGGCCTCATCATCGACCAACAGCACCCGGACGGGTTTTTCCTGCCTGTTCATGCCTTACCTCCATTTTCTGCCCGCGCCTGCCGGGGAAGAAAAACCTCTACCAGAGTTCCTATTCCCCATTGGCTCTCCACTCGCATCTCTCCGCCCAGTCGGCTGATGATCCCGTAGCAGACCGACAACCCCAACCCGGTACCCTTGCCCGGTTCTTTGGTGGTAAAGAAAGGCTCCAAAACACGGGGCAGATCTTCCGGCCGGATTCCCATACCCGTATCTTTAACCCGGACGGTCAGCGTGTCCCCTGCAACCCCGGCCTCGATGCCCAAAACCCCACCGGCCGGCATGGCATCCAGCGCGTTATCACAGAGGTTAAACAGCACCTGCTGCATGCTCGGCCCATCCAGAAGAACCTCAGGCAATCCGGGCTCCACTCGGATCTCCGGTGTAACTCCCTGTTTCTTCAGCCGATAGCTAAGAAAGAGCAAGGCTTTTTCCACCAGCCCGGCCAAGTTAACCGGAGCGGGAGTACCCTCTTGCTGGCGCGCGAATTCCAAAAGTCCGCCCGTAATTTCCGCACAGCGCGAAGCCTGTTCTCGAATCGCCTGCAGATAAAAAGTGAGCTCTCCTTTTTCATACAGGGCATCTGCCGACTCCGAGGAAAGCCGGTCCAGAAGGTCTTCCACCGAGAGCGAAATTGTAGCCAGCGGATTGTTGACCTCATGGGCCACTCCAGCCGCCAAGACACCCACACTGGCAATCCGGTCGGCCTGGCAGACGACGCTCTCCAAGCGCCGCTTCTCCGCCAGTTCCCGGCTGAGGTGGTTAAACGCCCCCATCACCTGCCCCAGTTCGTCCTTCCGGTTAACCGTTATCTCTTGCCCGACCTGACCGCCGGCCACGGCCAGAATGCCGCCTTCCAAAATACCTAGGGAGGCCGTGAGGCGATGGCTGAAAAACAGACTGACAGCCAAAACGAGGGCGATCAGGGCTCCCGCCGCCCCGACCAGGGCGGTGAGCATTTTGGCCAAAGGCGCGAAAGCGTCGCTCGTCGGCTGTTCGGCAATGACCGCCCAATCCGTACCCGCCACATGCATGTACGAGCCCAGCACTCTCTTGCCGGTATAAGAGGTGTAAATCCTGGCCACCGGTTGGCCGGACGCCTCCGATTCCCGAATGACCCGACCGGGCGGCAGACTCTGACGTACATCCCGGTGAGCGAGAACCTGGCTGAAATCTTCGTGCCCGATCAGGCGACCCCGGTCGTCGACAACAAAGACGTACCCACCCTGACCCGGAGAGAGCCCTGATATGCCATCCATGATATTGCGCAAACTCACCGTAGCCAGAAGCCCTCCCGACGGCTCGGTCCGGGCACCGGGGGGAAAGGGTAAAAAAAGGTGGAACGTGGGCTGCTGGTTTTCATCCAGATGCACCGGACCGAGGTAGATTCTCTGCCCGACCAGGGCCTGCTTTTCAGCCGCGGTTAAACTCTCCCCCGGATCATGGGCCCCGTAGACTTGGAAACGCGATACCCGACCCAAAAAGCGGCCTTCACCGTCGAAAGCCGCCAAGCCCTGAACGTCCGGCAAGCGCATCATTACCGCATAGAGCGCGTCGATCCGTCTAGCCCGGCTGAGATTCATCTGGCGGCCCTCGGTAACCGCAAAAACCCCCAAACCGTGCTCCAAATCCCGGAGCAGATAGGCGAGCTCGCCGGCGACCACGACCACATCCTTCTCATGCTGACTGGTCACACTGCGCTCCAAGCTCTGCCGAGCCAAGCCGAACGTGTACCATCCGAAAAAGGCCAAAGGGAGAATGGACATGACCACACTGAAAAGGATCACCTGAAGACGGAATTTTCTCCACCAAGCGAGCGGTTCGCGCCAAGAAACAGGGTTCATACCGTACTCGTCCCTACTTAAATTGGCTGGCCAGAGCCAAACCCGAGGGGGAAAGGGTAAGTCCGAACCTGTGCGCGATCTGGGTATTTACGATCAACTCGACTTGAGCCGGGGATTCCACGGGAATATGAGAGGGATTTTCCCCCGCCAGGACTTTGGCCACCAGCCGGGACGCCTGTTCTCCTTGCTCAAGGTACGGCATGCCGTACGACGCCAGCATCCCGTCGAGGCCTTTCACTTCCCCGGCCCCCATAAGCGGAATCTCCCGGGCATAGAGAACCGGCTTGATCTCGGCTGAAAGTGAGGAAAAAAGAAGGCTGCAGAGCACCATCGCCCCCTGCCCTTTTCCCGGGTCAATCTTCTTCAGTTCGGCGACCGCCGCCTGAGCCGAAGTGACTCCGATCGGGTTGACCCGGACATCCAGCTTATGGGCAACCTCTCGCAGGTAGGGCAAACTCTTGAGGGAACTCTCCTCCGCCGGGTCATAGAGTACCATCACGTCCCGAACCCCGGGCAGCAGGCGCTTGAAGTACTCTAAACGCTTGCCTGAAAGGAGTACCGTCCGGCCGTCAATTCCCGTCATGTCCCCACCCGGGTGATTCATGTCATGAATCATCCCGTTGTAGAGGAGATCGGTAGCTCCAACAAAAACCAGGGGAATCCTACGGCTCCCCATAGCCTTTTTCACGGCGACTGTCTCATCATCACCGGTCGTCACAATTACATCGGGGTGCTGTTCTACGATCCGGACCGCATATTCCCGCAGCCGGGCACTGCTCCCCTCAGCATTGGCACAGGTGAACTCCACGTTCTCCCCCTGCCTGTAACCGTATTTCACCAGCCCTTCTTCCACCCCTGTGATTTTTTTTAGTTCTACATCAGAGGAGGAAAGAAAGGCAACCTTCTTAACCGTCCTGCCGGTTTGAGCAAGAGCGGACCAGGTCACCACCGTCGATGCCAACAAAAAAAGGCCCAAAAAAAGCGACAGCCATGCCTTTCTCGTGAAAACGCGCCGCCAAAGTTGCATAAGGCACTCTCCTCCCTCTACAACTTAAGTTCGACATGTTTCCCGAAAATCCTTGCTGTTAAGTCCGACGACTATCCACCCGTTCGTCAAGAGCGCAGAACGTAGAAACCGATGACCAGAGCGGCGACCGCCAATATGACCAGAATAATCATAACCTCCTGACGATTGGGCCTTTGCAGAAAGGAACTCTTGAATGTTTTCCACGGCATACGCATCACCTCATTCGTCCTTCACTCAGCTCGACATCCGCCCGGCTCTCAGTTCCGCATTTATCCCGCACCAGGCTCGACATCTACCCTGCTCTCATTTCCGCATTCTCCTGCTCTCAGCTCGGCATTCGCCCTGCTCTCAGTTCCGTATTCATCCTGCACCCGGCTCGACATCCACCCCCGGCTCCAGCGGACTCCGGTTCGGGCCGATCCCATTAATTGCGAGAGACCCCGATTTCGACTGATTCCTTATAAGTTCCTACGGCCCCCGTTGTGTACGTCTTTAGTCCTAGGACCCCATGCTCGTCAAGATATTCCCGAATTGCTCTTAAAATTAGCCACGAAATTATTGAACGTGCGCGGGAAACCTCGAAATCCGATCCCAGGGATGAGAGCGCTTCCCCGGTTAGAGAGCTTCCCCAAAGAATTTCAACGCGGGGAGGAAGTCAATCCTGAAGTTATTCTTCACCTGATCAGGAAACTCCTGCCGCGTGAGTCTCACGACCGGAAAGGTAAAAGGTATAAAGCCACGATGCCCAGATATTCCTTTAAGGCCATGGCCGTGTGGCTGAGACCCGCGGCAGTCGGTACAAAGCGGAAGAGGTAGACAGGTTGGGCAACACTCACCTTGTAATCACAGGGATATGGCTGCACGGAAATCCCGATCTTGGCAAAGTTGTCCACCGCTCTCGGCATGTGAAAGGCCGAGGTCACCAGGATTGGATGAGTAAAATGATTTTCCCGCAAGATCTTCTTGCTGTCCAAGGCGTTTTCGGTGGTGGTCCTGCTTCTGTCATCGAGGGAAATTTTACTCCTAGGAACACCCAGCGATACCATGACCCGCTCCGCAATCCGCCCCTCGTTCCCGTCATTAGCAAACACCCGTCCGGACGACATCAGGATCGGCAACCCGGTTTCCTTATACAGGCGAACCGCCGTAACCACACGGTTCATGCTGGAGCCGCCGAGATTGCCGACTCCCCCTACATCCGGGGTATCACTGGTGGCACCTCCCCCCAGGACGACGATGACATCCCCTTTCAGGACAGACGGCGGGCTGTATTGCCCCTCCAAACTGCGCAGCAGGAGAGAGCTGACGACATCTGTGGAAAAAGCATAGAGAATAAACGCCGTCACAAGCAGGATGACCGCCACCCCGTGCTCGCGCCGTCTCAACCACCATGCCAGCAGCAGCAAGACGACGACGAATATTCCCGGCGGCAAGAGGAAATTGTAAGCGGATTTAAGCAGATCGAGAAACAAACCTAACACTCCTACTGAACCAGCATGCGCTTCTCCCATGTGCTCGTCCCAGGACTCAATTCCAAAGGTTTTCGCGCGCACGTTCTATAATCGCTCATGATGGCGTGAACTCCACCGGACCACCCCGTCCCTCACACCTCGATAGAAATCGTGTCCTGCAGGCTCGAATCAAAGGGCTTGTTGGCCCAGAGCACAATCACCAGGTCGGTATCGCCGAGGTTTTGGATATGATGCGCGAAACCCGAGGGGATGTCCACCACTTCCGGATTTTCCCCGCTGACGAAGTAGGCTACTACCTTGTCACTATGGACCTTGCGCAGGCGCACAACCCCCCGGCCGTTGGCGACCAGGAGTTTCTCGCACCCGGCTGTGGTGCCAATGGTTGCCCATCGTGCTGCCCGGCCTGAGAACGTGCACGGACACCTGTCCCCGGTCGGGCGTCCTGATGAACTCGGCGAAAGAACTGCCCGCAGCCGCCTTTGCTTTCAGGGGGTAGCTAAAGCTGCTCTCCGGCAGATAACTCAGATAAGTGCAGTAAATCTTCCTGGTGAACTCATCCCCCACATTCGGGATGGTGAGGTTTTCGCGCCCCGCCTTGAAATAATAGAGGAGGTCCGCGATTTGACCGAGTTTCAAGGGGTAGACCGGGTAGACCGAATAAGGTGTCCAGTGTTTTTGGGAGATCAGTTCGGCCAGCGGCAGCTGGGGCCCGAACTTTCCCTCCAGTTGGCCTAAAAACTCATCGACCACATCATCGACGTGGACAAGGTTCAGCGTGACCCCCGGGTCGCTGATCGTAATGGGGAGATCGTTGGCAATATTATGGCAGAACGTGGCAACAAAACTATTGTAGTTGGGCAGACACCATTTGCCGAAGACACTCGGGAGCCGGTAGACAAAGACGGGAGCCCCCGTGTCCGTAGCATACCCGAGCACCGAAGCCTCGGCGCCCCGCTTGCTCCTCCCGTAAGGATGGTCCAGCTCCACTTCTGTGGAGGAGGAAAGAAGGAGCGGAGTTTTCCGACCCGCCCCCCGGAGACAGGCCACCAGTTCCTCCGTCAGTTCCCGGTTCCCCGCGTCATACTCCTCGGCGTCCTGCGAACAGTCGACCCCGGCCAGGTGAAAAACGAAATCAGCGGCCTCTGCCATCTCCCGCAGTTCTTCCCTCGTATTCCCCACATCGAACTTGAGAATCTCCACATTTTCAAGGGCAGCCAAAGCCCCTCGCAGGTTTCTGCCAATAAAACCTTCTGCCCCCGTCACCAATACACTCTTGATAGCAATCACCCACCCCTTCTGCAGGCAAAAAACCTTTTTCCGTCTAAGCCGGCGGCGACTATGGCAAGCCGAACCACTTTGGCCCGGGGACAATCAGGCTAAGCATTTTCCGGTGAGGATCCGCCCCCGCCCCAGAGCAACGGCTCCGGTCGGTCACGGTTGGACGGCCCGGGTCTGCCACGATTAGGCGTCCCGCTTCTTCCACGGTGAGACGGCCCATGTTGGTTAGACCGCCGGTGTCTGCCACGGTGAGACGGCTCCCTCGTGCCCGCCGCTTGACTTCTTCTTTAATATTAGCAGACAGCGACGACACGAAAGTGGGGTCGTCCATCCACACTCGCCTCCAACAGCTTTCCCGCCGGACATGTTTTTGGGCCGAAGGGGCCGAAAGCTATCTAAGACCCCAGCTAATGAACAAATCTGTGCGTACAGGGTGGGTAATGGAGTGAGATTAACGTGGATGCGCGCTTCTACAATGTTCTGGGCGCTACGCAGAGCGAACTCTGAACTGGTCTCGGGTGGCCTGGACGGATCAAGTGGGGGTGATCAAGAGGTAGGTTAAGACTTCAGCCTGTTCCGCCGCCGTGCTTCCTACGAGGAGTATGGGCGCCTTTACTTTATAGGCCAGAACACTGCCGGCATGAAGCCAGATAAGCCCTGCCGCGAGTATCGCCCCGCGTCACAAGCGGGTTATAGTAATTGTGTAACGTTGCGTGGTAACGCGGTCCGGGGCAATCACATCCACCGTGATGGTATTAACGCCTACATTGAGGGGGATAGGCTGTGTTCTCCCGCCGCTTGTCAGTTCCTTCCCTTTGACCGTCATTGTGGCATTGCTGTCCATCGTTATGGCGCTGACCGTGGTGGAATAAACGCTGTCGTCCACGCTGACCGAATAATCGTACCCATAAGACTTAAAGTTAAGTGCCTGGGCACTTACGGAACTCAAGGAGAGGGAACTCAGAAAGGCGTTGTCCGAAGGCACATTGTTGGTCACCGGCTGGTCGTTCAGAGCAGGAAGCTTGGCACCGTCCTCTGCAGATACAGTTCCGGGAGCATAACTCAGCTTTACTTGAGCCCCGTAGTTTACCCGGCCCTGGTCAAGGGTCAAATCGATACAGGTGGAATTCTGCTCCAGGGCAACAGCTGTCACAGAAAGCGGATCCCCATTGGCCACGACTGTGAAATTCGACTGGTTCCCCTGCGGGTCGGCCATCGCCTTGTTAAACCGAAGCGTTATTTTTGTCCCTGTCGTATCGGTTGCCGCGCTGAGAAGTTCCGGTGCTTTTGGAGCCTCGGGCGTGAAGTTGGCCACCAGGGCCGCATCCGCCGTGCCCATAGGGAATTCGTAGATGTCGAGGGTACTCACCACCGTATCGTTTTCCATCCAGTTAACGAAGGTATAGCCGCTGTTGGGCACTGCCCCTACGGTCACCATTGCCCCTTCTCTGCAGCTGCTGCTATCGGCGAAGACATTACCCCCATCCGGGGGATTGGCCGTTACGCTAACCATGTGGGCAGGCGGCGGGTCAACCACACAGCTTGCCATCCATACCTGCGTCGAACGGTCCTCGGCTGTTATTTTATAGGTCACCGGACTGCTGAAGTCCTGGGCCGTTCCCGACGTTGGAGACACGGTGGCCTTGGCGGATGCGCTTATGGTTGGCGTCAGCGAACTCACATCAGTCCCGTAAGGCATGTGGAAAGTTACCGTGTGGTTGGTCGTGTCTATGGTTGAAGAACCCACCTGATTCGGCACACTAAAGCTGGTGATAGCTTTGTCGCTGCTTACGGCACTGTGGTGACCGGTTTTCACCGGCGCTGGCCGCCACACCGTAAAGTAAAGCCCTGAGCTTTGCCAGTCTTCCGTAATATCCTGGACGGTTTGGCCGACTAATCCATAATGGCCGCGGAATTTGACTGCGTAAACAACCGGGGCATCGGCATTATAGTCGTAATTGGTCACGGCCCCCAAATTGATCTTCAAACGTGTTGTCGCGAACCCGTCCAATTCTTTAACCGGTGTGCTTCCGGCAAAAATGGCCACATCTACACTTTTGGCGTAAAAATGCCCCGTGGAGTCAAATTGGATGTCCGGCAGGTTTATCCCGGCAATCGGATTGTAATTCATTACTGTGCCGCTGCCGTCGCATTGAACCAGTTTGTCCGTGGCCTGGGCCGTGGCTTGGGCCGTAGCCGCATAGGCGGGAGGGGCTGCAAATATAACAAAGCAGAGCAGGAAAAGCGCCGGGAGAAGACGCCGGACTAAAGACATTGTCCGCTGCGCGCTCCGCGCGGAATTAAGGATCGGCAACATATCTTATCCCTCCAATCAATCCGCTGAATAAAATGAAGCGTTAACCTGGGTTGTTGAAGGGGGATCGACAGCTTCAACTTTTAGGATGCCGGGACCGAAGAAAATATAGGTGGGTTCGCTTGTCGGCAGCCCGCTCAGAGTGCCCGAGATGATATTGCCGTTATTACCGTCGGGAATACCTGTCAGGGAACCGTATTTAGTAGTCACGCCCGTTACGCTCGTTACGTTCGTTTCACTCCCATTCAGAACTCCTCCGGGGGCGAGTCCAGACCCTGAAACACTCCCGCCCCCAGCGCCCAATGAGTTTCCGCCGCTGTCCGCTCCGGTGGTGTCATTCTTCGTGGTGAACGCCCCGGAGGTGTTGTTGATCGTCACGGAAAACGGCACACCATTCACCACCGTGATCACCGGGATGGCCGAGGTGATTACAGTACCCCCGTTGCCGCCGGACACTTCGACACAGACATCAGGCTTTAAATACAAAGCGGGACGGACGCCGGCGTGAGCAATAGTATCATTAGTTGCAAGTTCAAAACTTCTCATGCTGCCATCGGAACACACGCCCCAGTTAATATAGGGATATGAGGCAATTCCTGATGCTGGTGTACGAGTCCACCAATCACCAGATTGAGGATAAACAGGAGAAGAATTAGCAACTCCATGTGATACACCTGAAATAAAGATATATCCATACTTATTATATTCACTAAAGCTGATCAGGCCAATCTTACAATTGACTGAACTTGATGATTCGGCCCCTGTGCCGTCAGGGGCAATGCTCCCGGTGGTCCATACAGCGTCTTGGATAACTGCTTGATCCTCCGATGGTAAGCTATTGTAAAATGTATTATTAAGATAGGATGCGATATTTTCTACGTCATTAGGATTAAAAACTGTATTATTAAAAGAAAATAAACCAAGGACACTCGAATTTCCTTCAAACACCCTATCGACAAGAGAATCTTGCATAAGCAAGTAGCCTGTGGCGGGGTCTAACACTATCCAGGTATAACCGGCGAACTTCACCGTATTCCCTGCTTTCAGGGTATTGAGCCGACGGTAGGTTGGGGCGGTTTGGCCGGTACCTTTGAGATTTGTTAAGCCGCTGCCGTCCGCAGGAACAATAATGGGGCCGGTACCATTGGTATCTGTGGGGCCACTGGCATTTATAGGATCACTATTCCTCCTTGCCAGCGCTTCACCGGGAGCAAAAACCAGGGAGAACACAAGTACCAATAGCAACATACCGGCGGATAAACGAAACCTGGATTTTTTCATAACTTTCCTTCCTCCTTCTAATCCTGTATATAAGTTGAACTAAGTTTTTGCGTCGTTCTGAGCGAAGCGAAGAATCTTAATGCAGCTATAAGATCCTTCGCTATCGTTCAGGATGACAAGGTGCCACTTGTTTAGTTCGATTTATATAGTTTCAGAATATTTTTAACAGAATTCCTGCCCAAATTCAGAACCTCAGATCAGTTGCTGCCCAGCCCAACAATCTGCTCAGTCACTTCATCATTTTACAATAAATATGAAAAACATAAAACTCTTTGGGCATAAGAGGTATTAAATCCGGTACGAAATGAGCAATGTTTGGTATGAACGCTTTATCGACCCTATCGATCTGGCGGACCATACAGGGCGGCTGTTGTCCCCCGGTATTTCTTGCGACTGGTTTTCCTTTTAACGCGGAACCTTCCCAGGCGGTCTTTACTACAGTAGTGTGTAAACCCTAGAAGGTCGAAGGTTTCTGGTTTTCCCCTCCAGGTCTGCCTTCTCCCTTGTCCTTCGTTCCTGTATTCCTTCCGAGAGCAATAATCTTGGACTTCTCTTCCGACAATTCCAGACCAAATTGTTTGAGTTCGGATTCCATGGCCCCCGCTTTTAGAAAGCGTTTGATAAGCCGAATGATGTTGGGATCCTTGGTGGGATTCCCACCCACTCTATGACGCACCCTTTTTCTTGGCGCACGGTCTGACCCCGGCACATTGGCGCATGAAGAAAAGCCGCTGCACGGTGCAACGACTTTCCTTCGCTTGAGTTTTTTTGCGCGTCTGATCAAAACCCACAACACCTGGAAGAAAAAGAAACCCAAGAACAGATTGGGGAATACATGCCAGAATGGAATCCAGCAATTTTATAGGCTTTACCTGAAAAGCCTCCTCAATTGCTTTCTTCTACGAGACTCACAAACCCGCCATGTGCAGGATCGGCAGTCCCCCGGCATACACAAACCACGCCAAGAGCCCCAGCCGGATCACCACAACATCCCAAAGACTGCCGGTCTTGATCGACACAGGTAGGCGAATGCGGTTTTTGTACAGTGGGTACAACAGCGGCACCCCGTCGGCAATGAGATCTAACAGCAGGTGGCTCAGGTATCCGGCTCCGAAGACCATGAGCAGCGGCACGCGCCAGGGTGCCAGAAACGGCGACAAACCGAGGAGCGTATCCGCGCCCCAGAGGAGAAGTCCCATGCCCAAGAGGGTATGGGTAATTCCCCGGTGCTTGAGAGACGAGACGATGACTAGGACGGCCCCGAGCAGCCCGAGGATCAGGCTTGCCTTGCCGCCGTAACGTAATACAAGGCTCTGGGCCGCGTGGGCGCTGACAACGCGCTCTGCGAGCGCCGGGATACGCAGACATACGTTGAGCGCCAGCAGGACCAAGCCGCCGAGCATGGACCCGGCACGCGAGCTGCCCAGCGGCCCAAAGAGATCCCGGTCAATGGTGCTTCCGGGCTGACCAATGTCCGGCAGGAGTCCGCCCAAAACCGCGCCCCCCAGTCCGACCGTAAGAACGGCGATATTCTTGGGGGCTGTGACCAGAGTACCGGATACTGCCGGGTGTATGAGTGACCAAGCGGCTAGAGCCCCGGCAATGTGTGTTTTTCCCATCATACATCTCAAGAGGTGAAAACCCCGGAATTTATTCCGGGAGAGAACCGCTTGCCTTCCCCCTTTCTATCGATAAGGTCCTAGCCCGTTCAACAAGTGTAAGTTTTTTAATATGTGCCGATGCACTAACTTTTGTCCCATCCAACCGTCTCAAATCAAAATATCCCTTTGCTCTCCGGCCAAAAATAAAACACGGTTCGCCATCAAACAGAACCTTATCAAATAGCCGGACCCCACCTGTCCCCGGAACCTTTAAAGCTTTATTCCCGCTCTATAAGTAGGACTATTCGTCACTCGCAGGAAAAGTCCTTCCTCTAGGTCACAACATTTTCCTGGTTGTGTCGAATTGGCGGTCGTTAAGCTCGTTGAGGTGCGTATGCGCGCCAATCTATCACTCAAAGCGGCCCGACTTGCAACTCAGACCCTCGACCTGAAGACGGAAAAAATGGTATACTATGAGCCGACTGAATGGCTTTTGGTGGTACGCCATCGGACCAGCCGGTGCTCAGCCCCCTGTCTTTACTCACGAAGTTACAGATGCCATTCATGCCCATACCCGCGGTATTACCCGAGCGATCAACAATGTGGGCTCCGCCCGCTTACTGGATACTGGATGCAGTGGACCGACACCGGACACCACATGGCCAGTAAATAGGTTACTTCCATGCTAATCCCGAAGAAGCAGCCAGTCTTCGGTTTTGATGTCATCCTACCTAGCTTTCGATGCTTAATCAGGGGTTCACTTTCGTTCGTCTCTCTAATCCACACATGCCGAGATCATTTTCGGCTTTTGACCGTAACGTTCACTACCGCGGCCTTTCGGTCTGAAGCAGCTTACGGCTGTTTGAAACCAATTCCTATAAACCGGTTTCGAAGGACCTACCTTCATCACGGATACAGCATCGTGTTCTTCGAACACGTTCTTGGCACAAGACTGCTGGCTAGGCTTTGTCAAGGCGGCTTCTTGAACTTAGCAAGGCACAAGAGGCGGGGAAATTTGCTGTCGCTAAAGTGTCCGGAATACCGTCGATTCGGGTTGTCCAGGTGTGGCGGAATATAAACTCCAGCCTCCAGTTGATACTAGTGTGTAGTAAGCAATTAGCTTGGTTTTATTTATGTCAGTAACAATGTAGGTAACACCTTTTCCGTTCTTACTATCTTTAATAGCATCTTCTTTAATATATCGTTCTATCTCAGGATTACCGCAAGTGAAATTGGCTAGAATATAGGCACTCTCATCAGATAACTTAAATAAAGTTTTCTGGAGAGTTTCGGCGCAGAGCAAAAGGCCCCGGAAAGCTTTCGCCCTCCGAGGCCCCTTCGCCCGGAGCTCTGGTCCCGACTTGGCCGGGTAGAAATGGGCGCTTACACGCCCATAGCCTCCTCTGATTTCCTTTTTAGCAAATTCCGGAACAATTCGACCCATCTTTGGGAACTCCTCTAGCATATCTACTTTTTCTATAATAATCTTGGCAACCCGCTTAGCATTCCCTAATGACGATCTCTCGATGAACGACAGATGCTCATGGAAATCATTTAATCCTCTTTTGCTCCAAACTATTCGAGCCATTTTCTTAGACCTTTTTTGCATTCTTCGTGGCTAATAATATCATGATTTTCCAGATCTTCAATTCCCTTATTCACGCAGTCAATAAACCTTAAACGGTCAATAATCTCGCCTAAGGATGTCTCACTCGGTAAATTCTTTATAAGGCTAATCGCTTTTTCCCTTGCACTCTCCATCCTTCCGCACCTCCGATAAGCTTGCATTATTATTGCATAAATTTATAGTCGTATTTTCCCACTTTCACACCTATAGTATATAGCGTTTGTTTTAGAGTATCAACTGTGACACTCCACAACGGCTACGGCCGCGTAGCTTCTTTTCTTCAGGCTACCCCTGGGTAAGTGATACGGGAAGTATTTGCGGCCTGGCCGCTACCATAACTCGCAACTCCTATCAATACCCCTATTCTAATTATAGGGTAAGAACCATCTTTTGGGAAGTGTTTGCTTAAGTTTTTGGGCTGAAGCCCACGAACAAACCCGCCTTTTCCCTACGGTTAAAACCATGGGGCATGTTTAGCCAAATTAGCAACTCTTTTCAAGTAGTCTCCTCCTCATCAGGCTGGTTTCCCGACTGACCGTGCCGCTTGGGCGGCCTGTTCTCGCAGAGCGCTCAGTTCCCCGATAGTCGCCGTGTATTCCTGGTCGAGACCGGCTTTGCCCTGTGCCGTGTGGGGATTGGAAAGGCAGCCAAAGATCAAGGCGAGCCGGTTTTCTAGCAGGGCGATGCCTTCTTTGGTCCTTGTCAGGTTGAGAGCCCGGCTGTCTTTATAAGCGAGATAGGCTGAGTAACTTTTGCTGCTGGCCCGCCGAAGTTCTGCTGCGAGCGTCCGCCGATAAAACAGATCGGGAGCCGACCCGCTCGAAGGCGAACCGACTCCCTTTTGGGTCATTGAGTTGTCTGAATTGGTCCCGTTGTGTTTTCTATAGCGATCAAAATCTCATCTCTTGCCAGTCGCGAGCACTGTCGATCTTCAAGACGCGCAAAGGCCTCGGAGAAGTTTCCCCCTCCGAGGCCCGTTCGCCTGGAACTCTGTCCCGACTTGGCCGGGTAGAAATGGGCGCTTACACGCCCATAGCCCCCACAGACCCGGACGTGCAGATTTCCCGCATCCGGTTCCTCTTACTATGGTTTTGCTAAATGTAGGAATGCATTATCTTTGGTTTTGGAAGTGGTAAACGAATAAGAAAATCGTTAAACGAGTCCCAACTCCTCTTGCCTTTCCGTGTCCGTCGATTTAGCCATTTCAGCCACAATCGCGTTACCGCATAAAGGAAAGCGCTAAGACTTTTGTAGTTTCCACTTATGCCATAATACTGATAGTGCCCTTGCAGTTTTACACACAAGGTTTTATGCTGTTCCCGTATGGGTAGGTGACGGTTATTCCGACACCATTCCGCTATTCCTTGTATTTTGCTACTCAGACGTTTGCCCGAAGTTTTCCGCTTGACTACCCATGTCCCTTTTTGACTTCGGCCCCAATAGTGAGTAAATCCCAGGAAGTCGAATGTCCCTGTGCCCTCGCTTGGTTTCAGGTCAAACTTCTTCGGTCGATTGAAAGAAACTAGGCGCGTTTTCTCCGGGTGTACTGTTAACCCGAATTTAGCAAATCTCTTAGGCAGTACCTCAAGCACCCGCATGGCGTCCAGCTTATTCGCGAACCCTATCACTAGGTCGTCGGCAAAACGAACCATGAATACCTTTCCCTGCATACGTGGTTTGACCGCTGTCTCGAACCATAGGTCCATCACCTTTCATGCATTTGCCCTGCTCTCCGACCCCGACCGGATAACGCTACCAGGTCACTACAGTACCATTATCCTGCCCCCGCCTTCTGAAAAACGGAGGCTCCAGCGATAAACTTTTCGAGGCTCAATCACACGGCTTTTGCACTCACTGTCTACGCTTCACGCTAGAAATTGCTTCCTAACATGCAAGACTCGCTTCCGGCTGTTGACCAGACTTTACCGGGCAGGTCACTTCCCCCTGCAAGGTTCCTACTAAAGGTTTCAGCCCGTTGGCATTCCCCTTTACCAGACTTATCCTGGCGCAATCAGAATAGCCCCCCGTTGTGTTGAGGTCAGACCCCGGCACAATTCCGACGGGACAGAGGAATTGTGGTCGAGCATTGGCGCACGGTCTGACCCCGGCACAATTCCGACGGGACGGAGGAATTGTGGTCGAGCAGCAAAAATACCCGCCATGGTCCACTCGGGGTTGGTCATAATCTTGTCAGTGTAGTAGGCTATTTGGGCTTCGTAGCTGGTAAGCTGTTCCTCCTGGTCGGTGGACACCCGGCAGTAGGCCGCCACTCGCAGCTGGCGCTGTACGGTTCTGAGTTGTGTGGACGGGGTGGCGGGAATTACGATAATTTGGGGCTGCGCTGGACATTCTGCTGTTTGCTTTCTGCAGACAACTATCTGCCTGATCCTACACGGCCGATTTTGGAACGCTATGCGGCTCCACTAATAGGTCAACACCTTTGCGAAATCTGCGTTCCAATTAATTAACTATACGCTTGGGGATTTTGTCCTCTTCTCCTACGTCCCTAGAATCTGCCAGTCAATGCTTGCATAAGGGCGGTGGAATTTGTTTCTATTCATGGCGAACACCTCCTTTCTGTTGTATGTGGTTTGGGGTGTGTGGTAAAATGAAAAAGTGCCCCTATTATCATGAGCATTTTGTGGATAAGGTGCAGGTGGAGTATTTATACTTTCCTTGGAATGATTTCAAACACGACACGTTGTTGTCGTGTTTTTGTGTTATACTGATATTGGTGATGAAAGATGAAACTAGACCGACTACTTGGTATACTTACCATACTTCTTCAAAAAGACCGCGTGACCGCGCCTGAGTTGGCTGAAAAGTTCGAGGTCAGCCGCCGTACAATCGGGCGCGACGTTGACGCAATGTGCAGGGCGGGAATCCCCGTAGTCGCCCATCAAGGAAGCGGCGGCGGTATTTCGATCGCCGAAGGGTTCAAACTGGACAAGAGCGTCTTAACGGCAGATGAATTGTCCGGTATTATCGCCGCGTTGAAAGGGATTGGCAGCGTGTCGGAGCAGTCGAATATCGAGCGCGTCTTAGACAAACTCCGCGCCAATACTGACGCGGTTGTTTCAATGCGCGAGCCTGTCATTATCGACCTCGCTTCGCATGACAGGGGGCAACTTACCGATAAAATTGAACTGATAAAACGCGCTGTGCTTTACGGTCAGATCATTGAGTTTGACTATTTCTACGAAAAAGGCGAATCCCATCGCCATATCGAACCATACTTCGCTATTTTTCAATGGGCGGCGTGGTATGTTTTCGGGTTTTGTTTGGAACGGTCAGATTTTCGGCTGTTCAAACTCCAACGCCTGTGGAATCTGCGTTTATGTGACGAGAGGTTTGTCCCACGCGACATCCCGACGGAGAAGCGTGACTTTAAAGCGTGGTTTGAGGAAGATAAAGAAAATAAACTGGTCGCGCTGTTTGACACATCAGAAAAGTATCAGCTTATTGAAACCTACGGACTCCATTGCTTCGAAGAAACAACCGAGGGATTGCGTTTTGAAATCAAGTTTACGAAACGCAATTATATTCTCGTCTGGCTGCTCGGCTTTGGCGGCAAGGTGAAAGTGTTAGAGCCGGAATATATCGTGGAAAATCTGAAAACCGCCGCTGAAAATATTTTATCGAGGTACAAATAAACAAGACGCCCTGTTGTCGTGTTTGCTGTGCTAAAATAAAAAAAATAAAAAAGGAAAATCGGAGGGCATGGCAATGGTTGAATCAAGGTGTGGCATTTTGTGTAGGGAGTGCGAATACAGGGACAAGATGAATTGCAGGAGCTGTGTACATATTGACAAACCGTTTTGGGGCGATTCCTGCCCTGTAAAAAGTTGCTGCGAAGGTAAAGGCCTGGAGCATTGCGGTAAATGCAGTGACTTTCCCTGCGATTTGCTCAACCAATTCGCCTATGACAAAGAACAGGGCGATGATGGAAAGCGCATCGAGCAATGCAGGGAGTGGGGTGTGAACGCATAATGAAGAAACTGGTTCTATTGGAACGCTTCGCCGATTATGAATACCCTTTGGGCGAGCCGCATTGCAATTGACAGGCGGTTTTACACTCGTCATCGAAAGATTATATTTTACGAAAAAAACTTTTCCTATCAATCTATCAGGAGGAAACCCTATGCTGAAAAAAGCTTTAGTAATAATAGATATTCAAAATGATATAACAAAGAATTACAAGGAAATAATTGATAATATAAACAAATCCATAGACTGGGCAGCAAAAAAAGACATTCATGTTGTTTACATAAGGCATGAAAATTTATCAGACGGCACGAGGACTTTTAAACCCAATACATTTGGGTCTGAATTAGCTTCGGATTTGAAAATAGCGTCAAAAAAAGTTTTTACAAAATATAGAGGAAATGCATTAAGCAGTGAGGAGTTCGCAGACTTTATTGATAAAAACGAAATATGTGATTTCTACATAGCAGGGGCAGATGCTGTCGCTTGTGTTAAATCAACCTGTTACAACTTGCGTAAAGCAAATTATAGAGTTAATGTATTATCAGATTGCATTACCAGTTATGATAAAAAGAAAATTGACGAAATGCTGCATTATTACGAAAGCAAAGGTGCAAAAATAATTAGCTTGAATGACCTGTTAGGTTCTATATATGAGCTTTAAAAAAGTAAACCCGGATGTGTTGCGTATTGCTTAAATAAGCATTATTTACTGCGCCCTTTTCGCCGAGAGCGATGCAGGGCAACGGATTTCAAAAATCCTTGCCCTGCCTTTTTTTACTACTACATACCCAAAATCGTCCAGATATATAAGAAAAAGACCGCAAAACGTTTTTGCTCTGCGGCCCTGTTTCTTTATTCTGTTGTTATGGGTTGACCGGTGCGATGTGCCAGTCATCCCAAAGGCTTCTCCGGAGAGTCACTGAGTCAGTAAGGTTAACGGAAAGCATACCCGCCGGAGTCCAGCAGTCGATGAGCCAGGTATAAGGCGTATAGCTTCCGTCCGGGAACCATATGGGCGTGAAATGTGTCCGGCGCTTGTAGGTCGAGTATTTGTTAGGCTTAAACTCAAATTTTGAGCTGTATCCGGCCTGTGTTTGCTCCAGCAGCCGCCAGTAGGTTTCATACCGGAATTCGGGGAAATATGTCACGGCCGTCTGCGCGTCTGTCACCGCCGAGGATTGATTAGTGCTGACATTTGCGGTAACGGTCTGATTGATGCCGTATCCGCTTTTCATAGTTTTCCCGGATGCGGTGGGGTCTTTGGCGTCGGGAACATCCGGCTCTTCATGTTACCATTTACAGTAGGTAGCTGATGTGCCTTCTTAATTCGAAGATGTTCATGTACAGTTTCGGTTTGGGCAGCGGATACCTTTTCAGGAAAAGCAGGAATTTATCCCATGTGTAGCTGCGTCTCTGGCTTCTCCTGTTCAGGTATTTGAAGAGATACCGCTTGGCTTCGTCGAGGAAGTCTTTCACACTATCTTGGTTATCCGTTATCCCATAGTACCGGTAGTACCCTTGGAGTTTGCGGCTCAGAGTTTCCATTAAGATGGCTTTTGGCAAGTGCCGGTTTTCCCTTATCCATCGTTTGAGCCTAAGCAGGCTCGCCCGGTATTTCTTGCGACTGGTTTTCCTTTTGACGCGGAACCTTCCCAGGCGGTCTTTGCTACAGTAGTGTGTAAACCCTACTAGAAAGTCGAAGGTTTCTGGTTTTCCCCCTCCAGGTCCGCCTTCTCCCTTGTCCTTTTACCTACCTCCGTAAGTGTAGTTCGCGTGTCCCGGACAGGGACGATAACACGTCACCGCCTTCCCTCTACGGGCATTACCCCGTCTCATCAGTACTATGCGATGATCCGACTCCTTACCTTTGTCATTTGGCTTCCTTGCTTTCTTATTGCTTGTCCGCCATACTCCATTTCTGAAGGACGGTAAGGTCTCCCAAGTTGATGTGTCATAGCCATATCTAGCATGCTAGGCTTACGACCCCGGGGAAGCCTTCCTGTTCTTCCCATTTGCGACCAGGAAGGTGTAGCCTTCTGCTCTGTCCACAGCATCGGCCTTCACCGTTTCGGGATTTCGGGGCTCTATCGCTTCAACTTACGCTTCCGGCCTGCTAGTTTGCTGTCTACGCTTAGATACACAGGTCACCCTGTGCCTCTCAAGACTCGCTACAGAATGGCTGGCTAACCTTTTCTGGTGGGATTCCCACCCACTCTATGACACACCCTTTTCTTGGCGCACGGTCAGACCCCGGCACAATTCCGACGGGACGGAGGAATTGTGGTCGAGCATTAACAAAAATCATAAGCATTGATCGAGCTTGTCTTTTTCGTACTGCAACCACGATGCCGTTAAACGGTTCTTGTGTTTCTTGATAAACTGGATTATCTCATCTTCCGTCATTCCCTTTGGGATTTCCACCTCTAACTGCCGAACTGCACTTGCAGGGATACCAAACTCAATAAGAATCGAAAGATTTTCGCGAAGAAAATCATTTTCCAATTGTTGAACAAAATAGCTGTATGAACCGGCTCTACGGCCATGCTTTTCACATACATATCTTTGCAAGCTATCAATCACTCGAAATACCTTTGGAACTGTAAATTGAAACCAATGACGATAAATATGAAAAGCCTGTTCAATTGCTTCGTCGTAGTATTTTAATGAGTTTTTCTCTCCGGTACTTGACTGAACACTGCTCATTTTATGTCCGTAGATGTCTTTGACAATGTACATAATGTTTTTACTTGTCCTGTACTGATTCAAATACAGTGCCAACTGTCTGACAGAGCTAATACCGTGATGGTCAATGTGAAATAATTCATTCTCCGCTAACCCCAATATATATTGCATCTCATTCCAATTAGGCATTTGAGCCCATGCAATATCATTATACTTGGAAGTATTTACGTCCTGTTCCAGTTGATAATATATATTTAACTGCCCGTCTATTGAAACACCATTACGCTCGATGATGTCCAATAATTCAGATTGGGTTTGATGCAACTCTTGGTATCTGGATAGCATATCGTCATGTATATCGCTCTCTGGGATATTAACAAGTATTTCATCCGAAACCGGATTTTGTTCAAAAAAAGGAATGTCAATCAACACAGCTTCTTTTGGAGGTGGTGCCACGAAATTATAAATATTTCCAACGTAGTGTTCCATTAACCGACCTGATCGTCCCTTTATGTTGCTGTAATCAAAGAAATCAATGTCTTTTCCACCTTTTTTCCCGTCAAAGAGGATGACATTTTTTGCACTCGTATTAACACCCTCAATGATAGTAGATGTGCAGAAAATGCAATGCAGTAAACCATCATTAAAGTATTTTATAATCGAAGTCCCGATATGCTTTTGCAAAGAACCGTCATGGATTGAAATGCCGTGACGTAATTCTTCAGATAAACTCCACTCTGTGGAAATATTGCTATCGATCCATTCTACTAATGGCAGGTTTATGGTAGACGACTCACCCTTGGAAACTAAATAATCAAGATAGGATTTTGCGAAACGTCTGGCGCGTGCAGGAGTAGCACAGTAAACCAGCGTTTGCTCATCTTTGAGCGAATCAAGTAGTGAACAAAGATGTGTGATTTTTTCTTCTTCCAATGCTTTGCCTGTTTTACTGTGGTCTATTTTGGATGTCATATCAATTACGTTGCAATCAACTAATGAGAAATCTGATTTATAGAAAACGGCATTATATTTTTCAGCAAAGCCAGTGGTAATCCCATCGATATTTGGACCTAAAAAATAGAAGCTCGAGTTACAGTTTCCTACTATTTTCAAAAAGGCATTATTCAATGTATTAGCTCGCCCGTCAATTCGTTTTAGGCTTAATTTATAAAACTCGTCAATAATAAGCAACTCGATTGGAGGAAGCGCATTATATTCCATAACACGTTCAGCAGTAAGGAGAAAAAGGTTTCCTTTATCCTTAACGGCTGGTTGTGACGTTCTAACGATAATTTTATAACGGTCACTATATTTCTTTAATTTAAGTCGTGTTTCATCTAACAGCGCAAGCGTTGGTTGAATAATAACAATACTTTTATATTTCCCCGATGCGACGATTTCTTCTATTAATAGACTTTTTCCAAAGCTGGTTGGCGCACTTGCAATTACATTTTTACCCGCCATAATATAATCCGATAGTTTCTTCTGCTCTCGGTGCAAATATGTTTCACTCAAAAAATGAGACAAAAAACTCTTTTGCCGTATTTCATCGGACAATGATTGAACCTGCATTGTTGCTTTGTGTTTTTCTAAGTACGGATAAAACCCTATTGCTTCAACTATATCGGTCCATAGCGAATAAGTTTCTCTGGGGATTTTTGCCCAGTTATTAAGAATGTGAATTGCAACTCTTCGGGCAAGAGCTTCTTGCTCTTCGTTACCGCTTGAAAGCAACTTTGAACAACGCTGAGCGATATCAAAACTTTGTTCATATGAAACACTTTCGTTGATATCAATGATTGAGATAATATCGTCCATGGTTCACCTCACATATTCTGCATATGCCAAAGACGTTCATGTAGCTTGGTGACGAGTTCTTTTTTGTCACGAATGGGAAAGAGCAATAAAATTACGTTCAATTGGCTTTTCAAAGGATGCGTATTCTGGGTGGCAAAATACGATTTGAGTTCACGAACATTTGCTTCATGATAAGATATGGCCTCTGCATCATCCATATCAGAAAAGCATGTATAAATATCATGAGGGTATGTGCATAACATCGGGATATTTATCATTTGCAGCCGATCCCTTAACTTGGTACATCCGTTAAGGGTTTCAATCCATTCATCTCGTTGCGGAATAGAATTATTCTGTAAATTTTTCTTTATGATAAGAAATTGTTCGTCCAAGTATTCTCTCTTAAAATGAGAGGAAAGATCAGCAAGCAATTCACGAATACCACGTTTGCTATCTGTGTAAAACTTACTTTCACCCAACCATAATATTTGATCGTCTGGAGTAATGTGCACAGCGTCAAAACCGTGCGCTGGAACACCAGCAGCATCTTTGAAATACACTTTTGAAACAAGCGGAATGGTGCCGTTGAAATCACGCAATAACAAGTGTAATAATAGTTCTCCAAACTCACCACGCCGTGAGCTGCCGGTATTCTTTAATTCATCATATGCTGCTTGTTCGTTATCTAAATACCAGCGACGCATTAAATCATAGTCTTTGATTTTGTAAATACCTCGAGCTGCTTCACGAAGTTTTTCAACAGAATCAGTCTGTGGAATTTCTTGATCCTCGTAATTTGCAAACACATATTCAGGGATAGTATTTATAATAGCTCTCGACAAATCATCCAATTGATATAATGGATTTCCATTATCGTCAATGTCCATATTAATTAGAAAAGAATTCAGATCATCTTCTTCAACTTTGAGAAGTATTATGTTTTTCTTGTCAAACGTCTTTTTTTGCATCATATTTTCCTCGACTACCGACTATACGCATCTATACTGCTCAGGTTCCGATTATTAGCCTAATGCATATCCATTTCGCCTCCTACGCACCATCAATTACAGCATTATCAAATGATCTGTGTTCGTTCGATATATATCGGCAATGTATCTGCCAATACCACCAGACCAGGAAATAAAGTTTTTTCATTGACTCCGCAAATATTCAATTGCCTTAATGTGCTGTATTGTATTTATAGCATGATGATGTTTTGAATTGAAAAACAAAGCGCATATCGTATGATTTATCATATCTTACGCCTACTGGGGATAACGCCATAGTTTTCGGTTGTTATTAGCTTGTGTGAAGAAACTTTTGCTTTTTCCGCCTATTTTTTCTTTTTCGTTTTTTTAATACTCACCATCAGCTGCGGTGCAAAGCGCTGTGGGATTACATGCGGTTGTTAGGCCTGATGTTTATCACGCATCCCTTCTCTGTAGACGCCACCTCTTGCCCACCTTCGTCAGGTGCTCATCGGTTATCGGGCTGCTTTGCCAGCCCCTATCAAAGTTTATATCCTGAGAGCGAGGCAACTGTTTACCGTCTTTAACAAGATCACGAATCATAATACGTGACGGTAGGACAGCGGCCTGTCCCACAAAAATGGCTTCCCTGCGACGAAGTCCGGAAAGCACCTTAGTCAACCCTGCCAGTGAATCTGGCAGTATTCCTTGGACATGGCTACGATCCGAGTCGTTCGTGATGCGCAAGACTATCCATGAGTTACACTGGGAAAGCACGGTAGCCTCCACCTCACTCGGTCGTTGCGAAACGAGCATCAAGCCAATGCCGTACTTGCGCCCTTCTTTAGCAAGACGTCGGATTGCATCCTGGGCGGCTTCGTATTGCGCTTCACCACGATTCGGCACATAGCGATGCGCTTCCTCGCAAACAAGTAGAACCGGGTTACTTTCACGCTCCTCACGTGTCTGCCATAGTTTCACGGAAAAGAGCGTTCGAGCAATTGCGGAACTTGCCGCACCTGCCACTTCGTTTGGGACACCAGATAGGTCTACGATTCGTATAGGATTGCTATCTCCAAGGAATTGCTTGACTACCTCTGGTAAAGGATCGGCAACGCCATCCCAACCTTGCATCATGAATTTTAAACGGCCATCTCTACAAAGAGAGTCAACTTTTCGGATAACCTTGTTAAATCCTTCATGGTCTTTGCGGTTCTGTCCATTAGGACGCTGTTTGTTAACTGCTCCAATAAATCCGTCTTCGTCCAAAATTCCATTTCGTTTCCCAAAATCATCGAGACCGGTTGGATTTCCCAAAACGTATGGGATCGGCGAATCTACGTTAATGTCATTAGGCGATATGCCAATCTTACCAGCACCGTCTTGTCGAGCAGTGAGAAGCGCATTCTTGACGATGTTTGTCTGAGATGTTGCGGCTTCTTCAGTCTTACCAACAAACAGGGAAACAGTTTCTTCCATATTCAAAAGCCAATATGGAAGCGCGAGTGAATTTTCATCGGTACATAGGCGAATGTGACTAGGAAAGGCCGCACCATATTCATTATGCGGATCAAGAACGATAATTTGAGGATGCCAGTTTTGATGTCCAACGTCGCTTCCTCTGTCAAGAATTGCATGCAGGAGCGCGGCAACTGTTCCCGACTTTCCAGATCCTGTAGATCCTAATATCGCTGTGTGCTTACCAAGAAGCTCATTCATTTCAGCATAGCAAGGGGTTCCACCTGATCCAACGTGTTCACCGATGAGAATCACAGATCTGGTTCCTTGACCATAAATGAAGCCGAGTTCATTGCGCGGTGTCAAATATATTTTCTGCTGGGGCAAAGGAAAGGTGGTCACGCCACGCTCAAAATCCAACCTCCACTCACTGTTGTCGAAAACCCATTCACCCTCACCAAACAGATCAGCCTCGATAATGCGTGCGCTTCCGTCTGATTCCAGAGCAAGTCCCTTGTCGCGTTCGTACTCGGACTTCATGCGGAGACGTCCTACATAACCAAATATAAGCCTTGCTCCATAATGTATCTTGATGATCGAGCCGAATTGGCCAATCGGGTAGATGATCCCACCGTAAACACGAGTGAGTTCTGTAATCATCGGCTCCAACTCGGCAACGATATGTGTTCCATCGACTTCGATCACTGCACCAATTTCCAGATTAGAGATTGGCTCGTTTGGATTTCTTTTCGCCTTCATCGTTCCCCTCCCAGTAGCCTTGATAGAATCTCAAATTTCCACCATGGCGTATTATTATCCAACCTGAGAGCCTTATCACCATGAAAAAAACCCTTGTTGGCATAAACCCTAATCTGTTGTGAAATAGTGGAATCAGCTAACCAGTTGCTCAATTTCCCTTCCGGCTCATCCGTACCTATAAAGGCCGCTATTGTGAGGCGCCCCTCTGATTGGTACAAGGCGTTTTCGATTTCCAAGTCAATATGTGAGTCACCGAAGCTGTATCCGCAAATCGCCAGAACCATTTCCTTTCCCTCGCTGGGGCAAAGGCTTTCACGCATATGTTGAAGCATTTGAGCGAATGGATTACGCTGTGTTTCCTGATATTTTGTCGAGGCGGGGTAGATTAGAATGTGATTTTTGGCGAACTTAGTCTCGATTCCCGAGCGAATACGTCTTGGTAGGGTATCACCTTCAAGCAAACACCAGTCAATAGATCCATGAATCTTAAACACACGTGCAGCCTTTAAGTGAGTCTTAATGTTAAACGTACTCGGTTCCCACCAACCAGTTGCCGCACCGGAGAAGCCATCGAAATAGATAACTCGCTCAAGGCCCAGCGCATCTTCGATTAATGTATCATAGTTGAGGATGAAGTAATCAACACCCCTGCCAGACTTACCCGCTTGTAGCGAATTGTGGATTGCTCTGACGAATTGTTGGTGCGTTGTAATATCAACTTCCTTATCACCAATAGCGGATGATGCAGCCTGTTTTATTTCATCAAGCACATTCTGAAGCTCAACTGCGTCTTTCTCTTGCCCCCCTACGAAGACCTTGGACTGCGTAGCCCCACGCCGTGATCTTCTCTCAGCAACGGATAGGAGATCAACGATTTCGCTCATATAATCTTCGATTGTAGCGGCTTCTGCGCCAGAAAACGCCTCACTCACTTTACCGAGAAGCTTTTTAGTTTCCACGCCGATCTTCTCATGTCCTAAAACCTCAACTGTGAGTTCAGGCATTAGCGGAAGCCCCGCCTTCTTGCTACATCCGGCTCCTAGCAAGAACGCTAGATAACTTTGTGAGAGCAAATCTCGCATGTCTTGAACTATATCCTTGAGTTCGGGCGAAGAGAATAATGTTAAATCGTTACTCATATTTTCCTCCCTTCAACTTACTAAAGCTATCTTTAGTGTTTGCATCCATGACTTGTCGAGTTTGTATCTTGATGACACTATTGAAGAATCTGAGTCTTCATATCACACCTGTTCCTTGCTATGAATGTCCATAGTCACCACCGTTATATGACATAGCGCATACTTTTGCATGTTTTCTTTTTTGGCCAACCTAAATAAATTCTATATTATTTCGCCATCTGTGGTAAAAGTCATATATCTCGCAAAGTGCTAAAAACTAAGGATTTCTACGTATCTTTCCTTTGCATTCCTAATTACGCACTCCACATGGGATGTCCACTAGAACATATTGACTCACAAGTCGAGGGCTTTGCCTCGGAAACCGGGCTCACGCGCCCAAGATGGCGCGTTTCCTTGCAATCATGTGCATTCACCAGATCCTCAATACTTCTCTTTCAAAGATCAGTGAATGCGGGGCAAGGGCTGACCATTGTTTGCCCACTGTGTTTCAGCTTTCGACATCTTTCCGACGATTCCTGCAAGCGCACAGGAAATATTTGCATTAAATCGCGGACCTTAAGGGATTGACCTGGCCTGGAGACCCTTCCCTAGCAATTCAGCGCGGTAACACTGAACACCAGTCATTACCCACATCTATGAGTTCCACATTGGCAGGACCGCTTGCCTGCTTGCCCGGTTTAGATAAACGGTTTCTACTTTCTGGCCTACCCCCCTAACGCCTTCCCCAGAATCGCTGAGCGTCTGGCCGCTTTGGCCGCTTCATATTCCCTCTTGATCACCCCCACTTGGTCCGTCGGGAGGCCGTCGGAGACCAACTCGGACTGCATAGAGCCGAGGATAGAGTAGAAGCGCCCGTCAACATTACCCTCCAAGAGGTTTCCCGCCTGAATATATTTCTGGGCTAAGGCCGCACGGTTGACCCTCCCTGTTGCCTTCTCCTGGCGGTACTCCTGAACAGCCGCCGCGTACAACGTATCCAGACGGCTGAGGGCCACGCTTTGCAAGGATTGGATTTCCGGCATGTACTTCCGGACAACCCCCGCCTCCGTGAGCGGCTGGGCGGTGGCGTTCCCGCCTGGTGACTCTACTGTTGCGGGCTCGCTGTTGCTCGGTCCAGCCCCTGCCGTGGCCGCGTTACTAGGATACCCGCTCCCCAGGCCGGCGCTCGTCGGCAAACCCCCAGCAGCACCTCGGGACGGATCGGAAGGCGTGGTGGACCCAGTGGATCCAAGTGATTGTGTACCTGTTCCCGGCTTCACCCCGGCACCCTGCCCGCTTACGCCCCCAACAGCAGCGGCAGTCTTCCCCCCTGCGCTATCCGGAAATGTGTTGAAGAAATTCGCTCCGAACTGGTGATAGAGCTGTTGCTTCACTTGGGGGTTAGCCCTGAAAAAGGTATTATATCCCCAGAGGCCCACAACGGCCAACACCACAACGATAACGCTTGTCACTGCCAGAAGTTTCTTCTTCATTGTCTTTTTCGTCGTCTTCTTCATTGCCTTATTCAGTGTGTTTTTCACTTCTTTTCCACCCATTCTCCGTGGTCCCTAGGAACGCAGCATGTAGAACACAATAACCAGAGCGGAAACCAGCGCGACGGCTAGGATCATCATGACTTCCTGACGACTGGGTTTTTGTAAAAAGGCTCCCTTCCAGGGTTTCCACGGCATCATCTTCACCTCCGTCCGGATAGGAGAAGTGTCGGAGAAATTGTCAGTGCTCCTTTGCAGGTGTGAAGCCAAGCTGTCCCGCCTTTGCCGAGCTGTCCTCCCATTTGTAGGCCCTAGCTACCCCTTGGCGACAACCGGAATGCACCGGTCGCTCACCGTAACTCCCAGTCGTGCGAATGTCGTCCAAGCCAACTTTGCAAGAGATGCAGGCCCTTCCGTTATGAAGTCGGACAAGAAGCCGCTCGATGGTGTTCATAGGCTACGGATCAAACCTCATAATTTCCGCCTGATGTATCCGAAATGGTACTGAGACCGGCGAATAGAATCGACTAAGACATTTCCCGTACTCGCCACGATAAAATCTGCAGTTGTCAAAGAGGTAAAAGGAACCAGCTTTTGGAGCTTAATCCATATCCTGCTCCTATCTGTCTCCCATTCGGCAGGGGTTAAATTCTTGTCAGGCGACCTCCTCCCGATGGCGTCTGAGACGATATCGATAACTTCAGCTTTGTACGCGATTTCGTTTGTTCCTTCTCCTTTCTTCCCGATAGCAAAGTACATCTCTACGACAAACCCATCCTTGACGGCCCTGACAAACTCTTCCTCCTTCTTTTCTGCCATACCGGTGGCCAAGGAATCAGTTGAGAACCATACCGCACCATTGGTATCACAAAACCCTTTATACACCGCTATTGTTTGCGACCCAGTCAATTTTAAAGACTTATTGATACCAAGTCTCATGAAGATAGCCGTGGAATAACATGGTTTCTCAGGTTCGTCCGGTTCTTTAGATTCAGCGAAGGAGCCCTCCCTTGATAGTTGACCCTTCTCCCCAGTTTTGGGGGGCAAGTGGCGCGTGTCATCTCTGGATCCCATAGAAACCCCACCTTTCGACCCACTTATCCATTTCCGTTTCGTTTAAACACATGAACCCCGCTTGTTCCATAGCCGCCAGGACCGTTTTCTCCCTCTTGTCTGGGTGGCAGCCATATTTCTTCAGCAACTTCTTTATAATCACCCGCGTTTTCGCTTGGACACTTTGGTTCTATCCGGGCCATATCTACTGTCCCGTCTTCCCCTCTATCCGGAGTGAAGAAATTCGCCCTACACCATTTTGCCCGTTCTAAGGAATATCGAAAACCCATGCCGCCGGTAAAGTCTAACGACGAAGTAAACTGTGATGAGAAACCCCATGATTTCGGAGACGTAAACGTAGGGATCCGTCATGAGACCCTGGAATTCGGAATACACCCAGGCCATCCTCGCCGCGGGAACAGCTCCGTTTGCCGCTCGGCCGAGCTGTGGGCTTAGGAGCGGCCAAAACCAGGTCTTCGGAAACATCCACATGCGGTCGAACACCTCATGCAAAGCACTCCCTCCCGCCAAGGTCAAAACGCCGATTTTGTCATACCTTAGAACCTGTATAACCCGATCGCAGTGAGGAGGATGACAAAGGCCAGAGTATGGGCATAGACCCTCCCACTCTCGAACCTGCTCTGAAACAGGATCCTCCCGATGGGTTTGTCAATAAGATCGGGCAGAATGGAGCCGACGACCACCAGCCTGTAATCCATCCTCTTTTCGCCTGTTACCTTTTCCACACCTTTCGCGGCTAAGGTCGTAAACCCCACGTGACCAAAAATGAACATCTTTTATCCTTTCGCTGCAAGGGAGAGGGGCTTCCTTTGACTGCTTTGACAGCTTCGCCTCCCGGGCCGAGTTTCACTTGAGCCCCGCTTCATCCGGCACTCCCCCGGCTTTAGCAAAGCCTTGCCAACGCTCCAACTACGCCCTGCTTCCTACTCCGAACCGGACTTTGCGTACCTTGGCAAAACCCTAGACCCTAAATCACGCAGTCTGGGATAGACCGTGTCCTTCTCAGATAATAACGGCTCAGCCACCGGCCAGTCAATGCCGAGATCAGGGTCATTCCAGATGAGCCCGTGCTCGGCTTTCGGGGTGTAAACCTCCGTGCACTTATAGGCAAAGAGAGCCGTATCGCTGGTTACGCAAAAGCCATGGGCAAACCCTTCCGGTATGTAGAATTGCCTCTTGTTCTCACCCGAAAGGGTCACTCCCTGCCAGCGGCCGAAGGTCGGGGAACCGAGCCGGATGTCCACCGACACGTCAAAGACTTCTCCTTGCAGGACGTAGACCAGCTTTCCCTGCGGGTTCGGGTACTGGAAGTGAAGGCCCCGGAGCACCCCTTTTTGGGAAAAAGAAAGGTTGTCCTGGACGAAGTTGACCGCGAGGCCCTTGTCCCCATAGCGCACCCTATTCCATGTCTCCATAAAAAAGCCCCGCTTATCCCCGAAGATATCCGGCTCAATAATGAGGACCCCGGGCAAGTGCGTTTTTATCACGTTCATCGACAAACACCTCCCTTCACCAAAGTTGCGATTGACAAACATGTTCTTTAATGGGTTCAGAGATCTGGGCATGACACTGCCTAATGAACTGAGCAGTCGCTGTGAGCCAACCCGACGTTGTGTTGGGGCCAGATTCCGGCACAATTCCCAACGCACTCCACCTGTCCCTGGGACTTCTTTAGGACCTTATTCCCACTGAATAGCACTATTCGTCACCCATAGGGAAAATCCTTCCTCGAAGTCACAAGATTTCCCTTATTATGTCGAATAGGCGGTCGTTAGGCACGTTGAGGTGTGTATGCGCGCCAATTCGTCACTCAAACCAGCCCGAATTGCAACTCAGAGCCAGTTGAGATTGGACGCAATTTATGGTATAATATTACATAATTCATTGAATAAACATCCGGGAGGAGAAAAACATGTCGGGCGAAACGATAAAAATAGAATTTGAATTACCCAAAGATTTATTCTTTAGAAATCCAATCATCAGTCAGACACTAATAAAAGCTGAGGCTTTAAAAAGACTGGCTGCCACTTTCTATGCTGACGGCAGTCTATCTTTAGGTAAAGCAGCCCAAATAGCCAATGTATCCAAACAAGATTTCTTGGATTTTTTGGCAAGTCACAATATACCCCTTAACTATGACATTCGTGAATTAGATGAAGATTTATCATCGGTTAAGGAGTTTTTACAAGATGAAAATCGTCTCTAACTCAACCCCTCTCATTGCTTTGTCCAGGATCAATGAATTTGAGCTCTTGCACGTCATATTCGGCAGCATAATTGTACCCAGCGCCGTATACAAGGAGGTGGTATCGGAAGGAACCGGAAGACCGGGTGTAAAGGAGGTTGCTAATGCCTCATGGATAATAAAAAGAGAGGTACAAAATCTCCTCGCTGTTTCCCTGCTTCAAATAGACCTTGATCCTGGGGAGGCTGAGGCTGTTGTGCTGGCAAAGGAGCTAGGAGCGGATTATCTGTTACTGGACGAAAAGAAAGCCCGGAGAGTTGCCAGAAATTCTGAAATTAAAATCGGAAAAAAGTCAAAGTGGAACTCGATACACATACCCAATAGTCTAATATTTTTAGGCAAGCCATTCATTGTTATAAGTTAGTGGAGCCTTTTTTGTTTTTCCATACTTCGAATGTACCAGTCCCCTAGGGGAACTTTTTACTCACCGATGCCTTAGCGCAGCATTATATCGAATTACCGAAGTTACGTAGGAAATGGCGGCAAAAAGAAGTCACACCCCAACAAGACCGTTTAGTCCGCTGGTTTTTCTTACTCGACGGCAACGAGGACGAGGAGATCCGCCAGCAACTGGAGGCAATTGCAGTGGAAGATCCGATGATTGACCGGGCGATGAAGGATTGGGAAAACATGAGCGGCGACCCTAAACTGCGGGAACTCTATTTTGATCGCAGAAAGGCCCTTATGGATCGCATGACGGCGGCACGGGCCGCCGAATTGAAAGTGCAAGAGGCAAAAGCAGAAGGCGAAGCAAAAGGTAAAACAGAAGGTAGAGCAGAAGGTAGAGCTGAAGCGAAAGCGGATGCCATCTGTCAATACCTTGAAGTGCGCTTTGGTCCGGACTCGCAGGGTCTTCAGGAGACGATTCGTCACATCGAGAGCCTCGATCGGTTAAATCGAATTCTCAGAGGCGTCTACACGATCGGCCCCCTGGATGAAGCAAAACAGGTCATCCAACAATCTCTCGATTCCTAACCGATCCCATGAGCCTCGCCCTCCCCTTTTGGGGAGGGCATTGTTGTTGTGTGGGGGTCCGACCCCAGCACACCGGCACAATTCATTCTCTTTCAACCCTGTCTCCAGCGATTTTGATCTTCCCTTCCAGCTCCATCTGACATAGAAAGAGCATCAGAGCACTTAGATCTCCGCTAAACAGTTCCAAAAACTCTACGATTGCTTTTGGTTCATTGAGCTTTCCTAGGATCATTCTTTCCTTAGAAGGAGGTTCCTCGTCCCTCCTATGGGAACTTATCGCTGCCGCTTCTTGCCTATTAACCTGGGTTTGGCTTTCTGTAACAGTTCCCTTCACCGTTGGCATACCAGAATTCACGAGCTGCGCCGGTTCCAAATACACCTCGGCCCCTTCTAAGAGCAACCGGTTCGTCCCCATGCTCTCGGGGCTATAGATGCTATTTGGAACGGCAAAAACCCTCCGCTTCCGCTGCACCGCATAGTTAGCTGTGATTAAGGCCCCGCTCCTTTCGGCGGCCTCAACCACGAGGAGCTTGTCCACCCAAGCCGCCAAGAGACGGTTACGTAAAGGAAAGTATTCTTGCCTAGGACGGGTCCCGGGCGGGTACGGCGACACTACCGCACCCCGTTTAATAATCTCTTCCATGAGACTCGTGTTTTCTGGCGGGTAGCAGATATCCGGCCCATTAGCCACAAGAGCTAGGGTATACCCATCGTTCTTTAAACAGGCTGTGTGGGCGTAACTATCAATTCCCTTGGCCATCCCGCTCACGACCGTGACTCCTGCCCCGGCTAAATAAGCGGATGCCTCCGCCGCAACCTGTTTCCCATAGGATGTACACCGGCGGCTTCCTACAATTCCCACGCTTTCGCGAGTGTCAATGACAATCCCTTTGTAATACAGAAGAGCAGGTAGGTTGGATACCGTATTGAGGTGTTGAGGATAAGCAGGGTCCATAAAGGTCAAAAGGCGAACGTTTTGTCTTTTCATAGCCTCCTCAATTTGATTAGCCCGCTCCAAGGAACGGTTAAGGGCGAAGCTCCGAGCCAGGCCTGAGCGCAGACCTGAGATTTCCAAATCACGGGGGCTTGCCTCGTAAACGCCCTGGGGAGAACCAAAAACTCTTACGAGCTTTCGCAGGGTCACGGGTCCTATGCCCTTCTGCTCGCTTAGCCATAGCCAATAAAGCTCCACTAATCCAACCACCTTATTAGATCACAAGCATCCCGCTGCGATCCTTTTCTAAATCTCTTGCCATAAGGGCTGAAGAAATGTCTTGCTTTCTGATAAACCGGGACTCTTCCAGATCGGCAAACGTCCTGGCAATCTTCAAAAACTTGCTGTAGGTCCGGGCACTGTACTGAAATTTTTCAAAGGCCATACTTAGTAGGCGGATACTTTCCCCGTCCAATTGGCAAAATTCTTTCATCATAGCCTCTGTCATCTGAGCATTCGAATTCACATTAGGATTCCCTTCAAAGCGTACTTGCTGGATCCTCCTCGCAACTTGGACTTTCTCACGAAGCTCATGAGAACTTTGTGTCTTGACATGGGTGGAGAGATTTAAGAAGGCAACCGGCTGCACATATTTATGGACTTCGATCCGATCGAGAATGGGACCTGACAGTTTCTGTCTGTATTTGAGCACCTCATAATCGGTACACCGACACCGAGACTGTCCATAATACCCGCAGGGGCACGGGTTCATGGCTGCTACCAGCATGAAGTTGGCGGGAAAACTCTCCGTACTTCTAACCCGTGAAACCGTGACAATCTTATCTTCCATCGGTTGGCGCAAGGCATCCAAGCTTTTCTTATCAAACTCCGCAATCTCATCCAAAAAGAGAACCCCATTGTGAGCCAGCGAGATTTCGCCTGGCACCACCGGGCTTCCTCCCCCTACCAAGGCATTGGTCGAGGCATTATGATGGGGAGAGCGAAAGGGACGCTCAGTGATCAAGCTCCCTCTCTCCCGCAAATGTCCGGTAATGCTATAGATCCTGGTTATCTCCAGAGCCTCTTCTTCACTGAGATCTGGCATGATAGTCGGAATGCGTTTAGCAATCATCGACTTTCCGCACCCCGGAGAACCAATCATAAGAATGTTGTGACCCCCGGCCACGGCTGCCACAATGTAAGTTATGAGAACATCCTGCCCCCGTACATCGGCAAAATCAACCCCATCAGGCAAAGTTTCGTTCGGTGACTTGTCTCCTAGTTCCGGAGGCCTGTACTCCATCTTAGCCTGGAGATAATTCACGACATCTGTTAACGATGCGAATGCGTAAATGTCCAGTCCTTTTACCAAACTCGCTTCCCGATAGTTTTCTACCGGAACAAAGAGCCGCCTTGTCCCAGTTTCTCTACAGGCTATGGCCATGGGCAAAACCCCGCGGACCGGACGCAATTCCGCATTCAAAGAGAGTTCACCCACAAAGGCTGTATCAGCGAGTTTTTCGGGAACGACCAAGATCTGGCCCGCCTCATGTAAAAGGCTCACTGCCATCGCCAAATCAAAGTGGGAACCACTCTTCTTGACTCCACTCGGCGCTAGGTTAATAACCACTTTCATTTTGGGAAACTCAAAGTGTCCTGAACTCAGGGCTGCTTGCAGGCGGTGAGCTGCTTCTTTAACCGCCGTGTCGCCAAGCCCGACGATGTTTACCGATGGCTGTCCATGGAGGGTCACCGTCTCCACGATGACCGGATAGGCGTTAACCCCTGATACAGCAAAAGACTGAACCACTGTCGCCATCTACTGTACCTCCTCGCAGGTCTCTACCTGTTGATCCTTCGGGCAGTTATCCTCTACACCATCATCTTCAAGTTGGAGTCTCGATGGCAAAGAGGAAACGTGCGATGGACCTGTAGTCAATCCGGCAACCGTAAACTGTTCAAACCTGCTAATTTTGGGCTCCGGGAAATAACCCAAGGTCTTCTCTGTATCCACCGCGGAAACAGAATTACTCTCCAAATATGCGTTGTAACTGCTCCAACGGTAGTCCCGGGGGTGGAGCACGATACCCGCTTTAACAGGGTTTAAATGTATATAGCGATTGAGCGCCAAGAAATATCGTTCATCCTGGATAGCCTCAGCCCGGAAACGTCCCTGCATCAACTGACCCACGAAGCGGTACTTCCTGTTAAAGAAGATCGCGTATTTCATGTTGAGAAGTTTCATGATCTTTCCTGGATCATTCTCTGTCGTTTCAAGCTGAAAATGCACATGGTTGCTCATGAGACAATAAGCATGCAGTATAAACGGAAGTTTATCTTTAACCTGTGCCAACATACTCAGGTAAACTCCGCGGTCTTCGTCATCTCGAAAGATCTCCAGCCGATGATTGCCCCTGCTCATAATATGATAGCTTGCTCCTGTCCACCACTCCCTAAGTTTTCTCGCCACTTCTTTCCCGCCCTCCCCTCAGATTTTCCTCCTTTTTATTTATTCGCCATGTCTTACCATTTTCCTATTGATTAATAGCTTATAAATCTATTTTTCATTCAATATGCCAAAAGAGCTCCCGATCCGAAAATCAGGGGCTCTCCTTCCGAAGAGGGTTCCCTCTCCGAAGCTTTTAATTGTCAAATCGTTCTGCGTTATGTGGGGGCCCGACTCCGGCACAATTCCGACGGGACGGAGGAATTATGGTCGAGCACTCCATTTCTGAAGGACGGTAAGGTCTCCCAAGTTGATGTGTCATAGCCATATCTAGCATGCTAGGCTTACGACCCCGGGGAAGCCTTGCTGTTCTTGCATTTACGACCAGCAAGGTGTAGCCTTCTGCTCAGACCACAGCATCGGCCTTCACCGTTTTCGGGATTTCGGGGCTCTATCGCTTCAACTTACGCTTCCGGCCTGCTAGTTTGCTGTCTACGCTTAGATACACGGGTCACCCTGTGCCTCTCAAGACTCGCTACAGAATGGCTGGCTAACCTTTTCTGGTGGGATCCCCACCCACTCTATGACACACCCTTTTCTTGGCGCACGGTCGGACCCCGGCACAATTCCGACGGGACGGAGGAATTGTGGTCGAGCACACGGCTGTCGACGGGGCAGAATTGGGGTCAAGTCTTTGCAGGATTTTCTAAGTTTATGAAGAATACTTATATACCTATGTCGTACTAAAGCAGGGGAGGCATACATAAAAATGGAAAATGGGAATGGAAGATTTTATTCAAACCACGCCTTTCATAATCAGCTACGTTCTGCTGTAACAATAGCGCTAACGCTTTTGCATGTTGAGGGCTCATTACAATCTCGGCAACTACCTCCTCAGGTTTGATTACTGGATCGTTATCGCGTTTGTAAGCAAATTTCAGCGACATATCGAAGGTCGTTACGGTAACTCCATTTTTGGCACCATCAATCTTGAAGCTGATAAGGACGCCGTTGTTAATGCACAAACCGAGATGACTGCACGGGCCGAGGTAACCGCGGCCAGGCTCGGAAACAGGTGAAATTATAAGATGTTTACCGTTAGAGATCCTAGGGGTTTAGAGGTAAGTTTACGGCGGAAAACATGGACGACCCATATTTGTGTGGGCCATAGTGAGCTGTATGGACATCATGAATTAGTGAAAAGAGTGATTGAGAACCCAACTTACATCGTTGTTAATGACAGACAGAATGAAAGAAACGACTACTTTGATCTTTGCAACATTCCAAATAACGGATCTTTATCTATTTTAAAGGTTGTGGTTGATTTTTCTTCTGGAACTGGGGACATAATAACGGCATACCCTATTAAGAGTACCAATCGTCAGGCAGTCACAAAGGCAGGTGTATTATATGAGCGTTCGTAAAAGAAAATTGACATTGAATTATGACCCAGTTCATGATGTAATGTATGTGTCAATTGGTCAACCAAAATCTTCCTATTGCGACGATGATATTGATGGCATCTTGATTAGGAGGTCTGCGGATAATAATAGGTTGTCCGGTGTCACAATAATGGACTTCTCTAGGAGAGATAGAAAGTGCCTAAAGGATTCTATTCCTTTTAGTTTTGATGTGGATGAACTTTATCAAGCTATGCATTAAGAGAGGGTTTACCCTCTCTTTTTATTAACGGTTATTGTTCCATAAGCAGCGAAGTGCGCTAGACAAGAGTAGCGCCAACACAGCATAAATCGTGTGACATTTTACGGGCAATTCAGGGAACCTAGGCCTTTTATGGCACGTCCCCACTACGCTTCGCCTCTTCATTTACTGAATAAGAGTCCGTCGTCTGTGCCTCACCTCCCCCCTAACGCCTTGCCCAAAATCGCCGAGCGTCTGGCCGCTTTGGCCGCTTCATAGTCGCTCTTAATCACCCCCACTTGGTCCGTCGGGAGGCCGTCGGAGACCAACTCGGACAAACCTTGAAGGGGACAGTCCCCAACCCACGGTTGACGGGAGGGAAACCCCGGGGCTGAGCAGCGATTTGTTGTTGATAGATTTCGAGTGTTGAATTGTCTGAATCGTTCCCCGTTGTGTTAGCGTTGTGTTAGGGTCGGACCCCGGCACAATTTTTCCCCCATCGCCCTGTAACCCTGAAGCGAGGGGTATTTCCCGTCGTTCGACATGCCAGGAAGGTAGTTACCTTGGCTATCAAATAAGACGGAAGCAAAATCCAGAGTCCGGATCTCTTGCTCTTTCCCGTAGGTCGTGAGCCAGCCGCGCACGGCCCCTATGGGCTGAGAGAGCCCCCTTATAAGGGACGGGCAGGGCCAAGATCGGGGTAATATGATTCGCCCACGCCTTTTGGACCATGGCCTCAATATCGTTCCGGTAGTCTGCCTCACTCACCCTCTTGATCGCATCCCCGTTTGAAGGGGACAATCCCCAACCCACGGTTAACCGGGAGGGAAATCCCGGGGCTGAGCAGCGATTTGTTGTTGATCAGATTTCGAGTGTTGAATTGTCTGAATCGTTCCCCGTTGTGTTAGGGTCGATTCTTGTGTTAGGCGCGGACCCCGGCGCAATTCCGACGGGACACAGGAATTGTGGTCGAGCAGTCAACGTATTATTTCTTATCCGCGATGGATTGGCTGTATTTGGAAGCCTTCTCGTGCAGTTCTTCGAGGCTTAAGCTTTCCAGCTTATCCTGCCGCCACGCGGTATAGTCAAAATCCGCAAGCTTCTGCAAAGCGGCAATAAATTCTTCTCCCTTAACCAGCCCAAATTTATCAAAAATCATATCCAAGCCTTCTTTGACCAGGACGGTTTCGTTACTGCTCATAAATTTTCCCTCCTTATAAATTCCAGCGGGTCGACAATTTTAATGTCGTCAACCTTTTTATTAAGTATGCCCATGTCGGTCGTTATAAAGTACTCGCATTTACAGTATATGGCGCAAGCTACGTGTACGGAATCTTTTATTTTTAATCCTTTTTCCAGCAAGCCTTTTGATATTTCTATTATTGCCTTATTTTTCTTATCGCAATTAACGGAAGACAGTTGCTTCCACTTGCTTATTCTATTTTTTCTGTCCGTAAAGGGGTTTATGCTGTTTTCATAATCTAGCATGTAAGACCAGCACAACTCGTATTCTTTGTTCAGAATTTTAGCCTGTATCAGCAGTTTTGCCTTAGACTCAACTTCAATTTTAAGTTGCGATTGATTATCAAACGGTCTGTTAAAGCAACAGTTATCCAAATATATGAGCATCAGCGTCACCCCTCAAGTACAGTATACACTATCTATTACTTTTTTAAAGCCGTTTGCCACCCTCGAATTATTCTATTAATCCGAATCCGAGTTCCTTGGCCTTTTCGATTGCCTCATGCCGACTTCTTACGCCCAGCTTGGCATAGATTTTGGTATTGAGTTGCTTGACGGCGCTGACGGAGACGAAGAGCCGGCTGGCGATTTCTTTGTTCGGTATTTTTTCAGCGAGAAGGCTCAGAACCTCAAACTCCCGTCTTGTCAACAGGCTGCCTAAGCCGGATTTTTGGAAGTGCGCTTCCTTCCTGAGCAGCCCGGCGTACTCACAGGCGCTTCCCAGCAGGCTCCCCGCATAGTCAAGATACCTGCTGTTCCCGCCGCTGACGCTGATGTATTTTTCCAGCAGGGCGGCCATCGGCTCCCCCTCGTCCGCAAACGTCCTGACATACCCCTCCTCAACGCCGAGGGAGAATGCCCAATCCAAAGCGGTCAAAGCGCCGCTTAAGTTGCCTTTCATATCGCAGCTGGAGGCTTCAAGGCACAGAATCTCGATTTGGAGGCCGAGCTGGTTTTCCAATGATTTGCGAAATTTGGTAAGCGACCCAGCAGGATGAGCGCGTCGTCCGGACGGTTTGCCGCTAGAAGGTACCGGGCATAGACGGTGTATTCATCTTCCCTCATGGAGGAGAGCGGGTCATACCGCCCAATTCTGCCCGTATCGATGTATTTGGCGGCGCGGCCCGGAAGATAGTTGCCTCGGCTATATAATAAGACGAAAGCAAAATCCAGAGTCCGGATCTTCTGCTCTTGTGCGTACGCCGTGAGCCAGCCGCGCATCGCCCCTATGGGCTGAGAGAACCCCCTATAAGGAACGGGCAGGGCCAAGATTGGGGTAATATTATTCGCCCACGCCTTCTCGACCATAGTCTCAATATGGTTCCGGTAGTCTGCCTCACTCATTCTCTTGATCGCGTCCCCATTTGAGGGGGACGGTCCCCAGCCCACGGTTGATCGGGTGGGAAATCCCAGGGGTGAGCAGCGATTTCTTGTTGATCAGATTCTAAGTATTGAATTGCCAGAATCGTTCCCCGTTGTGTTAGTTGTGTTAGGGTCAGACCCCGGCACAATTCCGACGGGACGGAGGAATTGTGGTCGAGCACCTGTGTACGGGACTTATCTGGGACTTTATTCCCACTGAATACCACTATTCGTCATCCGTAGGGAAAATCCTTCCTCCAAGTCATAAAATTTGCGTAATTTCCTGCCTGGTCGGCCCAGGCAGACCAGGGCCTCTCATAGATGCTTTTCACTGGCTCCGGGGTAGCGGCAATGGTCAAGGGTCTGCCAAAAATCACACCCACCGCCTGTCCCTGTTTAGGACTTTATTCCCACTGAATGACACTATTCGTCACCCATAGGGAAAATCCTTCTTCAACGTCATAAAATTTCCCTTATTGTGTCGAATAGGCGGTCGTTAAGCGCGTTGAGGTGTGTGCGCACCAATTCATCACTCAAAGCGGCCCGAATTGCAAGTCAGACCCTCGACCTGGAGACGGAAAAAATGATATACCATGACCATTACGATTGATATTCTCAACTTTTCTTGCTTTAAGGAAACCGAGGACTTTCACAGTATCTTTGGCTTATATGAAAAGGACAAACACTTTTTACTCACCGATGCCTTAGCGCAGCATTATATCGAATTACCGAAATTACGTAAGAAATGGCGGCAAAAAGAAGTCACACCGCAACAAGACCGTTTAGTCCGCTGGTTGTTCTTACTCGACGGCAACGAGGACGAGGAAATCCGCAAGCAACTGGAGGCGATTGCAGTGGAAGATCCGATGATTGACCGGGCGATGAAGAATTGGGAAAATATGAGCGGCGACCCTAAACTGCGGGAACTCTATTTTGATCGCAGAAAGGCTCTTATGGATCGCATGGCGGCGGCACGGGCCGCCGAATTGAAAGTGCAAAAGGCAAAAGCAGAAGGTGAAGCAAAAGGCAGAGCGGATGACATCTGTCAATACCTTGAAGTGCGCTTTGGTCCGGACTCGCAGGCTCTTCAGGAGACCATTCGTCACATCGAGAGCCTCGATCGGTTAAACCGAATTCTCAGGGGCGTCTACACGACCGGCACCCTGGATGAAGCAAAACAGGTCATCCAACAATCTCTCGATTCCTAACCGAACCCGTGAGCCTCGCCCTCCCCAAAAGGGGAGGGCATTGTTGTTTTTTGAGAGTATAGGCGACCCATGGAAAACCATATTCCGAACGGCAGATACCCGTAAACTCACACTGTCCGCACGATTCCCCCTTGCGCCGCCAGCGTGGTAGGTCATTTGCCCCGATCTTGCGGCCGGCCCGGCTAATTTCTTGCATCGTCTTTTCAAGCAAAGAATTGTCCACCGGCTCACGTTTTGAGCCGCCCCGGTCTAGGTTGTGGACCTCAATCGGGTCCGGACGCCTGCCCGTGAGTCGCTCATAGCCGGCCGCGTAAATCTGGAGCTGCATCCTCGTGATATTCTCTTGCTGGGCGCGCTGATCAGACTTAAAGTCCACCACAACGATCTCAGCGGTGTCCGTATTCCGAATGAGATCGATGCGGCCACTGACAACCACCCCCTCGCCGAGATTGAGTTCAACCTCCTTCTCGACATGTTCGAGCCGCCACAGTTCATCCCGATGCTCCCTAAGATACCGCGCTAAGGCTTCTTCAGCCGCTTGCTGCAGATTGGCTTCAATCCGACTGTTCGCAAACGGCAAATGAAGGTGGTCTTCCACTAGGCGGGGAATGTCCTCGCTAACCGGAATATGCCCTCGAATGGACTCCGTATGAATCTCGACCAAGGCGTCGTGCAGCGACTTTCCGTAACCCAAAGCCGGATCGATAGGCTCGTCAAAGCCATAGAGGAAGCGCATTTTAAATAGGTAGGGGCAGAGGAAATAATACTTTAATTCACTGAAGGTGAGAGGGACAGTGACGTCGCCCTGGCGCGGACACTTTCCGCTGTTGCTGATTGTCCGGAATAGGTGCCCAGGAACAAAAAAGGTATCGCTCCGCCCGAGTGAGCGCAACATGAAAAAGGCGCCTTTCGTCCTCCACTGTTCCTTTATAACGAGCTGCGTCTTTCACAGCAGCTTCCGGAATAACATGCCAAACCGAACGACCACCCCTACGACCGGACGGAAATCTGTTTTTGCGCAAGCAAGGCACAAACACCGCGGGCCACTGCATGCCCTTTGCTTGGTGTACCGTAATAACCTGCACCGCATCCGGTCTGGCCGCGGCCGCCTCCTCCCAACCTTCCGGATAGTACTCCTCTGCTTGGTAGCGCAGGAAATTGGCAAACTGTTGGTACTGGCCGTCGGAGGCCGTGTGGAAATTGACCCGTTCGAAATCGGAAATGACCTGGCTAAACTTACCCAGGTTATAGTAGACAATTTCCCCCGTTCGGAAGCTGTCATCTGCGACCTGCTCCACATTCTCCTCACGCAGTTCAATTTCCCCGAGAAAGTCCAGATACAAACGCTGCGGAAAGAGTTCCGCCATCGTGGTATTTCCGATCTGGGCTTTGCGCTTTTTCAAAAATGCTATGCCACGATTTACAGCGTCCTGCGTAAGTCCGAGCCCTGCTTTAAGGAGGATCTTACGAAGCTGCGCACTAGTCAGCGCTGTTTCATCTGCTGGGGCAAAATCCGCCAGGTAGTAAAATACGTTCCGCAGCGCGTGCACTTCTTGAGTTTGAAATAGCTTAGCCATACCACCCACAACGAAAGGGATGTTTTCCCCCTTGAGGGCTTGGATAATCGGCTCGGCATCATGCCTAACACTGCGCAGCAAAATTGCAAAATCCGCGTAGGAGAGCCCACGCGCCGGTCTATCGGGACTGTCACGGTACTCGGTTCCATAGAGCCCTTGGATCTTTGCCACCATCCAACCTGCCTCCTCATCACAGTCAGCAAAAGACAGCGCCAAGACACTCCCAGCTTCGTACGGCTGGGCATGCGTGCCCTCCATTTTCTTCGTCAAACGTTCCGGGTTCCTTTCGACCACCGAGCGCGCAACGCAAACGATGCCTTCATTACTGCGAAAATTATCATTGAGCCGGATGGACTTCACATCCGAATATCGTTTGGCAAACTGCAAGATGTTACCGACATCGCTGCCGCGAAACTGGTAAATGGTTTGGTCCGGAACAGTCAAGATACCGTTTTCGTGGCACAAGTCAAGGTATTGTAGAAAGGCGCTCCGAACCGTCTCAGGAATCTTTGACAGGTCGACTTCTTCCTCCATAAGAATGCCAAGCAAGTTCTGGTAAAGTCGGGAATCCTTCCAGCGTCATCAAGGTCTCTGGTAGCCCAAAAAGGCGCAAGCGACATGGTGATTACCTTGGAGTGACGCCCCCTTGTATGTCATCGCGCAGGAGTCCTTCCTGCTCCCGAACACAATGTACCACACTCACCAGGCAATCTCTTGCAACAGACGAACCATCTAGTCCTGGAGACCAGCTCTGGCGCATCTTTATCGTTCGACGTGCTTCTTCTATTTCCTGCTAAGAAAGCTTAAATAACAGCAAAAGATCCGGCGGCAGAAGGCATCCCGCCTATTCCGCACCGAGTATCACCATGCGGGCAGTTGCGCTGCATCCGAGGCTTCAATACTATGCCTTTGCGAAGGACAACACCTTCGATTAACGAATTAGGACCACGAATTAGCCGCTAGGCTTTATCAATGTGACTTCTTAAGCTTAGCAAGGAAGAGCCCACATCGTATCATCGTAATGCCAAGACATCGCTCACTTGTCAACACGCCCCTAGGTTGGGGATCCCTCCAGTTTCCCCCAGCTCTTACGGGTAGTTCTATCGAAGTTGTTAATATCGCAATGATTCCAATCAACTTTTAGATCAACATCTTTCCCAACATATAACTCTTCCGTTTCGCATATTTCCGTAAAGTTGCGCAAGTCTCCTATATAGAAAGTTTTTGCCCCCTCCAGATCGACGTGGTGGCTATATATCCTAAATTCCTTCTGATACCTAAAACGCAAGTCCTTTTTGACAATGGGGTTAAATATAGCGCGTTCGTCTTCGCCTCTAGGATTTGAAAAATCAATATACCTCACAATGCTATACGAGAACTGCGGTTGATTCTTGTCAACCTGGTTAAGAAATCTTCTCACGTCTTTTATGATGACGGCCCGCTCACCAAAGGCCATGAGTCTTTTATTATCGAAGTGAATTTTGGATGTATCGCAGTATTTATCTCCGAGAACGCCGTATAGGCAAAATACCGGACTGTTCAACAGCTCGCTGTCCTGGATGTTGAATCGATAGAGCCTGTTAAAAATGTTGTGGGGCCTGGAAACTATCGCAGTGGCTTCTTTAGAGTCGCCTATTTCCTTTTCTTCGCTTTCTACAAAGTACCCAAGCCTGTTACAATATAGGTTTCCTTCGACTAAATCTTCCGGATGATCAGTTATTTTGATAAGTGCCACTAAGTACTTCTTCATAACTTTACTTTTCCCCTTGGCCGCCGACCATAGCTAGAGTGTCTTGAACTCGTTCCTAAAAACCGGCTTCGAAGGCCATCCTTTCATAATAAATACCGCATTGACGTTAGGAACACATCCTTGGTCCAACCGGACGCACCCGTCCGCCATTCAGTGGCTGAAGGTACCCTCACGGGGCACTAGTCCCCGTTCTGGAATTCTTCTCACCTTCCCTTCTTATGCTTTCCTTATGAATTTACACTTGGGATACGTACTGCACCCGTAAAAACTTCCGTATTTCCCTTGGCGCAGCACCAGTTTTTCCCCACAGTACGGGCAAACGTCCCCTTCGGTTCTGTCTTTGATTGCCTGGATATGCTGCCGCTTCTCCTCATCAGATACATGTGTTGTACTTTCAAGTTTATTGACGAAATCGTCAACTTGTTCCTTTGTATAGCAACTGTTACGTGTTTTTAAATCTGCTCGAAGGGTTTTCAGAAGGCGGTGACGCCTAACAATGGTATATGCCTCGGTATCTGCCGGGACACTTTTCAACTCGCACCTTTCGGAAAAAATAATGTACGAGAAGAAAGCCTTTTCCGGGAGTTGGAGGAAGTCAGCAAGGGCTCTAATGTGTGTTTTGTTCTGCTGGATGGGGTTATAGAACTGATGCTTTTCCTTATTTGGTAGGCATTGTGTCCACTTCTCCGCGTCCGCATCACCGAAGATCCAGCCGCTGTAATTTTTGCTTTCAAAGACAAAGAAACCTTTTTCGTGGATCATAAGTACGTCGATTTCGGTAGTTTTCTCTTTATCGGGAATATAGAGATTGCACATTGTCCTAAGATGCCCTGTAAGATTATCGTGATTCAAAGCAAACGTCGTCAAGTATTCGCCCCATTGTCCTTTGTTCTTATAATTTAATATTGACGTAATGATACCTGGTTGCTCGCCCGTGAGCATTTCCCAAAAGCCCACTGTTACCCCCCCTTCTATTTTGGAGCAAGGATACCTTGTTGTCGGTACACCTTTCTCGCTAGCTGTCCTGCCGGAGAGGTGTTCCCTCTTCCGCTGGGCGTTGTCAAAGTAAAGCATACGGAAGTCAACAACACATTGTCGCCGTGGAGGTTCCGCAGGCGCACGACCCCCCGGTCGCTGACGACCACAAAATTCTCGTACCCACTGAAACGCAACGCGCCCTCCGCTGGGTCCCTTCATCGTGGCCTCAAAATATCGGGGGCTGTTTCAGCCTACCCCCCTAACGCCCTCCCAAAGATCGCCGAGCGCCTGGCCGCTTTGGCCGCTTCATATTCGCTCTTAATCACCCTCACTTGATCCGTCGGCAGGCCGTCGGAGACCAGCTCGGACTGCATAGAGCCCAGGATAGAAATAGAAGCGCCCGTCCACATTACCCTCCAAGAGGTTTCCCGCCTGGATATATTTCTGGGCTAAGGCCGCACGGTTGACCCTCCCTGTTGCCTTCTCCTGGCGGTACTCCTGAACAGCCGCTCCATACAACGTATCCAGACGGCTGAGGGCCACGCTTTGCAAGGATTGGATTTCCGGCATGTACTTCCGGACAACCTCCGCCTCCGTGAGCGGTTGGGCGGTGGCGTTCCCGCCGGGTGAATCCACGCCTGCCGGCTGGCTGCCGCCCGACGTTACCCCGTCTACTCCAGTCGCTTTCTTGCCGTCCATCTCCGTGTGACACATTCTCAGCATATCGACGTTGATAAGATGTGCCAGAGATGTGAACTTCTCTTGTGGCCGCAATTTAGCTACTTCTGCTATCCCTGCCAGTTTCGTTAACACAAATTACCTACCTCCGTAAGTGTAGTTCGCGTGTCCCGGACAGGGACGATAACACGTCACCGCCTTCCCTCTACGGGCATTACCCCGTCTCATCAGTACTATGCGATGATCCGACTCCTTACCTTTGTCATTTGGCTTCCTTGCTTTCTTATTGCTTGTCCGCCATACTCCATTTCTGAAGGACGGTAAGGTCTCCCAAGTTGATGTGTCATAGCCATATCTAGCATGCTAGGCTTACGACCCCGGGGAAGCCTTGCTGTTCTTGCCATTTGCGACCAGCAAGGTGTAGCCTTCTGCTCCGACCACAGCATCGGCCTTCACCATTTTCGGGATTTCGGGGCTCTATCGCTTCAACTTACGCTTCCGGCCTGCTAGTTTGCTGTCTACGCTTAGATACACAGGTCACCCTGTGCCTCTCAAGACTCGCTACAGAATGGTTGGCTAACCTTTTCTGGTGGGATTCCCACCCACTCTATGACACACCCTTTTCTTGGCGCACGGTCGGACCCCGGCACAAATCCTTAACTTAAATAATCATTTTGAAAACCATTCGATGTTTTATTAAATGTTCAGAATCGTTCCCCGTTGTGTGAGGGTACGACCCCGGCACAATTTCGACTGGCTAGGAGAAATTGTGCTCGAGCATTTGTGAATGAATGCCGTTTTCTTTCATGAGCCGGTACACCCGATTGTGACCGCATTTTACCTTCTTGTTTAATTCATGGGTCATCGGTCGAACCCCATATAACCTTCGCTTGCGCTCGTGAATCGTCTTGATCAGATCAAGCAACTCCTCATTGGCCCTTTGCCGGTTGCTCTTTGGGCGCTTAAGCCAGCCGTAATAACCGCTTCGCGACACTTCAAGCACTTGGCACATCTTCACCACCCGGAATTCGAAGCGGTGTGCGTCAATAAATTGAAACCTTACTTCCGGGGGTTTATGAAGATGGCCGCTGCTTTTTTTAGGATAGCATTTTCCTCCTCAAGATCAGCCAGCCTACGCTTCATTCGGCGCATCTCTTCATCTATGGGTTTTAATTTGCCGCTACCAGGGAAGGCGTTGTTTGAGTCCTTCCGGAATGCCGCTACCCAGGCATAGAGGGTCTTCTCGCTAACGCCGAGATCTTTTGAGAGGCTGGGCACACTGCGGCCCTTCTCAACAACGAGCTTTGCAGTATCCGTCTTAAACTCTTTGTTATACTTCCTACCATTATTGGTCATTTTAGGCACCTCCGACTGTTTAATATTATCTCAGTTCGGAGTGTCTTTTAAACCGGGTACAATTCACTTTTATCCTTTCGTGCGGAGGGCGGAAGGGTCATTTCTTTGACCGCTACGCCTCAGTCCAATTCTAACATACTTGCACCAACCTTATTCATGGGTGAACGGTAGAAAGAACGGTTTGAAATATGCGGTGTACTTGAACATCCTGAGTTACTAACAAGGTCTCGTCACCTCGAAAGTACCAACGGTGGGTAGCGGGTTTGTTTCTATATGGCTTATGGTAATTTCCAATTACCCCTGCTTTATATAAGTCCCTTATCAAATCGTCAACGCGATGAAGCAGGCTTCTGTTGCAGTCGTTACTTGCCCACAATCGCTCAGCCTTTTCCTTCATATCCTGGTACCCTGTTAGCCGCGGCATGCCGGTCAACCATTCTTTAATAAGTTCTAGCTCCTTTGATGTGTAGGAGAGAGATAACTCTTCGGTGACCTCGTTCCAACACTCGAGCGAATAGCGTCTTCTTATTGCGTTGTAGGTCGTTGTAGAGATCCTTTCGCTACCACCGCACAGCAGTTTTGATAAATTAAGTAATCGAACAACATGGCGAGGTCTGTATAGAGTAAAATTACGTATTATTTCTTGTGAAGAGATTCCATATATTCGGTCGTCAACCCACCGCTCATACTCCCCGGTGTCAGATGGCGCGGAAGTAACCGAATTTAGCTCGTCAGATATTCTAAAATAATTGATTAATGATTCCAGTGCTAAAAGTCTAAAGATATAGTAGGCCGACCCGCTCTTAATTGTACGCTCAAATTGATTTTACCAGTTCATGGATCCTGTGTTTCTCAAAATCCGGAATATCCATAGAAAATAGCGCATATTTTCGTGGTGCAGGAGGGTATTTCTTCTCTCCAACCTGTCATTTTCTCTAAATGGTCGCAAGTGTCCCTTGGTGTAGGCCTGCATTTTTTCTGCACTTTTGACGAGTATCACCTTGGAGGAGACGAACGATCTGGTGGAAGTTATGAGCGATTGTTTTCAAGCCCATGACCAAACTACAGCGTACTAAACCTCTAACTTTAAGTTTCCCAGCTCCATGCGCCCGTTTAAAAGCGGAATTGGTTCCTTCGATAGCGGCACGTTTACTACCGTTTTCGCNTCGGTCCTTTTTATCCATCAGGATTAAACGAGTATTTTCGGCCATGAGGCTTTTCTGGCTGACGCGCAATACGGTATCCTTTTTTTGAAACTTGACCGGACATTGATCCTTGAAGGGACATGGAG
>LDXJ01000059.1 GCA_001029295.1 Peptococcaceae bacterium CEB3 | reverse complement strand
GCGTCAGCCGCTTTCGCGTCTGCCGAGTTTTCTTTTATCCTCCTTAAAAGTGCAGATGTTCCGTAGGATTAAGAAAATTTGCGTCAGCCGCTTTCGCGTCTGCCGAGTTTTCTTTTATCCTCCTTAAAAGTGCAGATGTTCCGTAGGATTAAGAAAATTTGCGTCAGCCGCTTTCGCGCCTGCCGAGTTTTCTTTTATCCTCCTTTCTCGCCCTCCGTAGAAGCGGGACCCAGCCGGAACCGGTAGCCTTGGCCCCGGACCGTTTCGATCACCGCTTGGTCCAACCCCAGGTCTTTCAGTTTCCGACGGGCGCGGGCAATGTTTACCGTTAGCGTATTGTCGTCGACGAACTCGGCGTCATCCCACAGTGCTGACAGCAACTGCTCCCGGGCGACCACCTCCCCGGCATGTGAAATGAGTTCCGCGAAGAGAAGGCATTCATTCCGGCTGAGGTCGACCCGCTGCTCCCTCCATTCTAAGCGGTTTTTGGCCCGATGGAGGAAAAGGCCGCAAGTTTCCAGCAGATCCCGGCTCTCCTGGAGGGCATATTCGCCATACGCCCGGCGCAGCGCCCCTTTGACTTTAGCCAGAACCACCTCCACCGGAAAAGGTTTCGTGATATAGTCATCCCCGCCGTTTTCTATAGCCATCACTTGATTCATCTCTCCCACCCGAGCGGAGATGAAAAGAATCGGTACATGTGACACGGTGCGAATTTGGCGGCACCAGTAGAAACCATCGAAGTAAGGCAAATTGATATCCAGTAAAACGAGATGCGGAGACAAACGAAGAAATTCTTCTTTGAGATCGCGGAAGCTTTCCGCTGTCATCGCTTCATAGCCGTACCGCCTCAGCTCCTCCCGCAAAAGGGCGGCAATCTTAGTGTCATCCTCCACTATCCAGATCCGGTAAACCAAGTCTCAATCAGCTCCCTGCCCGTCCCACAGCTATCCTCTTAGGTTAACCGAATCTTACCATAGCCGCCGAGCTTTTGCCACCTTGGCATAATCTCCCGTTTGGAATAATGCTTCGTTGGAATAACGCTTCGTTTGAAATCACGCCTCGTTTCGAATAGTGTCCTGAAAAGTGTCCTGAATACTCTCCCGAAGTTTTCGTCGAAGATTTCGCCGAAGTTCTTCTCATTATCATCATCTAGTGATAAAATGAATAACATCTTGGTAATGATGATAGGAGGGTTTAGATGTCTTTCATTTATTTAATCAGCTCGGACACGATCGGCCACCAGGAGCCGGAATTGGGTCGGAAGCTGATGGCAGCCTTTGTTCGTAATCTGGCAAAAGCCGATCAAAAACCAAGCCACATCCTTTTTGTGGAAAACGGGGTCAAGCTCCTCTTGCCGGAATTTTCCGCGCTCAATGCCCTCAGAGCTTTAGAAGATGACTTTGGGGTAAAGCTTCTGGCCTGTGTCACTTGCCTGGACTACTTCGACATCAGGGAAAAAATAGAAGCCGGCCGGGAGTCCAATATGGCGGAGATCATCTCCGTCATGCACGCCAGCGAGAAAGTGATAAACCTTTAGCTATAGACCTTCGTTCCGGGAAGAGACGAACTCAAACCAGGGGATCCGTTGTTCGTCACTCGGGTAATCATGCGGGACGACAATCTCATCTACAACCACATTAGACCACCGAGAAAGGGATATTGGAGCCACTGACCCATCCTGACTCTACTGTTCTGCGGCTGTATGGAGCGGCCGGGCACCAGTTGGCTTCTCCGCCGGCTTTATGCCAGGCAAACAGCTTGCCTCCGGTGTCAGGGGTCGCGTTTAAGCAGGCGTTTGCGCGCGATGAAGTTGCCGGCGTTTCGCGGATGCAGATGTGCGTGCTATACGGTGATGCTCCTAGGGTTTTGCTGATACGGACACGGTGTTACGAAATTCGGTGAAAAATTGGGAGGACGAAAGTGTGGATAATAGAGAACTGTGGGCATCTCTGGGGATGGATTTAAGGAAGCACGATGAGTTTCTGGCTCCTTTGCCGGGGGCCTATACGAGTTTGTTTTTGGAGCGGCCCCGCCGTCCGCGCGCCATGTCCTATTTTGACGCGGTCGTCGGGGACATTCACGGCATCAGGGTAAAAGAACTAGTCGCCGCCAAAGAAAACGGACATAAAGTTTTTGGCACTTTCTGTGTCTATGTGCCGGAAGAGATTATTGTGGCCACGGGAAGCGCCTGCATCGGCTTGTGCGCGGGGGCTCAGTACACGGTGCCGGCCGGAGAAAAGGTCCTCCCCCGTAACCTTTGCCCTTTGATTAAGTCCGCAATGGGGTTTAAGCTGGAGCGAATTTGCCCCTATTTTCAAGTGGCGGATTGGGTAATCGGCGAAACTACCTGTGACGGGAAGAAAAAAGCCTGGGAAATCCTCAACGACCATGTCCCCACCTATGTGATGGAACTGCCGCAAAAGAAGCGGGTTCAAGATAACGCTTTCTGGGAAGAGGAAGTACGGGAATTTGCGGCCTTTATCGAGAAAGAAACAGAAGTCAAATTGACAAAGGACAATTTGGCCGAGGGCATTGCTAAGATCAACAAGAAAAGGGCAGCTCTCAAACGGCTGGCCGCCTTGCGCCGAGCGACGCCCGCTCCCATTCACGGTCTGGATGTTTTGGTGATAAACCAGTTGGCCTTCTTTGACGATCCCGAACGGTTTGCTTCTCAGGTCGAACTTCTTTGCACTGAACTGGAAGAAAGGGTGGCTCGGAAGGAAGGAGTCGCTCCGCCGGATGCCCCGCGTATTCTGATTACGGGAACCCCGCAGCCTATCCCCTTCTGGAAAATTCACGCTCTCATCGAAGAAGCGGGCGGCGTTGTCGTGGGTGAAGAGACATGCACCGGAGAACGCTATTACCGGGATTTGACAGAGCCGGCCTCAGACAAAGACGGGATGTTGGCGAGTATCGCCAGGCGGCCCCTCAACGTCAACTGTGCCTGCTTCACCCCCAACGCCGGGCGCGTTGAGGATATTCTCAGTCTGGTGGCTAATTTGCATGTGGACGGGGTGATCGATTTTACACTCCAATTTTGTCAGCCCTATGGGGTGGAGAGCCATACCGTGGCCAAGGAACTGGAAAAGCGTGAGATTCCGCACCTCAAATTGGAAAGCGATTTTTCCGAAGAAGATCAGGGCCAGCTCAAGACCAGGATTGAGGCTTTTCTGGAGATGTTGAAATGAAAACGGCAGGCTTGGATCTCGGCTCGGTCAACACGAAACTGGTGATCCTGGACGATGAGGAACCGCTCTTTAAAAAAGCGGTTCCGTCCCGCTTCGATCCGGTATCCGTCGGACGGGAATTGCTCAATCGGGCGCAACAGGAATATGGGCCTCTGGCAACCGTGGTTACCGGCTACGGCCGCGTCAGTTTCCCGCAGAACCGGGTGGTTACCGAAATCACCTGCCAAGCGAAAGGCTGCCACTACTTTTTCCCCGAAGTTCCCTATATCCTGGATCTGGGGGGACAAGATGCCAAGGTCATTAAGAAAAACGCCCAAGGCAAGGTCGTCAGCTTTGTCATGAATGACAAATGCGCCGCCGGCACCGGACGCTTTTTAGACGTTATCTTCAAGGGGCTGGATTTGCGCCCGGAAGATACGGATCCGGCGGCCGAGGTCGAACCCGTACCCATCAATTCGATGTGCACCGTTTTTGCCGAATCCGAAGTTATTACCCTGTTGGCCAAAGGCACTCCGAAAAGATCCGTCGTGGCAGGCCTTTTCAAGAGCACGGCGACTAGGCTGGCCCGATTCATCGAGACCCAAGGGCAACCTGACACGCTGGTCTTCACGGGAGGAGGAGCCCATTATCGGCCCCTCGTCCGGCTCTTGGCCGAACAATTGACTGCCGAAGTCGTCGTTCCGCCCGAACCGGAGTTGACGGCCGCATTCGGAGCGGCCTTGATCGCCCACGGAGTCCGACCATCGTAATATCTCGAAGCAAGACAGACTGGTACGGTATTTCTTAAAGACGCTGGTGCGGTATACTTCCGGATACACTGGTACGGTATATTTCCGAGGTATAAGAGTACGGCGTATTAGCCTATGGCGCGTTCAACCACCATCGCAAATCTCAAAGCGAGACCCGTCGCCCGTCACCTCTGTTCGCTGCGGTCAGCATGGCGAGACAGCGGGGGGTGACTTTTGTTCTGTATAGTTAGGAAGGATCCTTAAGACAATAACCATGGTATTTAACGATACAGGGACGGAGGGATGAGTGTGGCTTACTCTGTTATCGGGCAGAGCGCCCAGCGAGTTGATGCCATGGCCAAAGTAACCGGCCAGGCCAAATACACAGATGATTTCTTCGAGAGGGACATGTTGGTAGGGAAAATATTGAGAAGTCCTTATGCCCATGCCTGGGTTAAGCGTGTCGAGACAGGGGAGGCTAAAGCCTTGCCGGGGATTGAGGCGGTTCTTACCCATCAGGACGTCCCTCCTATCAAATTTGCCACGGCAGGGCATCCGTTCAACCTTGACCCTGAGCATCGCGACCGGGCGGACCGGCTGATCTTGACGGATAAAGCGCGTTTTGTCGGTGACGCCGTGGCGGCCGTCGTAGCCGTGGACGAATTAACCGCGCAAAAAGCACTGAGTCTGATCAAGGTAGAATATGAAGAACTGGAGGCTTTGCTTACACCCGAAGCCGCCCTGAGAGAAGACGCACCTCTCATTCACGCAGACTGCCCCCACAACATCCTGTCCGACCAGGGCTTTCGTCAAGGGGACCTGGAAGAGGCTTTTCGCCGGGCGGACGTCATCGTCGAAGGGGAATACCAAACAAGCATGGTCCAGCACTGTCATCTTGAGAATCACGTCTCCTACGCCTACGTCGATCCCCAGGGACGCATCGTCATAGTCACCTCCACCCAAATTCCGCACATCATACGGCGCATTGTGGGGGAGGCCCTTGGCATTCCCTGGGGCAGGGTGAGGGTCATCAAGCCTTACGTGGGCGGTGGTTTCGGAGCTAAACAGGACGCCTGCCTGGAACCATTGACGGCCGCCATGACCGTAGCGGTGGGAGGACGCCCGGTCAAACTGAATTTTACCCGCGAGGAATGCATGCTCGATACCCGCCGGCGCCATGATTTTAAGTTCAGGCTTAAATCCGCACTGACCAAGGACGGCCGGCTCCTCGGCCTGCGCCTTGAAGCCATATCCAATACCGGGGCATATGCCTCCCACGGACACTCGATTGCGGGAGCGGCCGGAAGCAAGTTTCGCTACCTCTATGACATACCTGCTCTCAGCTATGAGCCCCGCACCGTCTACACCAACCTACCGGTGGCCGGCGCCATGCGCGGGTATGGTTCGCCCCAAGTCGTTTATGCCCTGGAATGCCACCTTGAAGACATCGCCAGAAAAATGCGGCTGGACCCCATTGAACTGCGCCGGAAGAATCTCGTCAAAACAGGGCATGTCGATCAGCTCTCCCACAACAGAGTCCTCAGCTGCGGCATCAGGGAATGTATCGACAAGGGCAAAACTCTCATTCGCTGGGACGAAAAAAAAGAAGCCTTCAAACACCAAAGCGGGAACAAGCGCCGGGGTCTGGGAGTGGCTTGCTTCAGTTATGCCTCAGGCACCCATCCCGTGGGGCTGGAGATCGCCGGGGCTCGCATTGTTCTAAATCAGGACGGTTCTGTCCAGCTTCAGATCGGCGCCACAGAGATAGGACAAGGAAGCGACACCGTCTTAGCCCAGATCGCGGCCGAAATTTTGGGATTGCCCCTCGACAAAGTGCACGTGCTCTCGCAGCAGGATACTGACACGACTCCTTTTGATACCGGGGCCTACGCCTCCAGGCAAACCTATATCAGCGGCATGGCTGTGACGAAGGCGGCCGAAGCCGTCAAGGCTAAGATCCTCTATTTTGTCTGGGGAATGACCGACATTCCGGCTCATGCCCTCGACCTCCAAAACGAGCAAGTGGTCTACAAACATTCCGGGGAAGCGGTCCTGCCTCTCGCCGACGTGGCCCTGAGCACTTATTATGACACCGTCTTCGCCCAGCCTATCACGGCGGATGTCAGCAACAATGCCCGCGTCAACGCAGTCCCCTACGGAGCGACCTTCGCCGAGGTGGAGGTCGATCTTAAGACGGGCAAAGTTGAAATACTCGAGATCTACAATATCCACGATTCGGGCACAATCATAAATCCCCGTTTGGCGGAGGGTCAAGTTCATGGCGGAGTGAGTATGGGCATAGGTTATGCCCTTTCCGAACAGCTGCTCTTTGACGCCAATACCGGCAGACCCCTGAACAATAATCTGTTGGATTACAAGCTGCCGACGATTATGGACACACCAGATATCGGGGTTGCTTTTGTTGAGACGAACGAACCGACAGGCTCTTTCGGCGCCAAATCATTGGGTGAACCCCCGGCGCTCAGCCCCGCTCCTGCCATTCGAAACGCCGTCCTGGCCGCCACCGGCGTGGCCTTTAACCGCCTGCCCATGAACCCGCAGCACGTCTTCGAAAAACTGAAAGAGGCAGGGGTTATCTGAGAAGATCCGAAGCACCATTGTCTTCCTCGAATAAGGGCAACTTCTTCCCTTTTCTCTACCCCGGCCTCCTGATGAAGCACCTTCTCTTCCTCGAATACCGTTTCCGTCATGAACTCTGATCCTAATTTATCACGGTATCGATCCGCACTCGAGGATAAACCTCCTCCCCCGGCCATTTCCGGGAGACCGCTTGAAAGGTTCTCTCGGAATTCGGCTGCAAACCCATAACAATTCCGGCAGCCTTGCAACGTAAATGCTTCTCCCGATCGTAGAAAGAAACGTTCAGCTCAAAGCTGTGCGTCTGGTCGTCGTGATTAATCACTTCCCCTTGGACCATCCCCAAGCCCGCGTCGTCGTGAACAGAAATGTCGCGAAATTCGATCCTACTCTTGACATGGGCTGCGGCGGCTTCCCGGACATAGAGTGCGTGCTGGGACAGTCCCAAGTAGCCAGCAAACAAGAGAAACGGCAAACCCGTCAAGACAACCCGAAGACGCAGAGAATGTTTCTTGTGTTTCCACATTAACCATAAGCCAACCGGAAAAACAGTCACCAACGTCAGCCAGACAAACCAAGTTGTTCCATGGATCGGTTGCGTTCGCGCTCTCTTCTCGACTTTTGGTTCAGGACCGTCTTGGTCGCGGTCAAAGCCGCAATTCCAGCACTTAGGGTTTGTAGCGACGACATACACGCCGCAACGTGGACATTCCATGATCTGCCCCCCCTTGCCGTTCTCAAACTCGCGCCTCACCTACCTTACTTTTCGCCGTGTAGTCCGAATATTCCTTCAATTCCTTGCGCCGTAGAGCCAATTTTTGACCTCCGGTCAACAACAACTATCGTAAACCGCCTGCAAATTTTCCACCCGCATTTCCTTAAACAAGCCGCTGCTCGTACCGAAGATAAATCCCCCGCCGGGAGAAGCGACATCAATCAGTGCCTGCACCTCATTACGCAATTCCGACCGGCTGCGGGGCAGGATTAATTCTTCCGGATCCAGGTTACCCCACAGGCACAGGAGATCGCCGTACTGCCTCTTAATCTGGCCGATATCCATGCCGGCCGCCGCTTCCAGACACTGCAATCCGTGGAAGCCTGCCTTCACTATGTCCGCAAGCAGTTCATCCAGATTGCCGTCGGAATGGAAAAAAACCGGCTTCCCCAAATCCGCCACCCCTGCTGCCTGGCGGGCCAGGGTGGGCATGAAGTACCGGCGCAGAACGGCTGGGTTGATCACCGGACCCCGCCGGTAAGCGATGTCGTCGGCAATGAGCACGCCCATGGCCCCCGCCTCAACGGCACGCTGAGCCAGTTCAAGGTTGAACCGTTCCACCGCCCGGATCAAATCTGTGAACTCAGGTAATTCACGTGCCACGGCCCTGAAAAACCCTTCGTAGCCACATAATCTCGCTCCCCAACCGAAAGCCCCGTCCAGCATGACAAACACAAAGAGATCACTTTCCCGTACCCAGCGTTCCAGATCAGGCCAGGCCACCTCCGCCGCGGCAGGCAGACCGCCACTGGTAGTTTCAAGAGGATAAACCGGGGACAGACAGATAATATCCAACCCCAGGCGCCGGGCAAATTCCCACCGCTCCACAAAACCTACCGCGTCACACCGCAAAAAGGCCTGCACCAAGGCATCATCAATGCATAGCTCACCTCGGGGCACCCGGTCGGGCACCCGATGCCCGATAGCCAGGGCTACTCTTTCTCTCGCATTCATAAACAGACCTCCCTCGATTGCAGTGGTACATCCGTCAGCAGCCAATAGCGGCCAAAGCAACAACAACGTCGAGACCGGTGTGACCCGCTTTTGGGGCAAGGTCTAAACAAAATCTTGTTGCCCGCTAGTGTATATATTTCAGCATCTGGATTAAATACTTACCCTTTAGCGCGTATTTTTCATCGCTATCCAAGATCCTCTTCCCAAAATTGATGAAACCGTTCGATGTATAGAAGTTAATCAGATTTTCGATGTCTTCACATTCTAAATATACGAACCTACCGCCTATATCGAACTGGATTTGCGCCACTTTATCAATTGCTATTTTCAATAACTCGTCACCGCTGACAAGTTTGTCATAATTATTTGCGTAATTTTTCCCTAACTGGGCAATTAAAGGTGTCGAGCTTGGTGAACTCAATAGCCCTATCATGCAAGAAGTATTCTACATCTGCGTTCTTTGGGCACAAATAAGAGGAGAGGATATCTTTTGTAAGTTCCTCTCCCACCTCGTTAAGCATATCTTTTAAGTTGACAATGTCGTATCCCATTATTTTTCCTCAATCCGGAACATCTTTCTAATGTTATCACCTTTAACTTCCTGAACACGTTTTGAACAGGTGACATCTTTCCCGCTGATTCTCTCCGCGCTTTCAAGAGCCTTAACGAAATTACGGCAAAACCCACGGCCCTTCACACGGACTTGTTTATAAACACTACTTGTCGCCATAACGATCTTGCCTTTCCTATAGACTCCTTAATACCACTATACGCATTGTGCCCCAAAACATTGCATCCATACATTTTCAGCATCTGCATTTGTCTTGGTTTAAAAAAATACCTTCTGGGGAAACCTCAACCTCAAAATACGATAAAATACGATGCCCACGTACAGAAAGCCGCTACTACTACCCACATTATAGTGCTTCCCCGTAAGCGCGTCAACGAAAATGGAAAACAATATACGTGTACCGGAAGATATCTCCGTCATCGGCTACGATGATGTCCCTATGGCCGACATGATTACTCCCCCACTTACTGCCGTTGCCCAACCCATGGAAGCTATGGCAGCAAAAGGGGCTGAGCTCCATTTGCGCAACCTTGGTGGTTTTGTGCTCACCTTAAGTAGGACAGAGCTTTAACAAATTGCTCCTGAAAATCACTCCGGGTTGACAATTCAACGTGTTCCGCTTGATCAGCCAAGGCGGAAGAGCGCATTCTTTCATGCGTCGAAAGCAAAGCCAATTTAGCGCCATCGCCGGCGGCATTGCCGACTGACCTGACGCGTTCGGCGGGCACCGGCGGAAGAAGACCAATCTGAAGCGCACTTTCCTTCTTGATATAGTTGCCAAACGCTCCGGCCAGTAGGATACGGTCAATGTCTTCAGGGGTGATTCCCATCTCGCCCATAAGAACATGAATACCTGCCCTGATCGCTCCTTTAGCCAGTTGCAGTTCGCGAACATCTTTTTGGGTAAGTACAATATCTTCACCTGTCGCGGTCGCTTCTCCCCAAGCCAAAACGAACTCACTTCCCTGGTCGGTTCTGCGTAAACGTCTCCGAACAGAGGGAGGTAATTCCTTCAGTTGGTCGGACGTTCCGGCTAGACGTCCGGTCAAACTAACCACCCCAGACCTGGCCATTTCCGCTATGGCGTCGATTAGCCCGGAGCCGCAAATGCCAGAGGGCAGTGTGTTACCAATGACAGCTAATTGCACATCGTCCTTAATCGTTACTCCCTCGATGGCTCCCTCGGCAGCACGCATTCCGCACCTAATCTCAGCACCTTCAAAAGCAGGTCCGGCTGCGGTTGAACAAGTTAGAATGCGTTGTTTACCAGCCAAAATCATTTCTCCGTTAGTTCCAATGTCAATGGCCAAAGTGATGCCTGGCAGCTGGTCAATTTTGGTTGCCAGCATTACAGCCACGGTGTCCGCACCTACGTACCCAGCAACATTTGGCAATACGATCACTTTTCCTGTTCCAAGAATATTTAGCCCTAATTCCCTGGCTTCGACTTGAATCGCTTGTCGGAATACCGGAATGTAAGGGGCCGGTGCGAGGTAAGTTGGGTCAATGCCAACGAAAAGGTGGCTCATCGTTGTATTACCCACAACCACTGCCTGATATATTTCGTTCCCGCTCACGCCAGTATTTGCGCATAATTTAGAAACCGTGTCGTTTAGGCCCTTGATAACCGCTGTTTGAAGCTGCTTCAGTTCTATACTGCCTTTCGCCGCGTAGGAAATCCTTGAAATCACGTCTGCTCCAAACAGCCTTTGAGGGTTTGTTACTGAGCTGCTGGCCAATACCGCTCCTCTGTTCAGATCAAGGAGATAAACCACGACCGTCGTTGTGCCGATATCCACAGCGAGGCCATAACAGCGCTCAACAGTATTGCCTTGCTCAACGGCAACGATAGATTCCCCGTCGAGCACCGCGGTTATCTTAAATTCGGCTTGACGTAGGACCTTTGCTAAATTCGCGGCGGTCAGCAGGTTAAAGCTTATATTCCTATTTGGCAGTGCACTTCGAACACGCTCCCAATCCGGAGTTTGATCATGAACCGATGGCTTGGTCAGCGTCAAGGGGTATTTCTTAATGCTGGGCCTTATCTCGTCTGCATGCACTCGATTGAGGGCGGTCTTGCGCTCATGGGCATCCCGCTCCTCCCTCAGGACGACGGTTACATCTGAGTTTACTTTGTATTGACAAGCCAGAACCCAGCCGGCGGCCAGTTCCGTATCACTTAAGAACTTTTCTGCTCCCTCGGAATGTGCAAACGAATCCATCTGTTCGCGGGGAATTTGTACTTTGCACTTGCCGCATGTTCCCCTTCCGCTACAGGTACTTTCTATCAGAACCCCGGCTGTTATTGCCGCTTGGAAAATCGTGCTTCCGTCTGAGACTTCTGCTGTTTTAAAGGAAGGCAAAAAAGTTACCTTAGCCATTCTCTGAGTACTCCTTTCCCTTACTGACTGACTCCCTCCAGCTTAATATAATCGCTCTTAAAAGAAGTAATCCCAAAACCAACAGGTCTATTGTCACTGTCAAAGAGTTTCTGTTCTACGACCAGTAGGGCGCGGTTATCCCGAATGCGGAGATGTTCCTTGACCTCCCCGCTAGGTATCTGAGCATAGATAACTATGTTTTTCTTCAAAGCAAGGAGCGGAATGTTCTTGGGAATCATCTCCGGAAACGTAGCGGTTTCGATTTCCTTTTCTACTATCGGCATTCCCTTAACATACGGCAAATATTTTAGGTCGTAAGCGATCGGTTCGCCGTCCGTAAAGAACAGTCGGCGGATCACAATGACGTTTTTGCTCCGGCTGATTTGCAAACTGTTAGCCAGGTGGTCGTCGGGTACGATGACATTTACTTCGAGCAGCCTGGTTTGATCAACCGTGTTAATCAAATTGTTCATTTCATCATAGTAAACCAAATATCTATTCTGTTGAGGGGTCTGGACGAAGCAGCCCTTACCGGGGATGGAATAAATATATCCTTCGTTAGACAGAAGAGCGAGGCCTTTTCTAACGGTGGCCCTACTGGTCTCGTAGAGCTTACATAAGGCCGTTTCTGGGAGAATGCGTTCACCCGGTTTTAATTCAGAGTTGTTTATCTGGTTTTTTATGTTTTCGAATATTTGTAAATAGACCGGGCTAGTCATTTTTGTTTACTCCCTTGTGGCTAATATCGCTCATCCACGCCTTGCAGGCGTGAACTCCAAACGTAACGTCATTGGCAAATTGATCGGCTCCGATATATCTGCAGGCATCCTTCGTAAGGTGATTGCCGCCGACAATAATCTTTACCTTGTTCCTGTTGCCGCTTTCGACGAAACTATCGACAATTTCTTTCATTGTTTCAATGGTGTTGGTCAGTGCTCCGCTGATACCGATGATATCAGGCCGGTACTCGTGGAATTTCTCGACAAAGATTTGCTTAGGTATGTCTACCCCTAAATCTATCACCAGGAATCCGCTGACCTCCATCATTCCCTTAAAAATGTCTTTACCGATATCATGAATGTCTCCTTGGGCCGTTCCGATTACGACGCTGCCGATTTTTCTCCCAGAGTTTTCCCGTTGAAAGTTATCTGCCATGCGCTCCAATTTCAATACATCTTTGAAGATACTACCAGCCATAATTAAATCTGCAATGAAGTAGTCCTGGCTTTCGTATAACTTTCCAACCCTGTCCATTCCCTCGGCAATCAGATCCAGCAGCCTCAAAGGTTCCATCCCGGCTTCCAGGGCGGCTGCCGACAATTTGATAACCTGCTCCTGCTCCAACTGCTCGACCCGTTCTACTATTTCTCCCTCTATAATTTTAGGATTTTTCATATGTTCCACCAACCCCCCCGAATTTGGCATAGCCGCATTTGGAAGCTTTTCATAGTACTCGGGTACCACCGCATACCGGAGTTTGCCCCATCTAGGGAAAGTTTACATCATGATGGGGCCCCTTTGCAACTTACCAACGATTAACCCCTACTGATTTACCGCCATTCTTAATAGAAGGAAGGGAGAGAGAAATTCCCTCTCCCCCTTTCAGTGGAAGCACCATTATCATCATTATTATCTACTTATTCCCATTTAGTTTACATTTCGGCCAAGAACAACATCATGGCTACCAAAAATTCGTTTCTGGCTTTTTCATCCGGTAAGAAAGATAGGGTCTTGATAACCTCATTCCACCCCTCAGGGTAGGTACTGATGCTAATTTCGTTGCTCATTTGCACACCTCCTATGCTATAGTTATAGTCTGTAGTTGCGCACGAAGTCTGAAACTGCCAGTAAATTTTCACGTTTACAATCATATCTAAAGGACATCATCTTGTTTTGACTGAATATAAAACCCCCATCCCGTCCCAGTTCATCCAGAAGCTTTTTGGCATAGTCTACACAAGTTTTTACGTCTGCTTTTCCGAGTAAGTCGGCGGGCATGCCACCGGCGAGACAGACATTGGGCAACTTCTTTCTTAGTTCAAATATGTCATCCAGTTCCGTATGGATGACTAAATGGCCTTTGGGAACTTCCTGGAAGAATTCACAAAATCGCATCATTGTGCTTTCGGAGAAAATATACATTGTCTTATTTGTCTCAACTAACTTGTCGATTACTTTCTTTAATATTGGCCAATAGATTTCCCCAAATTGCTTGGTACTTAAAATACTGTGGGCCAAAAGAGCCGAATACATGTCAAAGGCCGCTGTTTCAGGTGTTTTCCCCTCGAGCGCCAAGACTGAAGGCTTGACAAACATCTCATACATGGCATCCATGGCTTCCATCAACGTCTCTTTGCTCTTTCTGATGTCTATGGACAATCCCTTGATTCCGCGGAGGAAATTAAACAACATCTCGAAGGGATGGAGGATGACTCCGCCGCCGTAAATATTTAACATTTCAGGTACCTGGTACTCATCTGTAAATTTCTTGGTAATTTTGGTGTTATATTCAGCAAAAGCCAGCATTTCATTGGTGGTGTTTTTGAAGCTTTCTAGGGCGCCCGCCTCCGTCATTTTCTTGTATTTTCTCGGGAGGATTTTTGTCCACAGAAACTTGACTGGATTTTGGGCCAATTCCGGATATTCCTCAGCTTCCATAAATACCTGGTCATGAATATTCAGAACTTCCTTTTCGTCATCTACTAAATACTGGTTACCTCCCAATGCGCTTGTCACCTTGACGGGATTCCTCGTGCCTAAATCCAGATAGCCGTCAAACTGATACCTCTCATGAAAATCACACATGACCTTTTCCATTTTGTTATAGTCGAATAAAGCTTCACTCAGCTTGTATTCCGAGTCCAATATTTTCCATGTCCAGAAATTTGAAACCTGCGGTATTCTGTGTGTTTTTTTCATTCGCACAGCATCGTTAAACAGTTGAATTCTCTCTTGCAACAGGCTCTGTCCACTCATACTATCTCACCCACCCTTGACATAATTTTACACCTTCTGCTGCGTTAGTGGTAAACGCGTCAGCGCCGATTTGCTCACAAGCCACCTTTGATACAGGGTTCCCCCCGATGATTATTTTTACACTGTCCCTTAAGCCTGCGCCCACGAGTTCTTCTATTACCGCCTTCATTGAATCGAGGGCTAGGGTGAGCACACCGCTCATGCCGACGACCTGAGGTTTAACCTTCCGCACCATTTCAACGAAAGCGCCGGGAGTTACGTCGTGGCCCAAATCATAGGCCTCAAAACCTGCCGCTTCAATCATGCTCTTAAATATATTTTTACCTATGTCGTGCAGATCTCCCTGCACCGTGCCAAGAACAATGCTTCCAACTTTCGAGTTATTTTCTCCGCCGATCACCGGCTTCAAAATGTTGATGGCATTGTTTAGAAGTTCCCCGGCGAAGATTAAATCCCCTACGAAATACTCCCCTGTCTCATACAAGTCCCCTACCAGCGTCATTCCCCGCTGGCAAGCGTTTACTACCTGTTGAGCTTCTTCCCGATCGGGGTTTGTGGCGACGAAATCGTTGAGCAACGCCAATACTCTAGTCTCGTTTAGATCTCCTATTGCCTGGCTTAGAGCTTCTAAATCCACCATAATCATATTTCCCCCTTTAAGTTAGCACGAGTTATTTTCGAAAGCACCCAATGTCGAAAAATCATCCCCTTTCAAGAGCCGCAATTTCACACTCCCTGTAACCATGAGCCCCTGTGACTATGAGCCGGAAAGCTGAACTCCGGAAATATTCTGAAATAGAGAGACATAGTACTGGATTCGGTCGCAGGAGTACTAGTTTCAATACTGTGAGTAAGTTACGATGCTACAAGTCATTCAACTACTGGAACTTATTGGCCCTATTTTCTTGTTGCGGTATGCATTGGAAAAGTTTCGACAAAACCTGTCACGTCCGAGTAGAGCTTCCGTTGTGAGGAGGGTGGTCAAGATATCGCGGTTACAAGGGTCAATAATGGCCGAATCCATTCCCTCGTACATCGCCAGTGCTAAGAAATGCTGGTTAACAACTTTCCTTAGTGGCATGCCGAAAGAAATATTGCTCAATCCGGAGGTAACTTTTACAGTCGGGTATAAACTCTTGACAGCTTTGAGGGTCTGCACGAATTTCAATAAAGACTGATTGTCTGCCGGCAGCGCCAGCACAAGTGGGTCAATGTGGACTCTTTCGGGGTTTATGCCGTATACCTTAGCTTTTTCGATCAGCGTTTTGGCAATGTCGACTCTGGTTTCCACATCGGACGGAATCCCGTTGTCGTCACAGGTCAATGCGATGACCTGCCACCCCGTCTCCCTAATCATGGGGAAAAGTATCTCACACTTTTTGCCTTCGCCCGAAACAGAGTTGATGAGGCCGCAATGTTTGGCGTGTGGCAGTACTTGAAGAATTGTTGTTGCATTTGGGCCATCAATACACAGTGGAGTGTCGACTGCCTTCTGAACAACGTCCATGAGCCAAATCAAAGTTTCAGCCTCAACGTCAGGCGCGGTGCCGGCACAGACGTCAAGGTAATCCGCACCCGCGTCAGCCTGCCTAATGGCTAGGTTGTGAACAAACTCCGAATCCCTTCGTTCAATTGCTTGTTTGACACTGGGAATGCTGCCATTAATTTTTTCCCCAATGATTATCAATTCAGAATTCACCTCCCTCAAAGATACATGTGTACCGGTGCGTATAGCTGTATATACAGGATTACTGTAATCATTATATGCTTGACACACTCACAGTGTCAAGTACCCAAATTCGGCACTAAGTAATTCCCCGCTAGGCTAAGTAATTCCCCGCCAGCTCGAGGGCATTGCAACGATCGCTTCGTTACTTCTGGGGCAAAGAGAGACTTCCCTTGCCCTTGCCGCCCCGCTTATCGTTCGAACCGCGCTCCATACCGGTTTTGCTGACTATGGCAAGCGTCATAACGAGTTCTCCCACTCGCGACGGCAGTGCAGGATGCGTAGAACCATCACCAACTGATCATTTTCCATTACCGTGTAAAAAACCAGATAAGATTCAACCGGCATTTTCCGAACGCCTAAGGAGGCAAGCCGCTCATCGGCAACGACCGCGTAGCGCACAGGCAGTTCGGCAAGTTCATAAACAGCGTTTTGTATCCTTTCCACTAATGCGCGTGCGGTCTGGGGTCCGCGCAGGTCATCCGCGATATATCTGGCAATTTCATACAAATCATCTGATGCGGGGTGGGTAAAGCGAACGGAATGTTTTTTCATTGGCTACTCAGCTTTTGCAGCACCCTTTCAAATGCCTCTGATGCAGGAACCGTCTGCCCCTTTTTAGCCGCATCTATCCCTTCGTCCAATAGCTTATAAAGTTCATATTTACCCACCAGCTTTTCATAGGTTTCAATGCTCATAACGGCCAAATCGCCCAAGCCGTTTTTGGTGATATAAACAGGCTCGCCATACCGATGGCAAAACTCCGAGATTTCATTGTATTTGTTCCGTAAAGCGGAACTTGGTTGAATGCGTGGCATAAAACTTCGCCCCTTTCCGCATCTCTGCATATCAATATTATATCTAAATATCGATATGCATGCAATGGGGGGCAAGCTTACTACCAACGAGGATCAATGAGTCCTGCTCCCCATCTTCCCGGACTCTTGCGGCGTTAATTGGAAGACGCACCGCGTAAAGTACCCTTGACATTGAATGTAAAGTCAGCTATACTTCCAATGTAAAGCTAGCTATACTCCAGATGAGATGTAAGGCAAACCTTACCTCGGGCGTAAGTCCAGCCATGTAAATCTGAAAGGGGGCATCTAAGAGCCGACATGAAGAACGCTATTCAAGAACTAAGAAAGCAAAGGCGCATGACACAAGAGGAGCTAGCTGACCTTTGCTCGGTTACCCGCCAAACAATCATTTCCTTGGAAAATGGCCGATACAATCCGTCCATTCTCCTAGCCCATAAGATCGCGAAGATTTTTGGGCTAACCATCGAACAAATCTTTTTCTTTGAGGAGGAGTAGCCTTATGAACTATGCAAAGAAACAAATGGCTGGCTATATTGCAGTTATGGTAATTGGTCTTTTGATCATCATTGTTGCCTTGTTTGGTAACCTGCCAGGCGATTTGAAGACAGGGATCCTCTCGGGGGGCATCGGAGGATTCCTTATCACCGGAACCGTCGGTATCGTCATGAGTTTCAACCTAATGAGGCATCCCGATCAGGCACGCAAGCTTGAGATTTCCAAGACAGAGGAACGAAATCAGTATATCCGGATGAAAACCCACTCTTCCATTTTTCAGGTGTCACTCTATCTAGAGAGTATGGCCACCATCATCTCCCTGATCATGGGGCAAAGAGAGATTTCTCTTACCCTTGCCGTCCTTCTTATCGTTCAAATTGCACTCAATATTGGTTTCGCTATTTACTATAGTAAGCGTTATTAAGCTTTGTCCTTGATAAGATTGCTTTTTTCAGACTGGGAAAATACCGTTCCAAAACGGCAGTGCTTTGACCGAATGGATCACCATTGTCTTCCGGAATAGTTGGCCATGGTATTAACAGTACCCCGAGGATAAAGAACATTATAGTGGTCGAGCCCGGGATTGGGCTGAGAAGCTGTTGGCTCGCCGAATACCATTTCAAGCTTAAACTCTGAATTTACCGCGTAGCCGATAACCTCTTGCCCTTTGCTTTTCGCGTCGTAGGCCGGTTTTCCTAAGACCCTCTCGGCTTCGGCAAGCGAAATGCCGCTAAATCGCGGATCATAAGAACGGACCTCAAAGACTCGGCCTCGCTTGTTCACCCCAAACATGACGTAATGACCCGTGAAACTAGCGTAAGTACTCCCGGTGGCGGCAACGTAATCCGTCTTATCTGCCCTTCCCCAAGCACTTTCAATCTCTTCAAAGGTCGATGTCTTCGCGGGAAAGTCGCAAAAGAGCACTTTGCCTTGTTCCGCAAATATCTGCATATTTCCTAAAAGCGACTCGGTCGGGTCCGGATGCAGTTCCCTTGCTTGACCATTCTTGTCGACACTTGAATCCGATGTGCCGGCATGTTGTGACGGAGACGAAGGCGCCGCCGAACCGTTATTCCCACTCTGCAACGTTCCCGTGGCAGCGCTTTTCTGATTTTGTCCGCTTTTGCTTGAGTTAGCTGTGATGTTCAGAGCGGAACATCCCACAACCAGAGTCAAAGCACACACTACGGAAGCCCATCCCAGCATCGCTTTTCGCAATTTCAGGAGCATCCTTATACCTCCCCAGTGTTTGTGAGGCTTCCAAGCAAAGGCAGAATAGACTCTTTAACCGGTTCAAGAACCAATAGTAAGTCAATTTTCTGCACGCAAGGGCCTTCCAGTTGAATCTCAGGTTAAACCCCAGGTTATATAATAAGTCATTGTCCAACAATAATATACATGAAAAAAAAGTAATTTCGCAACCGTCAGGTCCCCACATCAGCCACAACTATCACAAACCGTCTGCAAATTCTCCACCCGTATTTCCTTAAACAAGCCGCTGCCGATACCGAAGATGAATCCCCCGCCGGGAGAAGCGACGTCAATCAGTGCCTGCACCATATTACGCAACTCTGACCGGCTGCTGGGCAGGATTAATTCTTCCGGGTCCAGGTTACCCCATAGGCCAGGCGATCGCCGTACTGCCTCTTAATGTTTTATTCGGGCAGAACAACATCTCTTTTTTCCAAAGCCTGCATGGCCGGCCCTTCGAGGACCTCGCCATCCAAGTCAAAGCGCGAACCGTGGCAGGGACAATCCCAGGAATGTTCGGCATTATTCCATTGCAGCTCACAGCCGAGATGGGTGCAGGTCGTATCTACGGCATGAACCTGACGTTGGGCGTCTATGTAAACCCCGGTTTTTTTCCCATCCACGCTCGCCAAAACCGCTTCTCCCGGCTGCGGGCGGATTTCTCCTTGGCCCGGCTGGAGTTTCCCGGCAATTAGGTTAAAAGCGACATCAGCGTTCTGGGCGACGAATTGGACGGTTGCGGAAGCCGTAAACCGTGACGGACGGTAAACGTCTTCCCATGGGGATTCCCCTTTGACAATCAGGTCACGCAAAAGAAGCCCGGCAACCGTTCCCCGGTCATGCCCCATTTGCGAAAACCTGTTGCCAAGTAAATATTCGGGTGCTCCGCTGTCATCCGTCCAATGTAGGGAACATCATCAACCGTCGAGACATCCTGGGTTGACCAACGCCAAGAGAACTCTTCCACGGGGAAAAGCTCTTGCGCGAAGGCCATAAGGTTATAATAGTGTTCGGCCAAATCTTGGCCGTGGCCGGTTTTATGTTTTTCGCCGACGACGAGAACCCTTTCCCCTTCATCTGTCGGCAGAGCGCGCAGCGAACGCGCCGGTTGCTCCGCGTTTATGTACATCCCACCCGGGAAGGGCGCCGCTATCTTGGCCGCAACGGCATAAGCCCGCTCCGTATAGAGACGGGTAAAATAAAGGCCCGGGAGGTTATGGCAAGGGTAGTGGGTAGCTTGAATGACTACCGGAGTCGTAACTTTCTTGTGATTTGCGGTCAACAGAGTATACGGTCCATCCCCCTCAATATCGATGACTTTGGAGTTTTCAAAAAGAAAACCGCCCCTTTCCCTGATTTTCGCCGCCAAGGCAAGCAGATATTTACGCGGGTGGAACTGTGCTTGCTCATCGAAACGTAGGGCGGCTTTAACCGGCAAGGGCAGTGGAATCTCCGTTTGATAGAAGGCCTTGATCCCCAACGAAGCGGCTGCCTGTTGTTCCTTTTCGATCTTGGGAATAAACGTTTCATCAAGCGTATAAACATAGGCCGCTTGACGGCCAAAATCACAATCAATCTTGTTTTCTTCGATTAATTGGGCGACAAAACGAATCGCTTCTTCGTTGGCTTCGGCGTACTGCCGAGCTTTTTCTTCTCCCATTTGGTTTCTTATCTGCTCATAAATCAGCCCGTGCTGAGAAGTCAGTTTGGCGGTGGTGTGTGCCGTCGTCCCCCGCGCTATTCGGTCCGCTTCCAAAAGCACAACGTTTAGGCCTTCGTTTACCAGAAGATAGGCGGCCGTAATTCCTGCCATCCCCCCGCCGATCACGGCGACGTCGGCCTTTCTATCTTCGTCTAATGACGGGTAATCCGTTGACGGCGCAGAAATCAGCCAAAAAGATTCAGGCCGTTTTTGCCCAAACTCGTTTGCAAGATCGCTTTTTTCCATCTCTTCATCCGACCTTTTTCGCTTGATCGGTAAGAAATATACCCCCAATTCCCAGGTTCTATGCAAGGCCGAGCCAAAGGGGTACTGTGGAGTAGGTTAGGGAAGTCGTTGCCAACGTATAGGCCGCAGGAGCAAAGACCTTTATAATACCGGCCATGGGAAGTCATGGCGGGACAACGGCCGAGGGACAACTGAAAGTACCGCGTAGCCTGGGCATTAACGAAACAGCGGTGAATGCTCCCCCTTATTAAGGAGGCGCGCATAGAGCCGAGACTGGAGATCGTGGGAGATCCCGAGCCAATGCTCTTTAATGCGGGTGGAGACCTGGAGAGAAACCCTATGGACTAACAAACCGATTCATCATCTCACCAACGTGTTCCAGGTTACCTGTGGATGCTGACGTTCGATAATGTGCCCCGATACTCCCCTTCCGTTTCCAGGCGGCTTCAGAAATCAACCCGGCGGTTTGAACCGTTAGTTTTAGCTCTTGCCAAGCGATCAAATCCTTATAATTATCCGGGGTATAGGCCAGGAGCTTTGCGTTTATCTCCCCAATCCGCTCTTTGGCTTCAAGAAGGCCCTTCTCGCTGCGTACCAAACCGACATGGACGCCCATGACAGTGCGCAGGGTTCTCTTAAATCCCTCCAAGTCCGACCGTGACAGTGTTTCGGCTAAGTCAGATTGCTTGACACTAGCGGTTTCTACGGCGCCTGCCACTTCCTCTATTCCAACCGTTTCTGCAGCTTCTGGAGGCTCTGCCTTTTTCCAAGGAATATCCTCTCCTAAACGAATTCCACTCTCAGCAAGAATCTTCTCCAATTCCTGGCTTTCCAGATGTTTGACAGTCGGAGTGGCGTCGTTTGCGGCCTGGCGGGCGGCTTCAATTCCGAATACCACCGCCTCGGTGAGCGCATTTCCGGCCAAACGGTTAGCCCCATGAACCCCACCTGCAACTTCCCCGCAAGCGTATAAGCCGGGTATCCCCGTATACCCGCCGCGATCGATGATAATCCCCCCCATCATAAAATGGGCAGCCGTTCCGACTTCTATATTCGTTTTACCCTTCAAACGATTGTGAATCGGGGCATACTCCCTGAGCATCTTTTTCTCAGGAACCGAACTGAAATCGACAAAAACACCGCCGCGTTCCGTACCCCTCCCCGCTTTGAGCTCCGAGTCAATAGCACGGGCCATAACGTCGCGGGTCGCCATATCGGCTTGAGATGAATAACGGCTCATGAAAGCCTCTCCCAAATTATTGCGCAGAACGGCTCCGTCCCCAAAAGGTGCCGTTGACAAAACTTCTTTGCCCTGTCCCATGGTCACGGTGGGATGAAACTGGATGAACTCCAAGTCGCGAACCTTGGCCCCGGCCTGATAGCCCAAGGCGTAGCCGTCTCCGGTTACGTCTCCGGCATTAGTCGTCAGCGGATAGACCTGACCTGCCCCGCCGTTTGCTAGGATAACGGCCTTCGCCTCAATAACCCAAACCTCGGGGCGGTCTTTCGCCAAACCATAGGCTCCACACACTTGCCCGTCTTTCTTGAGTAAACACGTGATGAGGATCCAATCAAGCAGAATGGCCCCCGATTTCTCCAGACGTTGCCGAATCGGTTCGCTGAGTGCCAAACCTTCAGTATGGGTCGATTTCACACGGCTTGCATCTACGCTGAGCAAGCGCTTCATCCTGTGCCCAGGGGAACCCTTTACCACGATCTCGCCTCGTTCACGAATAAAGGGTACTCCCCAAGTTATTAGTCGCCGGATGCCGTCTACGGCTCTTCTAGCTAGCACTTCCACCAAGGCACTGTCATTGAGGTAAGAACCCCCGGATAGCGTATCCTCTACATGCTCCAAGATCGTTCCAGTTTCCGACCTCCCTGGCAACACAGCTGCCATACTGTTCTTTGCCATGATGGTATTACCGCTCCGCCCAATCTTTCCTTTGGACACCACGATAACATCCTTGCCTTCGCTTCTCAGCTCTAATGCAGCACTTAAACCGGCCAAACCTCCGCCGATAATCAACGCATGGGTTCGTAGATGACGAAGCTCCATTGGTCATGCCCTCCCCGTTTCCCTTAGCTTTTGGGATCAAACGGAAATCGTTATTATACTACGTTATGTAGAAACTCGGCCAAATCTAGAACCCGTCCGTACGCCAGTCTGTACCGCATTACAATGTTACCTCGCTCACAGAAGTTCAATAAATATCTCCACCTTACCGCCACAGATAATGTCGTCGGGTTCGATAACCTTGCCAGTTAAGTCAATCTCAACAAGAACAGGCTTTCCAGAATTAAGGACCCGCTGAACACGCCGTCCTGTTTCGGCTTCCACTTCACTACATCCCTCCCCAAAGGTACCTTCCGTATGACCATCACGGTAAAATAAGACCTGAGCACCTACTTTACACGGTATAGCACTGCTCGTCGAGACAATTGTTGCCAATGCGTACGATCCCAGGCCCGACTTTAGAATATCCGCGATAAAGCCGGACATTTTAGCTACTCTACGACTCTGCTTCATCCTCAAATCCCCCGCGAATCTACTATGCCCTGTTCTGTACAGATTCGCCCGCACCTTGCCCTTCCAACGCACCTGCACCCCGTACTGGGCTTTTTGATAAATTTAAATATCCGCAGCCGATTGTAGGGCCACGACAAAATCTCTCCCTTCTGTGAACTAACCCTACCCCTGCCGTACGATCCAAACAATCATGTCTGGTGATATTAACTCTACACATCCCCTACTACTGGGTTTAGGAAGGCACTGGAAAATATATGTTCCGACTAGTCAGGTTTCGGCATGTCCTCCATGATTTGCCTTCGCCAATAATTGGAATAGATCGCACCTAAAGGATTATGGGCAAGCACCCTGTCTTTTGCCACCAAGGTTGTCACAGGAGCCTCCGAATATTTTGTAAAGAGCATATCGTGGCCAACACATAGACCCACAATAATATTGATTTCCGTTTTGGCTTCTCTTAGGTATTTTGCCTGACCGATCGGATTGCAGGCTGCTTCATAACGCTCCTGCTTGATGTTGGGAATCCCAAACTCCTTTTTGTCAACTCCACAAACCTTGCAACAAACGGAGTGAACTTCGAAATACCTTCCCAGCACCATAGCGATGTCTTTCGCTTCCCGGCTTAATCCTACGCAAAACGCCATACCTAAACGTTTATAGCCCATTTCCCGGCTGAAATGAATCAGTTCCTCCAATCGCGTCATTTTCATATAGTGCTCAGCCTCCAATCGGCTGGCAGTCATTAGAATACCAAGATTCTCCGCGTCTTGATATTCAGGTTGCTTAAATCCTTGATCATAGCAGCTTTTCCCTTTGTAACAGGCATTATCCAATTTACAATCTGCACATTTCATAGTTCCCTTCTCCTCTCTCGGATTGCCCGCTTTTTGGTGCAGGCCGGTATAGGCATTCGGTAAGAATGAGACATTACTGGCATAAGCATTTAGGAATGGCTGGTAAGTCACGTAGGATATATTTTCTGTTATCATACGGGACACTTATCTACACCTGGATCGATTACCGGCTTATTTCAAGGCCTCTTTTAATCGTGGGATTAAGTCATCAAAGCGTTCCAACACGTCAGCCCCCGCGGAACGCAACCGCTCTTCCTTCTGGGATGGTTTTCCGGTTCCACCGGAAATTATAGCTCCGGCATGCCCAAAAACCGTCCCTTCCGGCATGCTTTCCGTAAAACGACCGGCGATAAAGCTGAAGAGTTTCTTGGTAAAAGCTCCAGCCACAAGCAAATCGGCAGCCCCTTCCTCTAAGCGGGTGCCTGGCTCGGAAAATGTCACCACGGCATCTGTTTCTACGTCTTGTTCATAAAGTATCAACATATCCCGGATAGATGTACCGACAAGGGCATCCCCCCCGATGCTAACTGCAGTACTGACTCCGAATCCCGCTTTCTTGACCATCCAGGAAGTCTCGGCCGTCATCCCTCCGCTCCGAGAAATAACCCCGACTCGTCCAGGAACGAAGCAACGGTCGACTTTATCTCCTCCGATGGCTCCGATTTTCACCCTGTCTTTCGGAGTGATAACCCCTACGGAATTAGGTCCGATAACCCTGACGCCAGCCTGTCTAGCTCGTGCTAGAAATTTAATAGCGTCTATCTGAGGAACGTTTTCGGTTGCAATCAAAATCAACTTTATTCCCGCTGCAATACCCTCTAAAACTGCATCATAAACAAAGGCTGGGGGAACATAGATCACTGATGTATTAATTCCGTGGAGCAGAGTTGCCTTTCTCAAGGTATTGTAAACGGGTACTCCGTGGACATCCTCACCCTCTTTGCCTGGGGTTACCCCTGCAAGAACTTTCGTTCCATAGTCTAGGCCATGCTTCGTTACCATAGCAGCTTCTCGACCGGTGATTCCCTGGATGGCAATACGGGAATCTTTATCTAACAAAATAGCCATCTTACTCCCTCCCCTCCAGTTCTTTGATCCTCTTCACCATTCTCCTAGCTGCTTCCGAAATCGTAGTGTCATCGCCATAGTACTCAATTCCCGCCCTGAGGAAGATCTCTTTGGCTATCTCGTCGTTAACTCCCGCCTCACGTACCACCACTGGAAAAACGCGAGGATCCTTGCCTGAGTCCTCAAGAGCACGAGCCACACCTCTAGCCATGACGTCAACCTGAGTGTTGTTAGTGATATTATGGGAGACAAAAAGCCCCCTAACTCCAGGTTTGGCAAGAATCCCTTTCGTAATACCATAAACCTTCCCCTCTGCAGGGTTCCCTCCCACTTCGCTGTAATTGGCCGGCTGTCCGCCGTAGGAAACTAAAGCGTCAAAAGCGAGCAGACTTCCCCCGCCTCCGCCACAGAGGAATCCAATATCACCTCCGTTCATCTCAGTGTAACGGGCGGTTCCACGATAGGGGTCGGATTCGTTAACTTCCACCATCCGCATCTCCAAGGCGGTTTGGGGACGCCAAGTCCTCTCACTACCCAACTGTACCATCCCAACCAGTTCCGGGTGTCTGAACATGGCACAATCATCAATACTCATGACCGAAGCAGCAGCCATGACCTCCCCACTTTCTGTCAAAACGAGCGGGTTGATTTCCAGCAAAGATACATCCTTCTCCCAAAAGACACGTACCAAACGAGCTAAGGCCTGGGTGGCCAGGTTCAGTGGTTTTCCAGAGAGCCCGAGATCCGCCCACACTTCCTTGGCCTCAAACTCAGCCATGCCGAAAAGGGGGTCGACATGACGCGTTAACACTCTTTCCGGATGAACACGGCTTAATTCTTCGACGTCGACCCCACCATCCAGACTGGAGATAATAACTGGAGCTTGGCGTTGTTTATCGATCATGATAGATAAATACCACTCCTGAGTAATCGCAATCTTTTCCTCAACCAACACCTTGTCAACCGGAAAATATCTGACAGTCATACTCAGCAGTTCTTTTGTCAGGGCGGCTGCTTCCGCAGAATTATGCGCAAACTTGATAGCACCAGTCTTTCCCCGCTTCCCAACTGGAACCAACGCTTTGAGTACGACCGGATAGCCTAGTTTTCCGGCCTCTTCCACCGCTTCCTCCGGAGTACGGGCTACAGCATTCCTGGGCACTGCGATTCCAGCCTCTGCGAGAATTCTCTTGCTGAAGTTTTCCAACATCTTTCCCACAAAGATTACCCCCTAACCTTTCACCCATCTTAATTCGAGCTCGTGCTGAACTGTATCTAACGATTGAGCCAGTTCTTAAGTCCCTGAACCGTCGTGGCCCGGTTCAAACGCGCAATCGAACGCGTAAGAGGAATATTTTTGGGACAGGCTTTAACACAGTTTTGAGCGTTGCCACACTCCGCGATCCCACCTTCGCCCATTAAAGCCTGTAAGCGCGCCTCCTTCTGTTGGGCCCCGATCGGATGAGAATTCATCAGCTCCACCTGAGCAATGGCTGCCGGCCCGATGAACTTGCTCTTGGAGTTGACATTCGGACACACTTCGAGGCAGCTGCCGCAGGTCATGCACTTTGATAGCTCATAGGCCTGTTCCTGGACCTTCTGCGAAATGTTAGGCCCTGGCCCCATATCGTAAGTCCCATCAATTTCAATCCACGCCTTGACCTTACGCAAGTTGGTAAACATCACCTGGCGATCTACCACTAAATCCCGCACCAGCGAAAATTTGCTCAAAGGAGCTAGGCGAATCGGTTGACTGAGCATATCAACCAAGGTTGAGCACGCCTGTCGGACCCGCCCGTTGATCAGCATAGTGCAAGCACCGCACACCTCTTCCAAGCAATTGCAATCCCAGGCCACCGGAGTGGCGCTTTCACCTCTAGCATTGATAGGATTCTTCTGAATCTCCATGAGTGCTGACACGACATTCATTTTCGGGTAATATGGGACCTTGAATTCTTCCCAATACGCAGTAGCCTGGGGATTAGGACAGCGCTTGATAAGAAGTGCCACTTCTTTAGGCGTTTCATTGCTCATTTTGCATCGTCACCTCCTTAGCTACGTCGTAACGACGTTTGCGTGGCTTAATATAGCTGATATCTACCGGCTCATAGCTAAACAGAATATCGTTAGCACTGTACTCGGCCTTCGTGGTTTTTAGCCAGTTTTCGTCATCCCTCTCTGGAAAATCCGGTTTATAGTGGGCCCCCCGACTCTCGTCGCGCCGCAGCGCCCCTAAGGTGATCACACGGGCCAGGGTAAGCATGCCCCATAAACGGCGGGTAAACGGAACGACTTGATTACCCCAGGCCGCACCGCTGCCCACACCAATATTTTGATAGCGTTCCATCAGCTCCTGAATCTTTTCATCCGTTTTTCGCAGGCGGTCGTTATAACGCACAATCGTCACATTTTCCAGCATCCAGTTCCCCAGTTCCTGGTGCAGGCGGTAAGGGTTTTCTTTCCCTTGCAGGGCAAAGATAGCGGTTTTTTTAGCCTCTTCCTTCGCTTTCGCTTCATCAAAGAGGCCGACAGGCAAATCGCTATGGCTCTTGGCAAGACCTTTAACATACTCCAAAGCCTTCGGGCCCGCCACCATTCCGGCATAGATCGCCGCGACCAAGGAATTCCCACCCAGGCGGTTAGCCCCATGGTATTGGTATTCACACTCGCCGGCTGCGAAGAGGCCGGGTATGTTTGTCATTTGATCATAGTCCACCCAGAGACCGCCCATAGAATAATGCACAGCCGGAAATGTCTGCATCGGAACTTTGCGCGGATCATCTCCAACAAACTTCTCATAAATATCGACCACCCCAGCTAATTTCCGGTCAATTTCATGCGGATCAAGATGAGAAATGTCCAGGTAGACCTTGTTTTCTCCGCCTATACCTAATTTAAGATCAACGCAGACCTTAAAAATGGCCCGGGTGGCAATGTCCCGGGGAACCATGTTACCGTAGGCCGGATACCATTCCTCCAGGAAGTACCATGGTTTGCCGTCTTTGTAGACCCAGACACGGCCTCCCTCTCCACGAATGGATTCTGACATAAGGCGTAGCTTGTCGCGTCCTGGAATAGCCGAAGGGTGGATCTGAATGAACTCCCCGTTGGCGTAGGTTGCTCCCTGCATAAAGGCGGATGCCGCTGCGAAGCCGGTGTTAATCGTTGAGTTGGTACTGCGACCAAAGATCATGCCCGGCCCCCCTGTGGCTAAAATCACTGCATCCGCCGCAAAAGCCTCGATTTCCAGGCTGGTAAGACTCTGCACCGTGATGCCCCGGCAGCGTCCTTCGTTATCCAGAACCAGGGAAAGGAATTCCCACTCCTCGTAGCGCTGAACCAATCCTGCATCTTCATAGCGGCGCACCTGTTCATCAAGTGCGTAAATCAACTGCTGCCCAGTGGTCGCTCCGGCAAAAACAGTACGAGAATATTTCGCCCCGCCCAGACGGCGCACATCTAGGAATCCCTCCGGCGTTCGGTTAAACGTGACTCCCATACGGTCCATGAGATAGATAATCTTGGGAGCCGCCTCGATCATGGCTTTGACCGGCGGTTGGTTGGCCAAAAAATCTCCGCCGTAAATCGTATCATCGAAGTGTTCCCATGTCGAATCTCCCTCGCCCTTGGTGTTGACCGCAGCATTGATCCCTCCCTGAGCGCATACAGAATGCGAGCGTTTGCAGGGTACCAGAGAAAATAAATCTACTTTTTGGCCGCGTTCGGCCAACTGAATAGTCGACATCAAGCCGGCTAACCCGCCGCCGACAACAATGACTTTTCTGTTCATACTTTCCCTCCTCTAGATGAAAGCACCCAAGGCATTCAACCCCACGACCGTGAAGACTAAAAATACAACTATGCAGACATAGGCAGCCACCCTCTGGGCCCTCTCTCCGACAGTAATTCCCCAAGTCACAAGAAAGGACCACAGCCCGTTGGTAAAATGCCCGAAGGTGGCAAGCAATCCGATAATATAGAGAACCATAACTGCAGGACTGTGCAGGGCATGTGCTACGACGCTAAACGCATTGCCTGCCGTGAGCCCTGAAGAAAAGCGCAGGACCCAGACGTGCCAGCCAACAAAGAGAAGCGTGATAAGAGCCGTAACTCTTTGTAAGTAGAAAAGCCAATTGCGAAAATAGGTATAAGGTAGGACGTTGTTTTTCGTTAGGTAGACTAGCCAAAGGCCATAAAAGGCGTGAAAGAGTAACGGCAAAAAAATGACGACCAGTTCTACGGCAAAAAGATACGGAATGCTATGCAACAAGGCCACGCCCTGGTTAAAACTGGATTTACCTTTAAGGGCCAAAGAATTAATAAACATGTGTTCAGCCAGGAAAACCCCGATAGGAATGATGCCAGAAAGAGAATGTAGCCTGCGCCAGAAAAAAGTACCTATCACTAGTTCTTCCTCCTTCCGTATTGCAGCATAACCGAAAGATCTCTAACATCCTCAAGTTGATTGACGGCGAGGAGCAGGCCTTCCACAACTTCGTCTTCGTAATGAATACTGGCCAAAGTCCTAAATTTGTCCATCAATTGCTCCTGCGTTACTGGATTTTCAGGATCCCCCTGGGGGTACTCCGTTCTCCCGCACACCTTGCGACCGTCCGTGGTCACGATCTCGACTTCGGCCGGCCATTTAGCAGGGTATAACGCGGTGAGAGCCGGGTCCTCCCGAAGTTCTACTCTCTCCAACACGCTTTGCATCATCGGATCCCGCAAATTAGCAAGACTAAATTCGTTCAGCCCCACCTTTCGTTCGTTCACGGCTAACGCCACGCAGAACGGCAAGCTGAACTTGGCCGCGTAAAGGGAGTCTGGACGGAAATTGCCCGTGATGTCAATAGCGATAGGGTACGTCTTGACAACGATTTTTTCCACCTGGCCCGGGTTAATGTCGTGCTTTTGCACAAGTTCCAGAACAACGTCGACGGCATGGTGGGTATGCCGGCAGGAGGCATGGATCTTGATGCAGTTCTCCAAGATCTTATACCCTTTGCCCAATCCGTCGGTGATTCTACTCAACTCGTATTCCCCGGCTGTAGCTCTGATAAAGCCTTTCTCCCCTTCGAGGATGTGCTTAGCTCCGGTAAAGCCCTTTTGCGCCAGCATGGCCGACAGGAGCCCGTTTAGTCCGGCCTTGCCGGGATGCAGATGTTTGCTCATCGCTCCGTCCGAAAGAAATTCCCAGAGACCAGCGGCCTGGGTACCTGCGGTTCCAAGCGCATGGGTAAGTTGCTCCTCATTGAGACCAAAGACCTTTCCCGCTGCTGCCGCGGCTCCAAAAGTCCCAACCGTACCCGTTGTATGCCAGTAGTGATAATGAGCAGGTGTCACCGCTTCTCCAATGCGGATCGCCACCTCGTAACCGGCGACGATTCCTTCAATCAACTTCCGCCCGTCCGCACCGGATTTTTCCGCTGCTGCCAGGGCTGCGGGAATAACTACCGCCCCCGCGTGAAGGATGGAAGCTTTGTGCACGTCATCAAGTTCCACCGTGTGTGACATTGCTCCATTGACCAGAGCCGCTAAGATAGCAGACGTCTTCTTTCCATTACTGATGAGAGTCGCCTGAGGGTTCCCGCCGGTTTCTTCGGCGAGCGAGAGCAGAAGTTGGCCGGGTATTTTATCCGCCCCCGCTGCGGCTGAGCCTAACCAGTCCAGGAAACTATTTTTGGCCGCCTGTACAACTTCGGACGGCAGGCAGTCGTAATGAAGGTCTGCGATGTGGCGGCTTAACTTTTGCGAAATTGACACTTTTCCTTCCTCCCCTTTCCTACGATGTGGCGTTTGCTGCTCACCTCGTGTTTTGCACGCCGTGTCTACCAGCTTCTTATTCCCTCTTTGTATCGTCCCTTACTCTACTCCCTGGAACAAACTGCAAAGGCAAAATGTCACCCACGTTATTTTCCCTGCTATTCTTAATTCTCACACTACTTCGGCAATGCAAGTTCTGTGCCGAGAAAACGCGACTCCCCAGACCGTTCCAGCCCCCTTTTTGCGTCAGGTACTTCGAAACCTGTTCATATTGTTAACCATCGAAAAGTCCTTTAAGTTCATTTAGTGAACACTACTCTATCCCGCCGCAAAAAAAGCCCCAATACCTCCAAGGCAAAGGTATTGGGTTCTTTCCAGCAACGCCTCTTGCCTCGACACGGCGACCTCTTCTTATTCAGGAAGTGGTTGCCCTTTCGTTTCGGGTAAGAAAGGCAGGCAGATGAGCCCTACGAAATAGAACAAGGCCACAATCGAAGCAGCATAGCCAAAACCTCCCGCCCTTGCCACAATCGTTCCAGCCACAAACGGGCCAATGGCTGAGACATAACGTGAAGCATTGAAGATAAAACTGGCCGCCGTCGAGCGGACTTGGGTTGGGTAGAGTTCCGGAATGTAAACTGGGTTCCAAGAAAACTGTCCCAAGGTGAAGAAACCGTTGACTAAAACCAGTGGCATCAGGATAGTAATGTCGTGTACCCAGAGGAAGACGGTGGGGATAATCAGCAGAGAAAAGAAGTAGTAGAGGGCGATGGACCACCTCCTCCCAAATTTGTCAACAATTAATCCGAAAATTAGATACCCTAAAATCGCCCCGGCACTGTAATACATTCCTGATGTTCCGGAATAAGAGGCAGGATTAGGCAGGCCTGCATTCTTAGCCAAGCTCCCCATATACGTAGGAATAAAGCTGGACGAACCCCAGTAACCCAACGTAGTGCTTAGAGAAAGGCCGAATGCCAGCAAGGTCCGCTTGCGGTATTTCGGAACACTGAAAATATACTTTAGGGAAAAAGATGTCTCAATCTTCTCCTCTGCCGAGAGTCCTTGATAGTTTTCTTTGAGCTTGTTTCTCTTTTCATTGGCTCGCTCCCAGCGCTCCGATTCCTTAATACCCCGCCTGAGATAGAGCGTCATCAGAGCCGGTATCACACCAACGAAGAAGAGGAACCGCCATCCGTTCGCGCCGAAAGACATCGAAATGATTAACCAAATAAAGGCCCCCAGAAACTGTCCAAATCCATAACCACTTTGCATGATACCCTGGCCTTTGGAACGGGCTTTTTCAGGCCATGTCTCCGCAATCATAGAGGTTCCAGTAGACCATTCTCCACCTATTCCGAGACCCGTAATAAAACGGAAGATGCAAATTTGGAGGAAGCTAGTTGCTAAACCCGTTACAAACGTGGATAAGGCATAGACCAGGATAGTCAAAATCATCGTTTTTCGACGGCCAATGTAGTCGGCCAGAACACCACCGACGATACCACCTGTGGCCCAGCCGAGCAACATGACAGACATAAGAATGCCACCGTAATAACCGATTGTTTCCACATTGGCATGAGGGATTAAGCTTGTCAAGATAGGAGCCATTGCCAAAGAGATCACATATCCTTCGTAGCCGTCGAAGATCCAGCCGAGGAAAGAAACCAAGAGCACCTTCCATTGGTAAGGGTTGACGTGTTTGTACCAAGGGCCTTCTTGTTCGCCCATTCGCTGAATAGCCATCCATTCAATCCTCCTTATCTTTATTCCCGATACCGTAGCAATTTTCTATTTCTCCCTCCCTCCGGCTATCCTATATTTTCGACATTTCTGAATTCACCCAATAAAACCTTAAATGCAATAATTATGCCAGGTGCAATTTCTCCTGAAAAAGACTTGAGTTAGGTTACAGGGCTCCTTAGGAAAAACAAAAAGCTCCCATGAGGGAACTCGTAACCGTTAAATTTGAACAGTACAAACCAAACAATGTCCAGAAGGTAAACACAACTTCGGATCGCCAATCCTGGTGTTCATCTTTTGAACATAGCACAAAAAGGCCTTCCCCTGGACTCATCCCGGTTTGAAATCTGTCAGGGGTTAAGTTTTTTCCACAAAGTCGTCCGGCTGATGCCGAGGAGTTCAGCTAGCTGTGACTTATTGCCGTGGCAGCGCTGCAATAGGGCAAACATGAGTTGAAGTTCCATCTCTTCCAACGTTCCGGGGCGAACCATGACGGCCTTGTCACCCTCGTCATTCAGACCACCTACGGTCGCAGTTTGGTCTTCCGTCTCCCCTTCGGGGACTAAGTCCTTTTCTTTAGGCACAGCAAGCCCCTGACCAGACAACAGCTCGGGAAAAGACGCTAAGAATTCCTTGTAGTTCAAAGATTTCTTCCCCCCTACTAGAACTACGTAGCGCTCCAAGATATTTTCCAATTCCCGGACATTTCCCGGCCACTCGTAGGATTGGAGTAGGGCCATAAACTCCGGCGCGATGGCTACCTGATCGTGTAAAGAATATTCCCGACGTCGCAGTATGTGTTGTATCAAGACCGGAATATCTTGCCGCCTGTGGCGCAGGGGTGGGAGGTACAAATTCAGGACATTGAGGCGATAATACAGGTCCCGACGGAAATGTCCGTGATCCACTTCCGAGATCAGGTCTTCATTGCTGGCGGCAATAACCCGGACATTGACCGGGGTAATACGGTCACCACCTAACCGGCGTATCTCCTTAGTTTGCAGGACGCGCAAAAGACCAGCTTGCAAATTAGAAGACATCTTGCCGATCTCATCCAAGAAAATTGTTCCGTGGTCGGCCAGTTCAAAGAGTCCAATCCGGCCACCTTTTTTAGCGCCAGTAAAAGAACCCTCCTCATATCCGAAAAGCTCGCTTTCCAAAAGATGCTCAGGGAGAGCCGCACAGTTTAAAGCTACAAAAGGTCCGTGGTTCCGTGGACTGCTGGCGTGAATGCTCTGGGCAAAAAGTTCCTTCCCGGTCCCGCTCTCCCCCAGGATCAAAACCGTGGCATCTACTTCACTAAAACGTTCGGCCTTAGCCACAGTTTCTCTCAGTGCTGGCCCCACAAGATCCCGAAAAGAAAAACGGGCAACCAGACCCTTGGCCAAACTGGACCGCCTTTGTCGATCCATGTCCTCCTTTTTTTGAGTCTGGATAGCCACAAGCTCCCGTGCTCTTTCCAACGCACCTGTCACTGTCGTACGGCTGGAGTAAATGAGAAAGCCCTCCATCCCATAGGCCTTGGCGATGCGCACTCCTCGCAGCCCCCCACCGATAATGGCTTCGCAGCCGTCATAATGCGCTTTTTCGATCTGGGAAGACAGCTCCACTATGTTTTTGTAAGGGTAGTGATTGATCTTTACGTGCAAAACATCAAAGACTTTACTAATAAACTCAGCATCAGTTACCTGTGGATAACTTAAGTAACCAATGCGTTGACTTCGTTCTTTGGCTTTAGCTATTGCTTGCAGAACATCCATCTCACTCGGGCTCAACAGGACCACTGGTAAAGAGATGGTCTTCCGAAGCATCTCGGCCGTTGCGCCCCTACTCACTAGAACGAGTGGCTGTTCTTTGACGAGAAGTTTTTTCACCTCCTCAATGGCATCTTCCAACACGGTCTCAATCATACAGACTTCCATTTTCAATTCCGCGGCAAGTTCCATGACCAAGGCTGTGAGTTCTGGATAGGCGGATGTCACGACTATTTCGCTCAATACGATGCCCCCTCTCGGAACTCTCTCAATTTCTCTGTCAGTCATAATTATAGACTATGGCCGTCATTTTTGTATAGGAATTTCGTTCGAACCGAGCAGATGAACCTCATCAGGGTGGGATACGAACAACAGGAAGCGATTCCAATCGCTCTTCCAATCCCTGGACGCGGCGCGGGGCTGTAGAATCGAGGAACTCGTATTCATCCAGGTCTTCGATGGTAGCATGTTTAAGGGGGCTATCTGTAAAAAATAAGGCGGGCTATACCCGCCGAATTACATATATTTTAATTTTAGAACTGTTTTTTTCACCTTGCCAGGGTGCCGGAGAGAAAATCAGGACCCAACGGAACCCAATACCCTTCTATTCCAGGTCTTCGCCTCTAATCCCGGGGAACATTCGGCGAATTTCATTTCTTGTCTTCGGATCGATCGGTGTCGCCCTATGGATCTCTAAGATTTTTTCTGCCATCATATGGGCACGGGCGTGAGCATCGAGACTGCCATTCTCTTTCCAGGTGATCCTGTTCCACCTATCGGATATTTTGGGAATGAAGAACTCACTTCTAAAATGTTCCGCCGTATGGGGGTTAGCCAAGAAGTTGCCAGCGGGTCCTTCTTTTCGTATCACCTCGATAGCTAGCGTGTCTTCTGTGACTTCCACACCTCTGAGGACTCTTAAGACATTCCCAAGGATCTCGTTGTCAATTACCGTTTTCTCATAAGAAACGGTTGTACAGCATTCCAGTAGTCCAGCTGCATCGTGGATCCAATTCGCCCCGGAAAGACCCAAAGTCATTGCCTGGGCGGCACTCTCATACCCGGCCTGAGCATCGTGGACCTTGGAATCGGACTGTCCGCCTGTGGCATAGAGCGGTAGATCGTAATGCTGGGCCATTTGGGCTATGCCGGCGTTTATCAGGGAAGACTCAATTGCCCCGGCGACATACGTACCTGTTTTCATATCCATAATGCTGGATGTTGTCCCGATCAAAGTCGGGGTTCCGGGATTCACTAATTGAGTCAAAGTCAGACCCGCCAGTGTTTCGGCCAGATTAGTAGTAATCGTAGCGGCCAAGGTTACCGGAGAAGTAGCTCCGGCAAGCGGTTCAGACGGTACCGCTAAAGGCAGGCCTTTTTTGGCTACTTCAATAAGAAAATCAGTATAATGCCAATCCATGACCAACGGGCTTACCATGAGGGTTATAAAGGAAACAAAAGGTCTTTCCCGCAGTTTGTCCGCTCCCCCCGCCACCATTTCCGAAATCTTAATGGCTTCCCTCAGGCCCTGCATGGTATACATACCACCCATGATCGGTTTCGTCGTGTTCGTAAGAGCCCAATAAAAGCGGTTAACATCGACGTCTTTTTCTGCCACATCGGCGGGATAGGTGTGGATTACGTAAAAGGCAATATTCTCTAGGGCATCAACCAAGCGGGCTAGATCCCGCACATCCTGGGTGTTAGTGGTTCTTCTCTCCCCGCTTTTAAAATCCAAAGCGTACATAACCGTTCCACCCGTACCAAAATGCACCCTGCTCTTTTCCAGGACCGCATCGTTCTTTTCCTCACGGCCGTGAATGATGACCTTCGACGGAGCGGTCTTAATGGCTTTTGCCAACATGGTTTGGGGGATTTTCACTATTTCCGAAACCGGATCAACAACCGCCCCGGATCTTTCGAAAATCTCCAACGCCTGTCTACTCTTTACTTTCATTCCCACTTCTTCGAGAAGTCTTACAACTCCTGAATGGATGGCGTTAACCTCGGAGTCGTTAAATAAACGAAGCTGACCGCCTTCTAATGCAGAATACATTCAGACACCTCTTTCTTCATCCGCCCGGTCTTCTTTCACCATCCATGACACTAAACGTAGCCAATATGAAAATGGTAATGCAAGCGCACAGCTTCCTTGCACTTCCCTATCAACGTGCAATTAAGTTATGACACAGTTCGGTTGTGGACCCTGCATCAGGTGCATAACCATCGGCGCCGATTTTGTCGGCAAATTCCTTGGAGATGGGTGCTCCGCCGATAATAACTTTCACCTGCTCGCGCACTCCTTCTTCTTTCAGTAATTCAATAACGTCTTTCATGCCTAGCATAGTGGTCGTAAGTAGAGCCGACATACCCAGGATATCAGGTTTGCTGTCCTTAACGGCTTGAAGAAATTTAGTGGCTGGCACATCTACACCCAGATTAATAACGGTGTAACCGGCACTTTCGAGCATCATACCCACAAGGTTTTTGCCGATGTCATGCAAATCGCCTTTGACAGTTCCGAGCACAACCTTACCCCGCGAAGGAACTTCTCGACCCAAGAGCAATGGTTTCACCAAATCCATACCGGCAGCCATGGCACGAGCCGACATCAACACTTCCGGCACAAACATATCCCCGGCTTTAAAACGAATACCTACGACGTTCATTCCGGGAATAAAACCACTGTTAATGATTTCAACGGGATCCACGCCATCATCAATTGCCTGTTGGGTCAATTCTTTGACTTTGTCCTGCTTGGCCGTAATAACATTTTGAGAAATTTCTTCGAAATATTTTCCCATTGCCTCTTCCCCCTAGAACTTTTTCGTTATGGCTTTAAATACACTTTCGCGTAAAACTCCAAGTGGCAAAGTCTACTTATGGTGCGCTTACAGCCTCTTGAACAGACTCAGTGAGCCACTGCATGCTCTCCACTGCTTCAACTTCTTTCTTAGCTATGTCCTGCATAAATTTCTTGCTGCGCTCTTCCACAGCATGGCAACAGCTCTAAATCTACGCTTTTCGGTAACACCTTGTTGATTTCGTCGGCGAGCGTATAACAAGCCAGAACCTTGCTCTTCATCCTGCTTTCGCCCCAAATCGGAGGCCCGACGGCCGTTACCTCAATCTGAGTTTCAACAAAAAGATCGTCGTTACTTACGCTCGAATGCGCCACCTTTGTCTCTTTTTCCACCATGAGACGTGATTCGGCGGCTCCCGCTCTTGCCGCGTTCCGCTGCGCAACCTCCCGAGCTCTCTCCACCGCATATCTTTCGGCCTCCTCGAGATGTGAAAATGCTGCCCACTCCCAGGGGGCATGTACTACAAATCCTCCCTCTGCACCCGGTTTGACCAAAACCCTAACCGTCTCCACGACTTGCCCAACGGCTGCCCCGACCGCGTTTGCTACTTCGGCGTGCTCCGGAATAAGCACTTCGGTATGAAATCTTTTGCCGACCAGCGGCAGATAGGCTGGTACAGGCGCTCCAATCGCTACAATCGGGTAGTCAAGGTACAGCTCAACGCCAAGCCCATTTGGCGCTTTTTGCCTCAAGAAGCGGCCGAGGAACACTCCTGCTCCGGGATCTTCCGCCAAGTCGATGTTGTAACCCTGCTTGGAGATGATACTTTGCAGGATAGTACGCGACAGGGCGTTTTCCACCTCAGCTAAAGCTAGATGCAAGAAGTCTTCGTTGGTTAGGTTCATCCGCTTGGCCTGCAGGCACACCGTTGCCGTCGCCGCTTCCACATTCCACTGGGTGAACCTTCCGGCCGCATGCAATAAGTCGGTCGGCGTCAGAGAAATCCTGCCCACGACCTGGGCTTGCTCCAGGCGAGCCATTGGTAACAAGCTCGGATACTGCCCCACCCGGTTTGCCAATTCGAAGATATTGTGTGCTCCATCCTCTAAGGCCCTGATCACTTGCCACTCAGGCCCAGACCAATCATGAGCGGGAAGCGGCCTTTTTACCAGCGTCCAGCAATCGACAGGTTGATAGCCTCTCACCTCGCTTTTCTCGGATAATCCCGCTAACTCGCTAATTAACTGAGGATAACGCTTGGCGGCCACTGCCAAGGGCCACACCCTTTTGGGACCAATGCTCAACCCGCGGCCGGGGGAGACTCGAATGTAACTGTCACCTCCGATACCGAAAGTGCTTATTTCCGCAGCCTCCACCCTTGTCTTCCATCCACCCACCACGGCCCCTTCGCTGTTTACTCCCGGTCTTCCTTTCTCTAAGAGGGCGATATCGGTTGTTGTACCGCCCATATCTAGTACCAGCGCTTTCTTCTGGCCGGTCAGAAAGGTAGCGCCGACAATACTGGCGGCAGGCCCGGAAAGAATAGTTTGAATCGGCTTTTCTTTGGTAACCTCCTCACTCATAAGCGACCCGTTACCCCTGGCCACCATGAGCGGAGCCTCAATCTTTTTCTCGGCTAGCACGCGTTTTACGGCACTTAACAATTCGGCGACAATCGGTAAAAGCTGGGCGTTAAGGCAGGCGGTAACCGTGCGCTCATGGAAACCGAGGGTGGTCGTCAGTTGGTGGGCACATACCACCGGCACATCCCAAAAGTCTTTGATCTCCCGTAAAGCCAGGAGTTCGTGTTCCGGATTACGCACACTGAGATAACTCGAGATTGCTAAGGTGTCCACCTTGCCTTGCATACCCCGCAACGCCTTTTGCAAAGCCGCGATATCCAACTCCGTGACCGGGCAGCCTTTGATGTCGTGTCCTCCCGCCACACTGGCAACCTCTTGGGCCGGGAAATTGCCTACAGCTTCGTGGCCAATCAAGATCAGTCCTACCCGGCAACCGCGGCCTTCAATGATGGCATTTGTCGCCAAAGTAGTGGATAACGCCACCAAACTCACCGCATCGAAGCGCGGGCAATCCAGACTGTCGATACATCCGCGAATTCCAATGGATAAGTCTTCCCTGGTAGTGAGGCACTTGGCCTTGGCGAGAAGTGTCCGGGTTGTTAAATCCAATAAGACTCCGTCCGTATACGTACCACCTGTGTCAAGACCCAATGCTATCGGCATGACATTTACCCCTCAAATCCCGGCTCAATCCATAACTAGCCTGACGAGCGTCTATTCTGTGATTAGTTCCGGAATTTCCGACTTCAAAGTCTCTATCACTGCCCAGTCAACTGGGGCGGGGCTATGTTTTGCCAAGATATCTCTGGCAATTTGACGAGCTTTTTCCCGCCCATCGATCATTCCGTTCTTCTCCCACACTGCATAGGGTGAGCGGTCGGCCACCCTCGGCAGGAAGAACTCAGTCCGCATGTACTGATAAGTTTGATCATCGGCCACATAGTTACCCCCTGGGCCTACCCGTTTGATCACGTCTAGGGATAACGTTTCCTCAGTCACTTCCAGCCCCCTGACGGCCCTTAGGACCATTCCGTTAATTTCGTCGTCTAGTACGTACTGCTCATAAGCTACGCTTAACCCGGATTCGATTAACCCAGCCGCATCGTGAATGTAGTTAGCGCCAGCTAATGCCGCCAGCATTGACGTGCTCATTTTTTCATAACCTGATTGAACATCTGGGATCTTCGACTCGCTGACACCGGCAGTCGCATACAACGGCAAATTATAATACTGGGCCAACTGAGCGACTGCTGCGTTCATGATCCCATTTTCCACGGCTGAGAACAGAAAACCCATTGTCCGCATATCCGCTGTCGTGGGAACAGCACTGTATAGTGTTGGCATACCGGGATTAACGATCTGGGCTAAAAGTAATCCGCTCAACGCTTCCACATTGAGCTGGACGATTGTTCCCGCCAGGGTTACGGGGGAGGTAGCTCCGGCAATCGGTGCCGGCGGTGTCGCTAAGGGAAGGCCCTCTTCAATGACAGTCAGCATTAAATCCGTATAAGTGGCGTCCATTTTCAGGGGGCTCATGATATTGGTGATCATAGATATGATGGGGCGTTTGCGAAGAGCCTCACGACCGCCCATAATCGTTTCGGCCATACGTACAACTTTCCGTACACCTTCTTTAGTGTAAACACCACCCATAACGTGCTTGGTAGTATTACTGAGCCCGGCAAAAAACCTGTTCACATCGACATTTTGTTTTTGTAGGTCAGACGGGTACACCGGCAAGACAAAGAAATGGATGTTTTCCAAAGCATCGACTAACCTGGCTGTATTGCGCACATCGGCTAAAACGCTGGGGCGCCGCTGGCCCGATTCTAAATCAAGGACATTCAGAGCAGTACCGCCTGTACCAAGGTAAACCCGCTTGCCACCTAAAACTAAATCATTCTTCTCGTCCCGACCACATAAGGTCACTTCCGAAGGAGCCTTGCTGACAATATTCATGATCCAGGATTCGGAAGCACGAACCCGTTTCGCGCCAAAGTCCACGTCCGCCCCGGCGTTTGCAAAAATCTCTAAAGCCCGTTTGTCATGGACCTCCATTCCCACCTCTTCAAACACCTTCATGGAAGCCTTATGCAACATCCTGATCTCAGATTGCGTTAACGGCTGGTAGGAACCGCCTTCAATACCACCTTTGTTCATCGCTACAACCCCTTTCACTAAACCTCAGCTCACGGCTCTATATTGTCCCAATATATGTGAACACCGGCAAAAACCATGCTCTGCGAGTGCAGCTAGCGCAACGCGTCCTTGACAAATTCTTTCTGAAAACTACTTGCAATTAGCGTGCCAACGCGGCTTTTGTTCAGCAAATACAGCTTTATTTAAGAGCTCTCATCAACCCTCGTTCATCGCCAAAACGTTGCCGTCTCAATTTCGAGATGCCTCGAGTTTTCTCCAGTCGGGGTGTGGCGCACTATTATTGGTTCTCATCAACGAGACGAAGTCTCATCATTGAGAACCTCTGTGGGAGTCAATATGTGTGGAAACAACACTCTGGAAATCAACACTCATGAAGGAAAGAGCATGACTTGGACTTAAATGCTTTTGCTCACCGCCTGCTAGCGGATGCCCCTTGGAATCATGGCGTGCTCCGCCATACCCAAAATGATGTCGGCGAGTACCGCCAAGATAGCCGTCGGTATGGCTCCCGCCAAGAGAACAGCGTTGTCCATCATAGATAAGCCACGGACAATCAAATCTCCCAACCCGCCGGCGGCAATAAATGTTGCTAAAGCTGCCATCCCGACACTGATAACCACCGCTGTTCTAATCCCCGCCATGATAACTGGCAAGGCCAGCCGGATTTCCACTCGCATCAGAATTTGACTGGGGGTCATCCCCATACCAGCTGCAGACTCAATCAAGGCAGGGTCCACGCTTTTTATTCCCGTATAAGTATTTCGGATGATCGGCAAGATGCCATAAAGGCAGAGAGCAAACAAAGCAGGTTTGAGTCCAATACCCATGAAAGGTAACACCAGGCCAAACACGGCAATGGTTGGAATTGTCTGTCCGACGTTAGCGATCCAGATCACCGGCCCTTCCAGCCACTTATTGCGGGTAATATATATGCCAAGCGGTACACCGATGATAATAATCAGCAGCGATACGGTACCGGTGATCATCAGGTGCTGAGCCACCAAGTGCCAAAACTCGTCCTGGTTGTGCGCAATATATTCTAACCACCCCATTAAATCGACCCCCCTTGAAGATTGTTATTATTGACTCGAATCACTTCTTCATTGTTGGCATGGGGTTTAGAGATCTTTCAAGCACCCCTAAAACATAGTCTATCGCCAGAGCAAGAAGTGCCGCGGGTATAGCTCCAGCCAAAACCACCGTCGAATTGACCGACGAGATTCCCTCGAAAATCAAATCTCCCAAGCCGCCTGCGCCGACTATGGAAGCAATCGCTGCAATTCCAACCAGAGCCACCGCGGCTGTACGGATACCCCCTAGGATCACTGGAAAAGCCTCCGGAATCTGAATGCGTCTTAGGATCTGGAATCCGGTCATCCCCATCCCCCGGGCGGATTCCATCTGGGCGGGGCTAATAGTCTTAATTCCCGTATAAACATTGCGTATGATCGGGAGTTGTCCGTATAGTACCAAAGCGACCACCGCCGGCTTCAAGCCAATACCCAGCACGGGAATTAGAAATCCAAACAAGGCAATACTGGGAACGGTTTGGATTATTCCTGCCACATAGAGCACAATCTTAGCTGCTTTTTCGTTTTTCGTGATCAAAATTCCCAAGGGAATCCCGATTATGGCAGCTAAGACAAGGGATATAACCGTCACTCTTACGTGCTGAAGCAACAAATGCCCTATCTTGTCATAGTGCAAAGCCATGTATTTAAGAAATTTCAATTCCCTCCACCTCCCCCTCAACCTCCAGGTAAGGTTCTCCGACAAGCTGGTGCAATGAATTTGTAGAAACCACCCCAAGAAGGGTACCACGTTCGTCTATGACAGCAATATATCCCGCATCACGTTGAATCATTAACGTCAAAGCCTCTTTTAGAGATTTATCGGGCCCTATGCTGCTAAAGCGGGTCCTCATGATCTGACTAACCGGCCCCTCCCGAACCTCGTTCAGGTGAACTTTATTTACGTATCCTTTTACAATTCCTCGCCTGTCAATTACAACCATGCTACGGTAGCCTTGGGCGAATTTCTCTCTGGCCGCGGCGATTGATTCATCTGCATATAATGTAGAGATGTCGGTTTGCATCGCCTCCCGCACTTTGATTAAGCTTAGTTGCTTCAATGTGTGGTCCGCTCCCACGAAGTCCCTCACGAAATCGTTGGCCGGATTGCGCAAAATCTCCCGCGGTCTCGCGCATTGCAAAATTCTGCCCTGATGCATCACCACGATCCGGTCAGCCAGCTTGAGTGCTTCATCCATGTCATGGGTGACGAAAACGATAGTCTTTTTAACGGTTGCCTGTAGCTTAAGAAATTCATCCTGCAATTGCTCGCGTGTTATCGGGTCTAAGGCCCCAAACGGCTCATCCATCAACATGATCGGCGGATCCACGGCTAGGGCCCGAACCACCCCTACTCGTTGTCTTTGACCACCACTCAGTTCATGCGGGAATTTCTTGGCTGAAACTGCCGGGTCGAGGCCCACCAGTTCTAACAGCTCATTCACTCGCTTGTTGATTTTGGCCTTACTCCACTTTTTCAATTGGGGAACCAAGGCAATGTTCTCGGCAATCGTCATGTGCGGAAACAATCCGATCTCTTGAATCACGTAGCCGATATTCCGGCGCAATTCAATCGGATCGCCTTGTAGCACGTCCTCCCCATTGATGAATATTTGACCGGCAGAAGGCTCGATTAGACGATTGATCATTTTCAGTGTAGTGGTTTTTCCACAGCCGGAAGACCCGATTAGCACCACCAGTTCACCTGGTTCAATCTCCAGTGATATATTGTCAACAGCAGTGAACCCATTAGGGAACTTCTTGGAAATGTCGCGTAAACTTATCATCTGTTTCCTCCCTTACGTTTAAAGCCCAGCCAGGGTGCCCTCAAAGGTACCCTGGCTGTTAGCGTTTTTATCGACACCTTTAGATCAGACCTTGGGAAGATAAGAAGTCTTTAGCAACTTGAGCAGGATCCTTCCCTTTTACATCTACTTGATAATTGAGTTCCTGCATTGTTTGGTTAGAAATCTTCCCCTGCAGTTTGTTTAGTATGGTGGCAATCTCTGGATTCCTCTTGAGCACGTCCTGTCTAATCACTGGGGCAGCGTCATAAACCGGAAAGAAATGTTTATCATCCTTGAGAGTGACCAGATGGAGTTTAGCAATGGCGCCATCGGTAGAAAAACCCATAATAACATCAACCTGACCGCTTGCCAATGCGTTATACACCAAACCGGCATCCATTGACTTAATGTTTTTCTTTTTGAACTTAAGGCCATAAGCCTTCATTAGCCCTGGATAACCATCCGGGCGGGCCAAAAACTCTTGGTCCGAACCAAATTTCAGGTCCGCAGCGTGCTTAGCAAGGTCGGAGATCGAGGTGATACCTAATGCCTTAGCCTTATCGGGCTCCATTACTAAGGTGTAGGTATCGTTCAGACCAAACCGCCCCAGCCACTGCTCCTTAAACTTGCTCTCGTAACCTTTTTGTACCGCATTGTACGTAGCGTCGGGGTCAGTAAGAACTTTTTCCTTTAAAATTGTTACCAGCCCCGTCCCGGTATACTCCGGATAAACATCAATATCGCCGTTCTGCAGTGCTTTGGCCGCAATCACGGTACTTAGACCAAATTTTTTCTTGACGGGAAATCCGCTCTTCTCTAAGAGCAGGGCAATCATATTCCCTAAGATGCGATTTTCCGTAAAATCTTTCGAGCCGACCGTAATTGTCGGCTTTTGGGCCGTTTGCCCCGAAGCACCGCCGTTACTCGCCCCGCAGCCAACCAGCATGATCCCTACCAGTACAACAGATAGAATACCCGCAAAAATACGCTTTTTCATCCGTAATCCTCCCCTTCAATTTTCGTTTGGGCAGTTCACACGTACTCTTTACCCTACCTCCCCCCCGCTGTAGGCTAGAGTATCTAAACTTAATATTATCGCAAATGCAAAAACTATTCCAGTCGACACGATGGGGCTGAAAATCGCCCACTAGGTTGAAAATTTTTCGCACTGACCGGTATAATTCAGAGCGAACTCTTCCTGTATCCGGAAGAGTCCCGTTATTGCGACGCTGTAAGAACCGTTCCTGCCTGAACGTCCCTATATTCTCCGTGTTTGACTCGTCACTTTCTCATCTCAAATCTGAGACATTTTCTCGTTTTTGAACAGGCCCGCTCTTCGTTTTTGCGGATTAACAATGGATAATATGTTTCATCCATGCGTCGGCACGCCAAGAAATGATCTTGAGTATACCAGTTTGCTGGCGCTGTTACTACATCGGTAATAAGTACATCTTCCTCCATGGGGCCTAAAAACACTGACTTGTCGAGGCCATAAATGGGATCGATCGCGTAAACCCCGCTCCCTCCCTCATAACCCAAAGCATTATCCGTGTAGTTGGCCACCAACAGGTAAAAGCAGTTGTCGCGAGCCCGAATATCCCATAAGAACTGCGCTTTACCAGCATCGGGATGAATGGACTTATCGACCTCAATTAGCCCTCCCTCATCAGCAGCCCAAGCTGAGGGTATGGCAACCATGTCCGCCCGTTTTGTTGCTAGCAGCGCAAAGACCTCCGGAAACAGGACATCACTGCCAATCGCCAATCCAACATTACCAACGTCGGGAATAGGAACAACGACGAATTCGTCGCCCGGTGTCGCCCAAGCTTGCTCCGCTTCTTTCAGGTGCGTCTTTCTATATCTACCAATTACTGTCCCATCCTGTCCGACAATTACCGCAGTATTGTAGAGCAAATTACCTTCTTGTTCGATTAAGCCGAACACAATTATTACAGCTAAAGACTTAGCCATTGCCGCCACGAAAGCCGTACTACTCCCCAAAACCCCCGCAGCCGTCTCAATTTGCTCCGCCAAGCCGAAGGCGCCTTCCGGATTCAAATGGGCGGAGGGCCCACAAAAAGTTAGTTCAGGTAACACCAACAATTCAATATTTTGTGCCTTGGTTTTAGCCAGCCTAAATGCTCTCTGCAGTAGTTCTGCCACTTCAGCCATATTTGCCTGTCTGTCCGCGACGACCGGCTCATACTGACAACATGCTACAGTGACATTATTCGATACTTGGCTCTTGTGAGAATTCCATGGTGCAATGTGCAAGGCTAAATCACAGTAAATTTCCGGCCGACGTCGGTCCTGTAGCAGCTTCCCTCGGTTCTGGAAACGGCCTGGATCTATCAATGTTTGGACAATTTCCTCACCGCCGGTTCCGCCCTGGGCCAATAACCTGCCAGTGGGATCCCAAATTGAACTAGACCCTTTCATAGTATGATCCATCTCCCGATCAGAGCGATTAGCGCTCACAACATATAGGCCGTTTTCCGCCGCACGCGCCTGAAGATTGGCAATTGCTCCCCCGGAGGAGTTAGTCAAGAAAGCAATGACATCTGCCCCCTGAATGGCCGCCAGACGGAAGGTCTCAAAAAAATAGGCATCCATACATATGAGCAACGCCAGTCGTCCAACCCCAGTGTCAAAAACGGGAATCCCGAGATTGCCCCAAGCTGCCCAGTGCCCTTCAGTTTCCCACAAATGCGTCTTACGGTACTTACCGAGGTAACCATGAGGGCCCACTAATGCTGCGGTATTATAGAAAAGTCCAGTTGTCAGCTCTCTCTCGGGCAAACCTATCGCGATGTAGCACTCGTATTTCCTTGCCACCTGGCTAAACAAATCTGTAACCGCTCCCGGCACGATGGACACATAGGGAGCAATCTGGCCTCTATCGCGATAATGGCAGCCAGTAGTGGCCATTTCGGGGGTAACTATCAGCTTTGCCCCATCGGCAGCAGCTCGCTCAACCATGCTATAGAGCCGGTGAACATTGCTTTCGGTTTGGAACAGTTGGGGATTAAATTGCAGAGCCGCCGCCACATACGGTTGCATAATCTCAGCACCTCCCACCCACAATTGGTGGACTATTATGCAAGTTGTATGCCAGCCTTAACCGCTCGGCAATGGTAATACAAAACCCGCCAACGATGACAGAGCCTCGAACACAAGGACAAGGCCTATCCAGTTTTGATTAGCTCATTCTTGGCAGATCTATCCAAGCCCGTGTTCTTTCAGTTTCCTGTACATGGTAGCCCGGCTAATTCCTAAGATTTCCGCTATCTTTTCCTTAGAGTGCATAGAGGTACCAAAATACTGTAGAGCCTCAGCCAAAACTTGACGCTCTACATCTTTCATCTTCCTTCGCAAACGCACACCTACTAAATCGACATTCTCACTCTGATACTGGAACTGCCTGATCCTTAGCGGCAAGCTTTCTCCTGCAATTGTATCTTCTGCCTCCATATTACAAGCATATTCAATTGAGTTCTGGAGTTCCCTGACATTGCCCGGCCAAGGGTAAGTGCTCAATAGTTTCAGTGCTTCCGAAGTAAATCCACCATAACTTTTTCCCATTAAACGGTTAAAGCGTTTTAATGAATGCTGCAGCAACACAGGTATGTCCTCCTTGCGTTCACGCAGTGGGGATAACTGGAGTGGGATAACATTTAAGCGATAGTATAAATCCTCCCGGAACTCCCCTTCATTCACCATCTTGCTCAAGTCTTTGTTAGTCGCTGCGATAATACGAACGTCTAAATTGATATTACGAACCCCGCCGACCCTTTCCAATTTTCTTTCCTGGAGCACTCGTAAGAGCTTCCCTTGTAAATACAAAGGGAGTTCACCGATTTCGTCGAGAAAAATACTTCCTCCATTTGCCAACTCGAATTTCCCCGGCTTTCCACCGTGCTTAGCACCTGTAAAAGCCCCTTCCTCATAACCGAATAGTTCACTCTCCAGTAAACTGTCTGGAATGGCACAGCAATTGATCGCCACAAAGGGTTTTCGCGCTCGGGAACTGGCGGAATGAATGGCCCTTGCGAACAACTCCTTTCCCGTACCACTCTCCCCCTCGATTAGGACAGTCGATTCGCCGACAGCCACTTTATGGGCCTTTTCCTTGAGTGCTCTCATTTGGATACTGCTACCTAATATTTCGTCAAAACTTGTTCTCATGTCAGTGAGACTGATCCGGGATGCCACCCGCTGGACATCTGTAACCGGGCGAAAAGATTCTACGACTCCAACTAACTTGCCATTAACCAAAACGGGATAGGCATTGCTCAAAAGCTCAATCCGCTTCCTCCCTGATTTGTAAATAACGATCTGTTCTACAATCTCATCGTAATTCTTCAAAACCTGGCAGGCCAGAAATTCTGGAAATACTTCCTTTACCTGGCGGCCCACCAGGTTCTCGTTTTCTAGATTCAAGATCCTCTGAGAAGCTCGATTACTGTTAGTGATCATCCCCGCATTATCGACGGCAATTATCCCTTCCTGAATAGAATTGACAATGGTGTACAAATGATTAGAAGTAACCATCAAATTCTGTAACGCTAACTGCTCCTTGGCTTTACTAGCAAGAAGTTCAGCCATTTTAGCCAAGAACGGTTCAAGGTCGCCATAATTAGCAAGAAGTTTACCGCGCTGCTCGTCCGTAAAACTGACAAGACTAATTAATCCTATGCTGTTTCCATCTGCTACAATAGGACAAAAAACGCCAGCCGTATAAAAGCAATTTCCTTTTAATTCGCATACATCACAGACTGGATGTTTCCCCGGGTCGGTTACCAAAAAGAGCTGACCAGATTTGAGCACGAAGCGGTTAACGTAACCCCTCTTTTGTTTGATACCTACCTCCACTCGCAGCCTTCCTGTTCCGCCAACCCGAACCAAATCATCGTCCACAATTTCGACTTCCAGCTTCAATGCCGAGGCAATCGCTTCTGCCACACTTTGGACAAAAGGCTGAATATTGAGCAAGTTCACCACAGCGGCACCCGCCTTCTTCTTTGGAAATCCAGGTACGATCAAACACGGAGAGCTCTCCCAACACGCTTGAGTACGGAAGGTTCCGCGATAGTGATAAATCCGTTGCTATGTTGCAATGACGACAGGTCCTCTTCTGGCAGCCCACGGGGAAGCGCATAAGCGACCTTGCGGTTCGCTTAATTTCCTCTTGCCAGACTAACCTAGCACCCCCACCGGTTCTCAGCCTATATTTGACTATTCGACGGCCTCCCTCAGATTCCTCCCCGTATGAGCAAAGCAAAAAAATCCAGGCGGTATTCATGGTGACTTCATCCCTACGCCTACCCATCTTTGTCACTTTTGCCTGCAGATAAGCTATGCCGGCAAACAAATGTAGCAATCTCATATCAAGACATGAGCACTATACCACCAATATCCCGGCCATCAAATACAATGGACTGACCATTGGAATCACCAGCCTGGGATTTCATGCTTCAGCTCTGGAGCGTTTGCCTTGCCATTGCATACCTGCTTGATTTTGCGGTATAATACAGATAAAGAGAACGCGAGATAGTGCAAATATCCCGCGTTCCCAGTACAACGAAAACCGCACTTTAGACGGCTGATAGGTGGACTCAGAAAGCGAAAGTAGCTTCCGTGGTCAGACGGGTGGGGCTACTTTCACCTTTCCATTAAGTCCTTCGCGACTTTGAGTATGAACAGAACCAATGTGGAATGTGGCAAACGAAGTTGTGAACATTAGCGCCGGCTACTTATTTCACAACCCGTCCAATTTCCAACAGTCCCATTTCAAAATTTCTACCCAGTTCATATGAAATGCTCTCAATATAGGTGTTTTCCACTATCTTGACGATTGCCTCTTGGGACAATGAAATGACGTTATGCCAGACAGACTTGTTTAAGCAAACTGGCTTATCAAGCAAAAAAGCTTCAATATCATCAGGTCTCTCAGGCTCGGCGACGATGAGAACCACCGTCCCCCGCAAAGGATCAAAACTTTCAACCGAATTTGGGTGGCAATTAACCTTATCGAAGGTTCGTCCGCTAACTTTCATCAATGCCAGACGCCAACCAATCGCTTTTGCCTGATCGCTTTGAATCTGGAAGTAACTATCATCTGAATCGGTAAATTCGAAGATGCGACCGTATTTTGCAAACCTCTCTTGCGACAGATAATTAATCTTCAGCATTCGATTCCTTCCTTTATATTAGCCGCGATCATAAGCCGCGATCAGCACATCCGGAACATAAATCTCTTTGTTTTTGAACCGTTTGCCAATGACATTCGTCCCGGCAATCAGTCCGTCATTCAAAATGGTGCTTATAGTATGAGCAGCCATCCTGACCAACCGATGTTCCAGTTATGGGGTGCCCGAAAAAATACGCGGAAACGGCGTACACGCGACTAGGAAGCCAGCAGCTGATTGGCTTTCTCTACCGCCGTGGCCGCGTCAGCGGCATAGGCGTCGGCTCCGATCTCGTCGGCAAACTTCTGCGTCACCGGTGCCCCTCCGATCATCACGCGAACATGAGAGGACTTCAGTGCTTCTATCGTGGTTCTCATGTTGGTCATAGTGGTTGTCAAAAGCGCGGAAAGACCGACGATTTGCGGTTTGTGCTCCGCAACGGCCTCAACAAACTTTTCTGGCGACACATCGACTCCCACGTCAACAACTTTATAACCGGCGCCTTCTAACATCATGCGCACCAGGTTTTTGCCAATGTCATGCAGGTCGCCTTTAACCGTACCGATCAAAATGGTCCCTTTATCCCGTACTTCACTGTCGGTCAAGAGCGGTTTCACGACATCCATCCCGGCATGCATCGCCCGGGCCGCAATGAGTACTTCCGGCACGTAGACTTCGTTGTTCTTAAACCTTACTCCAATCACATTCATCCCTGCAATTAAGCCTTCGTTAATAATGGTTTGGGGTGCAATCCCTTCCGTGAGAGCTTTTTCGGCAAACTCCTTGACCTTGCCGGCGTTTCCGTTAATCACAGCCTCAGCCATTTCTTGTAATGTTGACATGTCTGTTACCTCTCCTTCTACTTTCGACACAAACTAAGATCACATTCCAATTCACGAAGAACGGAACTGGCTTTTCACATTCGCGGGGCACGTGGCCATTGTTACTCAGCTCCACTCATATGCCTCCGGTGGCCACTGGCCTTTAGGTTATCTACTAACAAGTCGGTTTCTTCTTGGCCAGAAAATAGGACTTATCTTTGTACCCTCGCGCTGCCTCCCTTCATCAGGTTCTCCACTTCCTTGAGGCTGGCCATGGAGGTGTCTCCGGGTGTAGTCATGGCCAAAGCGCCGTGCGCGGCCCCGTAATTGACCGCCTTGGCCGGATCGCCCGTGGTCATCAAGCCGTAAATGAGTCCCGAGGCAAAACTGTCTCCCCCGCCGACCCGGTCGAAGATTTCCAGACCGTCATAAGCATTGGCCTTGTATATCTGGCCGCCAGCAGCCCAACAGATGGCGCTCCAGTCGTTGACCGTGGCGGTCCTGACCGTGCGCAAAGTGGTGGCCACGGCTTGAAAATTTGGGTATGCTTTGACTACCTCATCGATCATCTTTTTGTACCCATTGAGATTCAGTTCTTTGAGGTTGGCATCGTTTCCTTCCACTTCGAAACCCAGACAAGCCGTGAAGTCTTCTTCATTCCCGATCATGACATCGACGTATTGGGCCAGTTCCTTGTTGACAGCCTGAGCCCTCTCCTGGCCGCCAATACTTTCCCAAAGCGAAGGCCGGTAATTGAGATCATAGGAGACGAGCGTTCCGTATTTTTTGGCCGTTTGCACCGCTTCCAAAACCACCTCCGGGGTCGTGTCGGACAAAGCGGCGAAAATCCCTCCGGTATGAAACCACCTGGAGCCCAGTTGACCAAAGATGTAGTCCCAGTCGATATCCCCCTTTTCAAGCTGAGAGACGGCGGTATTCCCCCGGTCGGATACCCCCAGGGCCCCGCGCACACCGAAGCCGCGCTCCGTAAAGTTCATGCCGTTGCGCACCGTGCGGCCGATGCCATCATAAGGCACCCATTTAATCAAAGAGACGTCAACACCTCCTTGCAAGATCAGGTCCTCCACCAGCCTGCCGATTTCATTATCAGCGAGGGATGTGACGACTGCTGTTTTCAGGCCGAAGCACTTTCTCAAACCTCGCGAGACGTTGTACTCACCGCCCCCTTCCCAGACCTTAAAGTCTCTGGCATTTTTAATTCTGCCGTTACCCGGATCAAAACGCAGCATCACTTCACCCAGGGAAAGACAATCATAGCGACAGCTCTCTTTCCCTTTCACATTGATGTTGAACATTTCCTAACAACTCCTTGACTCTTTCTTTAAGACAATAACGCGGTATCATTTATGGGCCGGACCTCCGTTTTGGTGTGGCTTGTATTCCGTGTTTGGGCAATGAAACCGCCGCGCCAACAGGATGACCCCCTGCGGCCCTACTGGGCACGGGCTGCCTTGATCTTCTCCATGAACTCTCTGGCCGTCCTGGTGATCGACTCGTAATCACCCGTTTTGGCGCCCGCCGTCAAACTTCCGCCGACACCGACGGCGACTGCGCCCGCCTTGATCCACTCACTCACATTCTCCAGGCTGACCCCCCCGGTCGGCATCAGATCGGCTTGCGGCAGTGGACCTCTGATGGCTTTAATAATCGCAGGGCCGAACAGTTCCCCTGGAAAAATCTTCACAATATCCGCCCCGGCCTCCAGACACTCGACCACTTCCTTAGCGGTCATGGCTCCGGGCGTACAGGGAACCCGGTAGCGATTGCAGAGCCGAACTGTCTCGACATTTAGACTCGGGCTGACAATATACTCTGCCCCGGCTAGGATGGCCGCTCTGGCTGATTCCGGATCCAGTACAGTACCGGCGCCGATAATCATCGGGCCTTTTTTATACTTTGCCGCCAGTTCTTTAATAAGGTCTGCAGCGCCGGGTACGGTAAAGGTAATCTCTATCGCCGCAACACCACCGGCGATACAGGCTTCTGTAATCTTAAACGCCTGTTCCGTGCTTTCTGCCCGAATGACTGCCACCAGGCCGCCTGCTTTGATTCTAGAGATGATCTCTTCTTTCTTTGCCATGATCCGCATCCTTTCTTGTCCCTTATTTTGATTCCAGGGTGTCCCAGATTCCCCAGAGATACATGATGCCAAGAGCTCTGTCGTAAAGCCCGTAGCCGAGACTACATTTTTTACCCCAGATATGTCTTCCATGATCAGGGCGGACGTAGCCGGTAAACCCGCCTTCATGAAAGGCTTTGACGATCTCGACGATGTCCAGGGAACCGTCAGCGGTCCGATGCGATGTTTCGACAAAATCACCGTTGTCAAACCGGCGAACGTTCCGAATGTGGGCAAAAGCGATCCGGCAAGTGTTACCATCTCCTTTCCTTCGTCATATCAACGAAAAGCATCTTCATAACCTGACACCCCAAGATTATCTTCCCGCCAAACCCGTACTCAAAGGGTCACGCCGTTCTTAAAAATGGCGATCTCCCGAAAACCCAGGTTCTCGGCCTTCGTCATCTCTCCCGAGGCGACCCGCAGGACGTACCTCCAGAATTCGTCTGCCAGATCTTCCATGCTCATTCCGTTCAAGAGAACTCCGGCGTCGAAATCGATCCAATTCCCCTTGCGCCGGTAGAGGCCGCTGTTACTCGAAATTTTCACAGTGGGGACACAAGTCCCCAGCGGAGTGCCCCGTCCGGTCGTGAAGAGAATCAGCTGACAGCCGGCAGCCGCCAGAGCCGTCGCGGCCACTACATCGTTACCGGGGGCAGAAAGAAGATTGAGTCCCCGACAGTTTACCCGCCCGGCGTACTCCAACACGTCGACAACATCGGACGTTCCGCCTTTCTGCGTGCAGCCGAGAGATTTGTCCTCCAGTGTCGTGATGCCGCCCGTCTTGTTCCCCGGAGAGGGATTTTCATAAATTGGCTGCTTATGCGAAGCATAATAATCCTTAAAGTCGTTCACCAAACGCACTGTTTTGGCAAAGACTCCTTCATCGACTGCCCGGTTCATCAAGAGCGTCTCCGCTCCAAACATCTCTGGGACTTCGGTTAGGACGGTCGCTCCACCGGCCGCCGTCAAGCGGTCGGAAAATACTCCGACGAGAGGATTGGCTGTAATCCCGGAAAAACCGTCGGACCCTCCGCATTTGAGACCAACTGTCAAATCAGAAATCGGGCATTTCTCTCGCCGGAAACGCTGGGCGTAACCCGCCAACTGCTGAACGATTTCAACCCCAGCCGCGAGCTCATCCTCAACTTCCTGTGCGACCAGGAATTTAACTCGATTTTCGTTGTATTCCCCGAGAACCTTCTTGATCTCGCCGACATTGCTGTTCTCACAGCCCAAACCAAGGACGAGCACTCCAGCCGCATTCGGATGCTGGATGAGGTCAGCCAAAATCTCTTGCGTTCGTAACTGATCCTCCCCCATTTGGGAGCAGCCGTAAGGATGTTTGAATTCAAAGACCCCGTCCAGTTCGAGTCGGCCTTTCAGCGCTTCTCTCGCTTCACGGGCAATCAATTCGGCAATCCGGTTGACACAACTAACGGTCGGGACGATCCAGATCTCGTTGCGAATCCCTACCTTGCCGTCCTCTCTTCGGTAACCCCAAAAAGTGTTCTCCGTGCGTTTAGGAGGCTTTTGAGCTTTGCGTTCCTGATCACTGGGGGAATATTGGTAACTCAGAGTCCCGCTAAGATTCGTGTGCATGTTGTGAGTATGCACCCAGGCTCCGCTCGCGATAGCTTCTGTCGCCTGGCCAATTGGGAAACCGTACTTTACAACGTTTTCCTTCTCGGCGATGTCGGAGACAGCGACCTTGTGCCCCCCCGGCACATCCTCCAGCAAGGTAATTTCTAGGCTGCCGAGATGAACCTTTTCCCCCTCTTTTAGGTCCCTAAGCGCCACCGCAACATTATCCGCGTCATTTAGTCTGAGCAGTTCCATGGTTTCACTCCTACCAAATTCGTGTTATTTGAGCATCGTGCGTTGAATAGCTTTCTCCTCCCCCTGGGTGACAATGGCCTGCAGGTCAGCCGCCACGGCTTCGGCCAATCCGCTCACTTCCGTCAAGTCCTGACCCCAGAACTCGACTTGAGCCAAAACTTTTCGCACCAGCTTGAGAATCGATTCCTGGCTCAGATCGCATTCTGACCAGACAGATTCCAGGAATTTAAGAACTTCCACATCATCCCGCATCTCGAATTCACTCTCACCCCGAACACACTTCATGGTCGATCCCACGACTTTGCCGCGGAAGAGGGCGAGAAGAGAAGCCAGGGAGAAGCAGATCTTCAACGGAATTAACCCTGTCTTCTCCATGTAACCAAGAAGGGAAGGAAGCACTCGCGTCTTGAATTTGGAAATGGAGTTGAGAAGAATGCTCAAGAGATAATGCTTGATATATGGATTGCGGAACCTTTCCAGGACAGAGGCGGCGTAGTCCCTTTGCGTCGTCCGATCAATCCCTGTAGACGGCATGATTTCCTCGGCTATGATTTGTTCGAGATACTGTCCCAACACGGGATGGTCCACCATTTCCTTGACCGTGTTAAGACCGTAGAGGAATGCCACAGGAACGCATGAGGTATGGCTTCCGTTCAGGAAGCGCACTTTTAGAGTCCGATAGGGTGTCATATCATCCGTCCAGACGACATTTAGCCCTGCTTCGTTAAAGGGCAACCTCTTTTGCAATTCCTGCGGGCCTTCAATCACCCAGAGGTGGAATAATTCGCCGGTGTCGAGCATCTGATCTTCATAACCCAAATGCTCTGTTAGTGCGGCCACTTCGTCTCTGGGATAACCCGGAACAACCCGATCGACCAGCGTGTTAACAAACGTATTGTACTCTTCGAGCCAGGTCGAGAACTCCGCCGGTAGTTTCCACTCCACCGCTAAGCGCAGGACGATCTTCTTCAGGTTGTCCCCGTTGCGATCAATGAGCTCGCAGGGAATAATCACCATTCCTTTCGCAGTGTCTCCTTTGAAATACTCAAAACGATGATAAAGGTAAACCGCAAGCTTGCCCGGGAACGAAGCGGGCGGGCAGTCCGTCGGGCGATCTAATGGGTTATAGGCAATACCCGCCTCGGTGGTGTTGGACACCACGTACTCGATGTCGGGGTTTTCCGCGCACTTTAGATATTTCTCCCAGTCGGTGAAGATGTTGATTCCCCGGCCGATTGAACCGATAATCGTCTCGTCAGTCTCCGGCTGCCCGTCGCGAATTCCGCGCAACAATAAGGTGTACAGGCCATCCTGTTGACTCAGCCTCTCCACCATACCCTCGTTTAGGGGTTGGATGATAACTATTTTGCCGTTAAACAGACCCTTGCGGTTCATCACGTCAAACATCCAATCCACGAAGGCGCGCAAGAAGTTGCCTTCGCCAAACTGTATTACCCTCTCGGGGAGACCCGCCGGATATTCCGGAACCTTCAGGCCGTTAGGGAGGGAGCCACCTCTCTCTAATAAGGCTCTCGTTAATCTCTGAGTCATTTTTTTACCTCCGATCTCCCTACCCTAGGGAGTTTTCCGCTTGCCCTGTCAACGGGCGTTTATTTTACCAGAGCATGCAGGCCTTTGTATTGGGGATCGTCATTGGGCTGCATCTTCCGTCCTTTGTTTCCGGCCAAGAACCAAAGATAGTAAACTTGTACCGACGGGGGAGTCACGACCGGGTGATACCCTTTAGGAATGAGCACACTATCGTCGTCCCTAATCACAAAGGCTTCGTCGAGTTCACGGTCTTCGGTATAGAGAATCTGCACGCCGAATCCGTTTTCCGGCTTGACCCGGAAATAGTAGATCTCTGTGAGTTCGGTTTCCACGCCGGGAATATACCGATCATGCTTGTGCGAAGGAAAACTTGACCAGTTGCCGGGAGCGCCGTAAGTCTCGCCTAGAACGATCTTGTCCACTTTTCCTTCCCCGTCGTCAACAATGATATCGTGGACATCCCGCTTCCAAGATTGGCCGCCCCGGTGGTTTATGTCCACTTCTTCCGGTCTGACGACGAAAGGAGCAAATTTCTTGTCCGCCTTGACCAGACAAAGGGCCGCTTCAAAATCAGCACTCTGTCCTTGAACCCGGTAGGAACTATCCCGCGAGATATAAACGGTTGCGGCAGGACCGGCAAAGACGTTTGCTCGTTTTCCCAGTCCGGCAAAAGTTTGACCGTCAACAGCGACATCCGCGCTGCCACTTAAAATGACAAGGCCGATCTCATAGGCTCCGGATTGGCCTTCGTAAATTTCTCCGCTTGCCAACTTGAGAGTGGAGAGCCCCATCAAACCTTGTTCGGCCGGGTCGATGACATCGCGTCTTCCTTGATAGGCCTGTCCCTTGTAAAACAACTGCATAATTCTTACCTCCGATTCCATGTTAATCTAGTCTGTTTCCATTTTTCCCTTGCCTAGCTAGAGAGAAAACGCGACGGCCTTCTTTCCCCGAGCGCTCTGTTTTGCCGCTTCGATCATGCGAATGGCATTGCGGGCTTCCTCCGGCTTCACAATCAGCTCTTCCCGACCGGTAATCGCTCCATAGATGTTGCGGTAAGGCAGCTTCTCCGGGCTGTCGACAACCTCAACTTGGGGGTAGCGTTCTTTGGACTTCTTGGCGTGCCGTTCCACGACTTTAGCCAGAGTCAGTTCGGGCACGCAGGAAATAGTCGGCGCGTGAAAAGCCTGCCCGGACATGCCGTAGCCCACCAAGCCGACCCTAACCACTTCATTCTTTGAAAGCATCCTGCCCCTCCTTAAATCAGCGTTCCAGTATAAGCGGGCGGTAAAAACTTTGTCCGCTTATATCGATCTTTTCCGTAGGGAAAAGGCCAGTCGCTGTCAAGACCTCCAGGCCGTTTTCGCCTACAAGCACAGTGTCCTCAGCTTTCGTTCCCTGCAAGGTGGGATTCCAAGCCAAGGCCTGACCGACGGCCAAAATTCGTCCCGTTTGCGCAGTCGCTTTAACTTCGCGGGTTTGGTAGCCTGCCAAGCCCCCCTGATGGTGGTATTGCCACTCACCCTTATAACCAAGACGGGCATAGGCTTCCTGCCCCGCTCTGAAAACCTCTCCCAGGGTCGCCCCAGGGCGCGAAGCGGCCAGATACGCGGCATCCACCTGATTGACTGCCTGTTGCTTTAGAGTGAGCTCCGCCGGAATCCGGCCGAAGTACACGGCGCGCGAGACCGAAGCCACGAGGCCCCAACGCCTGCCGCTTAGGACGAGAAGCGCGTACTTGTCGATTTTGTGTGTGGTCGGAAGCGGATGGCGCCGCAATTTTGTCCTCTCATCCCCGCCGACGAGACAGACGATCGGCTCCATTCCCCTTTCCATCGCGGCCCGGGCCAGGCGCGCCGCGACTTGGTACTCGCTCTCGCCCGGCACGAATTCCCGAGCGGCGGATTCCACCGCCTCGCCTGCGGAGCGGCCCAATTCACGGTAACGTTGTTGTTCGCGCAGAGTAAGGTTGAGCCGCAAAGCCAGGAACTCCTCAGACCATGATTGATCCGTAGACACTGTTAATCCATTAATCCGTTCTTTGATCAGCCTGTTTCTCTGTTCTTCTTCATACCAGGGATAGGTTTGAAAGGCATCACAGACGTCCCCCGCACCTTCTTCCTGCCAAAGGCGCTCGCCTTCAATGTTGTTCACGATCAGTTCCGTGCGTTCCAGACCAATCCATATGCTGCCCACACCCGTCGTGCTGGCAGAATTGACAAAAAAACGGCCGCCCGTCAACCAGGCTAAATTGACTTGCTCATTGACAACAATTCCTTCCAGGCCCTTTTCTGCTATCATAGAGCGGATAAGTTCGACTTTTGCTGAAGTTTCCGGTGACATTTAGCAGCCCCTTTCCAAAACTATCTTCACCCGGGCGAATCGCATGGAAGCAACCGGCACAAATGTCAGCAAGGCAACAGCTATGACTGTTATTTTGCAACAAAGCTCTTTGCCATTGATTTTTCTCCGTTTCACCTCAAATCCCTGACACAGTTGATAAAAGCCTCTATCCTGTGGTCCTCAGTCTCCGAGTCGATTCCCACGCACGAGATCGAATACAACCTTCCGGCGCCGACGGCCATCGCCGCGATATCCCTCGCAATCGCGTCGGCGCTTGCCGTCTTCAGCTTGACCGGGCTATAGCGCAGGTTGAGCAACGTATTGGGCAGAGCCTGTCTCACTTTGGCTACATCCGAGCCTGCGCCTACCTCGGCAAACTCCAAATTCTTTACCTTAGCGTAGCCTTCTACGACATGCTCCATCGTTTGCCCACAATGGTGTATCCCAAAGGGCCTGAAGTAGCTGGAAAGTAAAATATCCGGCTCAAGGAGAAAATCCTCGTAGATCTTTTGTGATACCATTTCAACCGTACAATTTGAGGTCACATAGACGCCCGGCATAGTTTGGCGTGTGATGGCGGTCACCCCGTGTGACATAACTTTAGACACAGATGTAAGGTATTTTCCGATGTCGACGGTAATCTTTGTACAGATGTTGATAAGTTTGTGAGCTAATTCAGGGACCACGGAATAATCGATTAGAAGCTCACTCCCTCTCAAATCCAGCGCTAGGTTCTGAATACCCTGCAGATTAATATGGGAGTCCACATAACCGAATTTATTCCGTAGATACTCGAATTGACGGACGGTGTCAAGCCACAGTCCGCTTTTAGCGATATTAAAACCTACCAGAGAATCGACCTCTGGCCCGGAAAGGTTGGCGCATATGACCTCCGGCGGGGCGTCGGGAAAATATCTTATTTCACACCCTAAAATTCCGGAATACAAATACCCCGAAGCCAACAAATCAGAACCCACAATCGGTCTGGGGCGTGGGTCCTTTTCACCCAGACCGAGATGACCGAACCTGTCATATAAGGTCCTTCTCATTTTCACATCGCATTGAAGCCTATAATCAGGATCATTGAAGAATTCTTGACTAAAATCTATGCCCGCATGCTTGGCCCACCAACTAGCATGGAATGTAATATCCACCGGAACACTCATTTGTCCATACCTCCGCAAACACTTTCTACAATTAGTAGTCCCCGGACCTAGTAGTTACCGAACCGCTTCGCCGCTTGGACAATAGTGATGACATTGTCGAACGGTGTGCCGACCTCCAGAAAATCGGAACAGGCAAAAATGTACCGGCCGCCCGGCTTTCCGATACCGAGCATTTCTTCCACCTTTTTTACCAACTCGGCCTCGGATGCGGTTTTTAAGAAATGGATCTGATCAAGATTTCCGATTAGGGTAAGTTTTTTTCCGACATTTTCTTTTGCCCGTTGAAGATCGTTGTCTCCCTGGGGATAAGCGGCAATCGTTTCCCACGCTGTTAAGCCCATGTCTACATAACTGGTTTGTAAAACCTCGGCTCTACCGCAGTTGTGATAGACGGTGTAACTACCCTCCTGATGGATCGCCTCAACCAACCTCTTTTCATAGGGAAGAATAAACTGATCAAAGAACTTCTCCCCAATGATTGCGGAATTGGCAATGTTTCCCTGGATACCGACAGCATCCCCGTTAGCTCTGGCCAGGGCCCTACTATACTCCATCGACAACTCCGTAAGTTTATCCATATACCGAACATAGAATCCCGGGTTGATGTAGGGGTCCATCATTAATTCAGCGACATCCCGATAGGTGGAGGCTTGATTGAATATGCCCCCCCACGTCCAGGGCACCGACAGGCCTAAACTGCCAATCTGCTGTTTTGCCCAAGCGCAGTACTCAACCATCTCCGCGACCGTTCCCTGATCGAGCGCGGGGGCGTATTTGATGAACGCTTCCAGATCCGATTCGTCTTTGATAAGGTATTCAATCGTCGTGAGGTGTACGCCTCCGGTCTGGTCCCCGAGATCTGGTCCGGCTTCCACCTGTTTTAGTTTTTTCAAGGGTGTTTGAATTTCAAACGTCTTGTAGAAATTGCCGGCTTCCCGGACGGTATGAAGGCTCAATTCCCAGTTGGGAAAGCTCTTCCGCATAAAATGCGGGTATTCGAACTTCCTGCTGCGGGCCATAAGGTCGAAGTCAAAGTGCTCCGCACAGGCCACCGCATCAGTCACCCTGTCCACGGCTTTTCCGGGATACATATAGCTCAGAAATTCTTCTTGCACAAATAAACTTACGGGAACCCTGTCGGGTGTCTCACCCTTTAAAGTAAGAATCAATCTCTCTCTGCCGTCCAAGTTTTTCCCTCCGTTTCAGTTTAAAACCGCTATGCTGTTCCACAGGGTTCCTTCGCCGATCTCCTTTCCCCGGTCTCCTGATAAAAGAAATACTTCCGGCCCACCCGCGGCACATGCATATCGGCACTGGCTCAATTCAGGATGACCGGTTTGCATTCCCCGAGTTCTGTCATCACCCCCCTCTACATCTTACGGTATAATCGGCATAATCTTGTTGGGCAGGAACATTGATAAAGCAGGTACGAATGTGATCACCAGCAGAATGACGACCAAGACCGCATAAAACGGCAATAAAGCCTTGGTAAGCTTCTCCATGGAGATACCGCTCAAGGCGCACCCCACAAACATGGTCGCCCCGACCGGAGGAGTCAACAGCCCAATCCCCAGGTTAAGCATCATGATAACCCCGAACTGAACCGGATCCACGCCGACCTGGGTCATCAGAGGCAAAAGAACCGGGGTACAGAGCAGAATCAGCGGAGCTCCGTCTAGAACCATGCTCATTGGCAGGAGAATGGCATCAACGATCAGCAAAACCATGTACCTATTGTGCGAAATACGTAAAACCGCCTCGGCCACAACGGTTGGAAGCTGAAGGTAAGACATGAGCCAACCGAAGGCCGCTGAACTGCCAATGAGAATCATGATGATAGAGAGAGTTTTAAGCGTCCTTCTCAGAATGGGGAAGATCTCCCTCATCGGGATATTTCGGTAAACAAAAAACGTGATAATAAACGCATAAATTGCCGCAATCGCGCCCGACTCCGTCGCTGTAAACACTCCGCTGATAATCCCCACCATGATAATCACAACGGTCAGCAAGGCAAGAATAGATTCTTTAAAAGCCTTGAGCCCATTGCGCAGGGATATCGGCTCCCCCGCAGGATATTTGCGAACCACGGCTAAAGCGTAGCTGAATACCATCAAAGCAATCATTAGGACAACGCCCGGAACAATTCCGGACAGGAATAAACGTCCGACAGAGAGCCCGCCCGCCGCCACCGAAAAGATGATCATGTTATGGCTGGGCGGTACCAACACTCCCTGAACGGAACCCGCCATAGTCACGGATGTTGAGAAGTCGTCTTCATAGCCCTTCTTGCGCATCATCGGAATCATGATGCTGCCAATTGAAGACGCATCTGCGGCTGAGGAACCGGTGATTCCCCCGAAGAACATGCAGGCCAGGACATTGACCATGGCCAAACCGCCGCGAAACCGCCCTACCAAAGCGTTGGCAAAGTCGATCAACCTATCGGAGATACCCCCGGCACTCATGATTTCTCCGGTGATGATAAAAAAGGGAATGGTCAGCAAAACGAAACTGTTCATCCCGGCCACCATGTTCTGCGCCACCGTCGCCAATGGCAAACCCAGGTATAAAGTGGTAATGACGCAGGCCAAAGCCATAGCGAAGGCGCTCGGAACCCTAAGGATGATTAGGAGAAAAAAGCCGCCGATGAGCAACCAAACCGCCGGAATGTTGGTAATCATACCATTTTCCTCACTTTCTGCAGCAATTGCAACACTATGGCTATCCCGGAAACAGGCACTGCGGCAAACATCCAACTTGAAGATACCATAAGTCCGGGCATAATAGTGGTCGCAGTCAATTGGCAGACTTCGGAGCCATCAACGATTAGGAATATCCCAAATGCCAGCAGCATAAGCCAGACAAACCAATCAAGTATTTTCGCGAAAACCGCATTAGGAATCAACTTATCAATCACCGTAACCCGGATATGGGCGTCAGTTCGCATCCCGTAGCTAATACTCAAAAAACCGAACCAGACCATAGCGGACAGTGCCGAATCTTCGACCCAAGGCGGCGTGCTTTTCAGTACGTACCGTGAAAATACGGAAAAACTGACGATAACTATCATCAGGATCAAAGCTGCTATGCCTAGGTCCTCAACTATGACATCCAAATATCTCATCACTTTATCCAGAGCAATCACCTCCCAGGAAATTTACAACGGGCTGGTAATAACCCAAACTACCAGCCCGTTGGTGAGCTGAGTGCTGGCTCCAGGGGACTTACCCAGCTAGGGAATAGCCTTGTCTCGGCTATTTGGTATTTCGGATTTGATCGATCAGGGTTTGGTACTGGGCATACTTGACATAAAGTGGAGCCATAGCTTTTTGCCACGGCGTTTTGTCCGGAACGGGAATGACCGTCACGCCCTTCGCTTGGGCCGCGGTCAGAGCGGCTTGTTCTGCTTTGTGATCCACATTCCTCTCATATTGTGATGACTCCAAAGCAGATTCCTGAATAATCTTCCTATCGGAAGCGCTGAGTTTGTTCCAGGTCTTCTGGGACATGAGCACCACGCCCGGAGCGTCTGTATGTTGGTCCAAAGTCAGGTATTTCCCAACTTCGTAGAAAGACATACTCATGTAGCTCGCCGGATCGTTTTCGGCGGCATCGACTACGCCGGACTGCAATGCGCTGTACAGCTCGTTATAATCGGTCGGTGTCGGTGAAGCTCCAAGGTCCTTCACCATGGCCATCATGACCTCATCCTGAGGAACACGAACCTTCAAGCCCTTCAGGTCACCCACGGTACGGATCGGTTTTTTGGAGGAGAAAAGGTCCCGTGAACCGATTCCATAATAAGCCAGGGCCCTCATCTTCAAGTTCGCGTGATTCACATCCTGCAAAAGCTGCTGGCCGATAGAACCGTCAAGCACTTTCCACATTTGCTCATTCGAACTGAAGATATAGGGTAGACTGAACACTGCCATCTGCTTGACCCCGAAGTCGGCCAGGGTCATGGAGTTGGCTCTGTACAAGTCCAAAGCTCCCATTTGCAGGGACTGCATTTCTGTGTTTTCGTTCCCCAACGTACCGCCGGGATAAAGCTGCACCGTAATGCGTCCATTCGTCTTCTCTTTGACAAGATCCGCGAATTTTTGCATGCCCTGGACTATCGGATGTCCTTTAGGATTGAGCTCACCAAATTTCAGGACCATGCTTGGGCCACTCTGGTTCTGTCCGGTACTACTGGATTTTGGGCTGCTCTGCTGACCACACCCCGTTATCAGTAGAAGACCTGACATCAGGATCATGCCCCCGGTTAACGCCAACGTCTTGATGTTTTTTGACCTCATTACTATCCTTTCCCCCTCTTTGTCAAATTTGCAGATCACTTTAACCCCTGCCTTGCCGACACTTTTGAATCAGTCAGTACACCCTTGCCGACCATTCCTCCTCCCCAGCGGGCAGACACGTTCCCGTCTAATCTAAGAGCGACAGTTCATCCACGTTGAAAAGCTGATCTATTGCTCCCAAGCAGGCTCCAAAAAAGCCTGCGTCCCGCCCGAGATCCGAGACCTCCAAAACACAGTTTCTCGCTGTTTCCGGAAATGAGTGCGTCTCCATACTTTGCTGAAAGGTCTCTTTCATAATAGGCCAGGCGCCGGAAAGTATGCCTCCTAAGCAGACGACCTCTGGGTTAAACAAATTCACGATATTGGAGATGGCCGCCCCAATATACCAGCCTGCCTGCCTGACCAACTCCCAAGCATATGAGTTGGGGACTCGGGCCGCCTTGATGATGTCCTCGATTGCCACCGTACCGTGAGCGAGCCAAATCCTTTTCAACGCATCGTCACGATAGAGCGGCAACTCCTGATTGGCTTTCCTCACAAGGGCCGGAGCCGCATAGAGGCTTTCTAAACAGCCCTTGTTGCCGCAATTGCACAGCGGACCGTTCTCGACAATTACAGTATGCCCGACTTCGCCGGCATACCCGAAAGAGCCGTAGAACGGCTTACCGTCAATGATAACCCCAGCGCTGATCCCTTCCCCCAGATTGACATACACCAAATGCTGCACACCGTGACCCTTGCCAAGAGTAACTTCTGCAGCGGCCGCAGCATTGGCATTGTGCTCAACAAACAGAGGAATATCCATGCGCTGTTCAAGCCAGTCTTTCACAGGGAAGTCGGTCCATTTATCCCCTAGATTAGGAGAGCGTTTTATGACCTTGGTGCGTTGTTCAATTAGGCCGGGGAAAGCGAATCCCATGCCCATGACTTTGTCCTTTGGAATCCCGCTCCTGGCAATAATCGTCTCAATGTCTGCCAACAGAACACTCAGGCCGACCTCCGGGTCAGTCATATCAATCAGCTTTTCTTCAATCAGTACCACTCCTGCCGACAGATTGATCATGCCAAGTATGGTCCGGCTACGGGTTATTTCTGCGCCAACGACATAACCTGCCTGCGGATTGAATTGAAGCTGAATGGGCCGCCGGCCACCGCTTGACTTGCCTAAACCAACTTCCATAACGTAACCGTTTTGCACCAACTCTCGAACGATCCCCGACATGGCGGCCGGAGTCAGTCCGGTCCGTTTCGCAAGTTCCTGGCGAGACAAACCGGAGTTTTCCCGAATAATATTTAAAATGCTCAATCGATTGTACATGCGCATATGTTCCAAATTCCCGGCATTGTCCATTATTGTAAAAACCCCGATTCTTTAGATAATTAACAGTCATAATATAGGATCCGAATTTAACGCAGGTTTTGTTCACTATTCATCTCGTAACTCCTTATCTTGTGTAATTGTGTTAACTAAGTAATCTATTCGCCATCTGTTTCTGTAATTCCTTCTTTCGCCCAGCAATTTCTAAACTTTTTTTTCTTCCTTCACACTCTCCACGCACCCTATCTCGAACCGACGTTATAGTGGCTGGCTTGCGTGGCGGACAGCGTGCGCGTTATTAACAAAACCCCGTTGCTGAGTAAGCAAACGGGGTTCTAACCTGTTAACGTGGGACTCTACGCTTCGAGCAATTCCCCGAGGCAATCAATTTCCACGCTGCCTAACTTGATAGAAAATGAACTGCTTCTCCACTTCCCCTTGCCGCGGTAGGGCTGGGATGACTCCCAAGTGCGTGCAGGTAAGCCCCGCCGCGATACTGGCACGCCTACCAAATTCTCGCAGTGTGCGTTCCGGCAAGTCGGCAACATCACCTGTGTCCCTGAGCACGCCAGCCAGGGATGCGAGCAATCCCGCCATAAAAGCATCCCCGGCGCCGGTCGTATCCACCACATCCACCGGCATGGAAGGGATATTAACAGTCAAACCGGGCCGGGCCAGAACCGCACCCTGGGCTCCCCTTGTCACCGCCGCCAACCTTGGCCCGAACTGCAAAAGCGTGGTTAGGCCCTCCTCGATCTCTTCACACCCTGTGAGGAAGGAAAGCTCCTCCTCATTCAGTTTCACAAGCTGCGATTGCCCTACCGCTTTGGTAATAACCTCCCGGGCCGAACCCTCATCCTGCCACAGGGAAAGCCGCACGTTCGGATCAAATGAGACAAAGGCACCGGCTTTCCGAGCCAGCCTCACAGCCTCCACAGTGGCTGTACGGGCCGGTTCCGCAGTCAACGATACAGAACTGAAGTGCAGAATACGCGTTTCCCCCAGCATATCCAGGGGCAGGTCCTCCGGCGAGAGCCTGGTATCTGCCGTTCCATGACGGAAAAACACATACTCCGGTTTGGCCTCGGCCGTCAGGGCAACAAAAGCCAACGTCGTGTTTGCTTCATCATCCTGCACCAAACCACGGGTATCGACTCCGTTTTCTTCCAGAATACTGGCTAGGTGAACTCCGAAAGCATCCCGGCCCACTTTGCCGATGAAGCCGGTTCGAGCACCCAAGCGGGCCGCTCCCACGGCCACATTAGCCGGTCCCCCGCCGGCAGCCCTGCTGAAACTACCTACATCTGCCAAAGGAATCCCGCCTTCGTTGCTGATAAAGTCGATAAGCATTTCTCCCAGGGAGACGACATCCAGGCTTTTCTCAGTCATCTTCCGCTCCTTCCCCCGATCATCGCTTCTTCGCTCTCCTGCCCTCGGTCGCATTGCACACCCCCACCCCTTCCTGATCATGCGGCCCCTTCACTCTTTCCGCATGATGCTGTTCCTTGTTGCGGGTCTGAAAAGTCTTAATCAGAACAGCAATCAGGTGAACTTGCGCAGGTCATTCTGGATCCCGTACCCGCCTAAAGCGAGAATCCTTTCGTCGCTCACACCTGCCGCCCGCAGGGGTAGGATGATCTCCTCCTTGAGGTCCATCGGCACAAGCGCCCGGATGAGCACCAGTTCGTTCTCCGGTTCAAGTCGCCAAGAACCCATCTTGGCCGGTATGAGGACGGATTCTCCGGCCTTGACAGGCTCGGAACCGGAGTCATAATGGAGTACACCCTCACCGGATAAGGGAATCAGCACCGTGAAACGTCTCGTGTCCCCAGCTTCCTGCCAACGCTCCCTCAGGCGCAAGCGCTCCATCGTGAAATAGTGACAAGCACAGAGATACTCTTGCAGGTTTTCTCCCTTCTCTACAGGGATAGGCGTGATATCCTCAGGGTCGCCCTCCTGAAGGATAGCGGCCTTAAAACTCTCTTCGATGTCGCTCCGGCGCCGTTCTTCGCCAAACTCCCAATCCAGCCAGTCCCAGGCAAAAATAGCATCGCTGTTTTGTTGGACTTCGACAATGAAGTTGCCGGCGCCGATTGCGTGCAGGTGTCCCCCGGGAATGAAGTAAGTGGCTCCGATTTTGCTCGGCACCCTCTTCATGGGAGCAAAGGTCTCTTTTCTTGCAACATCCTCACGGAACTTTTCTATCGTCAGCCCCGGCCTGCTGCCGCACCAGAGCCCGGCCCCCGCGGCCGCGTCCAGGATGTACCAGGCTTCTGTCTTGCCCCGGAAAGGCAGGCCCGCCTGAGCCGCGTATTCGTCCGTCGGGTGAACCTGGGGAGGCAAATCTTTGGCACAATCGAGAAACTTGATCAGCAGCGGAAAATAGTTACCGTATAAGTCCCAGACCGCATCCCCCACGAGCGAGGCCCCTAGTTTCTCCAGTGCCTGCTGCAGGTTCAGGCCCGCCAAAGCGCCGTTCTTGATCACTCCTTCCGCATCCGGGCAGGCGCTGATTTCCCAACTTTCGGCGACCGTTCTGTCCCTGGGAATATCTTCTTTGGCGAACTTCTTCGCAATGTTGTACCCGCCGTAGGGATAAAACCGCAAATGAGGGTGAAATTTAAGTGGATAAAGCATTGACCTATCTCCTTACGCAAAAATTTCAAAAAATCCTGAGCCGGAACCGCACCAGCCACCCAAACTTTCCTCGCATCTTTCCGAGATTTGTCCAGCGCTTCCTGACCTCCTTCGAATCCCGTCAGTCCAACGTTGTCACTGGCAAGCGGATAACGGCTTAGGATATCCGTCGCTTTCTTCCATCTTAGGGGTGAACGTTCAAACTTCTGCCTAGGCAACCGCAAGATTCCCGGATAATCAGTTCGACCGGAAAAACCACCTCTTGTCTCTCCCGCGAAGCGTTTTCCATCTGTCCAAACAGGATGTTGGCCGCTTGCCGGCCCATTTCGTAAACGGGCTGGGAAACAACTGTAAGACGGGGCCTTAGCGTATCGGCCATCTCAAAATCGTCGAACCCGACCAGGGCCAGGTCGCGCGGCACTTCCAGCCCGGCCCGGCTCAAGGCACGCAACGTCCCCTGCACCATCAGATTGTTCCCGGCAAAGACGGCCTGCGGTCTGGGCAGACACCGAAGCAGTTCTTGGGCCGCACTGTAGGCGTCCTGCACAGTGCGGTTCCCCGCCTTAATAAACGCCGGTGAAAGATGCACCCCGCTTTCTTTCAAGGCCCTGGCAAAGCCGGCAAAACGCCCTTGAGCCGTGGACAGGCTTTCTGAATCTCCAACATAGGCAACCTCACGATAACCGTGCTCCAAAAGATGTTTCGTCAGCTCATAAGCCCCCCGCTCATTTTCAACTTTGACCACGGAAGTATTTATTCCTTCCCCGCAGCGATCCAAAAAGACGATAGGAAAGCGCTTGGCCAAATTCTCCAGGTATTTCTGCGAACCGAGGGCGGGCACGACAATCAATCCCTCTACCTGTTTTTCCGCGAAAATCCTAGAATAGCGTCTCTCCTTTTTTAACATTTCATTTGTGTCCGCGATAATCACGCTGTAGTCCCGCGCGACCGCTACTTCCTCGATCCCGCGTACCATAGCACTGAAAAAACCGTTGGTGATATCCGCAATCAAGACCCCAATGGTGTACGTCTTCTTGCTGCGCAAGCTGCGGGCAATAGCATTGGGTTGGTAACCCAACGCTTTGGCGGCGAGAAGGACCCTGTCCCTGGTTTCGGCGCGGACTTTCTCATTTTTGTTAATAACCCTGGAGACAGTTTTCAGAGATACATTGGCAGCCTCGGCTACATCCTTGATCGTCGGTAAACTCTTTTCACTGTCTTCTTTAACACTCAATCTTGATCATACTCCTAATTGTCCATCCTCGTCCTTGGATTTAGAGGATCCAACATCCAGCTATTAGACGCGTTTCCAGTTCACCCAGAAAATAGGACTTATCTTTGTACCCTGGCGCCGCCGCCTTTCATCAAGTTCTCCACTTCCTTGAGACTTGCCATGGAGGTATCCCCGGGTGTGGTCATGGCCAAAGCGCCATGCGCGGCTCCATAATTGACTGCCTTGGCCGGATCGCCCGTGGTCATCAAGCCATGGATAAGGCCCGAAGCAAAACTGTCTCCCCCGCCGACGCGATCGAAGATCTCCAGACGGTCATAATCCTCGGCCTTGTATATTCGGCCGCCCGCCCAGCAGATAGCGCTCCAGTCGTTGATCGTGGCGGTCCTGACGGTCCGTAAAGTGGTCGCGACGGCCTTAAAATTCGGGTACGCTTTGACCACCTCGTCGATCATCTTTTTGTATCCCTCAAGATTCAGCTCCTTGAGGGTGGCATCGTTTCCTTCAACCTCGAAACCTAAACAAGCCGTGAAGTCCTCTTCATTTCCGATCATGACATCAACGTATTTAGCCAGTTCCTTGTTGACGGCCTGAGCCCTCTCCTGACCGCCGATACTTTTCCAGAGCGAGGGCCGATAGTTAAGATCATAAGAGACAATCGTCCCGTATTTTTTGGCCGTCTGCACGGCTTCCAAAACCACCTCCGGGGTCGTATCGGACAAAGCGGCAAAAATTCCTCCGGTATGGAACCACCCGGAGCCGAGTTGGCCAAAGATGTATTCCCAGTCGATATCCCCTTTTTTGAGCTGGGAGGCTGCGGTATGGCCCCGGTCAGATACCCCCAGGGCGCCGCGGACACCGAAGCCGCGTTCCGTAAAGTTCATGCCGTTGCGGACCGTCCGGCCGATGCCATCATAAGGCACCCATTTAATCAAAGAGGCGTCAACACCCCCTTGCAGGATTAGGTCCTCCACCAGCCGGCCGATTTCATTGTCAGCCAAGGCGGTGACGACAGCGGTATTCAGGCCGAAACACTTCCTCAAACCCCGTGAGACGTTATACTCTCCGCCCCCTTCCCAGACCTTGAACTCTCTGGCATTTTTAATTCGTCCATCCCCAGGATCAAGGCGCAACATCACTTCACCCAGAGAAAGACAATCATAGCGGCAACTCTCTTTCGGTTTAATATCAATGATGGACATTTTCTTCAGCTCCTTCGTCTCTTTCTCTTTTTATCTCCTTCGTAATGACCGCGTCTTGCCCAGCAAGATTGCACGCCACCAAACCATACCCGACCATCTCGTGCCCGACCCTATCTTACCCGGCCACGTCGTATCCGGGCGGCCCTAGCGCGCTCGGGCTGCCTTGATTTTCTCAATAAACAGTTTGGCCGTCTTGGTGATCGATTCATAATCACCCGTCTTGGCGCCCGCCGTCAAACTTCCGCCGACACCGACGGCGACCGCACCCGCCTTGATCCACTCACTCACATTCTCTGGGCTGACCCCTCCGGTCGGCATCAGATCGGCCTGCGGAAGGGGACCTTTGATGGCTTTAATAATCGCGGGGCCAAATAGTTCCCCTGGGAAGATCTTGATAATATCCGCCCCGGCCTCCAGGCACTCAACCACTTCCTTTGCAGTCATGGCCCCGGGCAGACAGGGAACCCTGTATCGATTGCAGAGCCTGACCGTTTCAACGTTCAGGCACGGACTGACAATATACTCCGCCCCGGCCAGGACGGCCGCTCTGGCCGTCTCAGGGTCAAGCACGGTCCCAGCACCTATAATCAAGGAACCTGAGGCCTGATAGTTCTTAGCCAGATCCCTGATGAGGTCCGCCGCCCCAGGTACGGTGAACGTGATTTCGAGCGCCGCCACCCCACCGGCGATGCAGGCTTCGGCAATTTTCACTGCTTCTTCCGTATTCTCGGCCCGGACGACCGCTACCAGGCCGCCTTCTTTTATCCGCGAAATAACTTCTTCTTTTCGTGCCATAAAAACCATCCTCTCTTGGTTCATCTCTATCTCCCGGTTTATCTCTAAATGTCTCCCGGTTTATCTCTAAATGTCTCCCGCTTCACCTCTTAAACATCCTTTTGCCATTTTTTCCAGCAACTCGATCCTGGAAACAGCCCTTCGCTCGAGCGCTTCGCCTAGCCTGTGCAGTGTGACGGCCATTTTCATGCTCTGATGGCGCCGCCCGAGCGACATGGGGGTCTAGCACGGTCCCTTATCACCCGCCGGCGACTACCCCCAGTCGACTCCTTTCCGGCGAGGCGTTGCGGTTCATCTTAGCCAATCCGGCAGTTAATCCCGGTCGCACCCACTTTTGATAGGTGCTCTCCCCTCCACCACCATCTCCCCCTCTTTCCTGTACAGCACAAGGTATCGCTGCCACTCCGGGTCGAGCCGGGGCAGGGGTACATCAGAATCCTCGTCGCTAAAACGCAGGTGCGGCCCGCGGCTTTCGTTGCGCTCCAAGGCCGCGCGCATTACCATCTCAGCCACAGTAAACATATTGCGGGTCTCGAGTCCCAAAGTGTACGGTAAACCGGCTAAGGTCATCCCCTTATTTCGCAGCTTCTCAAGCTCAGCCAAACCGCGGCGCAACCCGGCTTCCGTGCGAACGACCCCGACACTAGCGTCGACTATCTCCTGAAGTCCTTTCCTGGCGTCACGAACTGACAAACGGGAATCGGGCCTTTCCCCCTGATTGCGAGAGAGCCGTTCCATCTCGTGCCTGAAGCTCGTCACCACCTCCGCCGGAATACTCGCCCGGATAATCCCCCGACTCTCCCGAGCGGCCGCTTCCCCCGCTATTTTGCCAAACACCTGGCTATCCAAGAGAGCGTTGCCTCCGGGCCTATTGGCGCCGTGCTGGCCTCCGGCCGCTTCGCCGACCGCATAAAGGCCCGGCAGCGTACTCTCCCCGTTCGGACCAATCTTCACACCGCCCTGGAAGTGCTGCCCACAGGCCGCCACTTCCACCTTGTCCCCGGCCATCAAGTTGATTCCGTGTTCTTTCAACCAACTGACAGAGGCAGGATTGATCTCTTGCAAACGTGCCAAGGGGCTGGCCTGCCTGGCTTCAGCTCCGAAATCAGCCACCATTTCCTCCGCGTATCCGGCCCGGTCCCTTTCCGGCAAGTGGCCAAAGTCGAATTGCTCCGGGTTGTGGGAATAGTCGAGGAAAACCCGGTGGCCTTCCCGCATCCTCCGGGAGATCGCAAGATCAATAAGACGTGTGTCATGCTCAAAAGAAACAGGCCAACTGGCTCCTTTGCGGAAGATGTAGTCATGTAAGACGGCGGGATTGGTACCAGGCGGAAAGTAGGAAGCGAGAAACTCCGTCCCCGTCTCGTCGACCAAGCGCGGAACAGCCCTTAGGAGGCTTCCGGAAAGGTTAAGCTTGGTTTTCAGAGAAGCTACACCAATCTGGATGAATTCCAGGTTGACCAGCTCCGCGCCCGCTTCGTAAGCCAGCACATAACCGTCCCCGCTCATCCCGGCCGGAAATACGTTGTTCTTATAGATAAGGCCGGCGCCACCGGTCGCCAAGATAACGGTTTTGGCGGCAATCGGCACGATAAACCCGTCTTCCTCGCCGGCACTATCCTCTCTCACCCTTTCGTCGATAGCCAGGGCGCCGATGATCTTGCTGCCCTCACGTATCAACTCGGCAACCATCACGTGCTCTAACACCCGAATCCCCAAAGCGCGAAAACGCTTCAGTAAATGCCTCTCGATCTCCACAGCCGTTCGCGGGCCCGTATAGCAGGCCCTAGGGTATTCCGACCCGTCCGTAGCAAACTGTTTCGGGACGAGACCCTCTTTAACAAATGGAACGCCCAGTTCGTCCAAATAGTCATAGGCTGCCGCCGATTCTTTGGCCAGAATCTCGGCTAGATCCCAATCAGACACCTGTCCGCCGATCCGGTATATGTCTTCCGCGTGAAAGCGCCAGTTGTCCGCTTTCCCCGGCGGAGTGTGCGGGAGAGTGGCATGAAAGGCCATGCGATCCGAACAGGCTGTCGCCGTCACGCCGCTTTGGCCCAGAACCCCCTTGCTTACCAACAAGACATCACTCTCCGGGCAGCGTTCTTTAGCGGCAATCGCCGCCCGTAAAGCGCCCCCACCTCCGCCAACGATCAAAACATCGCATGAAAACTGTGCCACGGCTAGTACCTCCATCCCTGAACACCGGATTCGCAGATAATGCGGATAATCATGATACTCATACGTCTCTACTTTTTTCTGTACTTGGCCCGCCGAAAAAGGCCGGTTGAGACGGTGATCGAAGACAGACATTAGACCTCAGGCATACCTTCGGTATCTTTCAAATCCGAAACGTCCACCAAATATATTTGGTTCGTTTGGGTGTCCCTGTCGCCACCGGTCATTAGGATCCATTCGCGCCCAGGTAACATGACAGGATGAAAATGCGCCTTTTGCCCGACGCCATATGTGTCTAACCCCCCTATTAATTTGAGCCACACATCGTTTTCCCCGTCATGTTTAACTAAATAGTGCAGATTGTGGGAAGGATTGCCGTCGATGTTTGCCTGCTCTTCAAAGAACCACGCGCGTCCTTCTGAGTCACGTCCGGTGTGAGTATAACCAAAATCTTCAGGAAGCCTTATTTCATACTTTTTGTGCGTAAAAGGATTGTACATCCCAGCATTTGATACTTGAGCACTGTCCTTCTTCATTATCTCGTATGAAATCCCTTTTTCGGTCACCAAAAAATGGCACACGGTGCCACCGAGGTTATCTTGTGTCCTTAAATGCGTATACCAGCCTCCATTGATATCGGTAAATAACATGCCGTTCTCTGACGCAGGGTGGCAGAACACAAGATAATGGTCGTCATAAGGCATCACGTGGTGTATAGGGCTGTTGATATTCAAGATGGTGTGTATTTCCCCTGACGAAAAGTCATAAGAGCATAGAGAGGTTCCTTTACAAGTGCTTCTCCTTTGCCAGTAATCTGAACCATCACCATCAAACATCGTCTCATAAAGCTTTTTATCCGCGTGTATAAAGATCAGCAATTTTCCATTCGGAGTGACGCAATTTTGACCAATAAAAGTTCTTTCCTTTGGCAACTCGAAGAGGATTTTATCTTCCAGCGTTTCCACATCGGCCATTCGAACCGTATTTCCATCAAAATAGATAACCTTATTAGTTTCCACGTTTAGCACGCTTCTATGGTCAAGCACACCTTTCCCTGAATTACTGCACCAAGGCCTCCACCACGTGTCGTCACATGTAGCGTTGCTAATCCGTTTATTTTCCCCTGTTTCCAAGTCAAGCCTGTGTAACTGTACCTCCCCATTTTCAGCGCGGTGGTATATCAGATACTTCATGTCTTTGCTAATTGTGGGTATGAAGTAGTACAACGGGTAGCAGAACGCTTGTCCCGAAGTAAGTTTAACTATGTTGCGGCCGGTCTCCGGATCTTGCGTCTTTATAAAACTACCGGAAATATTCATTTTAGTCGTCACTCCAACTTTCAAAGTATCATTTGGTTCTTCTGCCAAGTAGAAAAGTAGAACATTACACCGGTGTAACCATACTCATAGCCGGCTCAAGCCTGTGTACACCTTGGGGACGCTAACTGAGAGATCCTCTCAAGCCGACATAGTCACAAAGCAAATAAAGGATTGACAACCACATCTCCGTTCCCTGAAGGCTCGGTTCACAACCATCTTCAAGGTCAAAGCTAAAGCCACGCCCCGGCTGCCAGCAGCGTAGGATGCGGTTGATCTGACGTACTGCCCACTCGATGCCCTCGTTTTTGCGGTAATCCGTCTGACGACCGCACAGCCAAAGCGGGTGAATGACGTCAAGCACGTCGCATGCATTCCCAATGCCATCACTGAAATATTTCTGACTTGCGCCGTGACACAACAGTGTATCAATGGACTGCTCGGGGTATGGAAGATTGACACCGAATTGTGCATAGGTTCCCCTGGTGAGTCGGTAGAAACCGTTTACCACAAGCCGCAAATCGCCCCTTTGGTTGCGCCCCCACATACCTGTTACCGGATTGACATGCAGGCTCAGCCAGCCAAAAAGCGGTTCCAAGTAGTGCGGATGATTAAAGTACCGATGGTTAAAGTAAACCGCGGTTCCGAAATGATCGATGTCGGCACCGGAGCCCCAGACATCACCGCCCCAGTCGCGGGAATTGAGATACTCCGACAGCCTTGTGGCAATTTCATCGGCTTGTGAAAAGGGCATTGCAGGACGACTTCCCAACACTTCGAGAGCATAGCCAACAGTAAGAACATCGTAATCAACCGTCGTTTTCTGCAATTTCTGCAGGGTTGTGATCAATTCTTCGCGCGGCATGAGTGATGGGATGTCACCAAACATCGCGGCAATTTCAACGGCGTCGCACCAGGCCCGTATTGTTGGCTGTTTTTTTGGGCTGTCGGCATATATTACCCGCCCCTTGTCCTCCCGCTCATAGAATGCAAGCACGGCTTCCCATTCGCCACGCAATCTGCCATCAAACTTAGCCAGCCGGTCGGAAAGTGAACGATTATCTAAGACGGAGGGGCTTTCTCGATTGCGGATGACCCTTGCCGGATTGCCACCAACGACAGAATAAGGGGGTACCTCCTTGGTAACGATCGAGCCTGCACCGATAATAGAATGACTACCGATTTTGACGCCGTCTAACACGACACTGCCCGCCCCGATCCAAATGTCGTCGCCGATCTCAATACCTTTAGAACTCAGCCCTTGGTTGGTCATCCTACGGTCAGGATCAGTGAAAATATGGTTCATGCCAATGATGCATGCCTTCGGTGCAATGCGAACATCGTTGCCTAAGACTATTTTTCCCTGAATGTAACAGTCACTGTTGAAACTACAATTTGCACCTGTTGTGAGATCAAGTTCACGGAGCAGTGCGTCCGCGCAGATGAAGGAACGTTCACCGAGCCTCAGCCTCTCTATCCTGAAAATTCGGGCCTGCCTCGACACAAACACACCTTCACCGAATTCCGCGCCATATTTCTCTTTTAGCTCGCTTTGCCAGATTTTCTGTTGCGCTATAATTTCGGGAGACTTGTCAATCCAGGGACAGTACTCAACTTCATCCTTAAAATATTTGTCCAAATCGTCCATGGCTTCTCCTTGTCTTTCCACATCCGTTCTTACTGTGCCAAAACAAATCTGGTCGTAACGATTCATAACATTTGAGAATCCGATAAAACAGGTATCCTCTTGACTACTTTCTAATTTCCGGATACCACCCTGGTCCCAACTGGCAAAAGATCGGCATCTTTCCGAAACTAGACCCGGCGCCGTTCTCTGCAAAGACACCCCTGTTCTTCCTTTTGATTCTTCATTGACATATCCAGCTTGTTCAGGGGTAGAATCACCCGCAAGCACATTGCAAATCTCAGAAATACTTAGGTCAGGGATTCAAGTGTTGTTTGACTCTGAGATCTTTCCAATCCACCCTCGCAAAACCTTCGCATCTCTCAAGAGATATTCTGGCTCATCCTCTTGAACGAACTCTAACAAAGCATATCGACCCAGATGCTCTCCCTTCGCACTTGCCGTACGCAGGTATGGAATCCATTCCTCTTGCCCTTCCTCCAGCGGTTTTCTCTCCACGCCATTCCACTGGAAAACATGCAGATGACGCAGCCAAGGCAGAAGGCTGGAGAGTTCCTCCAAACGATCAGCAGGCGTTTGATTGAAAGACGGTTGCCAATAGGTGCGTACGTTGGGATGATGAATCGCATCAAGTAGAGCCAGTGTGCTTCCCGCCGTGTCGGTCAAAGTATTTCCGTGATGTTCCAGGCATAAGGAGATCCCCACCTGCCCCGCTTGGTCCGCGTCACGTCTGATCGTTTCGACAACTCCATTCCAATAGGCTACGCTCGCTTGTCCTGAGCCTTTGTTGCCCGCCCATATGCGGATAGAAGGAGCACCAAGCGCCAGGGCGGTTTCCAAAACTTTAGTAAACGTGTTCGGAACAGCCTCATCGGAATCAGCCCGATAATAGGATCCATATGAGACAACCTCCAGTCCGGCCCCTTGCGTATACTCGGCTACTTTCACGGCTCGCGCCATGTCCCCATGGGGAACGTGGATATCGCCCCCCCACTCTATTCCGCTCAACCCCGCTTCGACGCACAGGGAGATGATCTGCTGGGGAGACAGTTGACGGAAAGTAACGGAGACCAACCCCGCCTTCAGCATTCTCGTTCCCCCTCACGGATCGATCTGACCTCCCTGGTTGCGCACGACGTTAGCGCTCCCCCCATTTCACTCAAACCTCCCCTCCTACATTCACGTACTAAGCCCGTATCGCCGGACATCCATCCTGAAACGCAAGGGCTCTCCCCTACTAAAACGGGCGATGTTGTCCAAGCTTATCTCGTGAGCTTCTCGAATTAGCGCGTCCTCTTCAGGCCAGGCGGATCGCTCGATCTGATGGGCCGTTAAGATGCAGTTTGACCACTTCCTAGCTTCGTCATCGGGCAGGAGACAATCGTCATTGGCTAGGACGTCCAACCCCGCACGCAATCGACCTGACCTTAGTTCGTCAAACAAAGCACCCTGGTCAATGATGTCTCCTCTTGCCGTGTTGACCACGATCCCTTGATCCGGAAGCAATGCGAGCATATCTCTGTTCACGGATTTCTCTGTCTCAGAATTGAGAGCAGCGTTAATCACTACTGCGTCGGAACTCTGAAACAGCTTCGTTAGCGAATGAACGGGACGACACCCGTTCGGCAGTTCTTTCACAAATGGATCATAGACGTTCATCTCACAACCGAAAGGACGGATTAGCTCCACGAAACGCTGCCCAATGAAACCGAGACCGTACAGGCCGACCCTCAACCCTCGCAACGTGCCACCGACGAACTGCTCTTGCTCCCTCTTCCATCCGCCTGCGCGAACGCTGTGAATCACCGCGTGAAGATCCTTTAGGGTGGCCAGGAGCAAAGTCATCGCGCCTTCCGCAATAAAATCGGCAGGGGCGTTCCCCCAATTCGTCACGGGAATGTCCGACTCAATCACTTCCAGAGGAATAAATTCTCTCAAGGTACCCGTCACGTGGCAAATATAGCGAAGTTTTCCTGATTGCGAAGCTATCTCTGCCGGGACCGGGGAAGATCCCCAAGAGGTTATGAGAACGTCACAGCTTCCTATCAGCTTAAGACGTTCCGCAAGCGACAACTTATTAGCGTGGGAGACAATCTGAAGATTGCCCAGTGTCGCTAACCTTTCCCGATATGCAGGAGTAAAAATCAAGACATCCGTTTCCTTTTGGGACAAGTGAAGCATGTTCAGCACAGCATAGCCTCCCTTAAATATCTGGTCCAGTTCCTCCGCAGAGTAGAGCTTCTATATTCCGCGGTCCCGCCATCTGCGGCGTATATACACTCGAACACGTTTCCGTATCCATTTATCGAGGTTACGAAATCGAACGAGATTATTTCTGTATCTATGGCAGTTCGCCCTTCCTTTTATCTATGGCAGTTCGGCCATTACTTTTTTGACCGGGATATCTCCTTGTTGCGCCGTACTGTAATTTGCACTTGCCGATAACAAAAAGCTTCATGGGCCGTTTACTCCTTGCCCAGTTCTATCAAACGTTGGTCAGTAACCGGTTCAGCGGCCCGGTAGAGATAAACCAAGTAACTGCTTGTTCTGCCGACCGTGTCATACGAAGCGAAGCTGAGCATCCCGTTACGGAAAGCAACCGGATCATGTTTCGACCACTGTACGGGCGCTGAATCTAAGACATAAACCGCCAATCGGTCCTGCCCCAGCGCGGCATCCAGGCGCTTTTCCGCAAAATGCACGTCCACGCGGTGCTCCCCGTCAAACACCAATAGCGGTATTTCCTCCGTAAAGGAGTCAACATGCCCCACCGCTTCATCCGTGACGATGACCGCCTCTGGCGTAACCGTGAGAACCCTTTTCAAGAGGAAAACACCACCCATGGTACCACGGTACTCAACTTGAACAACGATCTTGTCAGCCTTTCGTTGCTCTACATGCGCATCGATTGACACAGAATGAAAGTCGGTCAGATCTGCCATGCGAACCGTGCCGCCACTCACTATATCTCTTTCGCTTGTAAACCTTCGTGGGTTGTTGTCGTTGATATAGCGATGAGGGTTGCGCCACGCGGGAGCGAATGCTATCCCACTTCCATGTTTGGTCGGAACCCCGTTCGATGGTCCTAGGGGAGCAAACACGCCTTTATGTTGGATACGCACAATACCGGTCGGATCATAGCTCGGTTCTCCTCTTGTCTGAACCTGCACGTAGTTTCCTCGAACATTGACAAACAATTTATGAAAGTACGGTTCAATCCATATTGCGTGGTTTCCGGTTTCCGCGGGGCAAGCCCTTTCCTCAATGGTGTCGTCCACATGAACGTACGCTACGCCCAACAGATAAGCCGTGAATAGATTGTATTGGGAATGATGCGAGTACACTTCGTAGCCGGTGCGAGCCGCCGGGTCCGCCCAGTTTTTCACTATACTCAGCTCACCGGACTGCCTGACCCAGCGCCGAACTGCTGCTAGGGACAAATGGGCAGCCCGCCTAAACGCTCCCGCCGCACGCAGATCACCCGCCAGTGCATACTGCGTCGCCGCCGTCTCAAAGTGAAAACACTGTAGCGCTTCGTTCCACTGATGGTGTGAACTCCTACCACCTGCCGGCATTTCCCCGGTCGGTCCTTGCAGAAACAATGAGGTAAGATCCCCCCTACGCAAAAACTCGGTCAAGTGTTCCTTAAACTGTCCGTCGTAACCATTCAATAACATTAACTTCAAGTACTTTCGGGTAAATAAGTCATAGGCCATGGGACCGTTCGGATCCACGTACATGCCGTAATCCGTCAACAGCTCCAAATGTGGCGCTAGATATCGGTCCACCTCCGTAGCTGTAAGGGCTGGGCCCAACCCGATTCGGGCGCGCAGTTGCTCCCCTGAGAGGGCAATAATATGCCAGTTGTTAATGGTGGGTAGATGAACATGGGGCCAATGCAATTGCGCGAACTCAGACTTCCAAAACCTGACCTGCTCATCGCTGACGTGCTCACGCAGGTGTTCAAAAGCAAAAACGACCATCGTTATGAAAAAGTTGCTGGTTCCAACGGGGCAGGTCTTGGTCACGAGTTCCCGCAGGGAAGTCGTTAAAGCTTTCGCGGCCGTTTCCAACATCCGGGCGCCGCCCAGCACGTCAAACAGCAATGCAGCGGCTGCAGCGTAGCCTGGTGTGGCATACTGTATCTCCCGTTGCGCGTACGGATCAATGATCCTTCCGCCGGAGTCCATGTGTTTAGAAAAATACTCAACGATGCCAAACATTACAGTCAAGTAGTCCTGTCGCTGAAGCCTTCCAATATCCGTCCACAGCTCTCCCGAGACATCCGAGCCAAAATAATCCCGAACCGCGTCATTCAGTGGATAAGCATCTTGCAATCCTGTCACCCCCATATACCGCAATATCATTAGTTTGCTACATGTTCCATAGAAGGCTAAGCAGATCGGCCACGGGATTGAGTCGATCAAGGTGTACTCTCAAGGCTAGACAATCACCTTACCACCTCCCGTGTAAGAAACGTGCATGCTCCGACCTACATCTTCACTCCCCCCATGGTAAGTCCGGAAGCAATGTGCTTTCTCAAGAAGGGAAACAATACGAGCATCGGTAGGATAGAGAGCAGTGCCCCCTGCAAGATTAAAGGATATAAAGGCGGCCCCTCGCTCATGCTGATCAACGTACCCATCCAGCTGTTGAGCCCAACCGTAACCGGCAACAGCGATTCTTTCGTCAAAAGGACGAGGGGCAAGAAAAAGTTGTTCCATGTTCCTATGAAAATAATCAAGAACAAACTCACCAGCCCGGGTCTGGTAATGGGGAGAGCAATACGGGTAAAGATTCTCATGTCGCTAGCTCCGTCGATGCGTGCTGATTCAATGAGTTCAACCGGCATCGCTTCTCGTAAATAGGTTGTCAAGAAATACACCCCGAACGGGTTAGCCAGCATGGGTAGGATAACTCCGGTATAGGTGTCCATGAGTCCCATGGCTTTTACCAACAGGAATATCGGCATCACCATTGCTGCCAAGGGAATGGCAAGCGCCGCCACTACCAAATTCTCAAACACTCCTTTAAACCGAAAACGGTACTTAGCCAGTGCGTAGCCTGCCATGGCACTGATGAAAGTGCTGACGATTCCCACCACGCCGGAGTATACCACTGAATTAAGAAACCATCTCCAATAGATTCCACCATCATAGACGCTGAGCTCGCTCAGGTTCTTAATCCATGCCAACGGTAAATGCAGGGCGAAGGTAGGTGTATGAAATAACTCTTGGGTCGTTTTCGTGCTAGCGATCATCAACCACATGATCGGAAGCAAAAAATACATTGCCATTGTGATAAAGAGAATCATTGTCAACGTCGACTTTCCAACGCGAGTGACACCCCTATAATGGTTTTCCTTCTGCATCCGCGATACTGTCATCTAATCCATCTCCATTCTCCACTCACCGGAATCGTACCGTTCTTTAACCACGAGGGTGGCGTTCGCTCCGTCGGTTTGCGGACGTACCGTAAATAAAAAGGAACGACGCTAACACTGTAATTAGAGCCAAGACGACCGCCATCGCTGCTGAATAGTTGAAGTTCCCGTAACTAAATGCAGTCGTATAAATGTCTAAATTCGGTGTGAAGTTGGCCGGAACCGTGGTTAAGCTCATCAGGATGAACGGCTGGTTGAACAACTGCAATGTGCCAATAATGCTTAATACCGTAATCAGAATGATCGTCGGGCGCAGCAAGGGCAGCTTTATGCTCCATGCCAAACGGGCCTCTGAACACCCATCCAGGTGCGCCGCCTCGTAAATGTCCACCGGAATTGAGGTCAAATTGGCAAACAGGAGGGTCATGTTGTAACCAGTCAATTGCCAGATTGTCATGTTAACGATGGCCCAGAAAAGGCCTTTCCCGGAAAGCGGATTAATGCCCAACCAATGTAGGGCAGGATTGAGCTCAGGTGAATACAAGAATCCCCAAATGACAGCCGCTATTACCCCAGGTACAGCGTAAGGAAGAAAATAAACGAGTCGGAACAACCCTTTGCTTTTGACGTAGGGAGTATCGAGGAAAAGCGCGATAGCCATAGACACAGTGAGCAATATGAGAACTTGAACCAAGGAGAACCTGAAGACGGTTACCAAAGATGCCCAATATGCACTATCCTGGAACAAGTGCACGTAGTTGAGTAGACCGACATAGAGAGGTTGCCCCATTCGCGTTACAAACAAACTTAGATACAGAGCATAAAAAAAAGGAAAGATAAAGAAAAGCAGGAATAGCAAAAGAAACGGTGCCAAGAATACATATGGTGCAATACGGCCTTTAATCACGGGATAACACGCGCCTTTCATATTGTTTGAGAGGGGCGGTCCAGGTGCGACTCGGGGTGATGAATTGAGCCGCATCGACCGACCCCATGGGTTCCTTATTGCGTCACTGAATATCCTTGCGACTGGGCGTAGTTCACCACGGATTTTTGTACATTATCCAATGCTTGGCTCCATGTAATACTACCCTGGACCGCTTTGGCTGCTTCTATCTGCATTTGGTTGAAAAAGTACGTGGTCCACGGACTGAATTGAAATGATGTGTTGACACTCTTGGCAAACTGCGTAAACATAGGGTAGGGCTTTTGACCGTTCAGGATCGGGGCAGCTGCGTTAAATGCCGGTAACTTTTGACTCGCCTGAGCCGCAGGGAGCCACCCGCCACCATTATCCGTTGGAGCCTTAAGAATCTGAGCTAAGGACGTTTGAGTGGCGCTATACCATGCCACAAACAGAGCGGCAGCTTGTTTGTCCTTAGCCTGGGTCGTTACAACCTGACATGAACCACCTATTGCGCCATTAACCGCTGGGTCGCTTGAACCCCATTGGGGGATTTGTGCTAATCTCCAAGTTTGAGAGCCGCTGCCTGCATATGGAACGAGGATTGCATGCATATACCATGGCGCACCTAGCATAGCCGCAAAGTCCCCTTTGGAGAGCTCGCTCTCGAATTCAGGGGTAAAATCAGAAACCGCTTTCACCGACCCATTCTTTACCATGTTTCCCCAAAATTCAAACATCTTCTTAGCTTGGGGACTGTTGATGTTTATCTTCCAGTTGTTTCCGCTCCCGGAGAACGGCGTTGCTCCGGAGTCCCACAGCAAGGCATTCATCCAGTCACCATCGTTAACCGCAAAAAAGCCCATATATTTTCCTGTCGCCTTGTGGTATTTTGCGGCTTCACTGGCAAACTGACTCCAAGTCACCGGTACGGAAAGCTTCGCGCCCACAAAGGCTGTTGAATCATAGTATAGGCCCATCGGTTCCATATCCATCGGGACACCGTACAACTTACTATTTTGATTCACCTGAGTCCACGCGAAGGGAAGAAAATAGGGCTTCAGATATCCGTCATAGGCAGATATATCCGCGATACCGCCGGTATTAATGTATTGCGGCAGATTCTCATACGGTAACATAACGACATCCGGAGCCCCAGAACCAGCTTTTAAAGCAGTCGCTAATTTACTCATCGCGGCCAGTCCGTTGCCGAAGACCGTGACTTTGACAGTTATATTGGGATATTGACTCTCGAACAGCTTCAGTTCCGCCTCGCTGAACGGTTTGGGCTGCCATGTCCACCAAGTTATAGTCGTCTTCTTATTATATTTGATCAAAGTCGGATAATCGCTATTCGTGGCTGTTCCCGTCGCAAGGCTGCTGCTCTTGCTTTGGCTGACGCCGGACGGGTTGTTCCCGCCGGCACCTGTGCCACACCCGACCAGCAGGGACAAAGACATCGTTGTCAACGCCACCCATGTGATCCATTTCTTTTTCATCACGTTTTTGCTACCCCCTTGTGTTGATGTTTTTCCCAATAACACTTCAACGCATCCATCGCAATTGGAAGACAAGAGTCACTGAACGGGCTTTGTTCAAGCCATAGTATGAAAGGGTTTCTCGTCTGCCATTCTCTGACACTCACTACATTATTAAGTCTCCATCCAACTAGGGTGACCTCGAGCGTAAGTTTGTTCTCTCCCCTGCTGCTTGATCGGTCATCGTCCTCCCTCCCTCCAAGGTTATATCACTTCGCCCCGATGATCCCCTGACTCATGCGAACCATTGCGGCGATTTGATTTTCTGCCGGGAAACACCCGTCAGGGCAGCAGCACTGCCTTGACGGCCGTTTTGTCAGCCATGGCTTCCAGGGCCTTATTAGCTTCCCTCAAGGGAAAGCGATGTGTTATCATCCGGCTAAATAAAGCCTGCCTGCCTAAAACCAATTCCATCGCCCGGTAAGTATGGGCTGTGTCGCTGACCCATACCCCCTGCAGTTTGAGATTCTTGCTCACCAGATGACGATAAGGGTCCAATTCAACCTTTCCCATCGGTTGGGCATAGCCGGTCGAGAGATAGGTTCCCCCTGTGCGAACCAGTTCCAAGCCTTCGCTCAACGCTTCGGGATACCCCACCGCTTCAATGACCAGATCGGCACCGCGTCCCTGGGTTAAAGAGAGCACCGCTTCCCGTCGTTCAGCCCCCGTCGTCTTTTTCCGGTCGAGAAGCAAGCTCGCCCCAAATTCCCCGCACAAGGCCATGCGTTCGGGTGACCCCCCGATGACAATGATTTGACCTGCCCCGTGGGCCTGGGCAAAAGCCACCGCAAAAAGCCCGAGCGGACCGGGTCCTTGAATCACCACCGTATCCCCCGGACGGGGCGCACCCAGATCAAAAGCGTGGGCCATCGTTGCTCCGGAACAAGAGGTCGCCACCAAAACCGCCGGATCAACCGCCTGACCAACCTTGAAAATGTCGGTACCGGCTGAGAGAACGATGAACTCACTGTAGCAGCCGTTTAGGAACGGGGGCTCCGTTAAGGAACGATGGATCCCGTACACTTTTCTGGTTTTACAGAGGGAGGGTTCCTTCAGCACGCTACAGTAGTAACAGTGCCCACAGCTGACTCCCCGGTTCCATAGGATCATATCCCCGGCGGCCAATCTCTCTCCTTGGACTGTCGCAGCCGGACCGGACATCTCAACCACTTCTCCGACCCCTTCATGCCCCAAAATCAACGGCAACGGTATCCGGGGATCCTCTCCCCGCCACATGTGCACGTCCGAACCGCAGACCCCGGAGGCTTTGATCCGCACCAGGATCTCGCCCCGCTGCAAGGTCGGTATTTCGATCTCCCGTTCAATCAAGGGACCGCCAAACTTTTCCAAAACCATGGCGCTTGCTTTCAACTGTCACAACTCCTGTCAAAATTCTTGAAATTCCTGAACGACTTTTTTTAGCCGCAAAATTCTGGCCGGATCCGTCTGATAGCTGACCACCCCACAGCCCATGATAAAGCGCCCGCCGGGAGCACAGGTGCGAAGCACTCGCAAGGCCTGCTCCTCAATCTGTTCTTCCGTACCCAATTCCATTAGCTTTGAGTCGAGCGAAGCACGCAGAACCACCCTCGCTTCCTGGGCCTTTTGTTTAAACAAGAGTTGGTCCGTGTTGTAATCTGCCATGAGAATAGCGGAACCGGTTCGTACCAAATCATCGGCAATGGCGGTCGTGTCACCGCCGCTGATCAGACTAACAAACCCGGGGCCCTGGTCCTTGATCTCTTCTATTAGCTTTTTATGGCGTGGCAAGACAAACTCCCGGTAAAGATCTGGGGAAAGCAGAGGCTGCGCAATCCAAGACTCGTTGATGGCTGCTCCCAATCCCTCTCTGACTAACGCTCCCCCGAACCGGATTCCCACAGCCGTGGTAAAATCCAGCAACGACCCGGCAAAATCCGGTTCCAAAACCAAATCAAAAATGAACTGTTCGAAACCCCGTAACATAGCAGCCAAGGTAAATGGTCCCACCATGGCACCGCCGACGTTAACCTCCGTCCCAATCTTTTCCCGAACCTTCATAGCCGCTCCGATGATCAGCGGCATTCTCGCGGAAACCTCCGGGTCAGGCGGCGTTAATTTCAGCAATTTGCCGGAATCCTCCGCCAAAACATGTTTGACAACACCCGGAATGTCCGTCGACGTATAAAAGTCCACTTGACAACCCAACGCCTCCGCTTCAACGTTATAGATGTCGAGCCCGACTACAACCAAATCATGCCGGTAGCGCTCGTACGCAGCGAGTTGACCGTCCACCAGCAGTTCTTCGTTACGGGCTAGGTCCGAGGGGGTTTTGCCCAAAAGTGCTGCCGCATGCTCATAAATCGTAGGGACGAACGGTATCCTGTCCGGCCGCAACCCGGCAAAAACCCGCTCCATCCTTTCTTTTGGCAATGCCATACCATTTCTCCTTTCCTTTGGACGTTGAGACGTTGTCGCCCCAGGCAACCGGAGTCAATCGGAACGGGCCCCGCTACCGTTCGCACCCTTGCCCACAAATGTTTCAAGAACTACCCTCCCCGCCGATGTAGCTCTCGCCCCCCACTGAATCCCGTACAACCAGTCGGACCGGCAGCTTCTCCAGAACCGGTTTGGGCCGGCGTTTGCTGCGAATGAGTTTCATCAAGCGTTCGGCCGCCCTTTGTCCGATTTCGTAAAAGGGCTGAGCCACCGTGGACAAAGGCGGATCCATTAACGATGCAGTCTCAATATCGTCATAACCGAGCACGGAAATATCCTCAGGCACTTTCAGTTTTCGTTCCTTAAGCGCCTTCATCACACCCAGGGCCTTGGTGTCGCTCGTGGCAAAGATAGCGTCGGGCTTAGCCCCACTCGTCAGCAAACGCCCCGTGGCTTCATAGGCGGTCTCCCAATCTCCCGTTTCGTGCACCACCAGTCTATCGTCCAAAACCACTCCGGCTTCCAGCAAAGCCTCCTTGTATCCGGCGTAGCGCTGCCGGTACAGATCCAGACCCATGGTCCCGTTGATGAGAGCAATCCGGCGAAATCCCCTGCTCAGCAGAAACTTGGCGCCCTCATAACCGCCGGAGAAGTTGTCGGCAATCACAGCATCTATCGTGCCACCCAAATGCCTGATCATAAGAACGATAGGAAAACCTTCTTCTCGCAATTTCAAGATATGTTCGCTCTTCTCGGTAGCCGTAGAGAAAATGAGCCCATCCACCAAACGCTGACGCAAACTTTGCACGTAAAAGCTTTCCGTCTCCTGATCCTCATCCGTGTTGCAAAGAACCATGGTATAACCATAATGTTTGGCCACGTCGGTGATACCCCGGATTGCCGCCGGAAAGACCAGATTCCGGACATTCGGAATGATAAGGCCGATGGTTTTCGATTTGCCGTCCTTTAACCCTTGGGCGAACACATTAGGTTGATAATTCAACTCCTGAACTGCCTGCATCACCTTTTCCTTTGTCTCTTTATCAACCGGGATCTTGCCGCTCAAAGTCCGCGACACCGTACTCGGGGACACCCCCGCCCTCAAAGCAACATCTTTGATATTGGCCATTCGCCAGGCTCCTCCCATTTGAACTATCGATGGCGATCCTGTCATTTGAGTTCCGTCATCTCCCAAGGTCCCTACATCGGTTCCCGATCCCCAGCGCTCCATTTTGTTGCACTGTCTTCCTGCCCATTCTACCTTTTTATTGGCTTTGACCCTCTTTTCTGGTCTTATTGCTTGGCTCAGTTTCCTAGTTTAATTCTCACTTGGGAGTTTCCCCGGTCAGGATCTTCCCCAGTTAGGTCATCTTTGAGGCGCCTTTTGAACCGGTCCACATCACCTGGCATGGGGGTCCGTTTGTTGTCTCTCTGTCTCTGTCGTTTTCGCCTCTGTCGTTTTTGTATCTCCATTGTTTTTGGTCTCTGGCGTTTTTGCGTCTCCGCCCAGCTTGTTATTCGTTCTCGTTCTTCGACCCTTCACGTTCGGCTTAGCAGCGCTCTTTGGCCCGTCCGGCCCGATAGATCGGCAAATACACTTCCGAATCACGAACCACACAGCCGGTCCTGCCGCCGTCACGCATGATCTGCGTGCAACGGCTGCAGGCAAGGCAGACTCTGTCCGTGCTGACACGCCCCTCTGTCAGAGCCTCCTTGATAACCCCCGGATCGGCAAAACTCTGTCTGCCCAAGCCAACAATGCTAACGGCGCCTCTCGCAATGTTGGCCGCCCCTACCGGCATGGCAAACTGGCGCAGCCAACTATAGCCACTGCCCACCACCGTCAGGTCGGGCTCGGCCCGCTGCATTTCCGCGGCTAAACTCACTAGACGGGCCACACTCTGCAGCGGATGTTCTTCCGGCCACGGCGCACCGACCAGCGGTACATCCAGAGGACGATTGATCTCCGGATTCCGAAAATAGGGATTCCCGGCCGTCACGTTCAAGAGGGACACCCCTTGCTCACGCAACAGACGAACGAGTTCTCTCGGCTCGCTGAGATCCGGACGCATGCTCTCGTGCTTGTCGACACCCCAGCCGTAGGGATAAGGATGCCCGTCAAAAACATTCAGACGGACGGCCAGAATGAATTCCGAGCCGGTCACTTTTTTTACTTTCGCTACCGTCTCCAGCAAGAAGCGGGTTCGATTGCCGAAGCTTCCGCCAAATCGTCCCGGACGGGTATGGGCCGCCAGGAGTTCCGAAAGCAGATAACGGTGGCAGGATTTGATGTCAACCCCGTCAAAACCGGCTTCCTCGGCTAGTTTCGCAGCTTCGACGTACCTTTCCTGCAAACGTTCCAAATCGTCGTCAGTAATAGGCTCGTGTTCAGCTTGTACTCCCACTGCCGGATCAAGATAGGGATCATGCTGTGCGATAATAGGTTCGGCCTTGCCCCCCGGCTTGCTGTAACGCCCAGAATGCGTCAACTGCAAGATTAACAGGGGCCGATGGTTCACACCCATGCTGTGACGGGCTTCTTCACGTATGGAATCCGCCAGTTGGCGAAAGACCGGAAGGTTGCCAGAGTGAATGGCTAATTGGCGGGGATTCGCTCGTCCTTCCGGAACAACGGCCGTGGCTTCCAGCCAAATCAGCCCCGCTCCCCCTGCGGCGAAGCGCCGGTAGCGCCTAAACGTGAGTTCGGAAGGAGTGCCGTCTTCCTGCCCATCGCACCCCTCCATGGGCTGAATGGCCAGAGCATTGGGGATCTCCCGTTCGCCGACGGCCACTTTCCGGGAAAGAGGAGTAAAATCCGCACTCATAGGCAGATCGAGCTTCAATTCCTGAATCTTTGCCTCCAACTCATCTCGCGTTCGGAAATTAAACTTTTCAAATCCTGGCATATTGCAAAATTCCTTTCACCCTCTTCGGGGTCAGTCCTGCTTGGTCGGCTTTTACGACAAGGTTTGTGCAATCGTTTGTGGCAACGTTTGTATATGTATTCGCCATCTATTCCGGATTTCCTGCTTGGTTTTAGTCGTCGGGCATTTTTTTTATATATTCTTTTCAGTTGGAATTTCCCACCATTGTAAGTAGTTTTCCCTGGCATGACGCTATAGGTGGCGCGGGAGTCAGCTTATTACTACCTGTCCTGTCACGTATTTGCCATAGGTCACATCGCACCGGTATCTGCCGGATCGGGCAGTGAAAGGGGTCTTAGCGAAGAAGCCGGTGAAAACGCATCCCAAGAGATGATGGAAACCGAAACAAGCTGGGAATGCAGCGATCCCAGCTTGCTTAATCACGTATGTGCATCTCCCCAGGGATTCCTTACCTAGCCCCGACTCAACCGTTTCCGATCAGGCTGCAACCTCTAGCGCAGTCTCGTCTGACTACCTCGGTCTAATCCCACACCGACCATCGTTTGGGTATTCGAAGCCAGGTCTGCTCCATGGTCTCAGGCCCTTTTCTAACCGCCTCACGGCGCGCAAGATGACCTGGCTCCGGACTGGGCAGTTTGAGGATTCGACTCTCTTGTTAGATTCCAGAGTATCCTCGAAACTTGGCTTCGTCCCAGTGTAAGGACTGGAACGAGAGGACAGGGGACTGCGAATCGCCCGCTATCCACCCCTAAATCCGCCCGCATTCCCTTCAGGAAGCTATCGGGTTCCCACCCTTCTGCTGCCCGGGCACCACAGGGCTTACAACTCTAGTGTTTTACTTTTCCTTGTTTGCGTCCAGTTCGTTTTTTGCAACACTGCACAGGCAACTCCGGTTAAGACCAGCGTGAACCCCAGGGTCAAAACCACGCTGCTTTAGCCGTCGAGCCCCACTTTATCATTATGAACGGAATACTCCTTTGCTTGACAGGAGAAATCTTTTTTGCATAGCACAAACCGCCATGGAGGGCCTGAGAAACACGCGAAGAAAGGTACGACGTAGCAACTAGGAGGCCACCAGTTGATTCGCCTTTTCAACGGCCGTGGCCGCGTCAGGAGCATATGCGTCGGCCCCGATCTCGTCGGCAAACTTCTGCGTGACCGGTGCCCCGCCGATCATAACCTTGACGCTGTCCCTGTAGGCTCCGAGGTGTTCGATGGTGGCTTTCATGTGGCTCATGGTCGTCGTCAGGAGCGCCGACATGCCGACGATTTGGGGGTTGTGCTCCTGCACCGCCTTCAGGAACTTATCCGGCGCATTATCGACCCCGATGTCGATAACCCGATAGCCGGCGCCTTCCAGCATCATCCCTACCAAATTCTTGCCGATGTCATGCAGGTCCCCTTTGACCGTGCCCAAAACGACGACCCCTTTTTCCCGCACCCCGGAATTGGCAATCAGGGGCTTGATCACAGCCATCCCGGCATGCATAGCCCTGGCGGCGATAAGGACCTCAGGAACGTAAATTTCGTTATTTTTAAAGCGGACGCCAATCACATTCATACCGGCAATGAGGCCGTCATTGAGGATAATTCCCACATCTACCCCTTCGGCCACGGCCTTTTCTGTATTCTCTTTCACTTTCGCGGCATTGCCGCCGATTACCGCTTCTTTAATCACTTGCATGTCAGACATTTTTGTACCTCCTAAGGGCTAACTACACTTATACTAATTCAAGTGATTTTCTCGCTTTGTCAAACTAATTCCTACGAAGGATCTTTATACCACTCTCGCCCTGCGCCGGCGAAATTCCTGAAGAACGAGCTCCTCTTGCGCCATAGCCTTCTGTATCTCTTCCGGCGAGCTGTTCACATTATGGCTAGGATACACCAAGGGCGTCATCCCACGGCTTAATAAAGCAGCCGCTGTTTCTGCCACTAAGGAATCCGCCAATAAGCAGGCCGCAATGGTCGACGCCGAAGCCACCCTCCAGGATAAACCCTGCAACTCCAGTAAAGCGTCACCCTCGGGCACACAGGTATCAAGTACCACATCCGCCGCCTCACTGAGCCGCAAGCCGCTGCTGTGACGGGGCGCATGGGCCATGGAGTGGCTGAGCGAAGTGACTGCAATTACTTTGAGCCCCCGTTTTCGTGCGCCGAGAGCCATCTCGACTATCAGTTCGTTAATCCCCGAGTGGGAAAAGAGCACCATACAGTCGGGCGGGCAGAAATCGTAGTTTTGCAAAATCGCTTCTCCGTATCCTTCTTGTTTCTCCAGGAAAGAAGCTTGGCGCATCGCCATATCCCCGACGACCCGGGAATTATATGACAGGTTTAATTCCAGCATCGGGTAGAAACCGACGAAGCTCCCGATGCGGGGGAAAATTTCCATCACCGGGATGGCCGAATGGCCCGCTCCAAAAATGAAAGCCAATCTGTCGTGAACAATAGCTTCGGCACAAATCTCGGCTGCTTTGGTCAAAGCCCCCGTTTGCGTTTCCTGCAGTTGTCCGGCAATATCTTTCATTTTGGTTAGGAAACTTTGGCCTGCGTTAACCTTTTGATACATTACAGCATCACTCCTCTGTCCTTCACTCGACCCTTGCAATCCTTCACAAGGCCCTTTACCGCTTTTCAACCACCCAGGCATGCCTGGGTCACTCTCAAAACGTCAAGGGATATCGACCCAGTTCAGACGCTTCTCTATATAAAGTTATCAAATTCTCCGGTGGAATATCGTGCTGCAGGTGATTGGAAGGAGCGAAAATGTAGCCGCCCCCCTGCGCCAAATTTGCCAACCGCTGCCGGACCTCCACAGCAATAGCATCCCGGCTCCCGCTTAACGCCTCCTTAATATCGACCCCGCCTAGAATGACCAAGCGCCCTTGAACAGCCTGTTTGACCGCGGCCTGGTCCGTAACCGGCAGTGGTTCCAAAGGGTGCACCACATCAACTCCGATGGCAATGAGGTCTTCCAATAAAGCGGAGATGGCCCCGTCACTGTGAAAAACCACCTTTATTTCGGGGGAACGGCTCTTAATGAGCGCGATCAGACGTTGCCAATGCGGAGCAAAAAACTCTCGGAACAGTTGCGGTGAGATCATAAGCCCGCGGTTGTCCGCGTAATCGTCACCCGGAAGTTCCAATATATCGATGTCTTGACCGGCTGCGTCCAAGTAACAGTCCGTGAGCCGATAGAAAACATCGGCTACCTTCTCCACCAAAGCCCGGGCAAAATCCGGTTCGATCAACAGGTCCACATTGAATTGCTCATGCCCGCGCAATAGACAACAAAGTTCGAACAGCCCATAGGAATTAACGGCACGCCCCGCAATCGCATACTCACCGCTCCTGCGAATTTCCTGAATCCTTGCCCGGATCTGCCCCCGGTCGAGCCCTTCCATCCCGGGCCAATTGTATTTATCCAAGTCGTCAATCGTCGCGTTCGCCAAGGGATGGCTCTTGGCTCCCCGGTATCCTTCTGTCTCGACCCATTCGATCCCCCAGTTGTCCGTGCCGCCGCCGGACGGCGGAGCCCCATTTTCCGAAAATCCCAGCCAGATATGCCGGATGTCAACATCCAATGCACTCAACAACCGATCGTCGTAGTAGTTGACTGTGTGGCTCAACTTCGGTCTGAACGGCGGGACACTAGGCTCAAGCCCAACTTTCTTCAACACATTAAAATATAAGTTATCTGTCACCCCATACCAACTACCCCCTAAAGCCAAAGGGACACGATCAGCTTGGCTGTGGTTCAGGGCTGCCAAAACCCGCTCTCTTGCCGTGTACATTTCATCTAACCCCCCCGTTTCCGTACGCTCCGTACCGGCGGGCAGCCTCAACCATGGCCTCAAGATTCTCCGGTTTACTATCGGCCAACATACTGCATCCGGAACTAAGGATGAATCCGCTGTCTGGAAGCATCACGTCAAATAACTCCCGGCAAGCCGTTTCTACCTCTTGCGGGGTACCGGCAGCCAACATGTCAGTGTTCAGATTACCCAAGATAGACGTCCTCCCAAGGGACAGGCGCCTGAGCTGGCGAATATCTGTTAGATGGTCCACTTCAAATACGTCAGCCCCGGTCTCGACCCACTGTTCCTGAATGGCGTCGGTTTTGCCGCAGATATGAATAGAGTAAGGAATCCCGATGTCCTTACGGATTATTCGGCTAGCCTCTTTTTCATAGGGAAACACATAATCCCGGAAAACGTCGGGGCCGACAATGGAGGGACCGCCAAAAGCATCGCCACAAGTCGTCAAATGGGCCCCCACCTCTTTCATCGCTTTCGCTAAATTTATATGGCATTCGTTAGTGAATCGGATCAGTTTGTGCACAAGATCCAATTTCTCCCCCATGGCAATGTCCAACAAAAAGGGTTCCAGCCCGCGCAGGAGAGCGGCAAGTGTGAATCCGGCCTGATCCGCCCGGCCAATAATGAACACCTTCTCCCCGCTCTTTTCGACCAAAGTTTGGATAGCTCTAAGCCATTGCGGTAACCGCCCATCCTTATATGGATTAATTGGTTTAAGTTTGTCGACATCTTCCAGTTTCTCCAGGGCAGGCCCGGAAACCGCGGGCGGATCTTGTGGGCGGTACTCAGTCGGACAGCCCAGGGCCTCCGCCAGGATTGCGGCATCCGGGCCCATCATGTGCCCGTCATAGCCAAACCTTTCCTGGCACTCAATCATGGCCAGGGCTAGCTTGCGGCCGTCTTTGGAGCACTCAACCATATCATAACCTGACAGTGCGACTGCCATATCCGAGTTTTGCGGTATCACAGGCACCCGATCCGGTCTCTGCCAACTAATGGCGGCCATACACCTTTGATATGAAGTCATTTCAGACATTTTCCTCACCCCCGTGTTTAGCTCACACTAAGTCGTTGATTATCCCGATTTGCCTTCTCGCGAGCGTGCATCAAGTCTTTTATTTCCTCTAACCGCGGCGGTTCGGTAAGGCCACCGCGGGCCACCACCCCGGCTGAGCCGGCACAGGCGCGATCGGCCGCTTCTCTTTCCCCAAGCCCGTGGGCGAGAGCCCAGAGAAAGACAGCATTAAAGGTATCCCCCGCTCCAACCGTCCCTTTCACCTCCACAGGGTACGCGGGCAAGTAGAATTCCTGCCTCGCAGCCAGATGGTACAAACTAACACCATCACGCCCTTGCTTCATCACCACCCACTTTCTGAAAGCGCTGTCTGCCAGCTGAGAGACAATTTCCTCTTTCCCCCTCTCACCTGTAAGCGCTCCTAATTCCGCCATGTTCCCGATCAAGTAATCCACACTGGAGAGACAGGACCGCAGTTCACCGAGACCCATCGCCCGACCGTCGATGGCAGGACCAATGTCAAGTGCGATTTTGAGTCCTTTTTCTTTAATCCATCGCAGCAACTCACCCAAGGAGCCCCGTAACGCCGGCATGAGAGGTATACCACAAACCAGCACGACCTCGTGGCGGCTGAGCAGGTTTAAGTTGATTTTTTCCAAACCATACTGGGCGTCCGCCCCCCCGTAAAAGAAAGACACACGGTTGTGGGCTGCGTCGGTGAGGATTACATTGGTGGAAGTAGAAGCCCTTGTGTCTTTGTAAAGTCCGTCCAGGCAAACCCCCTCATTTTCCAGGCGCTCCTCGACAAACCGGCCAGCCCAATCCGCTCCGATGGCACTGAACAGAGTCACCTCGCCCCCCAGGGCAGCAAAAACGTAAGCGGCATCCGCTCCATTGCCGCCCATAGCCGGCATCACCGGCCCCGAGGACATAATCAAATTCCCGCCTGTGAACTCATCTCCGGCAGCTTGGGGCAAATCAACGTTCTTTAAGTGTAGATCCAAGACAGTATTGCCAATTACCGCTAGCATATGATTTCTCCTGACTCGATTAAAAGTATTTCTTCAGCTCACCTTGAAGCGCGGCGTATTCGGCAGCCGTAAGTTCACGAAATTCATAGTTGCCCAAGTGCGAGTCCCTGTCCTCAACGATTAAGACTTCGGCATCTTGAGCCAAGGCGATATTGTGCCATGTCTTAACCGGAACATTGTAGACCAGGCGCGGTTCCATGCTCTTACCGTAAAACCTCAACCCTTCCCCCTCGTCCTCCGCGACAATTAAGACCGCCTTTCCGGACAGTAAAACAAAGACCTCATCTGTCAGCGTATGGGAATCAACCTTGCGCAAGTTTTCAGGGGCCTGCTCTTCCGCGAAGTTCAAGACGGCGACCTGCCAGCTCCCGGCTAAAACCAACGGCTGATAACCTGCGTCTTTTGACCTTAAACGCTCCAAGAGTGGCACTTGACAAATCCCCTTTCCGGATGGGTTCCGAAAGGGAAGCTACATCCCTTTCCGGAACCCAACATTTCTATTCTTGCTTATTTTTTCTTAAATTCTTTCAAGAAACCGGCGGCGTTTTCCTTCGTGGCAAGTTTTAGCGGTGAAAGAACGGTCTGGGGAGGCGTTTTTCCGTGCAAAAGAGGAATGACCAACTTGTTAATGCCGGTTACGCCATGTTCAAAAGGTTGAAAAGCGACAGTAGCTATGAACGGGCTCTTGGGATCCAACAAAGCCTGAAAACTGGATTCTCCCGTCCCGCCTTGGCCAAACACCGCGACTTTGCCCGTGAGCCCCCTAGCTTCAACTGTGGAGGCTGCACCCATGGCCTCATCATCATTGATGGCAAACACAACATTGATGTCCGGATGGGCCGTGAGAAGGTCGTTCATCACGTTGGCTGCGTTTTCCCGTAAGCCCTGGGCATCAGCTTCGGGCAAGAACTTGGCGTTCGGGACTTCACTTTTGAATCCTTCTTCGAATCCCTGCACTCTTTTCCCCAGGATTTGCTCCAAGGAAAGCTGGGTAAGCAAAGCCACCACCGGCTTGCGCCCTTTGAACTTCTCATTAAAATACTTGCCGGCATACTGACCCGCGATTTTTCCGGCTTCCGTGTCGTCATGCGTCAGGAAATAAGCTCCTTGCAAAGGTACGTCTGAGGCAATGACAGGTACGTTCTTCGCCTTGGCCAAGTCCATAATGGCGCCTCCGACCTTGGCATCCGGACTGCTTACAATAAGTATCTTGGCTCCCATGCCCAGCAAACTTTGTACATTCTGCAAGGTCGTCTGCCCGTCATTGTTGTTGTCGGCAACCTTCAGTTCAATTGGGAGACCCGAATCTTTGATTGCTTGCTTCATGCCTTGAATTTGGTTATCCCAGTACTCGTCCACCATGCGCATAACGGCATACCCGACAATCGTCTTGGTTTGCGGCTTGCTCCCCCCGGCAGCATTTTGGCCGCAGCCGGCAACAAGCAACAGAGGAATCATTAACAGGGCAAAAACGGATACCAGCTTTTTCGCAAGCATCTTGTTCCTAAGCATCTTGTTCCAAACCATCTTTTTCTCCCCTTCTCGTTCGATTTAAGAGACCCTCCCCGCGTTTTGTTTCCTCAGGACTACTTCTTGTCGAATTCCTCCATCACCCCCCTCGCAAAGGAATTCCTCTCGCCTGCCCGTCCCGGAAGGACAGGGTAAACCCTCGGGTTCCCTCCAGGCTGACGACCTCTACGTACCGGTGGCCAAAGTAACCACCACCTCCTCTGTGGCGTCATGCTGACTGATTTCGCCAGCGAGCCGCCCTTCCCGCATGACCAAAATGCGGTCGCTCACGCTGAGGATTTCCGGCAAATCTGACGAGATCATGAGCACTGACATGCCCTGGCCGGCCAGTTCCCGGATCAAACGGTGTATCTCCGCCTTGGCGCCGACGTCTACGCCCCGTGTAGGCTCGTCAAGGATAAGAATGTCCGGTTTGGGCATTCTAGTCAGCCACCTGGCCAAGATGACCTTTTGCTGATTTCCGCCGCTGAGGTTGGCCACTTTTTGACGCAAACCCGGAGTCTTTATCGTAAGCTCTTTGATGCCCCGTTGAACGATCCGTTTCTCTTCACCCGAGCGCAAGAATCCCCAACGTGTTAAGTAGCTATGGTTAGCCAGGCTCATATTCTTGGCCACATCCAATTCCAGCACCAGGCCCTGGCTGCGCCGCTCCTCTGGCAAAAAACCCATTCCACACTTAATGGCCGTCCTCGGCGTTTGAATATTGGCCACACGACCTTTTATCTTGACAGAGCCACCGGACTTGCGAGCAAGACCAAATAGAAGCCGGGCCAACTCAGTGCGTCCCGAGCCAACAAGACCGTACAAGCCGAGGACTTCCCCTCGACGTAGCTCAAAACTGATTTCCTTGAGTAGTGTTCCCTGTGACAGCCTTTCTGCCTCCAACACCACGTCCCTCTGTGGGGCTGCGTCCCTGGTGAATAGATCTTTGTCTAGTTCCCTTCCCACCATCAGCTTTACAATACCGTCATAGCTGGCCTCCGTTTTAGTCATCGCACCTACCGCCTTGCCGTCCCGAAGACAGGTTATGCGATCTGACAGGTTCAGTACCTCAGCAAGGCGATGAGAAACGTAGATGATCGCCACCCCTCTGGCCGCCAATCTGCGGACATTCCTGAAGAGGACAACGGATTCCTCCTCCGTCAGTACGGCCGTAGGCTCATCGAAAATAATGACTCTAGCGTTGCCAGACAGCGCCCTGGCGATCTCCACTTGCTGGCGGTAAGCAACGCTCAGCTTTTCCACCGGGAGGCGCGGGGCTAGATCAATCTCTATTTCCGCTAGGAGTTCCCGGGTTTGACTGTAGAGCTGACGCCAATTGATTCCGCAGCCCCCCCATCGCTTCGGCAGCCTACCCATGAAAATATTTTCCGCCACCGATAAATAGGGTGATAAGGCGAGTTCCTGGTAGACAGTGCTAATGCCAAGCTCCCGGGCTCTGCGCGGCGACTCAATTCTAACAGCCTGACCTTGAAAATAGATCTGACCTTGATCCGGGACATACATTCCGGATATCATCTTGATCAGTGTAGACTTTCCGGCTCCGTTTTCCCCGACCAAACCCAGGATTTCCCCTTTCCCTACATCCAAGGAGACAGATTCTAAGGCCTGTACACCCGGAAACGCTTTACTGATTCCCTCAAGTCTGAGTACCGCCTGATCGGCCATCTCATACTGCCCTCCTCTGCCTCATCTGGTCAATGCCCACGGCCAACAACAACACCGCACCGCGGGCGACATCTTGGAGGAAACTGGACAGTCCCATCAACACAAAGCCATTACCTAGCACCCCCAAGACCAAAACCGCCAGGATAGTATCCTCAACCCTTCCTTTCCCCCCCGCGAGACTGGCGCCACCTAACACCACTGCCGCAATGGCATTCAGTTCATACCCATTCCCGGCGCTCGGTATTCCGGCACTCAGCCGGGAGGCCAAAACGATACCGGCAAAAGCCGCCAAGATGCCCGTGAGAAGATAAATAATTATCTGCATTTTTTCCACCTGGATACCGCAAACACGTGCGGCTTCTTGATTTCCGCCCAGCGCGTAAACTTCACGGCCAAAGATCGTATGGTTCAGCACGATGTAAATGACAACACTCACTACAATCATCAGCACCACCGGCATGGGAATGTAGAACAAATGCCCCACACCCAGAAACCCGAAATTAGGAAATACCGGTTTTGTGCCATAGATGCCGTAAGATGTGCCATTCGAATAAATGTATGCCAATCCGCGCACGATGGTCATAGTTGCCAGGGTGGTTATCAAGGGGTTGATCTTGAGCTTGGCGACGGAAAACCCATTCACCAACCCCACCACAACACCCACGCACAGGCCGGCAATAATACTCAACCCCTGGGGCAGCCCATTATGCAACATGCTGCCGACAATCACGCCAGTCAACGCCATATTACTCCCGACCGATAGGTCAAAACCACCACTGATAATGACAATGGTCATCCCGGCCGCCACTATCCCAATCAATGAGGAGGACAGCAGCGTATCGGAAATATTGGTAAGAGTGAGAAAGTTCGGCGAAAGATAACCAAAGATCACCACCAGCAATATGAGCGCGACCAGTAACCCCAGCCTTTCACCCAGACTTCCCGTCCGTTTTTCCTTATCGATTTTCTTCCTAACCTGAGATTCTGCCTTGAGCACTCTGCTTTTCCCCCTCGCTAACATCAAGATTGTCCGATGATGTAAAGAAATAGTTTAAGACCAATGTGACGGCGCCGAGCAAAGGTCCATCTTCTCCCAAGGAGCTGGCTATTAACCTGACCCGCCGGGCAGCGACAGAAAATGCCCGCTCCTCAATCATTTTTTGGATGGGCCTTATCATCCGGTTCATGTCCGGTACCGGCATCTCGCGGGTACTGAGAAAGATGAAGTTCGGGTCAAAGAAGTTAACGATATTGACCATTCCACTCCCCAGATATTTTAAACTCCTCTCCACAACTTCACAGGCAATTGGATCTTCCTGGGCTGCGGACTCAAAAATTCCGTACACGCTTAATTTTCCTGACTCCAACGCAGGCCTTAAAGAGGAACTGTTGGCACCATTCTCCGCCAGGCGCGCCCGGGCATAATCCAACACGGCATCATTAGAAACGTATAATTCCAAACAACCATAGTTCCCGCACTGGCAGTGCGGTCCGTCCACATTGACGGTGGTATGTCCCAGTTCCGCCGCCAAACCGTCTTCGCCGCGATACAACTGTCCCTGAATCAGAACACCCGCGCCAACACCGCTACCGACAATGACGTTCACAAAGTTGTCACAGTCTTTCGCTCCACCGAACCACCTTTCGGCTAAAGCGGCACCGTTGGCATCGTTATCGACAAAGACACGCAACCCCGTTCTTTCTTCCATCGTCTTTGCCAAGGGTATTTCGGACCAGTCGAAAGGTGCCTTGTACCTAAAAGATTTGTCGCCCATCCCCGCAGACAATATATCCTTCTCCGCCTCCCAACGCACCAGCGGACCGGGGGCCACAATGCCAAGCCCGACGATTTTTTTTCGCTCCACCCGTGCTTCCCGGATCAAGGACTCGACTAACCCTTCTACCGTAGCCAGCAAGTCGTCTTCGCCCAAGAAAACCTTCTTTTCAATCCTCTTTCTGACCTTGGCCTGGCCCTTTAGGTCAGTGATGATACCTGTCAACCCCGTGCGCCCTACATCTACCCCAAGGGCAAAACGGGCATCCTCCTTGAGTTCGAGAAGAATAGGCTTGCGGCCGACTGCCGCTCCTTCTCCGGGCCCGACTTCGCGAATCAGTTCCATCCCCAGTAAAGCGTTGGTCTGATTGGACACCGTGGCCGTGCTCAGCCCGGTGAGATCGGCTAACTCAATGCGAGTGACTGTCTCTCGCATCCGAATAAGGTTGAGAATTAATCTCAAGTTATACTCCTTATTGAGTTTCTGGTTATAACCTGGTTCAATCTTTCTAATGACCTTCCCCCCCTGTCCGGCTACCGCTTGAGAGCTGAATATTGCCAAAGATCCACACCCTTAGCAGGTCGAAGCTGCCTCAATTAGTTAATTCAGTGTTTAAATTAATTAGACCAACTTCATCTGTAACTTCATCTACTTTGTTCTGTTTTTCGCGAATTCCCCCCCCCAATACGCCAGCGGTGTTAAAGATGGACCTGTTAACTGTGCGCAGAACCTCCCCGCGGTTTTTAAGACCTCAGACATTTTCCTTGCAGTTCTCCAGCATCGATTAGCGAAAAACGAGGGTTTCTCCCTGCACGGGTGATTCCATGTTGTTTCCTTGGTCCTTGGTCCCTCGTCTTTCCCCGTGCCTGGTTTGTGACCAGTATCCACAAATGGCTCCTTTAGATTAATACACTGATTAAATTAATTGAGATAATTGTACCTAATGTCATAGGCCATGTCAACAGGTATATGCATGAAATTTCAGTTAGCTTTTGCGACCCTGCGACCGTTATGATCCCTGCCGACAAGAAGGTCTTTTCCCCCTTGCAATATCGACCGACGGACGGCTTCGCCTAGCATTTTCACGGTAATGTAATCTTCAATCGGGAGCTGACCGCGCCGATGATCACGATCTCGTCGACCGCATTGAGGTAGGCAGGAAGCAGACGGTAGATGGCGTCAAAAAGCAGGAGATATGCATCGTTGACAAGCAGATCTACTGGGTAGAGTTCGGGGAGATGTGGAACATATCCCGTGCTCCTGGTGCAACGAACCGCAGGTGTGCAGCCACAATGGGATAGGACGAGGAAAGGTCATTGTGAAAAAGTAATTGCTGCCACGTGCGTTCACTGTCCTCGCCGGTGTGTGGCCAAAGACCACCGGCTTGCCGACGTATTGGCAGCGAAGCCACTCCACGGGGATCCAAAGGAGTGTGTCGCGGTCGCTTGTCTTAGGCCGGGGATGGTCCGGATCAAGCCCGGCGTGGACGAAGATGTAGTCCTCGGTTTCGCGGTATAGGGGCTTTCATGCCTAAACCGCGGCATTGCACTTCGCCGCTGCCAGCACCCTAGTGGATACGACTCAGAAAATACTTCGCCGCGTCAAAAACCGTTATCTTTTCATTTCAGGTCCCCCATATCCTCCGAACACATAGACTTGTGCCATCCTGACTGACGCACCTCCTGACACTTTTGTCGAGCAAAAAAGCAAACGAACCTTCATTCTGAGGCGCACATGCTTGAGGCCGCCAGTATGTCAATCCCATCCAGATCAAGAAACGTCATGTCATTACGTTGGGACAAGAAGTTCGCAAAGAACTCAACCTAGATGAAGGGGATATACTGGATGTTTCTGTGGAAGACGGCAAGATCGTGCTGCAACCGAAAAAGCTTATCCCAGCCGATGAGCAATGGTTCTGGACGGAAGAATGGCAAAAGTCGAATAGGGGTTGGGCGGTCACCAAGTGTAACTGAACAAACGTTGCATGAAGAAAACCCCGCTGTCGAGAACGGGGTTTTAGCTTCTCTTTACTCTTGTCAGGAACGACTACGTACTCCTGTGTTTCTCAATATCATCCGCGTGTTGCTGCCTTATTACTGCCAATTCGTTTTTTAAGGTTCCACCTTTCTCAATAAGTTAGAACCGCTAATTGCCCGCTATAGAGCTCGCTTATAGAGTTCAATGACTTCTTTCAAAGTCAAGATACGTGGGTTTGTAAAGGAACATGCGTCTTTCATGGCGTTTTGTGCCATGGTCGCAAAATCCTCCTCTTTAACGCCAAGTTCTTTAAGACCCGATGGAATGCCGACATCTTGAGACAGACACCGGATGGACTCAATTGCCACGTCTGCCGCGTCGCGAACTGACAGCCCTTTGGTGTTTTTCCCCATAGTCTCGGCTATATCGGCAAAACGTTGAGGATTGGCCAGGATATTATAATTTCCTACGTGAGGAAGCAGAATCGCATTACAAACCCCATGAGGAAGATCATAAAAACCGCCCAGCTGGTGTGCCATAGCATGGACATATCCCAGGCTCGCATTATTAAAAGCCATACCGGCCAGAAACTCAGCATAAGCCATTTTGTCCCGTGCTTCAACGTTTTGTCCGTTGGCCACCGCATTTCTTAAGTTTTCGGAGATGAGCTTTATCGCCATCAAGGCAGCAGAGTCGGTGACTGGGGTAGCTATTGTCGAGACATATGCTTCTACTGCATGAGTTAAGGCATCCATGCCCGTAGCCGCCGTCAATGCCGGAGGCATTCCCACCATGAGTAAAGGATCATTGATAGCTACATTAGGGGTGACTCGCCAGTCCACAATAGCCATTTTCACATGCCGTTTTGTGTCAGTAATGATACAGAAACGGGTCATTTCACTGCCAGTACCGGCTGTAGTATTAATGGCAATGAAAGGGGGCATCGCTTTCTGAGATTTATCGACCCCTTCGAAATCGCGAATATTGCCGCCATTGGAAGCCAAAATGCCTATTCCTTTAGCGCAGTCATGGGAACTCCCCCCACCGAGAGAAATGATCATGTTGCAGGCATTGTCTTTGAACATCTTGAGGCCGTCTTCCACATTCTTATCCGTCGGGTTTGGTTGCACTTTGTCGTACAGAAATACTGCTATTCCAGCTGATTCCACTTGTTTTTTGATTTGATCAGCAATTCCAGCCATAACAAGACCTTTATCTGTGACCAGGAGGATTTTGGAACCACCTAGGATTTTGACTTGGGCTCGGGTTTCCTTCGCCGATCCAATACCCATGAGGTTTACAGTGGGCATAAAATAACCGAAAACCTGTTCACCTAAAGCCATTGACAATTCACTCCTTTTTTCTATAATCGGAATAGTAGGACTAAATAGAGGCGTGCCAATTAACCAATCTTCTTTTAATTGCCTGGATATCTTAATCTTTCTCAGCAAATTCATTTAACGCTTTAATAAAAGCCTCTTGTTTTTCCGGCGACACCCTTTTTAACTCCAAAAGTTTACCTAAACTTCCCGGAAATGATCCAGCGCAGGAGAACGGCGAAATACCGTTCTCAATAAAGAACATCATCACCCCCGGTATCTCCATGATTTCTTCCACCGGAGAATCTCGATTGATCATTCCATCTCCTCCGTTGAACAACCAACTCTGCTCTTTTTTCCCTAGCCAGACTCGCTTTAGTAGAGTCCTGCTTTCTCTTCTGTAAGACTGATGAAAATATTCTTCTTCTGGCTATAATGCTCAAGCATCATGAGATGCGTTTCCCGTCCGATTCCGGATTTTTTGTAACCACCGAACGGTGCGTGCGCTGGTAGATTGTTGTAATTGTTGACCCACATCCGCCCGGTTTCGACAGCCCTAGCTACCCGGAAGGCACGGTTAATATCCCTCGTCCAAACCGCTCCTCCTAAGCCGTATTCACTGTCATTGGCCATCTTGATTACGTCTTCCTCATCTTTAAACTTAATGAAACAAACCACCGGTCCGAAGATTTCTTCCTGAGCCACCCGCATTTTGTTGTCAACCTCGGCAAGAATGGTCGGTTGCATAAAAAACCCTTTGTCAAGACCGTTGTTAGTCAGACGGTTACCGCCACAGGCAACATTCGCCCCTTCCTTTTTTCCGACTTCCACGTAGGCAAGGATTTTTTCCAACTGCATTTGGTTAATTTGTGACCCCATTAGCGTATCTTTTTCCCACGGGAGACCCACCTTGACTTTACCGAAAGCGTCTACCGCCGCCGCTAGGAACTTATCATAGATCGCTTCCTGCACAAAAACACGTGAACCGGCACAGCAAACTTGTCCTTGGTTCAACAAAATACCCATCTGTACACCTTCCAACGCTTTCTCCCATGGGCAGTCTTCGAAATAAATGTTTGCCGATTTTCCGCCAAGTTCCAATGTCGCCGGAATCAATTTCTTCGCCGCGGCATCTGCAATCGTATATCCAACTTCGGTTGAACCGGTAAAGGCAAGCTTATTGAAATCCGGATGGGACAACATGTGATTCCCTGTCGTAGATCCTCTACCAGTGACCACATTGACGACACCAGGTGGCAAGACTTGGTCAAGGATTTTTGCTAATTCCAAAATGCTCAGAGGCGTTGCTGAAGATGGCTTGATCACGACGCAATTCCCGGCCGCCAGAGCGGGAGCTATCTTCCAAGCCGCCATCAGCAACGGGAAGTTCCAAGGGATGATCTGCCCAACGACGCCAAGTGGTTCGCGTAGAATAAGACTCAAGGTATCTTTGTCGATCATCACGGCCCGGCCTTCTTCCGTCCGAACAGCTGATGCGAAATAGCGGAAATGATCAGAACTTAGAGGAACGTCAATCCCGGTGGTTTCCCGAATCGGCTTGCCGTTATCCAAAGTTTCAACCATAGCCAATTTCTCCGCATTCGCGTCAATCAAATCGGCAACCCTTAGGAGAACTGCGGCTCGGTCCTGCGGGCTCTTTTCTTTCCAAGACGGAAAGGCTTGCCAAGCGGCTTTTACTGCGCGGTCTACGTCTTCTTTGCCGGCATCGACGCAGGTTGCCAGAAACTCGCCGTTTGCCGGACAGTAGCTTTTATAGGTTTTCCCTTCCACTCCCTCTACCCATTGGCCCCCGATATAGAGCTTGTAGCTAGCGTCCATCGGTTTTTGCATGTCGGTTAGCATCTCCTTAATTGTTAATCAATTCATCACTCGGTGAATTGTCAGTAAGCTTACGATGCAAATTTCATGCCACCGCAGATGCTAACGCATTCTTCGCTGTCCTTTTGCTACCCTATAGGGAAGCCCCCTTTGCACCCACATTCTTGACGCTTACTGCTTTACACTTTCAATCTGTTTTTAACGAAGGCTGTTGCAGAGTGTCCCGCATCTGTCCTCTTTGTGTTCTTCGTCCGTAACATAGAATGTACAGCCCAAAGTAGGACTTGCCTGGGATCGTTGTTTCTCTTGGCCTTTCGTTGGCTTCACGGAGGATTGTCATCTTCCGCTAACACTTTAAGCTTGAAGGTTTTTATCAGGTCCACTATAATAGTTAACAGAATAGTATGACCAGCAAGCCAGAGTCAGAGCATTTTTAATCTCTATAAGAGGTTTCGAAGAAAAGAGGGTGAGAAGATGAATGCCACCGGAAATCTCGAAATAGTCCGGCAGAAATTTGTTGAGACAGGGAATATTATTTCCCCGAAAGTACGACCGGAAATTGCCGCGTCCTGGCACCGTTCGCAGCGGACCGGAGTTAACCCTGAAGACGGGGTAAGCCATGCCGTCCTAAACTCTCAACAACTGGCAGAACTGCGCCTGCGTAAAGATCACTTAATATCAACCGCCAAGCCCTTTATCGATAAATTTCATCAGCTTGTCACCGAGTCGGGTTTTATTGTCCTTCTGGCCGACGACGAAGGATATGTCATCGACGTCGCCGGAGATAAGTCCACTCTGACCCGGGCTGTTCGCTTAAATCTCTATTTAGGTGGAAACTGGCAGGAAAGAGAAGTGGGCACCAACGGCTTAGGCACAGCTTTGGCTTTAAACCACCCCGTACAGATTTCCGGAGCCGAGCATTATTGCCAAAAACTTCGGAGTTGGACATGCGCGGCCGCTCCGATCCACGATTTGACCGGCTACACCATAGGGGCCTTACAATTGTCCGGTCCTTGCTCCCGTGCTCACCTTCATACCTTAGGTATGGTAGTGGCCGCAGTCGAAACGATGCAAGGATATTTACGCATTGAAGAGAAGAACCATACATTAACGGTTCTAGATAATCATCTCCATAGTATTTTCCTCTCCGTCCCTGACGGCGCCCTCCTCATGAATCAGCAAGCGGAAATTCAAGAAGTCAATCCTGCCGCGGAAAGGATCCTTGGCAGTTCTGCGGCTCAAATTTGCGGTCAAAGAATCACCAGATTCCTGGAACTCAAACCACACTCCCTAGAAGCATTAGATAAAGGCAGCCCTTTAGCCTCAGTGGAAACTGCTTTCTATGGAAAGCATGATCCCGCCTATTGTCTTCTCTCAGCCAAACCCCTTAAAGATGAACAGGAGAATATATTGGGAAACATACTTTTTCTCAAGCCAATTGTCGAGATTAAAAATCCGGCTAACCGCTTTACCCGTGCCCGAGCCACCTTTCATTTCAGCGACATCATCGGCCAAAATGAACACCTGCAGGCAGCCATAAAACTAGCTATGCTCGCAGCCAAAAACGACGCGAATGTTCTTTTGCAAGGGGAAAGTGGCACTGGCAAAGAAGTCTTTGCCCAAGCCATTCACAATCACAGTTCACGCCACAACGGGCCGTTTGTTGCTGTAAACTGCGGAGCTATCCCGCACGAACTTCTGGCTAGCGAACTTTTCGGGTATGAAGAGGGTGCCTTTACCGGTGCTGGCCGCGGCGGACGACCCGGAAAATTCGAATTAGCTTCAGCCGGCACTCTTTTTCTAGACGAGATTGGAGAAATGCCTTTGGAACAACAGATCGCTCTTCTTCGGGTTTTACAAGATCAGAAGCTTACGCGCCTCGGTTCCGGCAAGGTCATTGATACCGATGTGCGTATCCTTTGTGCAACGAATAAGGACCTCAAGGCAGAAGTAAAAAAAGGCACCTTTCGACAGGACCTATACTACCGTCTCAATGTTATCTTTTTGCAACTGCCTCCCCTACGGGAGAGAAAAGACGATATCCCTTTGCTCTTCAGCACATTTCAGACCACTGTTTGCCGCAAATCTGGTATTACTCTGAAAAGCATTGATCCGAATACTTTAGAACACATGTGCACATATGAATGGCCAGGGAACATTCGCGAACTCCAAAATGTTGTAGAACGCATGATCTATTCAACACCTGATGGTGTTCTGTCCGCAGAACTCTTACCGGAAGAAGTTCGCACAGCTGCTACGTCCGCTGAACGGAAAAGTTATTCGGACCCCAAACAGCCGCTGAAAATGAAAATGTTGCGGCAGCAATTTCGACAACGCTTCGCCGAACATGAAAGGCTGGAAATAGTGACTCTTTTATCCAAGGAAGCAGGCAATGTCAGTGCCGTTGCTCGCACTTTGGGCATTTCCCGCAGCGCACTTTATCGAAAAATGCATCAGTTCAAACTTCTTTAGTTTGACAAGTTCATGCAAGGCTGACATCGTTTTACAAAATTTTCTTGCCGGTAATATGGCTCTAGGGTGCACAGTGGACTTTAATGTGCTCTTCTTCGTCCACCTCCTTCGGACGGTAAAAGGCTTGAGCGCAATTATACGTCACAAATAACGAGTTGGGGCAGTTTCCCCACGCAGGCCTGGACATCAAAATGGTATACCCCCGGATGTAGTCTGTTGGCCATATACGTTAGACCCAGGATCCAACGGGGGCTGCCAAAGTCCCGCTTCAACTAACTGATTTTCAAAGCGTTCTCCCATCAGGCAAAAAAGAAGTTTCCCCACGATATAATATACTTGTGGTTTTTTTTCCGCAGGGGGTAGGGATTGCTGAATCAAGGAAACCTTGTCCTCCATATAGGAAACCAGCCTGGCGGCTTGCTCTTCCGTCCCGATCAGCTGGCCAAAATAGCGGATGGTCTCAAGATACGAACTGATATTTTGAATATCCCGATGCAATTTTGGCAGTCCCTTTTGACTCAAGACAATTTTCCAGACCTGCACCACTTTCTTAATATTCGTGACACCCATGGCGATTAAGATGGCTTCGATCATTTCCAGCGCCCTGGTAAAGGGGTAGCCTCCTTCAAAATCTCCTTCCTGGTACTTTGTCTCCGCCGGTGGGGCTTTAACTGGGATTCCCTGTCCACAATGCGGGCAGACTTTCCCTGCGGAGTCGGACTTCGGCAGGAGTAGTTTAGCGCCCATAGGACCGTAAAAGTCTCTTTTGTAGATAATTTCTCCGCAGCTAGGGCAAAAAGTAAAGGTTAGATGGCCCTGCGGTAATAATCCCACCGGGAGCGATGGCATTAACCAGGATACCGTAGGGAGCCATTTCGAGTGCGAACTTTTTTAGTGAACCTTAAGAGAGAAAACCGAGTTAGGGGAAAAGGGACCGATCGAAACCGATCCCTTTCTCTTCTCGCTCATTCTTTATAGGCTGACCAAGTTTTGCCTCGCAGCTAAGCAAAGGCTGTTCGGGGCAAGCGTCGTTAACCTTCGTCTTTTTCCCCAAACTTCGAGTAAACCAGTTCAGTCAACTGAGTAAGTGCCTCCTCTTCGTCCGGGCCTTGACACCTTAAAACAACCTCATCGCCCAGCCTAATGCCTAACGACAGAACTCCAAGAATCGATTTGGCGGTGACCTTCTTTCCGCCTTTCTCCAGACTGACCTCCGATTTGAAAGAGGATGCCGCTCGGACAAAAAGGGAGGCAGGCCTGGCATGCAGGCCCGCTTTATTCAGTATCTCCACTGTCTCTGTACGCATAGTCTCTCTCCTATTTCCAGTTCTTCAAGAGGTATCTCTCCGCTTCGCCGCACCATAACCCTTTGTTTTGCCGGACGATTTCTGCCAATTTGGCCAAGCTGGGATCCTTCTCGCCTTTCCGTGCTAGGTCACTCAACGGCGTGAGTTCCATATTGATGTGGGTGTAAATCAGTTTCTTTCCCCCGGGAATGCGCGGCAGGTTCAGAACAGTCTCCGCCACAGCATCCAGACCACCGATATGCGTCACCATCACCGCCGGGTTGATAAGCCCATTCTTCGTCATGGTCAAAGATTCAATCATGTCATCCGTGTTGCCCCCGGTAGTCCCCATCACGTGTGCCGAGGAATAGTGCACATTATAGAAATTGAGTTCCGCTGAAAACTGTTTATCTGTCGGCCCAGCGAAGAAATTGAGGCAGCCGTCTCGCCCCAGGATCTTGTCTGCAAGTTCAACTACCGCCTTGACCGGAGTAAAGGCAAAGACGTCATCATAACCGTTGCCACCGGTCAGCTCTCTCAGATAGCCGGCCACATCCGGCAGACCCTGGGTGTTGACGAATAACAATTTCACGCCGCATTTGCGTGCTTCATCCTCGTCAAAAATCTGTTTAGCCCGTTCAATCCGCTCCTCGTCGATATCCGTCACGACCAGGAGCTCCGGCCGGCGTTCACAGTGCAGAGCGTAATCAACCGCGCCCAGCCCCATCGGACCGGCAGCAGCGAGCAAAGCCATTTTTCCTCCTTCAGCGATGCCCATACGATGCTCATAGCTGCCCATGCTCGTGTGGTAGCTGGCATGAAAGGCCCCAATGATGCAGGACATCGGCTCCGCTAACGAAGCTTCGTAATAGGTATCCCCCCTATAATCCAAGAGGCAGTTTATCTCCATGACTTCTTTCGGAATGATATTGTACGTGGCATCTCCGCCGAAATATTTGTAGGAGTACCCCGGAGACCACATCGTTCCCTTATAATTCAGTGCCGGCTGGAGGGCAAACTTATTGCCCGCCTGAAATTCCTCCTGCAATTTTGCCCCGACTTTAACAATGTTGCCGGAAAATTCATGCCCGACAATGATGGGGTTATGATCAACATCCTGGGGCACGCGTTTATGCTGCTTGCCCAGAATGGCCGCTTTGTAAGTTGACATACAGACAGAGTCAGAAATGATCTCAACCAGGATCTCGTCCTCCTTGATTTCCGGCAGGTCAAACTCTTCCATTCGTAAATCGTTGGCACCGTATAAACGGACAGCTTTCGTTTTCATGATGTTTCCTCCAATTTCTCGTTCAAAGGTTTGTAGTCATTCCTGATGTGCGCTTCCAAATACCGCGAGGCCATTATAGGAGCATCTGGGCTCGCTTATCGGACGAATCCTTACTGCTTTTTTCCCGACGGCTGTGACCGTCCTTACGGTATCGAGATAGAGTTCCCGACAAGATGATGGGCCAAAAAGAGACTCTGTTCTCAAGCGTCCGCACCATTTCCTTTTCGGGCGGTTGGGTTCCGGGAGTTAGCACTTGAGCCGCGCTCGTTGCCATCGCCAGGCGAACCATCTTCTCTGGAGAGTAACCCTTAGCCACGGAACAAGCCAAAGCGGCCACCATTGCGTCACCGGCACCCACGGTACTTTGCACTTCCACAAGGGGTGCTTCCGCATAATAGGTGTATGCCTTCTGAACAAAGACGGCCCCTTCAGCGCCCATGGAGACAACAACCATGGTGACCCCGGCTGCTAACAATTCCCGCGCGGCCTGAGCAACCGCCTCCGGACCCAAAAGCTTTCGTCCGAACAGAGATTCCAGCTCATGCACGTTTGGCTTGACCAAGTAGGGCCGGGCCTTGATTCCCTCTTGCAAGAGCTGGCCGTCAGCGTCAAGAATAGTTTTCGCCCCTGCATCTTCCGCACGTCGGATCCAATGTCCATAGATATCCGGAGTCACTCTGGCCGGAACACTGCCGTCTAAAACCAGAATGCCGTCCTCCCTGAGATCGGAAAAGATCTTTTCTTCCAACCGCTTCAGATCGACAGCCAAAACCTCCCCGCCCGGCTCATTAAGATCTGTATAAGATGCGCCGATCGGGTCCACTACTTTTAAGTTCGTCCTCGTCTCCCCACCTGTAAAGACGAAGTCATTGTCGATATTCGATTTGTCCAGTTGTTCCTTGATGAAATGCCCGTTGTGGCCGGCCAAAATTCCGAGTGCCCGGCAGTCTTCGCCCAGCACTTTCAGCACTTTAGCCACATTGATACCTTTGCCGCCGGCATCGATACGAAGCGCAGAAATGCGGTTGACGGTTCCTATGGCAAAGTCGTTAATTTGCACCGTTTTGTCTACAGCTGGGTTAAGGGTGACCGTCCTAATCATCTTGTTCACCTTCCGTCAGGATTTTGAGAATTTCCTTTTTTGAGGTTGCCTGCCTCAACTTCTGTACATTGTCTTCATCCTGGCAGACCACGGCGATTCCAGCCAGGATTTCCATATACTCATCATCTTTGCCCGCTATTCCAATCAAGAGATAAGCCCGGTTACCGGCGCCAAAATCAATCCCCTCCGGATACTGAAGTACAACCAAACCGGATTTTACAATATAACCCACGTACTCCGGCATTCCGTGGGGAATAGCCACTCCGTTTCCTACATAGGTGGTCAGGCTTTCTTCCCTCTTGTGCATCCCTTCGATATATTCTTCCTTAACGTATCCGTTGTGCACGAGAAGTCTTCCCGCCCGGGCTATCGCCTCGTGCTTTTTCTCTTTTGCCACATTCAATACAACGTTATTTTCGTTTAAAACGGCCTGATTCATCATTCTGCCTCCCGGTTGAGTATTTTGATCAGAGCATCCCGAATATCCTGCTGATCGCCTATTCTAAGGATTTCGCAAAACTCCTGGTTTTCCACAAGTTCGACACTGATTTTTCCCAGCTGCTCCAGCAGATAGTTGCTCTCAGTTTTCCGCGCCAACATGGCAACAAAAGTATCCACTTTCTCTTGGCCGAAACCGAAACTTTTCATTTTAATAAATTCCTTGAGTCGGTAGACACCGACGAAAGGCTTCTTAATCTCGTCACTGCGCACGTGCAGCAGAGCTACATGACTTTCCGGAATGATAACATTTCCTTTTTCTTCTCTTTGGCAGATCAGATGCTTGAGTATCTTCCCGCTGGAAGGTTTAATCCCAGGTGCGTCCGCGCAGATTTCCCGTACGATTTTATCGAGCACTTCGGGGTAGCTGTCTCCCTCCAGCAACTTAACCTGGAAATTCTGCAAGATCTCGTTGACCAGATTCAGGTTTTTCTCTATTCCCGGCTGCTCTTCTCCGATCGGCACCGGGCTTTCTCTCCAGTGTGTCTTTCTATTCTTTTTTTGGATCAAACTGTTAATGGCCTCTATATCATCTTGGGACAGAAAGGGAGAAACAACTGTGACATCTGCCGCTTTTGTGCCCAACCTGACAGTAGACAGCACCAAATCATACCCGTCCTTCAGCCTGTCGTTCATCTCCCGTAGAGAGCAGACATCAATCCGGCCGACCTCCGTAAAATGTCTCTTCACTTTGCTGCTCAGCATCTTGGCTGTACTTAAGCCATTCGGACAAATAATCAAAGCGTTAAGTGTATTTTCGGCGCCATGTTGTCTTTCGATCGCCGCTCCGATATGCATGGTGACAAACCCGACCTCGCTTTCGGGTATGACCAGGTTGTATTTTGAAAATACTAGTTTACAAGCTTGCTCCACCGCCTGGTACAGATTCGGGTAATACTGTTTGATTTCATCAATGATGGGGTTTCTTACTTCCAGCCCCATGCTCAAGCGGTAAAGAGCCGGATCAATATGCTGGATGAGCCCTGTTAAGAGCTGTTGATCTACGTGGATCGAGACATTCAGCTTTTTCTCCACAATATAAACGGTTTCCTTGATCAGATCTTCCAGGTCAAAACCGTTTTCCTCAGAATCCGGGGTACTGTCGCGAAATTTCCTATCTCCTTTCAAATGAATGGCGAGGTAGGCAAGCTCACTCGCAGGCAGTTCGAATCCCCACTCTTGCAAAGCAACTCGTATATCTTTCACAAAATCGTACTCTTGTGAGGCCAATATTTCAGCCACAACGTCCTCGGGGAGAGTAATGGGAGCCTGACAGCGCGTCCTTTGGATAGAGAGCAAAACGTGTATCAATGTGCCAAAAAACCGGATGTCGTTAGGGAAAAGAGCGTGCCGATTGAGCGTCTCCATCAAATCTTTGACAGCCCGGAGCAATTCTTCTCCGAAAGTCACCTTGAAAAACGCAAGCAACGGGTAGTCCTGCTGGTTCTCATACAGAAAACTCAACAGTTCGCTCATTGGCCGGTAACTGTACACAAGGTCGACAAAGGCATTTCTCTTGTGCCACTCCGACCCTTCCACTTCCAGACCGTACCCTCTTTTCCGGATTAGCACCAAATCTTCGTTCTTCAACCATGTTTCAATTTTGTCCAGGTAGAAGACAATCGTAGCTTCAACGACATTGAACTGATGACTGAAATAGGCAGATTTGATCGGTTCACTGGCCAAGAGCAACTGGGCTGTGATCAGCGCCTGCCTCTGCTCCGGATTCAACATCCAAAGAAGCGGAATCTCCTCCAGGCGTTCCCGGACCCTGTGCTGTTCTTGTTCCGGCCCATTCAGGCGGAGCAAGCCCACGCTGTCAGAAATCCGCAGTTTGTAGGACCTCAGCCATTCGTTCAACGAGGACGTCTCCCGCAGAATTGTCCTCTCGCTGACATCGAGCTGTTGAGAAAGGCCCTTTAATGTTAAACAGCCTTTCTCTATTAAATTATGCAGAATGAACTTCTGCCGCACAGTCAGATTTTCCACATGGCATCACGACCTGTTTTTTAATTCGTCCACGAAGGCCTCGTAAGCAGTCTTGTCCAAGAAGTTCTTGATCGGAACTATCTCTGCTTCGGGCACCACCTGAGCCGCACGTGCCGCCAGACTTTCCTGCGTAAAGACCACTTCCGCTTCCGGCGGAATCTGATTGACCGGAGCATGCTTCACTTGAATATTCAGCCCTTCGTCCTTGAACTTCTTCTTCAGAATAGATTCTCCCATCGCGGAGGAACCCATCCCAGCTTCGCAGGCGAAAACGATCAAACGCGGCAAGCCAAGCACCCTTTTCGCACCCTGATCTGTAATCGGACTCTGATCTTGGCTCCGGCTGACGCTTTTTCCTTTGCTCTGCGCCTTCATCATCGACATCATTTCTTTAGCCGCGTCAAGTGAATTCGGGTCCCCTTCACTCCTGTCCCGCCTAATGATCAGAGAAGCGATGAGGAAGGATACGGCAGCACCGACGGTGATACCGAGAATAACCGGGACAAAGCCGCCTTTGGGTGTCATAGCCAGTTCTGCAAATATACTGCCCGGTGAAGGTGTGGCAACAAGTCCGGCTTTCGTCACTACGAACGTGAAATCCGCTGCCATCCCCCCGCCGATCACTGCCAGCAAGAGTAGGGGTTTCATGAGAATATATGGGAAGTAAATTTCGTGGATCCCACCGAAAAATTGAATAACGATCGCTCCGGGCGCAGACTGTTTAATTGCCCCTTTCCCGTAAAGCCAATAAGCAAGCAGAACTCCGAGACCCGGGCCGGGATCGGTTTCCAAAAGGAAGAAAATGGATTTACCAGCTTCCTTCGCTTCCTGGATTCCAAGGGGAGCCAAAATACCATGATTGATGGCATTATTCAAAAATAAGACCTTGCCGGGTTCGATGAAGATTGCAATAAGCGGCAGCAATTTCGCATTGGTGACCGCGATTGCCAGGTTTCCCAACGCCATTGAGAAGCCTTGAACCACAGGTTCGACACCGGAAAAGGCCAGAAGAGCGAGCAGCGCTCCCAAAATTCCCGCCGAGAAATTGTTAACCAGCATCTCAAAGCCAGTCGGCACTTTTCCGTCCACCAACTCATCAAATTTCTTGATCAGCCAGCCGCCGAGTGGACCCATGATCATCGCACCGAGAAACATCGGGATGGAGGCTCCCACCACAATACCTGCCGTAGCAATGGCTCCGACAACACCTCCCCTGGTATCATGCACCAGCTTGCCGCCCGTATAGCCAATCAGGATCGGCAAGAGATAAGAAATCATCGGAGTGACCAGTTTGCCCAAGTAAGCGTTGGGAAGCCAACCGGTGGGGATGAAAAACGCCGTGATTAGGCCCCAGGCAATGAAAGCGCCTATGTTCGGAATAACCATTCCGGCCAGGAATCCCCCGAACTTCTGCAGCCCGGCTTTGCCCTTGAAGTTCTTTTCCATGACATTGACGTTTGTCGCCATTAAGCTTACCTCCTTTGTTTTTATTTCTTGATCTAATCGTAAACTCTTGCTAGTTTTTTTACAATTCAAATAAAAGCAACCCTGTCAGTGTGATTTATGACAAAGTTAATATTGAGTTTAAGGTTTAGATTATGAGCACATAGGAGAAAAAAGAAAAAGCAGCGGAAGGCCCCTACGGGTCGTTGCGCTGCTTAAGTTTTGCCCTTCCAGAAACCAGCCGAGATTGGAGCCTGGAACAGATCGTGTAAACGAAGGGAATCCCCGTGAGTGCGAGAGTTTTTGCGTAATTACGTAATCAAACCTCAATCCAAATCAAGCGACTCTTCGTATTATTCAGTTCATTTTTCACTATTTACTATTTCCAAGGCCAAGCCGGTAGTCTGAGGCGCAAAAAAACCTACATCGACTATTACAATTAACATTGCGAACGCCACTAGGCCAAACATAGGCCCAGCCCCTGCACTTTTTAGGACAGGAAGAAGAACGAAAGGGAGTAGTCCGCTTGATAACCGACTGAGACTATAGGCAGTACCTGTAGCGGTTGACCTTGCATAGGTTGGAAAAATCTCAGCTTGAAGGAGATGATACCCGTTGGAAAAGATATTACTAACTAATGTGTAGAGGAAGCCAAAAAGAACAATTGCCGTGCCGGAACTGGAATAGCCCAGGGAAATGCCTAAAACGCCCATTAAAAATGCAGAACCGGTAATTAGCCATTTGCGATCCAGTCTTTCCATTATCGGCAAGGAAAGAGCGGAACCAATCGGATACCCTATAAACGATAAAGCCGTATAAGTAAGTGAATGTACGACCGAATAGCCTTTAGCTACCAAAACCATGGGCACGATTGTCCCAAATCCATAATATCCCACCGATTGGAATACCTGAAATATCCACAACATTATTGTTCTTTTTAGATACAGTTTGGAAAATAGCGCTCGAAAGGGGAATTTTCCGTAAGTCGGTACTTCTTCAGCTTTAGGGGTTGATAGAGAATCATTACCGTATTTTTCAATAGCTTCAGTTTCCATTTTGGCGGTGATGGCTTCTGCTTCTTCTACACGCCCCACTGACTCCAACCATCTTGGTGATTCAGGCAATAAGCTGCGTAAAATCCAGACAATTGCCGCTCCGAGCGAACCTATGACAAAAACCCAACGCCAGCCGTCCCATCCAAAGGGATGCATTGGTACCAAAATCATCGAAAGAAAGCCTGCGGCTGGAATCCCCAGGAAACTAATCGTGTATGTCCAAGCCAAGAGCCTTCCACGAGAATGTGATGGATACATCTCACTCATATAAGTGTCGCTTAGTGGTGGCTCAGCCCCGATCCCCAACCCGGCAATGAAACGCGAAACAATCAGCATTGAAGCATTAAAACTAAAAGCGCCAATAAAGGTAAACAGTGAATAGAGTCCTAAATTGATCAAATAGGCTGAGCGTCGGCCAAACTTATCTCCTAACCTACCTAGTAAGAGGGCACCGAAGAACATGCCTATAAACCCCGAACCAATTACAATTGGCAGCATAACAGCATTTAAATGAAATTGTTTGGTTAATGTTGTTCCCAAAATCCCAGCCAAAAAGATATCAAAAAGATCAAAGAAAATCCCAATACCAACTATTGAAGTAACCATTTTGTGTGTTCGTGTAACCGGTAAGCGATTAAGCCTTGAGGCAACAGATACTTGGCCCATTAACCCTCACTCCTACTTACTGTATTTTTTAGTACCTGCATATATTCCATGTACTAATTATTCAACCTCGCCGCCTTTGCTTTCTGCTTGAGATTAATTATATTCTATAACATTCTGAATATTCCCTCCCATATTTCGTCATTCTTCTCCTCCAGCCTCTTCGTCGGATGAGCTTCCTGTAACAGTCATGCACAGCCATCCATTTCACTCGGGCTGGGATTGTACTGCCTAGCACTCAGATTATGGAGTCGAGACTATTCTCCCGCTCACTCTTTCACCCACTTCGCTACGATAAATCCGGCTCTCCCCTCTCTTCTTTCTTCTAAGGCTAAGGCCTCCGCCGCTGTGGCCACAGCGGGCGGGAAAAAGAGACATTGTCCCAGTTCCAAACGTCCCCCCACTTGCCAGTCGCGAATATTTTCTTCAGTATAGAGTTTGGCTCGGGCAAAAACTGAGGTCGGTTTTTTTCTTGCCACTTCTTGGTAATAGTCACTCCAGGGACTATTACCGGCAATCACTCCGATGAGTAAGCATCCGCCGGGCACCAGGCAGTCAAAGAGTTTGGCTAAAACCTGTTCGGACTGGGGTACGAACTCGAAAGCCGTCATAGAAAAGATTCCGTGGAATTTCCCCAGTTGGTTCAGAATCTCTGATATATCAGCTTGCCACCAATGCACTTGCCCGCCCACCGCAGCGATTCTGGCCTGGGCCTTAGCCATCATTTCTCCAGAAACATCGACAGCCGTTAGAGTGTACCCTTCTTGAACCAGCCAGGCCGTGTACTGTCCGGTACCGCAACCCACCTCCATGACCCGTGTTCCCGACGGCCGAAACATAGTCTGGGCTAACACCCGTTCCACCTGGTCAGCCGCTTTCCCTACCTCTGTCTCATACCAGGAATCATAACCCGCTGCCACTCGATCAAAGATCGCTTCATTCATTTCGTTCACCACCTGTCTCATGATCCAACACCTGCCAAAGCAACTCCGTAACATCCATAACTTCCAGGGCTAACTTCTCCTTCCTGGCCGCGTCTCTCAGGGTTTGGACACACTGTTGACAGGCTGAAACCAGGATTGACGCTCCGGTCTCCACAGCCGCTCGGACCCGCCGCCCTGCAATGGCTTGGCTCAATCCAGAGTCAACCATTTGCAGGTTCCCTCCACCCCCGCAGCAATCGGCAAGCTCTCTGTTATGGAACATTTCGACATAATCCAGCCCGGGAATAGCCTGCAAAATAACTCGTGGATCCTCATAAACCCCGCTATTGCGCCCTAAGTCACAAGGGTCATGATAAGTGACTGTTTCAGACAATCCTGCAGGCATTAAGCGTTTCTCCTGGAGCAAGCGAGCAAAATATTCCGTCACATGAAGAACTTCAAAACCTAAGTCCTGCTTACTCTTGCCCAGTAGAAGCGGGTATTCCTGACTCCAGGTATGAAAACAAGAGGCACACCCAGTGATTAAGGTTTTCACTCGCAGAGCGCGAACTTTTTCGATGTTGTGCCTGGCTAATTCTTGAGCTTCGCCTGACATCCCGGCAGAAATCAAGGGAAACCCGCAACACCATTCCTCCCCACCCAAGACCGTATACTTTACCGGTGCCTGTTCCAGGATTTTGACAATACTCTGAGGGATGTCAGCCAATTGCGGGTAAAAGGAAGAAACGCAACCAACAAAATAAGCAACTTCGCTGCCGTCTTTACTTTGCGGCACCTCAAAATCGTCGAGATCATCTGTCCAATCCAACCTATATTCATTGGCCGTAGCACTGATATTATGGGTCGTGGCGATTTGCTCACCTAGGTGCCGGAAATTAGGATGTAACCTGCCCGTTTCTCGCAAACTTTCCCGCAGGTCCAGCCAAAGTCCCCGCGTATGAATACCTGCGGCACAGATTTCCTCGCATTTTCCGCAAAGCGTGCATTCCAGCAGACGCTGAGTATAGAACTCTGTCATCTTATTGTGCTTGTGTTTCAAAAATACGTCTTTAGCTAGCGTTATCTTGCCGCGCGGTGAAGAAGACTCCCACTTTATTTCCTGATAAACCGGGCAAACGTTGCGGCAACTCCCACATCGCCCGCACACATAGCTGGCCTCAGCGATTCGCTCTTCTAAATTAGTTTTTGTCTTAGGCATCACTTTCCCTCCCCGCCCTTACAAACGGACATAGCATTCCAAGAAATCCCATACCTAATCTGAATACCGATCGGCTGAGGAAAAAAGGAGCCTTATAAGCCTTTCCCGGATTTAAAATATTGGGTCTGTCCAGCCTCTGTTTGCGCTCCCAGCGTCGCTTTAATTCTTTCGAGGTGTAAATGTCGCTCAAATACGAAGTGTTCCATAGACCGATGATATAGGGTTTTCCCCCATAAAGCTTACCTAAAGCATATATGCGGCTGATAAAGCTGAGATCGCCGAGATAGCGGAGGGTATTGAGTTCATCTGAAGGAAACAAAACCATGAGCAGCACTGTTTCCGGAGACACAAGGTGGGCATAGGTCACGACAACGGTATGTTTTTGTTTCGCTAACTTTGTCAGCGCTTCTTCAAAGGCCGCAAAATGTTCGACAGGTAAAAGCAGTTCGGCGGCCTGCAAAGAAGGCCATGTTTGCTTCAACCGTAACGCTTTAAAACGGCTGATCCATTCTGCTTCCCCGGCTTCCGTAGCTAAGACCTCTCCCCCCAACACCTGGACTTCACGTCGGATCGTCCTGAGCGCTTCTTCCACTTCGGTTTGTCTTCCGGCCAAGTCCACAGCCAAACAATAACGTTCCTGCGGAAGTTCCGAGGCATACCCCTTTTTGTGCAGGGCCGCAACAAACGTCGGGGAACTAAAATGAACGTTGAAAACGGAAGAAACTTGGCCTAACTCCTGGATCATTCGACCCGTTGGTCTGACATCCCTGAAAGCCAGGACCCGATGGGCCTCTTTTTCCGGGAACGGGCGAACCGTGAGATGCGCTTCGGTGATTACGGCTCGGGTGCCTTCCATGCCAAAAAAATCATCAAAGCAGAGCCCACCCCCTCCTGCGCTAGCCTCTGCCTCCGATTTTAGGCCGGGGTTGTCAACCTCAGCGATTTCCCCCCCTGCGGTTACTGCACGGACCCCCAATATTTGTTCCCGTAAAGGTCCATAACGAATCGAACCGATGCCGAAGCCGCCCAGGGAAATCCACCCTCCCACTGTGGCCGCAGGGGCACTGGTGGGATACGAACGGAGCGTATACCCCTGGCGGCGTAAGCGTTCATCCGCATCGTACCAGGTCGTTCCTGCTTGGACCCAAACCGCCGGTTCCTCAGCTTTACCTGCCATATGCACCGCACCGACTCCCTGCATGTGATTCATATCCAGAACAATCCCCTCCTGAACTGGAACTGAATTAAAATAAGCCGAAGAACCCCCTCCCCGAACCGTCACGGGTATTCTCTTCTGGAAAGCCCATTGCATGAGGCAAGCTATCTCCCTCGATTCTTCCGCTTGAACAACCGCCCGGGGCCAGGGTTTGGCGAGTAAACGCACCAGGATAGGCGGAATGTACGCGATATCTTTCGTGTACTGTTCCAATTCGAAAGGATCGGTCGTCATTCTGGAACCGAAAATTTCTTTTAAAAATACCTCCACCTGAACCCCCCCCTTTCCATCACTATTTTCCTTCCTACATGATTCATCCATCTGAAAGGTTCATCCGGGCGCAGTTTTCTCAGCCTGACGGTAAACTTTCTTGTTTTTCTGACCCTGCAACTGCGAACAGCTTACCCTTTGGGGGTGTGGCGGGCCATTTCTTCTTTGACCCAGGCTGCAGCCTGCTCTGCATTCATGAGCTGACCTAATTCTCCGGCTAGATCGCTGGGCTCAATCAAGGCTAACCAGCCTGACCCGTAACAATCTTCGTTGATTTTCTTAGGCTGATAAAGCAATTCTTTATTAACCTCGATAATCTTACCATTCAGTGGAACCTGCAATCGTCCCGCCCATTTACTGCGTTTCAATCGGAAACTGGATCAGTGGTACGCGGAACTCGGAAATCAGAATTATGCGTTGCATTGCGGTGAATGCTTTCTCTTGTATGTGGGGAAAACGGCCTATCCCTGTCGTTTAGAGCTAGATATCAGCTGGTATATCACCCTGCCGGAGACTCAGTTTACCCTCCATACGTCGACTGTCTATTCCGTTTGTCTGTAGCAACGTCTTCTCTGCCAAGCCGAAATCTGTAGGGAACGGCCCACCAGCTTATCACACTAAGCGTTTTATCTTGCACCGAGGCCAACGGATATGTATCCCAGAGGCGTCCAGGGCTGCGCCCCTGGCACTGGCACCTCGGGATATCCTTGACAGACGCGGTTACGGCTCTATGTCTGCAATGCCAGTGGCGGTAACTGTTAGGTATTGAAGCCACCGCCATTGGCTTTGGTCTTAAACCTCATAAACAACTGCCGCCACTGACGGTAACCACCATGCCGTTGTCAAATGCCACTTGCGATGATTAACTTACCGCCAAAGAGTGCGAACCGCCACATAAGGAACTACGGTTGACAAAATAAAGAAAAAACATCCACAATCTGAACTATTCCAAATCATGGATGCGAAAAATGGGAATATTAATAATATTAACCGACCTCAATTTAAGGATTAAGTGGTCAGAACTTTTCGGTGAACTTAAAATGGCCCATAATGTACCATGTTAGCCAGTACCACAACTATTATCGCAACCACGTATTGTCCTACAATAAAATGCCAGGTTTTCTTAGCCCATGCGCCATAAGCCAGTCCTGACAAGCTAAGAGCCGCCATGAAATATCCGGATGTGGGCAAGATGGTATTGCCAATGCCGTCCGCAAGTGTAAAAATTAGGCAGGCCGTTTGACGGGTCACATGCAGTAGATCTGCCAAGGGGACCATGATGGGCATGGTCAGCATGGCCTGGCCACTTCCTGAAGGAACCAGGATGTGCAATGTCGCCTGAAATAAAAACATACCCGCTGCGCTGAGCGAGGATGGAACAGTTTCAAGAGCCGTAGCCGCGTGGTACAGTATAGTGTCGAGAATGTTTCCATTAGTCAATACAACCACGGCGCCCCTGGAAAGCCCGATGATCAGAGCAGCCGGTAGGATGTTCGCCGAGCCTTGCATAAAGTTCTTCAGGTAGTCTTCAGTGGACATTTGTCCGATGAAAGCAATCACAATCGAAAGTAAAATAAACACACCACCATATTGTTCGAAACTGAAATTGAATTTGATCACGCCGACGACCAGTGTGGCAATAGCCAGCACGAAGCATAATAAAACCCACTTGTGCCGCACCTCAAGCTTAACATCTTCGCCCTCTAGTTGCGCCACACTTTCATATCTTCGATCGCCCCAGATACCCAGCGAAGGGTTTTCCTTAACCTTCTTAGCGTGCCGATAGACGAAAGCTACGGCAGCGATGTAAACAATTACGTACAAAATAAGTCTGAGCCAAATACCGGAAAATAGCGGCAGTTGGGCGACGCTCTGGGCGATACCGATGGTAAAGGCGTTCATGATGGCCGTAGTGAATCCTATGGCCATACCTAGCAGAACGATAGCCACTCCTGTAAAAAGATCATATCCCATAGCTAACGCAAAAGGGATGACCACCGGAAGATACATTAAGCTCTCCTCAGCCATGCCTAGGAGGCTTCCGCCCAAGGAGAACAACAGCATAAGCAGGGCTATAAACCACAGTCCTTGCTTGGAAAACCTTCTGGCCGTGACAGTAAGCAGCGCATTGAGTGCTCCCGTAGCGTTCATGACATTGATCATTCCACCGATGATGATCACGTAAAAAGCAATCGGTGCCGCTTCTTCCATACCCTGGGGGATCGAGGAAAACAGCCCCAAGAAACCAACGGGGGTTCTGGCCACTGTTTTGTATGTGTTAGGTATGACCACGTTCAGGCCTTTAACCACATGCCTTGCATAATGTCCTGCAGGCAGAATGTAGGTCAGGATAGCCATAGCCACCATCACGCAGAAAAGCAGTACAAAAGTATTGATACTCTTCCTTTTTTTATTTTTCCCCAGCTTAACTGGCTTTTCAGTAGATTGTACACTCATTTTACCAACATCTCCCTTTCTTTAATTTTCTTCCGGCATAACCGCTTCACTTACCTAACCGGTATCATCCATATTCCACCCCTCTCCCTTCAAAATCACACATCGACATCCTCAGGAAACCACGGTGTTATTTTCTACTGTCTTCATTCTAGGCTTTCCAGGGATGTTGTGAGCTGTTTCAATGTCTTCAGTTAACGGTCCTTTGACGATATTGTGTATTGTTCAATCATTTTTGTTCTTAAGCAACAAAGAGTCTTAACCCATACAGTTACCTTCGCAACCTAGCGAACGACTTTCCTCAGCCACCCGGGTATCTCACCGACGTATGTCTGATTCGCAATTCCTTCTGGCATGACGGGTTAAAGGCGCTTCCTGTACCTATAAGCTGTCGAAGGCCAGTACAAGATGTCTAACAACTTTTCGGGTTACCGCTAGACCATAGCCTTTTCCACATAACTGGAAGTCGAAAGGCTAAGCATTGCCGCATAAGTTACCTTGAATTCGACCAGAGAGCCGATGCCGATATCCGCACAACGGGTGACATCAAGAAGAAGGTGATCACTACTTCCACCAATAATCTCCATCGATTGATCCACCGGAGTAAGTCCTTCAATGCGGCAATCCTGTCTTCCCAGTGCCACGATCGCTCGCCTCATTTCCCCTCTATCTTCGATGACCGGGATATTTCCAAAAGCATCCCGACCTATTTTGCCTATGGGATAAGACGGTTTCCACTTAACTTCGATTACCTCGGCTTTCAATCTCATGGTATCCATGGAGGTTCCAGGGACAGCCCGGTGATTCGTCGCATCCGTGCCCAACAAAATTGCTTCCCCCAGTCTAAGTTGATTGATTCCCTGCCCCAGGTTGCTTTTTTCCAGAAGACTCAGAGTAGCCGTGTTGCCGCCGGACAGAGTTTTCAGCCTTATCCCGTACCTCTTCTCTATTTCCTGGGCTAAATCAAATAAGATCCTGATGTTCTCCGGACTTGGAAGAACTCCCCCATAGCAGCCAACATTAGTGCCTAGTCCCTCCAACTCCAGAGCAGGGAAGTCAAGGATTTGGCCCACTGTTTTAGAAACATCCTCTGGCAGAATGCCCTCCCTCAAATCCCCAACGTCCACCAACAAGATAACCTTATGAGTCTTGTTATACAGTTTGGCCTTATGAGCGAGGGCTTGCATAACATCAACTTCGGAATTAAAACTACCCTCAGACCAGTAAACTACTTCTTCCAGCTCGGAAAGCATAGGAATTCTTATTAAATAGACTGGCACACCGATCTCGGCTTCTTTCAGTGCCCTGATATTCTTCATCCGGGAATCTCCAAGCTTCTCTATTCCTCCGCGCAACATGGCCTTCACCACGGGAAGCAGGGCGCTAACCCCTTTCGTAATCCCCATTATTGCAATACCTTGCCTGCTGCAGAAATTCGTTAAATACTCGCAATTCAGTCTAATCTTACTTTCCGCAATTTCCAATCTTGGGTAGCCCAAAACGACACCACCTCCCGCGATCTGCTTCCTCTTTGCTCTTCAAAAACGAAGCGTCTTTCCCGGTTTAACCCCTGTTAATTGTCCGTCTGCAACTACCATTTTCCCGTTCACAAGGACGTAGGCAATCCCCTCCGGCGGAGCAACTGGATCCGTATATGTTGCCTTGTCCACAATCTTATCTGGATCAAAAATACTAATGTCCGCGTCATTGCCCAGAGTCAGTTGGCCTTTGGTTTTCAAGCCCAGCCTTTGCGCCGGCATAAGGGTCATCTTGAGAATTGCCTCCATTAAGGACAATCCTTTTAATTCCCGGACATAATGGGCAAAAACTCGGGGGAAAGCCCCGCTCGCCCGTGGGTGGCCCTTTCTCCCGTTCAGCAATCCATCACTGCCCACCATCACCAAGGGATGGGCAAGTGCTTCCAGAACCTCGTCTTTATTTAGCACATGGGCGACGACCAAGGTATTGGGTTCCCGAACCCTAAGGTACTCAAAAGTTTCTCTGCTACAAGGACTGCCCTTATATTTCCCTTCGGCCGGTTCGATAGAGCTATAATCCGTTCCCCATCTTGCAAAACAACCCTCATCAAACACCGCCGACCCGATATAAGTGCAAAAAGCCGCGTAAGGGTAGCAGTCAGCCATTATGTCAATTCCAAGTTTCCGGGCCTGGTCCACGGTCTCCAAGCCTTTCCGCATCATTCCAAAAGCTGTGCAACTGCCAATATGGGAAATTTGCATTGGGACATCCGCCACCCAACTGATGTAGGATAGTTCCTTGATCGATTCAATTCCCCCTCCCGCATCTGAACGGTAGTGAGCGGCAACGAGTCTACCGGGAAATTCGCCAACCACTTTGGCCATTTCGATCAATTCGTTGGTGGGACAGCCAGGAATATACTCCAAACCAAAGGAAAGACCGACCGCGCCCGCCGCCATGCCAGCACGGAGCAATTCTTTCAGTTTTTCGTTTTCGTCCGAGGTATTGGCCAGATAATTGTTAGTTCCCCCAATTTTTTCTCGTAAGGTAGTGTAGGGAAGAAAAGTGGCGAAGTTGACGGGCAAGCCAAAATTGTCGATTGCGGTTAAATACCCTTCCAAATCCGGCATCCCCATGCCGCAATTGCCACCGACACAGGTGGTGACCCCCATCAAGGCCATGCTGTTGAAAATATTTTCTTCTATTTCTTTCATCCCGTTCTTTTCCCGGAGGGGATCCTCATGCATATGAATATCAATAAATCCGGGAGAAACCACCATTCCCGCAGCGTCAATAACTTGCTCTCCCCTGATATCTTCAATACTGATTGCTGCTATTTTCCCGCCGGAAATTCCGATACAGCAGGGGGAAAATAATTTATTCAGAGCATCCACTACCATGCCGTTTTTAATGACCAGTTCAAACACCTTTGTCTTAACCCCCTTTTACGGCTATCACTTTTTGGTAAATTCCTTCTTAATTCGTTCCATGATCTCCTTCGAAGCAATTATGTCATAAGCCGTCATAGCCATTGCGCAAGCACCCTTAAATATGGCTTCCTCACCCCGCTTGGTGATGGTAGTATCAGCAAACTCTTGGGTATGCAAGACCAAATCCAGATTCCCCAGACCTATCCAGGGATGGATGGACGGGACCACCTGGCTAACATTCCCCATATCCAAGGAGGCCGCGACGAGCTGCCCTTTGCGCACTTCTTTTTCGCCCAATTCTTTCAAGTTGACAGTGAATAAATCCGACATGATCGAGTTAGTCTTTAAGTCGTCATAGGAAATTTCAAAGTTGCTGAATTTCATCTTGACCCCGGTCATCATTGCGGCCCCACGGGCGCAAGCGACAACTTTTTCCGTTACTTCATCCCGTCGCTGCCTCTTAGCAGCCCGAATATAGAATTGAGCAGTAGTGTAATCAGGGACAATGTTGGCAGCCTTCCCCCCCTCGGTGATAACTCCGTGGATCCGCACATCACCAGGCACATGCTGGCGCAGAGCATTGATTCCGTTAAACAACTGAATAACCGCATTAAGAGCATTGATCCCCTTTTCCGGAGCTTCAGCGGCATGAGCGGCCTTACCAGTGAATTCAAACTGCAAGGCGTTCAACGCAAGGGAAGGGCCGCTTTCTTGCGTACTCGGACCCGGATGAGCCATCATGGCTAAATCCACATCCTCAAAGAAGCCCCCTTCAACTAAGCTGACCTTAGCCCCGCTGGTCTCTTCCGCCGGCGTGCCCATGACCACGATACTCCCGCCCAGTTCATCAATAACCGCTCTCAAGCCGATCCCCGCCCCTAGGCCCATCGCGGCAATCAGGTTATGGCCGCACCCGTGACCGATGCCCGGCAGAGCGTCGTATTCACAAAGAAAGGCCACACGCGGACCCTCTTTTTTGCCGCCATAGACGGCGCGAAAGGCGGTGGGGATCGCACAGACACCCTTCTCGACTTTAAACCCGTGCTTTTTCAAACTCTCCCCAAGAATTTCTGCGGCTTTAAATTCCTGGTACCCGATTTCCGGATTTTCGAAGAGAAAACGGCTAATTTTCACTAATTCTTCGAAAACTGCATAAATATCTTGTTTAATTTTATCTTTCATGTCTTTCCCCCCCTTGCGAAATGATAGCCAATGCTTAAAATTGAACTAAAAGAACAATAATGCCGGATAGTCAAACCTTCAGCGCGGTTTCCGCCTAAATGCGTGCGGCGGCAACTACCTTAGAACACTTCAAGAAAGTCGCCGGCCGAGTGGGCGCTTTCCGGATTGCCTGGTCCCGGGATAATGGTCAGGGTCTTGACGTAACTGCTGAGAGACTTCCCGCGTCACTCCAGGCTGTAAAAAGCAGTTTCCCGGGCTGCTTCCCCAAGTTGCGCCTGATCTTGTTGACAATCAGTAATCCGGAAAATCGGGCTTGTTTCCCCATCACCTCCTCAGTCCTCGAGGACATCCTGTACCTGAGCGGTTACTCAAATATATTTCAAAGCCCGGTTAAAGCGCTCCAAGGCAAGCGGCCGATCGATCTGGCCAGGCGGCGCTGGAGCAATGTCGGTAGTACATTCGACATTGCTCCGTAACCAAAAGCAAAACCCGATCTTGATGGCGGTGAGTAAACCCGGGACTGGAGAATCGGTATCGTCAGGCAAGGGATCGTAGAGATTATGCTCCCCGACATGGAGCTCGAGGGAGGTAGGGATCGCTTAGCGGCGAACCGGGCAGCGGGGATTGTCCGGGTCGACCAGGCGGGCATTATAAGGGGTGACTGCCATGCGGAGATTTTTCAGACACTGATCTATCCCCGACTCGGCTCCATCTGTCAAAGGCATGATCTTCTTCAACTCTTCGACCGTCACGACCCGATGGGACATTTACGAATGCCAGTCGTTTCACTGTTCATCCGGGACTTGAGCATACTGGGGAATATTTGAGCGCATCATACTGGCTCCTCCTCCAGCACATGTAATATTATTTCTTTTGTGTCCTTTAAGTTGTTGTTTAATGATGCAAGAAATGTGCCAAGATAGTAACAGCCTCCAGGATCTAAATTACAAGGCCTCATGGGTTTTAAGCCGAACAGCCAGAGTCCCCCCGAACTGCCTAATTCCCGGCGAGATATTCTTTCTCTTAAAAGGCTAATTTTTAACCGCAAGTAATTTTGCCGTAGCCCAGAAAACAGCTGATATAAATCTTTGCGACCACATGCAAAATAACTTGCTATGGTGCATTCCGCAAACATATAAAATAATCAGCTTGCGCAGATGGTGTAAATTTCTTGGACAACTACCGAAATGCCGAAATGAGATATATGGCAGTTGACCATTGAACGGTTAAAATGACGCCCTTCGTCGGCTTGAGCACAGTATTCGGCGCTTTCTCGGTGAACCGCTCTCTCCGGCCTAGGCCCCAAAACTGGAGTTCCTTTCCAGTCGCCCGCTGGGCGGGACCTGGTTTCTGGATCAACTTTGGCGCAGGCTCGGAATCGATACCATTTTGGAGCGCCGGTTGAAAGAACGTCAGTATCGCACGGAGATGGAGCGGACTCTGTTCGCGATGGTGCCAACCGAGCCTTGGCGCCTTCGAGTAAGCTGAAACTGGAGAAGTGGGTGCCCGAGAAGGTTGTCATTCCCGACCTTCCGAACGTGGATGTTCAGCATTGCTGCCGGGCGATGGATTTCCTCTTGGAACCCCAGGAGGACGTTGAGCGGGAGGTATTTCACGCCGTAGCAGACTTGTTTCATCTGGAAGTCGATCTGTTGTTCTTCGATACCACGTCCACTTACTTTGAAATGGACAAGTGGGACGAAGAGGAGGAGGACCTGAAAGCTCTGGGCCGTTCGAAGGACAGTCGGCGCGATCTGCCCCAAATCGTGATAGGCTTGGCGGTTACTCGGGACGGGATTCCGATTCGCTCCTGGGTCTGGCTCGGCAACACCTCCGACATGTCGGTTATACCCGAAGTCAAGCGGGATCTGGCGGGCTGGAAGTTGGGAGGGGTCGTGAGCGTGATTGACAGGGGTTTTTCCTCCAAGGAGGACTTGCGGATTTTGCAAAGGACCGGAGGTCACTACATTGCAGGGGAACGCCTCACGGCCGGTAAACCCGAGGTCGAGGAGGCCCTGCCCCCTCGCATCCCGAAAGGTTTCGTGCGATTCAGGAAAACCTGGAGGCGAAAGAAGTGGTTGTCGGCCATGGAGAGGCCCGCATCCGCTATGTTCTGGTCCGTAACCCTGCGGAAGCCAAGCGTGATGCCCACACCCGCGCCAAGCACCTGGAAAAGCTGAGGCAGAAACTCGCGAAACTGAAAAAACTGGACCGAGAAGCGCAACACTAAAGCCCACTGTGCTCTCTACAGTCATATCGTCTACAAGCGATACTTGCAAATCGACTCCAAAGGGAACCTAAGGATTAACGAGAAGGCAGTGAAGGCCGCGGAAAGGCTGGACGGAAAATACCTCATCCACACCTCGGATGACACCCTCTCGGTAGAGGATATCACCCTGGGCTTCAAGCAACTCTGCAGCGGGCTTTCCGCACGCTCAAAACGACCCTCGAACTGCGGCCTGTTTACCACCGGAAAGACGATCGGATCTGTGCCCATGTCCTGTTGTGCTGGCTGGCTTTGCTCCTGGTGCGTCTGGCCGAAGTCGAGACCCGACAAACTTGGGCTACTCTGCGCTCCGAGCTCGAGAACATTCATCTTATTGAGTAGAAATCGGCTGATGGAAAGGTCTTTCAGAGGACAGACTTAACCAAAGAACAAATGAGTATTTTTTCAGCGCTCAAATTGCCGGAACCCCCGAGAATATGGGATATTTTGCTCCGCAAGGGCTAAAAAGTGTAGATACACGACAGGTCGTATCTAGGGACTGTCGAAAGCGAGAGGAACACCCGTGCCGGTCCCCATTCTTCTGGTTTCATCCCCATACGCGCAAGAAGTTCCAATCGCACCATGTCCCTGGGGAAAATTGCTCTTCCGGGTATTGTCTACTCAAAAACTCCTTTAACAACAACCTGGCCCTGTCGTACCATGCAGTAGCCCCTAGCAAAAACATACTCGATCTCTAGGTCCTGATTAAGTACTACAATGTCTGCATCTGCTCCTACCTTGAGGGTGCCCTTTCTGGGAAAAAGTTTAAGGGTCCTGGACGGGTTTCCCGTAATGACTTTAAGGCTTTGGGACAGTTCCAACTGTTCTTCAAGGACAAGGTCTCGCCATTCGCGATATAGGGACATTGGCTCCCCTACCATAAAGCCTATAGTATCGCCCTGTTCATCAAAAACAGGGAGACTGCCATTGCCGTCCGAGCTCATGGTTATATGAGACAAATCCACCCCCTGCTCTAGGCAATAAGAAACCGCTTTCGCTGCTTTAACCCTTGCCACATTACTTTCCGAAAGATTCACACTGGTGGTAAAGTCAATCATCCCGCCGAGAGCGGCGAAGCGGATTCCTTGGTCTAAGAGCTGCTGATTGCGATTCATATGGGTTGGCGTAAATTGAGTTACAGGTATTTCTTGTTCCGCAATTAATTCCAATAACATGCCAATACCTTGGGGGTTATTTCCCACATGTAGATGCAAGACCCCTGCCTTGTTACTTAATAGTCCGCCGACCCTACTCTGAGCTGCTAGTTTTCGAATATCTTCGATGCTAGGTTGGGCAGAACGATGATCCGCTATCGCCACCTCGCCACATCCGATGACCTTGTCTATAATGATTAAGTCATCACGCACGCTTTCAGTAATAGTGGGAGCGGGCACTTCATAAGCCCCTGTATAGATGTATGTGGATATTCCCTCCAGCTCAAGAGCCCGAGCCTTGGCCAAGAGGGACGCGACATGCCGGGTGGTACCATCAGTACCAAGGCAGCCAACAACCGTAGTAATACCGGCCCTGGTCAAGTGGCTCAGCATGACTTCTGGGGTACGGGTAGCGTAACCGCCTTCTCCGCCACCGCCTAACAAATGGACATGTTGGTCGATGAAACCTGGCACTACATATTTGTCTTTCACGTCAACCACTTCAACTTCTCCATAACTGGGGTCTGGCAATACATTGTCGGCTAAGCTGGTGATAACCCCTGCCGCCAAAACGACATCTCCTACACCTGCATCGTCTGGGGTATAACGTCTGCCGCCTTTCAAAATAGTAAACAGTGGTTTCACTTATTTTCCTCCCAATCCACGTAGCAACTTATAGGTCTTCATTTTCCTCAAGTAGCTTGGTCAAAAGTGTTACAGCCGCCTCCATATCTTGCTTATCCACTACTTCGGTTGGAGTATGCACCTGCCGAGCAGGAATAGAAAGTACCCCAGAAGGAATACCCCCTTTAGTCAATTGAATTACACCTGCGTCAGTCCCTCCCTGCTCCAGGACTTCCAGCTGACAAGGAATGCTGTATCGATCGGCCGTTGCCGACATCCATCGTTTGATATTCGGCGGTGTTACCAAGGAATGGTCAAAAGCCTTGATACCCACACCTGCTCCTAGGCTTACCTCCATCCGTGCTGCACCCGGGGTATCGCCTGTTCTCGTCACGTCAACTACCAAGGCCAGGTCCGGTGAAATCGCATACGCAGCCACTCGGGCTCCCCGCATCGCCACCTCTTCCTGGACAGTAAAGGCAAAAGCCAGCTCGTTCGTGGACTTGGTTCGCTTAAGAGCTTCTATAGCCACAAAACAGCCAATACGACCATCCAAGGCCTTGGACATAATGCGTTTGCCCACTTCCACATAGGCACCTTCAAGGATAAGCGCATCACCAATTCCCACTACCTGTTCCGCCTCGGCCCGTGAAGAAGCGCCAATGTCGATGTATAATTTGCTAAGATCAATCTCTGTTGACTTTTCAAGCCGTTCTAGGCCGATGGTTCCCATCTTCCCATTTTGCAGTATAACTCGGCGGTAAGGAAGGTAACGGGCTTCAATTTCCCCTATAACGATAAAACGCAAAAAACCACTTTCATCGATATAGGTCACCATCAAGGCTATTTCATCCATGTGGGCCGCGACCATGACCTTTTTGCCGCTACCGTTTCTGCTGGCAATTAGGTTGCCCATACTATCCGACACCAGTTTATCGCAGTAGGGTACTACTTCTGCTTTGATGATTGCGGCCACCTCTTCCTCAGAGCCAGAAGGACCGTAAGCCTGACACAAACGGTTGAGCAGTGTATAATTGAATACGTCTGGGACAAACTCTTGACTGGTCATCAAACTAAGCCCCCCTTATTTCTCTAACAAGATTATCTACCAACTCAATTGTCGCCTCGTAATCCGATTTTGCCGCAAGCGAAAACCAGGAATGAATATAACGACAAGGTACACTGATAGCTATGGTGGGAACTCCTCCCTTGGTAAGATGAATTGAACCAGCGTCATTGCCCCCGTTTTTGCTGCGCCGGAACTGTAAAGGTATTCCTTTGCTGTTAGCAACCTCCACGACCTTTTTTATCAGGCGAGGTGGATAGAGAGTGGCGTTATCCATAAGAGAGCAGGCCGGGCCTTGGCCGGGTGTCGTGACCCAATCCCGTTCCCCGGCATCCGGCATATCCCCGGAAACAGTACCTTCGAGGACAATAGCCAAGGCCGGCTCTAAGCGGTAAGCAGCCACGGTAGCGCCACGCATTCCAACCTCTTCCTGAACTGTAAACACCCCAACTAGCGGGCAGTCGTAGTCCCTTTGCAGGATTTTCGTCAAAACGGCACAGCCGATTCGGTCATCCAATGCTTTCCCTTTAAAATATTCCTTACCAAGAAACTCAAATTTGGTGTCGAAATAAGCATAGTCGCCAGGTTGAACCAAAGCTGCCGCTTGCTCCAGGGACTTAGCACCAACATCGATGCAGAGTTCGTCTGCCTCTGGTGCCTTCTCTCTTTCCACAGGCTTTGTCAAGTGAAAGGCTTTGATGCCGATAACACCTTTAATACCTTCTACACCGACCTTGACAACCTTAGCAGGAAGAATCCTCGGATCCACCCCTCCCACAGGTACGAATTTCAGGAAACCCTCAGCAGTCACTTCCGTTACCATGAGCGCTACCTCATCCATATGGGCCGCTACCATCACAAGGGGACCAGGTTTTCTCCCTACTTTATGCACAATCAGATTCCCCATCCTATCGATCACCATCTCGCTGGCATAGGGTTCAAGTACCTGGCGCAAATATTCTCTAATCGTCTTTTCAGCACCCGATGTTCCATTGAGTTCGCTTAAGGTTTTCAAAAGCATAGGAAACCCTCCAGATCCTCCGGCAAAGTGGCAATAAAGTAGGCTAACAGCTTGCCAGTAGATACCACGTCTTCCACCGACACGGTCTCGACACAGGTATGCATATAACGTAATGGAACAGACACAAGGCCCGTAGGAATCCCCGCCCTACTGACTTGCATACTCCAAGCATCTGTACCGGACCGTCCGGGAATAGGTTGTAACTGATAGGATAGGCGAGCGCTTTGAGCACTGTCCACCAGACCCCGGTAAATGGCAGGATGAATATTGGCACCAAGGGCTATGGCAGGCCCCTTGCCCAGTTCGATATTCAATTTGTTGTTAGCTTCCGCAGCAAAAGTCACATCAATAGCTATGCCAATCTCGGGGTCAAGGGCAAAGGTGCTGACCACAGAGCCACGCATATGTACCTCCTCTTGAGCCGTGGCAACAGCCACGACCTTAGGGCCAAACTTCATTCGGTCCAACTCCTCCAGACAAACCGCCATAGCGGCGATCCCCGCCCTATCATCCAATGCTTTACCCGCTACCACCCCGTTTAACAATTCTTGCAGTTGACGTTTTAAAGTAATGGTATCGCCTACTTCTACTACTTCCCGTATTTCGGCGACTGAGAGTCCCACATCAATGCCCATGTCCTCTATTTTTATGGCTTTACCCGCCTGGGTTACCTGAACTAGATGGGGGGGCATGGAACCGATTACACCTAGCACTTCCTGTTTACCATGGATTACCACCTCTTGCGCGAGTAAGGTCCGCGGATCTATCCCAATCAAATCTGTAAAACGTATGAAACCTCTATCGTCGATTCTTGTAACGATTAAGCCAACCTCATCCATGTGAGCTGCCAACATTACTGTATGTTTGCCTGGACTCCCTAGTTTCTCCGCATAAAAGTTGCCAAATCTGTCGGCATATACCCGGTCCGCCAAAGGGCTAAATTGCCGCTCCATTAACCTTGCCAAGCCGGCTTCATAGCCGGAGGCACCGTGTCCTTCCGAAAGCACACGTATGAATTCTCTTGTGTGTTCCATTTGTATGCTTGCCGTGGTTTATCACCCCTTCTAATCGAGTCTCGCAGAACAAGCCAAAAAATCATCAAGCATGGGTTCTTCAACGTGTGACAAGATAAAGGCCGGGAATGAGCTGACCTCTATTACAGAACCGGCATCTAGTAAGTCCAGAGACGGCGGATTTCGTCCGCCATGGTTTTTACCAAGATGTTATACAGAGTCTCACCTTTTGTTGCACTGGCTTGGCTGCCGGAACCGGACATTGCTTGAGGATAGGCAAGTCTAAAACTACCCTTAAACTTGACATTTCCAGGCATGTCGATGCGGTGATCACCGGCCAGCTTCACATCGGCAAGACTTTCATCAATCGCCAAAAGGAGCGAGGTTTCGTCTTCACCGGCATGACCGATGCCCGGAGCCACTTGACCAATTGCCTCACGATAGTCGGTCCACCAATTAAAAGTCAGGCATTTTGCCCCCAAGTCAGCCAACCTTTCGGTTACCCCGGCCAGTACCGGAATGTTGCCCCCGTGACCATTCATCAACACGATATGTCGAAATCCCTCGCGCAGGAATTCTGTTCCTACGGCAGTCACATAACGACCAAACACATCCGAATCGATATTTATGGTCCCTGGAAATTCGGATAGACCCCAACTATGTCCGTAAGGAATAGTTGGCGCAACCATGACTTCTCTGTCAAACACTTCATTTAACCGTCTAGCCAGCTCTTCGGGGATGAGATTATCCGTGCCTAAGGCACAGTGTGGACCATGCACTTCGGTAGAACCCACCGGTAAAATAACGGTATTGATGTACTTCATTGCTTTTGAAAATTCGGTGCTGTGGAGTCGGTACATATACATTGGTAATATAGCCTCCCCTTCAAGTAGTGTACGAACTCTCTCACAATGACGGTGCCTCCATACGGAGACGCACCGTCATTGCTTTTAAAGTGGAACATGTTTTAACATCCGCTACTGGCCTTTGGCAACTTTTTCGGCTTTTTGATCAATCCACATGGTCCAATAATAAAATTTCGGGTAAACGGTGTGCAACTGTGCGTTGTGTACCCAGGGTTGCACCAAGTAATAGAACTTTTCGTGATATAGCGGAACAACCGCAGCATCATCCAATATTTGTTTCTCTACCGCGTGGTAACCAGGTATAGCTTTGTTGAGATCCGGTTCCCCAGCCAACTTATTAAGTTCCTTGTCAACAGTTTTATTGCTATACTGAACACAGTTATTATTTGGAATCTGATTTGAATTAAAAAGGATATTAAGGAAGTCATTGGGGTCCGGATAATCCTGGAACCAGTCTCCTAACATCAACTGCTCCTTACCAGTAGTTACGATGTTTGTAAATTGCGGTCCGGGCAAACCTTGCGGTTTCACCTTAATGCCGATATTGGCAAGTTGGGACTGGAGATTAGTAACCAATGTACTATATTGTGCAGTTTGAATATAAGTAAGGGTATATTCCCCGGGCAAGCCGTTTGGATAGCCGGCAGAAGCCAAAAGTTGTTTAGCCTTATTGGGGTCATATTTATAGCCGGACGGATTGGGCTTGTACCCAGGCATGTTTGGTGGTAAGATCCCCCAAGCAGGCGTAGCCCGGTTGTTCATTAACTTAATCAGCGCATTCTTGTCAATTGCGTATTCCAAGGCTTGGCGAACTTGTGTGTTGTTAAAGGGAGCAACCCTGTTATTTGCCCCTAAGTAGAAAAAATTATTCGAAACGAGTGAGACGACGTCTTTGCTCATTTTTGGATCATTCATTATATTGATAAAATCTGCCGAGGGAATACTGGAAAAGTCTTGCGTCAAGTGCTTAAAATTGAGATACGCAACAGATTCACCATAACCTATCTTCCACGTCACTCCGTCTAAATAAGGCAACTGTCGACCGTTGGCGTCTTTAAGAAAATAGTGGTTATTGCGCACGACCTTAATTTCCTGTCCCTTAGTCCAGCCGGCGAATTTGAAGGGACCTGTTCCAACCGGGTTAGCCGAGAAATCTGAGGATTTAGCCAGATGAGTGGTGTAGTTTTTTGGCATAATAAACGCATAGGGCATGGCAATAACGTCAAGGAAAAGGCGGGAAGGAGCGTTGAGAAGAAATTTAACGGTGTAGTCATCAACCTTAACCACGCCTGGAAGCTCTGTAATTTTACCAGACTGCATTCGATTAAATCCTTTGATCATGGAATATAGGGTAGCACCTTCACTGGCGGTTTTTTTAGCTAATAACCGGTTAAACGTAAAAACAACGTCGTCCGCTGTAAAGGGGTCTCCATTTGAAAATTTCACGCCTTGACGCAAGTGGAAAGTATAAGTCAAACCATTGGAACTGACTTGAGGCATCTCTGTTGCTAGGTCGGGTACAATTTTCCCCGCTTTATCCCACCTCAGGAGACCGTCCATAAGGGTCTCTAGAATATCATAAGAAGACACGTCCCAAGCGTGCACAGGGTCTAGCTGACGAGGGTCATCTTTCATCCAGTTGATAAAGACGCCTCCCCTTTGAGGAGAGTCTGGCGCGGCAGCCCCAGTTGTGTTGCCAGTAGTAGTACCTTGGCCACAACCGGCCAGAAGGGCACCAACTAAGACAAACACTGTCAAACCGCTAATCAGAGGTTTTAGGATTTTGCTCATTGTCTTTCCTCCCTATATCGTTTAATATATCACTGTGTAGTCCTTGCAATATCTGTGCCAGTACAACTGAGCCCGTCTTTGTCTGAATTTACCGCTTTTTACCCATTCGAAGAACCCGCCCTTTAACCCGCTTACATCCCTATTCGCTCCCATTATCCCTTTTCTTTTATCTTAACTTGTTTACTTATTCTAATTTGAGGAAAAGCACTTTCGCAATTTCTAAAGCTATTTGAGGAGTGGTAAAGTGAAAACTTTAACTGTCGTAGCCAAGGGCAAGAATACCTGCGATACTGTTTATCAACAGTTGGACGAACTCCTAAGTGACTGGGTACAATTAGAAACCTACCGCACCGAGGACAAAATACAACCCTATATCGGTGGGGACCTCATCGTAGTAACCAGTCCGTTCGTGCTAGAATTGGCGAAGCAATACTTCAAGCCTACATGTCCAAGAGTTGTGGCCCTGCGCTCCATTAACTATCTGGGAATTGATAGCTTATTAAGCCTACCAATTGGTACCCGTGCTCTTTTAGTCAATAACTGCCTATCGGCCGCAGAGGATACCATAGCTCTCTTAAAGGCCATCGGCATGAATCATATTGATTACTTTCCTTGTGCCCCCGAAATGCAAGACTACCCTAAACTCCACCTCGCTATCACTCCGGGTGAACCCCAGTTAGTACCTCCTTGTGCAGATACCGTAATTGATATTAAGTGCAGAAACCTTGATTTCATTACTTTGGTAGACGTCGTTAAAGGCTTGAAGCTCCCAAGCGAAACGGCCAATCTGCTCTCCGCTCGATATGTCCGTGGTATTATCGAATTAATTAAAAGGAACAAGAATATGGCTTTACTCAACAAGCTGATGAAAAACCAGTTGGCAACGATTATAAATACCGTACGAGACGGAATCATAGCTTTAAATGAAGAAGAACAGATTACCGTATTTAATTCCGTAGCAATGGAACTATTGGGCTACCAGAAGACCAACTTGATCGGTAAGCAACTGGACGACAAAACACTAGATGCAGATTTGCAGACCCTGCTGCGGGATGCAAACAGGGAAAGCTTTGCCAGAATTAAAGGGCGGGATTTAATAGTTAACAGTTCACCTATTTCGACCGATGAGGAAATCGGGGGTAAGGTGTTTACACTTCAAGATGTTACGGTGATCCAACGCCTGGAGGAAGAACATCGCCGCCACGCTCTCATGTCCCACGGCTATACCCGTTACACCTTCAACCAACTCCTAGGTGACAGTTCCATTCTTACAACCACTAAACAACTGGCCAAAAAACTGGCCCGTTCCGATTCCCCTATTTTAATTCAGGGAGAAAGCGGAACAGGCAAGGAACTATTTGCTCAAAGTATTCACAATGCCTCCGCCAGGGGAAATAAACCCTTTGTAGCGGTTAATTTTGCCGCTTTAAGTGAAAGCCTTTTAGAAAGCGAACTTTTTGGCTACGAGGAAGGTGCCTTTACGGGAGCAAAAAAGGGCGGCATGTCAGGACTATTTCAGCAAGCCCATACCGGCACCATCTTTTTGGATGAAATTGGAGATGCGCCGTCAGCCTTTCAAGTCAAATTGTTGCGGGTGCTCCAAGAAAAACAAATCCGTCGTATTGGTAGTTCGCGGGTAATTCCCGTTGATGTTAGGGTTATCGTCGCAACCAATAAAAACCTGAAAGATTTAATTAACCAAGGACTATTTCGCCAAGATCTTTACTACCGGCTTAACGTTTTGCCGCTCTGGATCCCCCCCTTGCGGGAGCGCAAACAAGACATTATTACACTAGCCAGGTACTTCTACGACAAATATTTGGGCGGCAAACTAAAACTTAGCGCGGACGATTATTTTCGCTGGATAATGGACTACTTAATGGCATACGACTGGCCCGGCAACATTCGGGAACTGCAGAACGTGGTAGAGTACCTGGTAAACATTTACCCCGACCATCCCCCGAAAATAGAAATATTGCCGGAAGACCTAAAGGCTTTCGGGAACGGCCTGGGCCTGACTAAGTTAACGGTAACCACAGAACCAAATCCTTTGCGTCCTGTTCAAACTGAAAACTTCAGAGAGCTTGGGCCTGACTGCAGTGTAGAGTCTCCCAGCTATTATTTGCAAATCGCTATGCAGATAGCGGCGGCAAACCAGGCAGGCATATCAGTCGGTCGCCGGTCCCTAGCACAAAGAAGCGGTATTCCAGAGGGTATAGTTAGGAGAATCATTAATGAACTAAAGGGGAAAAAACTAGTTGTGGTTAAGCGTGGTAGAAGAGGGCTTGAGCTTTCTCCGGATGGAAGTAAACTGTTAAAAGTTCATACCAAGCAGTATTAACAGTGATTTATTTCGTGCCCCGCTTTCCCCACACCCCACATTGGGACAAACTTAGGAAGACATCGTCTATGTTATGGCCCAGGTAAGTTATCGTCCCACTTCGTCTCCGAAACACTACTGTACGCTTAAACCGTGTTCCACTGATTACACCTGACGAAATTGTGCAACAGGTGTGAATACAGGAAAGAGGTCAAAGAGTCGATTGGGCCGCCGCTGCGCTTTCCGTCATAGACAGCGATACCGACGAGGCGCAGTCGGTATATCTGTTTGTTGGCGTGCTTCCCCGCAGCGGCTATGCGCCGAGGCCTTCCTCTCCACGAACAATGAATCGGGGTCTGAAAAAGTATCAGCTTCCGGACCAAGTTGCAAGTTGCACCAAAGGCTTAACTGGGGGGTACCATGACCTTAAGAAACGGCAATTAGCAATATGTGGTTAACGCACGATTCTTTCCATTGCGTAAACAGACCCCCGATAGATCACAAGGCCTATTGTAAAACAAGCTCGATTAAATCTAGCGGCGAATGGATAATATAATCATGATCTAGGGGGTTCCCGAAACCGTAGGCGGCAAAGATAAAAGGTGTACCCGTCAAATGTGCGGCTTCACGGTCACCGTCCGTGTCACCAACGTATACCGGACTCTTAAGCCCATTGCGCGCGATAACTGTCTTGATATTCTCACCCTTTGGTAGTCCTGTCTTGCCGGCGCATTCAAAATCTATAAAGTATTTTCCTAAATCGTGGGCGAATAAGAAAGACTCAATATAGCCGCACTGGCAGTTGCTCACGATAAACAGTGGAAACTTGGGATAAAGCTGCCGCAACGTCTCTTCGAGCCCCGCGAAAACCCTCCCGCCCTCCCTGCGGAGCATATCGCACTCCCAGGCGTTGCATTCCGCCATAAGCTCTTTCGCGGTCCCGCTCTCAAGGCCGGGAAGAAGCTTTTGGGCAATCTCTGGCTGTTGGAGACCCATAACGCCCTGTATCTCTTCCGCCGTGACCTGGATCGGACCGCCGGTCTTGCGTAAGACCTGGTTCCAGGCCCTTACGACTACATCCGTTGAATCCCAGAGAGTGCCGTCAAGATCAAAAAGAATCGAATCGATCATCATGACATTAGGTTTCCTCCAAAAAAAAATGTAGTGTGGAACCGGGGAGCTGATCGTCCCGTTATTTGCTATGCCGGGTACCGCTCAAATTTGATAGCTGCGGCTATACCCTACGAGCAAGCAATAATCCAAGTCCCTTTTCGTAGTAATCCTGCATAATCTCCTTCGGCACCATACTTCCACCTGTAGCCCAGGCAATATGTGCCGCATCCTTCATCTTACCAATCAATTTATGTTTTTCCAAATACGTTTGAGCAGGAGCATCATTGAACAGCCTAATTATTCCCGGTAGCCCGGCTAAGGCAGAAGGTTCTAAGTAAATGTTTTCTGAAAGTGCCAGAGTTGTCAATAACACGTATAGTTTGCTATCACTTAGTGTGTAAGCTCCGCTAACGAGGTTCTCCAAGATTTTCGCTACAAAACCAGAAGGTCTTCCCACTGCCAAGCCATCCGCATCTGTAACATTATCAATTCCAAAGTCTCTGACCGAGACTTTATCATGAAGCCCCGTCATCAGGCCGACCATCATGGCCGGTGAATGGGTCGGTTCAGCAAAAAAACAATGAACATTGTCTTGGAAAATCAGCTTTAGGCCAAAGCTCACTCCTCCCGGGGCACCACCTACACCACAGGGCAGATACACAAATAGCGGATGGCTTTCATCAACCATTATGTGCATATCGTCAAGCTGCCTTTTAAGTCGATAGGCCGCAACTGCATAGCCTAAAAAAAGCTCCTTAGAATTTTCATCATCTATAAAGTAACTGTTTGGATTCGTACTCGACTGTTTTCTGCCTTCTTCTACCGCTTTGTTATAATCAGCAGCATATTCTACAACAGTTACTCCTTTGCTTCTGAGTAAATCCTTTTTCCATTGCTTTGCATCGGCCGACATGTGTACCGTGACCCGGAAACCCAATTTTGCACCTATCATACCGATGCTAAGCCCAAGGTTCCCAGTAGAGCCAACCGATATCGTATACTGTGAAAAGAAATCTCTAAATGTATTACCCTCCATGACGGAATAGTCATCCCCGAGCCTGAGCATGTTTCTTTGAATTGCGAGGTCTTCAGCATGCTTGAGTACTGCATAGATTCCGCCCCTGGCCTTAACAGATCCCGAAATGGGCAGATCATTATCGCATTTCAGAAACAATTCGCCGCTGGTTTGCTGGCCGAACATGTTTTCTAGTTCATGTTGCATCTTAGGTATTCTTACAAGGAGGGACTCAATTAGCCCATTTGTTGGTTTAGTTTCCGGAAACACTTTGGCAATGTAAGGTGCAAACCGGGCAAGTCGGTCCTCTGCCTCCGTCACGTGCTGTGGACCTATTGAGGTTTTCTTTATTGCATCGTCAAAGAGAGCATACCTAGGGTTGATCCATAATACTTCTTTGGTTGAAATAATCCTCTCCATTAAAGGGTAGGTTTCAATCCAGTCATCAGATGCCACCTTAAACTTTTCGTCTTTCTCCACCTTACGCCTCCCATAAAACAATTAACAATCGGGCAATCGGGTTACCCCCGGTGACCATTATAATGCCTTGAGATGTCTGTCCTATACACCTTGACTTTCGGAAATTACCCCAAGAATCGCGATAGAAGCACTTTTTCAGCCTTACTTCCGGTCAAGGGCTGATTTCTTCTGGTTGTTGCCGTAGCGTCAAGAGCCTGGTGAACCTGGCAAATCTAAGGCCTTTTGCGCACACTCCTGCCGGTCAGGACTCCTGTGTAACGCCCATCACTTTAGGCCTGAAAGTCTATAGGGTAGCGAGGGATATAGAACTCAATCAGCTGATCCGACAGATATTTTCTTTGCCGAACCAGCTCGAATTGATCACGCTATTAAAGCCTCCTCCATGCTTCGCACAGGCACCATATTCGCTTTGCGCACAAGCTCAGCATTCTCAGGCCTTGTGACCATGATAAAGGTCACCGTGTCACCGCATTCCACTTCCCGCCAGGCCACCCAACCCGGGATCAGGAAGTTTTCCCGCAAAGCTTTTTCCAGGGCAAGCTTGGTCGGATATTCAAACCACTGAGGGTGTTCTTAGGCTTCTTTTTGGTCGGCCGCGGCAAATAGGGAAGTGGAATATTCTTTCCTGATGATCAAAGCCAATATACCTGCCACCAGCAGGCTGCCCGCCAGGAAATAGAGACCGGAAGCCACTGTGCCTGTGGCATCTTTCAAGGCCTCGATGGCGTATGGCCCGACAAACCCGCCCAGATTGCCGACCGAATTGACGATGGCAATTCCGACTGCCGCCGAGGCCTCGGTCAAAAACAGGGACGGCAGGGACCAGAAGGAGCCGAAGAAGCTATATATACCAATCGTGGCAAGCGAGAGCATAATAATTTGGATGAAGGGATTGCTGAACAACCCAAGATCCAGGTGGAAATCGGGGCCCCGATAATGCTCGAAGCGGCCAGAGCCGTCATAAAGAGGGCAAAGGCGCGCGCCTGCTGTTTCGCCGGAAACCAAAGGGTGATGTAGAGAATAAAGATGAATGGGATGAGGCGGATCCATAATTTCTTGATGGTTCTGTCTCCTATTTCGGAATAAGTGGCCATTGTTTATCCCCCTTTCAAAATTCATTTCTTGTATCTTCACCTTCTACCCTTTTTTTCACTAAATGAATCCTCTAGATTCCTCTGTCTGCCTCCGAATATTTCAGGCGTTCTCACTCTCCTTTCCCATAGAATTCGGCCAACAGTTCGACCGGATGCACAACCTTGAGCGTCTGCCCGTGCCTTTTGAGGCCGTGAGCCAATTGAATGCGGCAGGCCGGGCAAGAGGTAGCCAAAATAGAGGCCCCGGTCTTTCGCACATTCTCAATTTTACGGTTGAGAATTTTCATAGAAAGTTGATAATGGAAAATGTTAAAGGTCCCTCCGCCGCCGCAGCAGCGGTCGGCTTCAGCCATTTCCTCTAGTTTAACCCCCACAGCCGCCAGAACCTTGCGGGGTTCCTCCTTGATATTCTGATAACGGACCGCATGGCAAGGATCGTGGTAAGTTACGGTAACACCGAGCGGCTGAGAACCGGCTACCAGTTTATCCTGCAAAAAGACGTTGAGATCCATGACCCCGCGGGAAAAGTCCTGGGCCTCCCCTTCTTCCTTTTCTCCTACGAAGAGTTCACCGTAGGACTGCATGGTTGATCCGCAGGAAGCGCAATCGGTCAGGATAACCTCCACCCCAGCGCCGGCGAAGGCCCGGATGTTCCTGCGGGCCAGTTGGCGGGCGTTGCCCAGATCCCCGTAGTTATGGTGAGCCGCACCGCAGCAAACAACATCGGTGGGAATCACCACTTCATAACCCAGTTCTTCCAATATGTTAATGGCTTTGATGATAACTTGGGGGAAGACGTTATCGTCCATACAGCTTAAGAAAAAGCCCACTTTTTCGGCCCCTTTTTTGAGTTTGAGCCCTTTAAGCATTTCCCTGAACGTCTGCTCCGGCAGCTCCGGCAATAAATCCTCTTTCGCTTCGAGCATCTTGGGGAACAGGCGGTTGAGCCCTGCGGAGCGTACGAGTTTCACCGAATCCAAGGCCAGAGAAAAACGTTCGGGCTTATTCAAGACATTGTGCAACAAAAGATGACGCACCAGCGGCTGGCCTTGTCGGACAGCGTACTCGGCTCGGGCAGCCCTGACGATTCTGTCGGTGGGAACCTGGGGCGGGCAGCTGACCACACAGGCCCGGCAACCCAGGCATAAATCCAGATAGTTCCTCATGGTAGCGCTCAGATCTAAATTCCCATCCAGGTGTTCCCTTACCAGTCTGATCCTTCCCCGGGCCACGCCCATCTCCCGTTTTACCTCGCTGTAAACAGGACAAACCGCGGTGCAGGAACCGCAGCGGATACAACGGTATAAATCTTCGGCAAGCTCATGTAATTGTTTCATTCTTCCGCCTCCGTAGGCAAAACCTTGCCGGGATTCATCAGGTTGCGGGGATCAAGAGCCTGCTTAATTCTGCGCATCACATCCACTCCGGTCGTGCCAAGCTCCCATTCCATGTATTTCACCTTATCAAGTCCTATCCCGTGTTCCCCGCTGAGCGTGCCCCCCATGGCCAGGGCGGCTTTGAACATTTCGTCGATCGCCTGCTTCACCCGTCCGATTTCCTCCGGTTTGCGCTCATCAGTCAGGATGATAGGGTGCATATTGCCATCACCCGTATGTCCCAAAATCGGCACTTTTATTTGATACTTGGCCGCCAGCTCGGAAATCGTTTTGACCATTTCCGGAATTTTGCTGCGCGGTACTGTAACATCCTCCACATAGAGAGTGGGAGCGCTACGCGCCATCGAAGAAAAGGCCGCCTTGCGGGCCGTCCAGATTTGATTGGCTTCAGCCTCGGTCAAAGCTATCCGAATCTCCCGGGCTCCTTCCCTGCGGCAAACTTCACCAATCTGCTCTATTTGAAACGGGACCACCCGTTCACTGCCGTCAACTTCGATCAGAACGGCCGCCGCAGAATCCACCGGCAGCCCGGAAGGCGCAAAAGCCTCAATCAAGCGCATAGCTTCCTGGTCCATATATTCCAGAGTCGTCGGAATAATCTTCGCTGCAATCACCGCGGAAACCGAACGGGCGGCGGCCAGAATATCATCAAAAACCGCCAGCATGGTACGCTTGCTTTCCGGCAAAGGGATCAGGCGAAGAGTGAGTTCCGTAAAAACACCCAAGGTCCCCTCCGAACCCACAAACAATTTCGTCAGATCATACCCGGTCACATTTTTCACTGTTTTACCGCCGACTTTTAAAACCCGCCCGTCGGGCAGCACCATTTTGAAGCCCAAGACATAGTCGCGTGTCACCCCGTATTTAAACCCGCGCGGGCCGCCGGCATTCGTGGCGACATTTCCCCCCAAGGTAGACATATTCAATGCCTGTGGATCGGGAGGATAAAAAAGTCCCAAAGCCTCAACCCGGCTCTGGAATTCAGCCGTAATGACACCAGCCTCGACCACCGCACACAAGTTGGCTGTGTCTATTTCAATAATCCGGTCGAAGCGGTGCATGGCAAGCACAAGGCCGCCCTGGACGGGTATGGAGGAACCGGAAATATTGGTCCCGGCTCCCCTGGGAGTCACAGGAACTCCGGCTGCGTAGGCCAGTCTCATTACTTGGGTGACCTCATCAATATTTCCCGGTATAACCACGGCTTCGGGAAGATGGTGATTAGGGGTAGGATCATAGGAATAGCAGATCAGATCTTCTTTCTTCGTCAGGACGTTTTCCCGGCCTACCGCCGTCTGCAGGGAACTGACAAGGCTTCTGTCCTGCAAGAGGATCGCCCTCCTTCTCTCTAATGAAGGTAATAACGCATAGGAAAGTTCGTCTTGGTCCAACCAATAACAGATACTTCGCCTAGTTTTACAAAATTCCTGCACTGGTTAGAACATTCTCACATTTTTAGCCATCCAGGTATCCATAATTCAGGGGTTGAACTCCTACCCACCATGACCCTTCAACGGCTACCTGGCAATGCAGAAGCTTTCCACTTTCATGCCTAAACCCCGGCATTGCAATTCGCCGGCGTATACCGGTCCAACCGGGTTGCCCAGAGCGAAGCAGGAAAAATTCATACATGGCCGCCCAAAACTTAGCGACATCCGTGACAGACCAATCGTACAACTCGTCATGACCGGCGAAGTTTAAGCCGTACTTACCGTTGACGAATTGGATAAACCGGGTCATATTGGCTTGTTGCTAACTTTCCGCAGACGGTTCCCACCATGGTTCTTTCTCTTTCATCACCAGATTGCTCCCCTTCACACTCCATCTGTCTATAAGAAAAACTCGGCTTCAATCACATGAGTTCCGAGCATCACTGTTATGTTCGGAACCCATGCACTTGTTGTGTTCAGGTCGCAAGACCTAGATATTTACTGTCCGCTTACCTGCTGCGACGTTTTGGCAGAACTGGAATTCGGGGAATACTCATTCATTCCTATGATATCTTCAATCTCCGGGGAAAGTTGATCTTGAGGTGTAAGCAAAGAAACCACCACGAAAACTACAACCGAAAGAATGACAGAAAGACTGCTGCCGAAAAAACTGCCTGGATTAATGTTGGCTACAGTGAAATATAGGGAAGTAAAAATACCAACGGCCGCTCCCGCAACAGCTCCATAGGAATTTGCCCGACGCCAATTCAGACCGATAGAAACAAGTGGCAGGAATACAGCAGCTAACGTAGCCCAGGCAGCGCTTCCCGCAAACCCGATTAACGTCTTCCAAAAATAGGTCACAACCAGTGCCACCACAATAATTATTAACGTCCAAAATCTTCCCCATTACAGGCCTGTCTTGTCGTCCATCTTAATATTTAATATCTTTTGCATCAGATCACGAGTGAGAGCCGCTGACGCAATATTTGCAAACCCATTAGTCGTAGCCATTGATGCGGCTATCAGAGCTGCAAATACAAGGCCGGCAATCCACGTAGGAATATAGTGAATCAAGAAATAGGGGACCGCGTAAGTTGAGTTTGCCAAGGGAGCGACTTTTCCGGCGGCGACCAGGGCAGCCAAAGTTAAGCCTGCGAAAGTCATCAATCCGGCAAGCGAGTAGGTAATTCCGTTACCCAAAGCCTGCCATTTCATCTTACTTATATCCCGATGGGTATAATACTTAGCCAACAATTGTGGTTGGCCCATGTGCCCAAACGTGTAAGTTAAGAGCCAGGCCAAGGCCGCAAAGAAGCCAAGCCCTCCCGCCCCTGAAGGCCACCACAACATAGCGTGATATTGCCACTTAGGGACGAACGAGGTGGCAAGTGTGCGAAGAATCCCCACTGGTCCCCCCGCTACCGTAAACGAGGCGATAAGCACCGCAATCCCTGCAATCATCTCGAGAAAGAATTGGATTAGGTCTGTCCATATGCCACCGGCAACCCCACCCAAGACCGTGTATATGCCTACAACTGCAGTGCCAATGATAACTCCGGTCCACAAAGAAATAGGAAAAAGCGACGACATGACCACACCCAAAGCCATAAACTCAACCGACAGATAGCCGACCAAACCTGACATCAATCCAAGTACACCCATCATTCTTGCGGCCTTGGGAAAGCGCGTATATCTTAGCGCCATGGCATCTGGAACACTATAGACCTCCCGAATTTCAGCTAATACCCGCAACTTTCTGGCAATGAAAAACGCGGCTAAGGAGAACCCAAAGATAGCAGGAACAGAAATCCAAAATGCTGCCATACCGTACTGATAGGCCAGACCCGGTATACCCACCAAACCGAAACCACTCATAATCGCCGCGCTTCCAGATACTATGGCTACAAATGCCGGTGCCTTTTTCCCAGCGATATAATAGTCTTCTAGGGTCTTTGCCCTTCGGCTCATTATTGTACCAAAAACGACGATAAACGCTAAATAGGCTATGATGATCCCCATAATTATGGGCGAAACAGCAAATTGCATGTGCGTACTCCTTTCTACTTGTATTTATATCTCTTTATAATCTCTTGCATCCACGGATTTAGACGATCGAAGTGTTTGGCATGCAAATATCCAGGCAGCCAATTTAAGACAAGCCAACCGAGAATGATTACGATTAAAGCAGGTACTGTACCGGACATTGTTCACTCACCTCCCTTTGCAATGAAATGAATGGATCTTATACTTGGCTCCACCCCCCATCTATGGTGTAACCTTGGGTCGTAATAGAACTGCCCGCTCACTAAATTCCTTCTCGTCGCTCCATCCGCTTATAGAGGAAAACGACGCCGACCGGCAGCCGACGTTGTCTTCCCCAGATGATACGTGTGATCCGGCTTAAGCCGGCACAAAATAAACGTCCGTAGGTTTAAACTGACTCAAGCGGCGGAACTTAGCCCTTACTTCCATGCCGATCTCGACATCTTTAGGGTCGACGCCAATTAAGCGGGATAGGAACAGCGTATCCACGCCCGGCCATGCCACCAAAATCAAGGTAAAGGGCGTTTCGTTTAAGAATTCCTGACTTCCGAAGTAACAAGTGGTATAGGTATGCACTTTACACGTTAGCGGTAAGTTAACCCACTCGGTCGGAGCGCCACACTCCATGCAGTGGCTGCGGGGAGTACCGAAAACGGTGCCGTATTTGGTGAACTTGCTTTGCGGGGCGACGCTTTGGAAAACTTGGTAATACCGCCAGCCACCATATACACGGGTCTCATTTAACACATTCCTCCTTTATATGTGGGGTATCGACTCCTGTCAAAACCCCTTGATGTTAAACAGAGTTATCAACTAACTTATCCATTGACAACGCTGGCGATCAAACGAACCTACCGTCAAATCCTCTTTACTCAACTTTAACATTTGTTTTAGAATTTTTCCGGTCTGGGTCACAGGCAGGCTTTCACAAAACTCCCAGTAACGGGGAACTTTAAAGTAGGCTAGGTGTTCCTCCGCCCATCTAATCAGTTCCTGAACAGGCATAGACTGCTGTGAATATCCTTCTTTTAACACTATATAGGCTTTAACTTCCTGTTCCCGGATAGGATCAGATACTGGTATTACCGCCACATCCATTACTGCCGGATGAAGATGAATAGTCCCTTCAACCTCAGAAGCAGAAATGTTTTCCCCGCTGCGTCGGACGATATCCTTCTTCCGATCCACGAAATAGTACCGACCTTCTGTATCCCGCCGGACAACATCTCCCGTATGAAACCAGCCATTCTGCCAGGCTTTGGCAGTCGCTTGAGGATCTTTATAATAACCAAACATAAATCCCCGTTGTCTGTTTGCAGGGTCACTCCCTCGTAGCACCAATTCCCCAATCGTCTCGAACGGCACCTCGTTGTCGTTGTCATCTACCACCTTGGCTTCATATTCCATAAAAGGCTTGCAAAAGCAAGCTGTACCGACGTTGCGTTCCGGTTGAGGCAGACAACAAAAATTCAGTCCGGTCTCGGTCATGCCAAATACCTCTAAGAGGGTTACATTGAACCTTTCTTCAAACGGCCGGTGAATTGTTTTCGGTACTCCTGCTCCTATGCCAATCCAATGCGGGTGTTCACCATCGTCAGCTTGTTCCGGCGTTCCCATCAGCACGGCCGGCATGACACCAAGATAGTGAAAATGGGTAGCTTCTTTGGCGCGCACCTCCTGCCACCAACTTCGCGAATGGAAACGATCTACCAAAGCTAAACTGCCACCCACAAACAAAGTTCCCATCGTAGAAAGGATCTGCGGATTCATATGGAAAAGGGGTAATGGGGTAATCACCCGATCGTTGGCCGTTAGGCTAAGATGGGACGAGTAACGATTACCGGCTACCAAGTAATATCCGTGGCTTTCCAAACAGCCTTTAGGATTGCCTGTGGTCCCTGAGGTGTAAAGAATGGCCGCCTCATCATCGAATTTTAGGTCTATGCCTGTGAACTCCGAATCAAATTGTGTTCTAATCTTTTCGTACGGCAACGTATCGCCCCAAGAACCGCCTACACATAAACGACGGCCAAGCTGAATATTACCGGTCTCCATTGCTTTCTGGACGATTGGCCAGTAATCAGGAGTAGCCACCATCGCTCTGGCTTCTGAGTGTTGCAAAATATAAGCTGTCTCTCTTTCCCGGAAAAACGTGTTGACCGGCACCATGGAAGCGCCTATTTTTACCAAACCAAACCATAGATAAATGAATTCCGGACAATTAGGCAGCATTAGGGCCACACGGTCCCCTTTCCGAATGCCTAAATCTAAAAACATGTTGGCGGTCTGGTTAATGAAATTGCTCATTTGGCCGTAAGTAATCTGTTGATTTCCGTATAATAGATAAACTTTGTCAGGGTTACGGTCGACCGCCCGTTCTAAAACGTTCTTAATGTTTCTCGGTTCCATGTCTCTTATCTCCCCTCTCACCGCTAACTCCATGAAACCCCATGGGCAAAACATTAATACAACGCCATTCTTAAAACATTACGTCAACATCTTTCGGTCTTTTCCCTTTTCCCGGCAATAAAATATGGCACCCCCTTCCTGCTTCTTGGCTTACAATGCAGGCAAGAATTGCGCCATAATAAACAATAATCTGAAAAGGATTTTTTAGCCTAATCTTTGGTGGTTTTCCGGTTTTGTTCCTCATGAGGAACAAAACGTAATCTCAATATAGGCAATTTTGCCTAGGCGTTTCCGCCGGACAGTGGTGGTTTTGCAAGTATGTCGGCCCTTTTAATACCTAGTTTTTTGCATTTTCGCAAAAGGGTAGAAACATCAATCCCCAGAGCCTGAGCAGTAGGAAGCAACCGGTGTTCCCGCTCCAATGCCTTCTCAATCCCCGTCTGCTTTTGCTTGTTGCGAAGACACTTCCCGCTTGCCACATCTTTCCTCTGGTAAATTTACCACCCCAGGGGTGCAGAATTCTGCCCCCCTGTTCCCGCCATTACTAGGATGCGACAAATTGACGGATTTCTTCTTCCGGCAAACCTGTTATTTGTCTTCTCAGCTTATTCGAAGGTAGGCCTTTTGCGCCGTTAGCTTCAATGCCTCTGCCCTTCCTTCTGCTCGTCTTTGGTTTCGTTCCGATTTTATCCTTCTGAGCTACTCGCGTAGTTCGACTTCTTGTGCTTCGCAAAAGATCCTTACTAACAGGCTCCTCCTCCGAAAGCAGTGCCCTAATAGCGTAAAATCGTTTTTGGGCCGCATGGTCAATACAGAGCACCTTCTTAACTTAGACCGAGCAGCTCTCTCGTCAGATCAACCGCGGTAACGGCGTCGGGAGCATAACCATCGGCCCCGATGTCGTCGGCGAACTTCTGGGTAATCGGCGCGCCACCAATCATGACTTTAACTCCGGACTGCTTTAAGGCTTCCACAGTTCTCTTCATTTGCGCCATGGTAGTGGTCAACAGGGCCGACAGTCCCACCACTTGAGGTTGGTGCTGTTTTACCGCTTCCACAAACTTCTCAGCGGGTGCGTCAACCCCCAAGTCGATGACATTGAAACCGCTGCCCTGCAGCATGATAATGACCAAGTTCTTGCCTATATCATGCAGGTCGCCTTTAACCGTGCCCATCACCACTGTGCCCCTTGAGGTGATCTCACCGTCGCCGATAAGCAGGGGCTTGACAAGGTCCATTCCGGCTTGCATAGCACTGGCCGCTACCAGCACCTCAGGCATGAAAATTTCCTCATTCCTGAATTTGGCCCCGATCACCTGCATGCCGCTAATGAGTCCCTCGTTGATGATTGCAGATGGCGCCAGCCCATCGTCCTGAGCCTGCTGGACGCAATTTACGACGTTCCTCTTGTTTCCTTCAATCAAGGCATCTTTAATATCATCAAGAATCATTTTGGTCTCTCCTAATCAAAAATTTTTAAGCGGATTATCTCATTCTATTTTACCTATTTTATGATCCTCTCTTTGATTTTCTTATAACAATGTTTCGGGCGCCTCAGTGATATTTTTATTCCATTTTGTGGACGGGGTTCATGATCGTTTCTTTATAATCTTCTTTCATAATCTTCGTGTAAACCCCCTACCCCCAATCCCCTATTTTCTGTAAACCCCGTGTTCGCGGGTAACTCTGAACATAGCCTGCATATTCTCGGGCTTGGCGTCATCCACCATGGCGGCCGTATCCATCATGAAACCACCCCCTGGGGCACAGACATCGATGAGCTTCTTGCAATACTCCTCAACTTCCTTGGGGGTACCATAGGACAGCAAGGCATTTGGCACATTGCCGGCAATGCAGGCCACATCGCCCAATGCTTTCTTGGCCTCAAACATGTCAATGTCTTCAAAATCGTAAACGACCTTACCCCTAGGTACCTCTCGCAAGAAATCTAGGCGCTTACGGTAGCTCCCCTCAACGTAGATGAAAGGAGTTAGCCCGGCATCCACCAGCTTCTCAATATAATGCCGGAGGCTGGGCCAATAAAATTTGCCAAACTGCTCTTTAGACATCAACTGGTCCACCCCTTTGTGCAGCCAGACCCAGACAAAAGGCCTTCCGCTTGCTTTAGCCCCGTTAATGGAAGCCTCTATTGCGATGGGGGTAAACATCTCCACTGCTGCCAGCAACTTCTCCGGCCGTTCCCGGATGTCCTTCAAAATAGGCACTGTGCCTCTAAGAGTATCGCCTAACCAATCAAACGGGGCATATCCCCAGGCGCCATAAGCGAGAGGGATTCCGAACTCATTCTCCATCTTTTGGTCATATTCACCCAGAAAAGCGTACCATTTGTTCATTTCCTCGGCAAATTTAAAGAGGGTCTGAAGGGAGTCTTGTACCTCTTTCCTGCCGAAAACTGGGAAAGTGTTAAAAAAACCGAACCAGATTGAATCACGCAAGGCAAGGTATTTCAAACCGTCCAGTGCACCGAAGGAACGGGGAAGCCATTTTGATTGGATGAAATGGGTGGGATCCTGCAGTAATTCATCGTACTCATCCTCAGTCATGTACTCTCTCTCAATATACTGGTACATGGAGTTGGGGTCGTCGATACCCCGACCCGGCCACTGGAACCATTTCATGTCCAGCAGTTCCATGACTTTGCCCGGATACATCAAGACCGGATCCCAACCCAGGTCAGGGTGAAAATCGGCATAGAACTTGTCCAGAGCAGCGGCGGCCTTCTGGTAATCATACATGCTCTCCTGAATGGTAACCCCGGCATAATAATAGGGAAAAGCCTCTACCACCGGAATCAGGGGAACCATGTCCGGTTCCTTGAGTTTGATGGCATCCAGCACCCTGTTTAAGCTGGCTTGATACTGTTGTTTGGCCTCTGCACTCATACTATCCCCTCCAATATCGAGTTGTGGTTTCTTGTAAGCTCCAGTCTCTTACCAACAAAGTATTCCCCTATACCGCTTTGCACTTTCACCTCCGATGCTCAAAAATACCGCGTCTTCTCGAGCCGGGCTTTATCCGGGTAGTATTGATTCGTGATGTTCAACTTTAGTTGAGCGAGTTCACTCGGATGCTTTAACCCTTGCCTGTATCTAGATCCTAGCTAGCGGTTAGTGCTAATTTTAATAGGAGAACGATTGGATGAATGAATCATAGCCGCCAGTTCTCAGGCATCCTTTGGCTGACGCGTGTAGATGGATAACAGAACCAACAAGACCACACCGTTGATGATCCCCCGAGTTGCCTCACCCATATGCATGGTGGTTAGGAGGCTATCAAGCACCGTTAAGAGAATAGCCCCAACAACCGTGCCAATGTATCCGCCACGTCCGCCGGAAAGCGCAGTCCCACCAACAACCACGGCCGCGACAGATGGCAGGATATATACGTCTCCAATGTTCAGATAGGTCGTATTCGTGTATCCAAGAAACAAAATGCCTGTGCAGGCGCTGAAAAATCCGCTCAGCGCATAAGTCCCCACAACCAGTTTGGCAATCGGCACCCCGCTCATTCTCCCCGCACTGCGGTTGTCCCCCACCAGAAACAAGAGCCGTCCATACACCATGTGCTTGAGTACGTACCAAATAATAAGTGTGAACACAGCCCACACTATGATCAACCAGGGAATCCCCAAAACCTGTCCGGTCCCCAATGTTGCCAGGAACGGCGGCGCCTGTCCTTTGGGTTGCCCCTGTGTGTAAACCAGAACAATGCCTTCTATAACACTCGACATCCCCAGTGTCATAATGAGAGGTGGGACCTGTGCCAAGTAAATTCCAAGTCCGTTCACCAGACCCAGCAATGCACCCACGACGAGTGTCACGACAACAGCTGGGAACAGGAGACCGTTTTGTCCGTTAGAAATTTGCGAGGTAAGAACCGCTGACAGAGAAATGACTGCTCCTATCGACAAATCAATGCCTTCTCCCCCGCTTAGGACGACCAGGGTCTGCCCCGCGGCGGCAAGGCCGAGCAAGGAAGAGATCGCCAGCAGGTTAAGCAGGTTTGACGGTGACACAAAACCTCTATTGAAAGCACCTCCAACCGCCGTCAAAAGTACGGCAACCCCTACCGCGATCCCCAAAGAGTTTCGAGAGCTCTGTTCCAGCCATTGCTTCGCTCGTTCTGTGAATGTCATGCCATCACCTCCCGTTGGTCAGATGCAATTTACCCGACCGCACATATAAGACTCCGGTTGTTGCCAGACCAATAACCACAATGAGACCGGAAACCAACGTCTGATAATATGAAGGTACGTTGGCGAAGTACACGATATTTTGCACGAGAATCAGAAACAGCGCACCCCCCGCCGAGCCGCTGACTGAGCCCCGGCCGCCCGCAAGCGCCGTGCCGCCCAGAACCACCGCCGCCAGAGAATTAAGCGCATAAGACGCGCCAATGAGCGGATCCCCGGAACTCACCTCCGAGGTGAGAAACAGTCCGGCTAAGCTGGCAAACGTGGCTGACAGGATGTAGGATTGAAACCTCACTTTTGTGACCGGGATACCGTTGGCCCGACTGGACCAATCCGCTCCGCCAACCGCGATTAAATAACGGCCAATCTTGCGATAGCGGAAAATCATCCATAACAAAACCCCAAAAACAATGAGGAGGAACGGGAAGGGCAGCCCTCCTACTGTACTGCCATAAATCTGATAAATATCCGCCGGAATCTGTCCGCCGGGCTGAGGAAGAATGGCGAGTGCCACACCGTTGACGATTGACATCATGGCAAATGTAACCAGCAAGGCCGGAATTCGCACAACACTGATGATGAATCCGTTAACAACCCCGACCGCCATCCCCGCCGCGACCCCAAAAATCGCCGCCAGCCAAAAGCCGGTGTGATGAAAACTGTACAAGCTTACAACCAGAACATTTGTCAGCGTCACAATGGACCCTACAGACAAGTCAATCCCGCCCGCCAGCACAACGGCAGTCTGCCCAATGGCTACCATTATCAGCGGAGCCGCCAGCCCTAGGTTGGAGTTGATGACGGATAGTTTGAATAGGGTAGGTTGAACGATCGCGTTGGCAACTAGGCCGATTAGGAATAACACCCATCCAATCATCGCTGGGGAACGGAATATTCGCGTAGCTCTCTGATTCAAATTAAAGGGAGTCCGCACGTGTCTCAGCCCCTTTCCCCTTTTCCGATTGAGCCCCTTCAATCGACGCTTTTGTAATATGGGAGGGCTGCAGGTCACCTGTAAGTTCCCTGACGATCTGTCCCTCGTACATAATGAGCACACGGTCGCAAACCTCGGCCAGTTCTTCGTCATCGCTGGATGCAATCAGCAGACCCACTCCTTCGCCGGCCAGGTTGCGCAGCAGGCGATGAATCTCCATTCTGGTTGACACATCCACGCCCTTGGTCGGATCATCCAGGATGACAACGTTCGGTTTTGAAGCCAGCGTCCGGGCGAATAGCACCTTTTGTTGGTTTCCTCCGCTCAAACCCCTCACTTCCTGAAAGAGGGAGTGGTGAACAATCTTCAGTTGCTCGACCAACGCCCGGGCAGCCTGGTTCTCTCCCCGTTGGGATGCCCTTTTCCACAGTGGAAAAGTTGCGATACGCCCAATCACTATGTTCTCGTATATGGAGCGTTGTCCAAATACCCCCTCACGCCCACGATCTCCGGAAATGAAACGAACTCCATTCCCAGCCGCATGTGACGGATTGCGAAACAGTCCCTGATGGCCATCCGTTTCCAGATCGCCGCGAACGGTGGTTGCGCCAATGAGCGCACGAAGGAGTGCGGTCTGACCTTGTCCCTGAAGCCCCCCAATTCCCACAATTTCTCCTGCGCTAACTTCCAAATCCACGCCCCGAAGTTCCGCGTTCGTCAGAGACCTCGCTTTCAAACAGACTGCCTGCTTTTTAAATGAGGTCCCGGTTTTTTGCTGCACCGGTTCCAACGAGATCCTTCGGCCGATCATGTCCTGAATTAGTTCTTCTCGCGATGTATTACTTAGAGACCGGGTGCCGACCACGGCTCCGTTGCGCAGAACCGTGGCCCGGTCGCAAATTGCATAAACTTCGTCAAAGCGGTGGGAGACAAAGAGAATGGCCACCCCTTCATCCCGAAGGCTGCAGACGATACTAAAGAGCCTTTTTACCTCTTCGCGGCGCAAAGCTGCGGTTGCTTCGTCCAAAACCATGTACTTGGGCCTTTTGACAAGTGCCTTCCCGATCTCCAGAAGATGCTGGATATTCGTGGGTAACTCACCGACAGGAACGTCCGGCGGAATATTTAACCCCAACTGGTCGAGGATCTCCGCTGCCCGTTCTCTAAGGGACCGTTGCGCCACGTACCCGGCTTTTCCTGTAGGCTCGATCCCGAGCAGCACGTTATCTGCCACCGACATGCTGGGCACCAGACTCGTCTCCTGGTAAGAAACGGCAATGCCCTTATGAATCGCGTGCGCCGGACTGCCAACCTCGAGCCTTTGCTCATCGACCCAAATCGTCCCTTTTGTGGGACGAACAACACCACCTAACATTTTTACCAGCGTACTCTTCCCGGACCCATTCGCTCCCAGCAAGGCATGTATGGTGCCGGGCACAAGAGTCAGAGATGCACCTTGCAAGGCGACAACCGCGCCGTATTCTTTGCGAAGCCCTTCTATCGTCAGCACCCCCGGTCCCCTCCTTGCTTTGTCAAGTCATTTTGTTCAACTTCAGTTGAACGAGTTCACTGGAAGTACGCGTCCACTTGGGAAGGGGTAAGCCACGCATCCAAACTGTATGAACTCGGTTTGCCCTTCATTGTCGAGTTCCAAACCTGTTGCAGATTGGTGTCCGTCACTGTCAGCGGAGACTTCACAAGGACCGTATTCGTTTGTGACGTGTCCACCGGATTTGCCTGAATAGACGAGCTCTTAAGCTTTTTGCCCTGCAACATGTTCACCGTGAACTCAAGCGCCGTCGCTCCGATTCCCGGCGGATTGGACTCAACATAGCTGTGGAACCCAGAACTCTGATGCTCCGTCCAGTACTTGAAGAAGCCCACTGTGACATCTCCGGTCATCAACGGCGGCTTTTTATGCGCTGCGATGTAAGCTTGGACGATTCCCATTCCCATACCGTCCTGGGTGTAGATTCCGTCGATATTGGGATAAGTCGCAATCAGACTGGTCATCTTTTGTTCGGCTGTTGCCTCTGCCCAGCCCCCGAACACTTTCTGCAAAACATGGATACCCGGATATTTGGAGAAAACATCCTGCTCTGCTTGCGCCCGGATATTTTCGGCCGGCACTCCCGCCAGGCCATCCATTAGGATGATATTTCCTTTCCCATGCAACTGATCCGCCAGCCATTGTGCCCCTCCTTTGGCCCAACTGTATTGATCGGTTGTAATGTTTGTTACTTTCGGATTATTAACGACACCATCAAACGGAATTACCAGGATACCGGCTTTCTGCGCCTTTTGTATGGCCGGAACGAGTGCGGTTGCCGACACCGGGTCGATCATGATCGCATTGACACCGGAGTTGATCATATTCTGAATCTGCGAGATTTGCTGTGTTACATCGTTGTTCGCGTTTTCAACAATGAGCTTGGAGATAACTCCCTTTTCCTCATACGTCTTGGCGACCTGTTGCACATCTGCGATCATTTGTGTGCGCCAGTCATTTCCGATGTATCCGTTAGCCACGCCTATGACAAAAGACTTGCCTGAACCGCTGCCGGAACTCGATGTGCTCTTGCCGGTCGGTGTTCCACATCCCGCCGCTAACAGAAAGACCGCCACCAGACTCAATACGATTGTGGTTGCCAGACCTTTTTTCAACATGTAATGTTCCTCCCTCTACTTTCAGTACACCCACCATACCCTATACCACCATCTAAAGTGCCGGGATTCCCCATCCCGAGACTCTGCCGGTTGACGAATCACCCCCTTCTGATCAATTCCCTACCCACCAAGCAGAGCCGGCTGGTTCGCGCACGACACAGCGTTTGAGCAACTCGACGGACCTTCTGAATCCCTCCAGGGGCGACATCATTGCATCCTCATGCTCAATGCTTAAGACACCGTCATAGCCCACCAATCTGAGCGCACTGATCATGTTCTTCCACTTCATCTCGGTTTGCCCGTAACCGACGGTGCGAAAAGTCCAAGAACGCTCCGGAATTTTGGCATATGATTTTGTATCCAATACACCCTGAATGTGAATGTTGTGCTCAGCCAAAGCGACGTCCTTGGCATGGAAATGAAAGAGCGCACCCCTCTCTCCCAGGTAACGGATAGCGGCCACAGGTTCGATCCCTTGCCAGATCAGATGGCTGGGATCAAAATTGGCCCCAATCTGTGAACCTACCGCTTCGCGCAGGCGCATGAGCGTTTCGGGATTGTACACCATGAATCCAGGATGCATTTCAAAAGCAATCTGCTGAACCCCGTGGTTTTCGGCAAATCGGGCCTCGTCTTGCCAATAAGGAATGAGCTTCTTCTGCCATTGCCACTGCAGAACCCTCTCATAGTCGGGTGGCCAGGCACAGGTCACCCAGTTGGGCGCTGAAGCCGTGTCTGAGTCCCCAGGGCAGCCGGAAAAGACATTAATACAACGAATTCCTGTACGTTCCGCTAATAAAACGGTCTTCCGCCAGACATCGTGTGCCTGCCGCGCCACATCTAGTCTGGGGTGCAGCGGGTTACCCTGACAACTCAAAGCACTAACCACCAACCCGTGGGCTGCAATGGCGTCCTGCATTCTGCGCAGCATAGGCGCATCGGACAGCAATTCGTCGGGGTTGCAATGCGCATTGCCCGGATAGTTTCCTGTTCCCAGTTCGATGGCATCCAAGCCGAACTCTTGCACGATATCCAACATTTCCTCCAGAGGCTTGTCCTGGAACAGTACCGTCAACACCCCTAATTGCATAGGTTTTCTCACTTCCTTTCCCAACATCATCAGCTCAGATAAGAAACCTTTGCCCACCTCCGGGTCCTGTGGCTATCCAAGACAGCCTCCAGAACGCATTGTAACCGGTGTCCATCCGCAAAAGTGGCGAACTGTCCCGGCTCGCCGGATGATCGCGAACTCTCTGCCGTGCGGTTTCCTTTTTGTTCCCGTTGAATGACTTCGCGGTAAAATTGCCTCATCATATTCGTCAATGCATCAGGCCATCCTTGGTTATGCCCGCCAGGATAATGGATGTAATCCATTACATCTTTGCCCAGCAAAAGCGGGTCCGCCATCAGCAGCTCGTTGGCCCTATTTCTGTGTCCAATCCAAACTTTCTCCGATTCCTCCTGGGACCAGTAAACAGACGAATTGCTACAATCGATTTCACAAACAAGATGATTTTTCCGTCCTGGTGTCACCTGGGACACCGTCACGGTTCCCACCGCTCCGCCGTTGAAGTGCAACAATAGTGTCGCATAATCTTCTGTTTCTACCTTGACCCGTTCAAAATTGTCCTTGCCGTTTTCAGTCCCACCCGTACCTTGCGCCTGAGAAAAAGTGAGCCTCTCGTCTATCGGACGCTTGCGCACGGGCAAAACCGTAGCGAGATCGGCAAACACCTCCGTGATCCTCTGACCCGTGATGTGCTGTACCAGGTCCAGCCAATGAGATCCGATATCTGCCGCCGCCCGCAACGGACCGCCAAACTGTGGCTCAATCCGCCAGTTGTAATCCGTATCCTCCGACAACCAGTCTTGAAGGTAATTTCCGCGAATTAATCGTACCGCACCCAATTCTCCACTCCTAATGAGAGAGCGCAGATGTTGGACCAGGGGATACTGCCTGTAATTAAAGTTGACTCCATGGACAATCCCCCGCGTTTCCGCCAAGTGTAGGAGTTCTGAAGTCTCTGAGCTCGACAAGGCCAATGGTTTTTCGGAAAGCAAATGTTTGCCTGCAAGGATACTGTCTCGGTTCACCTTGTAATGTAAATGGTTAGGCGTGCAATTGTGAACCGCCACGATCTCAGTGTCCTCCAAGAGCTCCCTATAGTCTGCGTAAGCCTTCGGGATTCCAAGTTCTCCGGCCGCCCTGTCTGCAGACGCCTGATCCACTCCCGCAATCGCCGTGACCTCCACATGGCCTAAGCGGCGAATTGCCTCCACATGTACCGGGCCGATGAACCCCGTACCAATCACGCCAACCTTGAGCGACTCCATTCTCCTGCCCCCTTATTCCTCTCTATTTTCCCGGTCGGCCAACACAGCCCCGGCGCCGCAGATAAGGGGCAAAACTCTACCTGCCGCCCTCATGAGCAGACCTTGGCGGGGCTGTTGAGCCTCTGATAACCAGCCTGTGCGATAAGATCACCTGCGTCCGTTCCAACTTCTTGCCCTCAATAATGTTGAGAAGCATGCGAATTGCCAATTCTCCCAGCTCACGCTTCGGCTGCTGCACTGTGCTTAATTCCGGCTCCACCATCTCACTGAGGGAAATGTCGTCAAAGCCCATAACCGACATATCGTCCGGCACTCTTAATCCCTTGGCTTTCAAACTCTTCAGTGCCCCCACCGCCATCTCGTCGCTGGCCGCGAATACTGCGGTCGGTAATTGATCCATAGCCAAAATGCGGGACATGGCATTCATCCCCGATTCCATGGTCCAGTCGCCCTCTTGGATCAAACCCTCGTGCACATGAAGTCCATTGTATTCGAGGGCCTGACGGTATCCGCGTATCCGATCACGATTCAAAACGATGTTGAAGCGTCCGGAAATAAAGGCAATTCTGCGATGACCGCAATCAATCAAATATTGGGTCGCCTCCCTTGCCGCCACGACGTTGTCAATGGATACCGTGGGTATGGAAATCCCGTCAAAATATTCGCAAGCTACAACAATGGGCAGCCCCCTGCCGAGTTTTTCAATTTCCTCGTTCGTAACCCGGGCCGTCGCTAAAATTACCCCGTCCGCCACCTGCTCCCGCACCAGTTCCATGAGGTCCCGTTCAACGTGCAAAGAATTGCCGGTATCCCCTAATAGAACGTGATATCCTCGTTCGGCAGCAACCTTTTCCAAACCTTTCACAACCTCCGAGAAAAAGGGATTGGTGATATCGGGAATAATCGCCAGAACCGTATGGGAGCTGCTTTTGCGAAAGTTGCTAGCCAGCCGGTTTGGCGTGTAGCCCAGAATATCAATGGCCTCCAATACCTTGTTACGCGTTTCCTCCGAGACATACCCTTCTTTGCTCAAAACCCTGGACACAGTCGCCGTAGAGACATTTGCGCGTTTGGCGACATCGCTCATTTTTACCATCGTCTATAATTCCATTCGTAGATGTAATCGATTACAGGGACAGTTTAGCATAGTCCTATTCCGTTGTCAATCCGTAAGGTGACATGCAGCCCTGCGTTTTAGATACACGATCCGGCCGGCAATAGCGGCCAAAGCAACAACAACGTCGCCACAGGTGTCACCCGCCTTTGGGGCAGGAGCTAAACAAAATCTTGTTGCCCGCTAGTGTATATATGTTTGCAAGTGCAAAATACCCAACAAGTACCGGAGTGTCTCGATACAAGGTGAAAATAAGATGAGTTGCGGCTATTCCCTGCTTGGTGAACTCAATAGCCCTATCATGCCATGGAACGACCGGGCTTTCCGCTCAGTTGACTACAAGCAGGAGGACGCCCTCTAGGATGGTGGGGACAGATGGAACACGCCTGGGTATGACCGGCGGGCTCGAGTGTTCAGTGAACGAACGTTGCATGAAGAAAACCCCGTCGCTGAGAACGGGGTTTTGGCACCTCTTTACATTGTATAGGAGGCAGACTTCGAGGAAGCGGTCCAACCACAAAAATTGGGAAATAGCGCTAGGGAGTCGTCTAATTACTGGCCACCTCCTGTCAGACTGGGCCCTGTGGCTGTACCACTTTTACGAACACTCGCCCGTCTGTCTAACACCAACGAGCTCACCCTATCCATGACGAATAGATGAGACGGGCTTTGACAGTTTGGTGTGACGGCGCACGACATTTGGCGGTAAGTGGACTATCGCCCTCAGGCCTTTTTCTGACCACCTCACGACGCGTCAGATGACCCAACTCTGGCTTGGTTGGTTCAAGAGGTTGAACACACATTGAGCACCCAGAGTATCCTCGAACCTTGTCCTCGTCCCGGCGTAAGGACCGGAACGGCAAGACAACACCTCCGCTTAACGTATTAGGCCCGCGAATCACTCTTTATTTTGTGTGCTGATTGTATTGCAGATAAACCACATGGGTCTGGAGATACTCCTCTAAACCATGCTTACCGTCAGCTCCACCGATGCCTGACTTGCGCCAGCCAGCATGAAAGCCCTGCATGGCTTCAAAGTTTTCCCTGTTGATATAAGTCTCGCCGAATTTGATTTCATTACAGGCTCGCATGGCTACATCAATATTCTGCGTATAGATGGATGAAGTTAGGCCGTAATCACAATCATTGGCCATCTCAATCGCTTCGTCCAGATCCTTGAAGGTCGTTATCGGCAGAACCGGCCCGAAGATCTCGCGTCTCATAATGGCCGAGTCTTGTTTGCAATGGGTGAGCACCGTTGGCTCATAATAATATCCCTTTTCCCGTTCAGAACCCTTACCACCCAGGACGAGTTGGGCTCCGTCTTCAAGCGCCTGTTGCACCGCAGCCTGGACATTCTCCAGCTGCTGTTTACTGACCAAGGGGCCCATATCCAAATCAGGTTCTGTCAGAGGCTCGCCATATTTGGTGTTCTTCATCTCCTGAGTGACTTTCTCAATAAACCTCTCGGCGACAGACTCCTGGACGTATACCCTCTCGGCGCAGTTGCACACTTGACCGGTGTTGATAACTCTCGAATCGCGTATAGCTTTCGCTGCCAAATCCAAATCCGCATCCGCCATGACAATGGCCGGGGCTTTGCCCCCTAGTTCCAAGGATACCTTGGTCACGTTGCGGGCGGCCGCCTTCATCGCTTGGATACCGGCCTCCACACTGCCGGTGAGGCTGACCATACCCACTTTCGGGTGAGCGGCCAAGGCCTCGCCCACGACTCCGCCTGAACCGGATACCAGGTTGAACACTCCTTTGGGCAAAGCAGATGCCGCCACGATCTTGGCAAATTCAAAAGCGTTATTCGGGGTTTCCGAACTGGGCTTAACCACAATCGTATTCCCTGTGACTAAGGCCGGAGCCATTTTCCGCACAATCAAGAAAAAGGGGAAATTCCAGGGCAAGATTCCCGCGATGACACCAATGGGCATCTTGTAGAGGAGGATGTTCTCATTCGGACGATCGCTCTGAATGATCTCCCCTTCATAGCGCCGGGCGAATTCCGCCATGTAGTCCAAATAATCCGCAGAGAAATTCACTTCCACCCGTGATAAGGGCAAAATCTTCCCTTGCTCTTCGGCAATGGTCCTCGCCAAATTCTCGGCGTTTTCGCGCAGTCCGCCTGCGATCTTGTGCAAATACCCGGCTCGCTCCACGGCAGCAAGCTTAGCCCAGGATTTCTGGGCTTTCTCGGCGGCGGTCACCGCCTCTTTCACATCCTCCGCCGTCCCGGCCGGTACCTCGGAAATGACTTCTTCCGTCGCTGGATTGACGACAGCTATCGTCTTTGTGGTCGCCCTTGAGACAAATCCCCCGTCGATGAAAAAATCATACTTTTTCATTTCGATACTTCTCCTTTCGCCTGCTTCTAATTTTCTACGGTTTTACCCCCGCGCAGCGATACTTGTTAATCCCAAAAGGCACTCAATTCATCGAAAACGGGCTGGTCCAAAATAAAACCCCATGCTGCACGAAGGTGAGTGAAGGCCCCCTTTCCGAAATAGGTGCCTTTACTCACCCCAATACCGTACAAATTGTTTTTGGGTCGCGCAGTCTTGACAGGGCCGTCTCCTTAGCTTAGACCGAGCAGTTCTCTCGTCAGATCGACCGCAGTGACGGCATCCAGGGCATATCCATCGGCCCCGATATCAGCGGCAAACTTCCGGGTAATCGGCGCACCTCCAATCATGACCTTAACTCCGGACTGCTTTAAGGCTTCCACAGTTCTCTTCATTTGCGCCATGGTAGTGGTCAAGAGAGCCGACAGTCCCACCACTTGAGGCCGGTGCTGTTTTACCGCTTCGACAAACTTCTCGGCAGATGCATCGACCCCCAAGTCGATAACGTTGAAACCACTGCCTTGCAGCATGATAATAACCAAGTTCTTGCCTATATCATGCAGGTCACCTTTAACCGTGCCCATCAGCACCGTACCCCTTGAGGCAACCTCGACGTCGCCGATAAGCAGGGGCTTGACAAGATCCATGCCGGCCTGCATGGCGCTGGCCGCAACCAGCACCTCGGGCATGAAAATCTCCTCATTCCTGAATCTGGCCCCGATCACCTGCATGCCGCTGATGAGCCCATCGTTGATGATAGCCGACGGCGCCAGCCCGGCGTCCAGAGCCTGCCGGACACAAGTTTTGACTTTCTCCTTGTTCCCTTCAATCAGGGCATCTTTAATATCGTCAAGCATCATTTTGGTCTCTCCTAATCAAATTTTTTACAGGGCCTACTTCATTTTCTGCCGAACCCAATATTCCCTGTCTCCCGGAAACCCTATATTATCTATTATCTATTTCCCGGAAACCCCATATCACCTATTTTCTGTAAACCCCATATTCTCGGGTAACTTTGAACATCGCCTGCATATTTTCCGGCTTAGCATCATCCACCATAGCAGCCGTATCCATCATGAACCCACCGCCCGGGGCACAGACATCGATGAGCTTCTTGCAATACTCCTCTACTTCCTCGGGAGTACCATAGGAGAGTAAGGTATTAGGCACATTACCGGCAATGCAGGCCACATCGCCCAATACTTTCTTGGCCTCAAACATGTCCATGTCTTCAAAGTCGTAAACGACCTTACCCCTGGGTACCTCCCGCAAGAAATCCAGACGCTTGCGATAGCTCCCCTCAACGTAGATGAAAGGAGTGAGCCCGGCGTCCACCAGCTTCTCAATATAGCGCCGGAGGCTGGGCCAATAAAATTTGCCAAATTGTTCTTTAGACATCAACTGGTCCACACCTTTGTGCAGCCAGACCCAGACAAATGGCCTTCCAGTTGCTTTAGCCCCGTTAATTGAAGCCTCTATCGCGATCGGGGTAAACATTTCCACCGCAGCTAATAACTTATCCGGCCGTTCCCGAATATCCCGTAAAATAGGTACGGTACCCCTTAAAGTATCGCCCAGCCAATCAAACGGGGCATATCCCCAGGCACCATAAGCGAGAGGAACTCCGAATTCATTCTCCATCCTTTGGTCATATTCGCCCAGAAAAGCGTACCATTTGTTCATTTCCTCGGCAAATTTAAAGAGGGTCTGAAGGGAGTCTTGTACCTCTTTCCTGCCGAAAGCCGGGAAAGTGTTAAAAAAACCGAACCAGATTGAATCACGCAAGGCAAGGTATTTCAAACCGTCCAGTGCACCGAAGGAACGGGGAAGCCATTTTGATTGGATGAAGTGGGTTGGATCATGAAGTAATTCATCATACTCATCCTCAGTCATGTATTCCCTTTCAATGTACTGGTACATGGAGTTGGGGTCATCGATGCCCCGACCTGGCCACTGGAACCATTTCATATCCAGGAGTTCCATGACTTTGCCCGGATACATCAAGACCGGATCCCAGCCCAGGTCAGGGTGAAAATCAGCATAGAATTTGTCCAGAGCTGCGGCGGCTTTATGGTAGTCATACATGCCCTCCTGAATGGTAATCCCGGCATAATAATAGGGAAAAGCCTCAACCACCGGAATCAGGGGAACCATGTCCGGTTCCTTGAGCTTGATGGCATCCAGCACCCTGTTTAAGCTGGCCTGATACTGTTGTTTGGCCTCTGCACTCATACTATCCCCTCCAATATCGAGTTATGGTTCCTGTAAGCTCCAGTCTCTCACTAACAAAGTATTCCCCTATACCGTTTTGCAGTTTCACCTCCGACACCCAAATACCCAAAAATACCGTGCATCCTTGACCCAGCCTCCTTTATCCGGACACCACTGATTCGGCTGCTTTGTTCACTCCTTAGTCACATTGTCAACTCCATGGGGCAACCCGGAAAATACCTTCATGGCACTCATAATGTCCCTTGCCATCGCGTCAATTCCCCATTTAACCACGTCATGAAAATAGACATCCTCGCTTCCCTTAGAAGCACATTTTTCCTTAACATAGTTACCACCATTTCTGGACATATAGGTGTAATAATTTATTTTCCGAATCCCTCTAGAGATGCATTCCCGATAATCGTCAGCGCAGATACCTGAACCCCCATGCATAACAAGTGGAATGTTGACTTTAGTTCGGATTTCCGATAACCTGAGAAAGTCTAAACTTGGTTTCGTGACGTAGATTCCGTGGACTGTTCCAAAAGAACAGGCTAATGCGTCTATTTTCGTTCTAGTAACGAAATCCCTTGCCTGGTCCGGGTCGGTATAACAGGATTCACCGGTCACGTTACCCACATGGTTCCCAGCTTTATCTCCTAAGCTTGAGCCTTCCTCCCTGCCAATTGCCCCAATTTCGGCTTCAACAGAAGCACCACAGCGAGAGGCCATTTCAACTGCCATACAAGTATTAGCTACATTGTCATGGTACTCCAGCCCTGAACCGTCGTACATCACAGATGTAAAGCCCATTTTCAGTGCTTCACTGAGGTATGCCAAGGCTGTTCCATGGTCAAGGTGAACGCAAACCGGAACCGTAGACTTTTCGGCCAGGGCTACCATAATTGGTCCCATTATTTTTAGCGGTATTAGGTCCTCATGCACCTCAGCGAATTGTATTATGACCGGCAGGTTTAATTTTTCTGCCGTTGATAACACCGCAATGACACATTCCAAATTAGGAGTGTTAAACGCACCGAGGGCACACTGCTTTGCTTCTGCTACCTGCAGTATATTCTTCATCGTAATTAACATGTCTTCACCACTAGTCCAGTACGACCACGCCCTTGATTTTGTCGTCACGGCTTTCTTTCATAAATTTTATACCATTTTCCGTATCTTCTAGGGAAAACTTGTGCGTAATAATTTTGTCCAAGTCGACGCGTTTATTTGCCAGCACCTTAAAGACATTGTCCCAAACCAGCGGTGCCAGCCATGAAAATTTAATGGTTCGGTCCAAATATATGGCTTCTAGCACAGGTATTTTAAGAACGTCTTCATTCCCCGGCAACCCAAAATAGACAACGGTGGACGCGGAACCGGTGACCCGTAAGGCATCTTGCAATGCAGTCATATTACTCGTGGCAACAATTGATCTTGGGGCCAATGCTCCGTCCGTGATGTCTTTGATTTTCTGAACCAGATCGGCCGTATAGTTGGGTGATTTTTCGTCTTTAGTGTTAATTACGATGTCGGCACCTAGCTCGACCCCAACGCTCAAAGGATAGTCGCGTCTACCTATAAGAATTACCTTTCCGGCTCCGGAAACTTTGGCTAATTGTGTCATCATTAGCCCGATCGTCCCAGGCCCAAAGATAACGACCGTTTGACCCAGCTGAATGTTCAGCCTTTTAATGCCATATGTGGCACAAGCCAGCGGCTCGGCAATTGCCCCCTGCTCGAAACTGATACTTTCCGGAATCTTATAGACATGGGTATACCTCACTTTGACGTATTCAGCAAAACCCCCGTTAACGTTGACACCGATCGTTTCTGCATGCGGGCAGCAGTTAAATTCCCCCCGCATACAGGCATCACAGGCGTTACACTGCTGAACCGGATTTACGGTCACCCGGTCGTCCTCTTTAAACAGTTGCATAGCGGCCGGAATCTTGCCAACCTCTACAACGACGCCAGAAATCTCATGACCGAGACACAATGGCCCCTTGCCATTAGGAGTGCCCAAAGGGCTGTGGCCGTAGTAATAAGAAATATCCGAACCGCAGATCCCAACCGCTTTAACCTTAACCAGGACCTCGTTATCCGCTATTTTGGGAATATCGTGTACTTCCAATCTCATAACTCCGGGCTCATAAAAAGTTTGTACCTTCATTTGTCTGCCCATCCGTAACCCCCCTCTGTCGTTAGTTATTTACAGTATTTTCGATTTAAAGCATCGACAAATTTATAGCCGTCCTCGGCCACTGCCCAAGCATTCGGCCATTCACATAAATCAATGGCCCACCAATCCCCCTGGTAATTGCCAACCTGCAAAAGAGCCGGAATCACTTTCTCGAAATCGATATTCCCCTGCCCGAACGGAACGTGGGTGCTGGTTCCGGTACTATTGAGGGTACCATCTGAATCTATCAGATGTACTAACCCGATCTCATTCGCTGCCATCTCAATGAATTCCATAATTCCGCCCTTCAGTACTTTGTTCGGAGCAATATGGCGGGTGCCATTCGCCAAGTTATGAGCGTGGCAGGTATCAAAAAGCAGTTTGAAGTTGGGCTCGGCCACATCTTTGACTACATCCACTACATTGTCAGGTTCATTGATGATAAAGCCCGGTTCAAATTCCCAAACTACAAAAAGCTTTTTTTCAGCTGCTTGCTGAGCCATTTCTTTAAATGTTCGCTTGAAAAATTTGATAACTTCGTTATAACTCATCCCCTCCGGAAGAACCGCTTGTGTCCCGGTATCCACCCGGATTATGCGGAACCCCATTTCGTCCGCAAATTCTAAGAAAACCTTATATAAATTCAACCACTTCTGGGTGTCACGCAGAGAATCTACGCTCCACAAATCAACGGCAAAATCGGCAACCTCTAACTGGTTATCCTGAAACGTTTTCTTGAGTGCCGCCTTTTTTTCGGGTGTATTAACTAGATCCGGGTGCGCACCATAAGGCTTAAACCCCCCAAGACTAATACCATCGTAGCCGATTTTCCTGATGCCCGCCGCAAACTCACCCAGTTCTAGCGGAATGGCCCAACTGCTTAAGGATATTTTTTTCATAGAAAAATCCTCCCATATTCCTATTTTTTCCAGACATGACTGACGTCTAAAATTATCGACTGTTCCCTCCGATCATACCGCAATCCGGCCCAAAATGTTTCAATAGAACCAGCGGTTCGTATTTTGAACAATTTGCAATACTAACCCCCTCCGTTGCCGCGGTTTTGCTGACAAAAAACTCATCCGCCGTCAAGTCTCCATACCGAATAAGCGTCGGCGTCTCACACGAATAGTTTCCAAATTTACCGTATCCCTCAATTACCACACATCCGTAAGCTGCGTAGTCTTTGACGATCACGGTAGATCCCGGATAAACCGTAAGCTCCTTTCCACCGACATATTCATTGCCATATACGATCCAATCTTGGGCAAAGCCTTCTCCTCTCTGTTCAGCTTGCGGTCGGTGAAAAAATTTTTTCCGGTAATCTGCACATGTGTTTAAGTCCCAATCGGCTATTGAGATAATGGCGTTCAAATTATCTCGATCCATTTCCGGAAGATAGCTGCTTAACGAATCATAGCCGAAGATCTCCCCGCCGACGACATTTTCCCATATGGCCATTACATCACTGTTCCACTGTGGCTCATAGGTACATAGCGACCCGGGTGCGTGCAGAACCCCGGCGGGGGTATACCATCCGGTATCGAGCTCTAAGCGGAAAGCCCGGGACAATTCGGTAATTCTACCGTCGTTAAGCGTGAACTTTGCCAATCGCCTTTTTACTTCCTCTTTGCTGACGGAAGGATCGAAACCAAAATACGTAAGCGGGAGCTCCCCCAAATGCTGGTTATACTGTTTTGGGAAAAAATAATGCTCATGTTTAGGGTTAACACCGATTTTCTCACAAGCTGCAACTCCATGATGAATGTGAAAGAATAGAGGCATCTGGTAATCATAAAACTTCGAATACATCGGCCACGTTCCGTACTGAGACATCAATGTGTCACCTATTAAGTCCGCTCCCAACTCGGTAACGAAGTCTTTGAATAACATCTTCTGGTTTACTTGATCATCTACATTAACATAGCTCATTCCCTCGTCCGCTTTTGCTCCCGCTGTTTCCACCCGGATGACAGAACTAAACCATCGCTCTACGATAGCCCCCCTTTCCATGCCCATGGCAAAGTAGTCGTCAGGATGTAACCTAAGACGCCGCCCCGGCCTGTTGAAAGGCCGCGGCACCCACGTGGGAACCATTTGCAGTATTCCATTACCTTGCTCAAAAACGTCCCTGATAACTGACATACCCTTACTCCTCTTTTATCTATTGTTTTATAAATACTTGGCATAAACGCTAACCTTTGCTTTCCAGCAATTTGCCGGCAACAAAATTATTAACCCTTTCGCAGTCATGATGCAGATGCTTATATACCCGAAACATATCTTCGTATTGATTTCGAAACTTCAAGTTAGGGTAGGTAATTTTTTTAATTCTGACCATACTTTTGGCTGCAGTAAATACGTCAGGATATAAGCCAAGCGCAGTTGCGGATAGGATTGCACAGCCTAAGGCGCCAGCCTCGTCGCATTCCAAAGTGATGATAGGTTTTTGTAGCACGTCGGCCTTCGTCTGTAGCCATAATTGAGAGTGGCTACCCCCACCGACAGCGACTATAGCGTCACATTCACAGTTGTCACCCAGCAGTTCCAAATTTAGGCGCTGATCAAAACACAACCCCTCCAAACATGCCTTATAGATATCCCCCCTCGTCGTTTTTTCATCAACTCCCATGATCGATAATCTTGCCTTGCTATCTAAAAGAGGAGTTCCTGTGGCCATGAGATAAGGAAGTACGAATAAATTGGTAGGGCTTTCTGGAGCTTCACGCTCAATAATGTCATACGATGAATCCGGGGTTTCCGCCAAATCTTTGGCAAAGGCGCGGTAAAACCACTTAATCAGTGATCCCGCTGTAGTGTTATAGGCAAGCGTACAATATAGATCTGTGGACAAGAAAGGCTCATTGGCAAACCCGTAAGCGAGAACTTTTTCCGTTGAGAGTGGCGTGCTTAGAATCGGTGTAAGACATTCCGACGTACCCATGGAACAAACTACCGTATTGCGACTGACTGCAGCCCCTAAGGCACTGCAAGGTTGGTCATGTCCCCCGGAAACTATAATAGTCTTTGCCGGCAACCCTAATTTAGCGGTAATCCCAGGGAAAACTTCTCCAATGACCGTGCCAGAAGCAACAGGCCGGGACAACTTTGGCGCTTCTATGCCGAAATATTCAAGAAACTCTGGACACCACTCCTTGCTATTCACGTCAAAAAGCATTGTTCTAGCAGCCAAGGAGTAATCCGTATAAGCTATTCCTCCTAACTTGAAGTAAATATAATCTTCGATTAGAAGAAGATGTTTTGCCTTGTTGTAGATTACCGGATAGTTTGCTTTGAGGTAGAGCAATTTGGCCACCGAATAGGATGGATGCGGTTTCAAGCCACACGTTTGCGCTATTCGTTCGGCGGAAAGGCCCATAAGAGCACGATCAAATTCCACGGTGCCTCGGCCATCGGTTAACAACATGACCTTTGTCAGCGCATTTCCGCTGTCATCAACGGGGATAAAAGCCTCCCCGAATGAAGATACCGACAGAGAGCAACTATCCGGTTTCCTTTCAAGCCGGGATACTGCCTGAAACAGCGCATCTTTTGTACAATCCCAGATATTATTCGGGTCCAGTTCGCGCCTTCCATCCCCTGCAGGTGGACTAGAATAATAGGCCCGATAACTTCTGGACAACAGATGACCACGCTCATCAAACACAACAACTTTTACCCCAGACGTTCCTACGTCAAGCCCAATTAACATATTCTCGTCCTCTACTATCTTCTGGCAATCAGACATACCAGAGTCTCAAGCCGCGCCCAGGCTTCTCTGCGCCAGATGGCATATTGCCTTAACCATTCCATTTATACGTATAAATAGCTTGGTGTAATTCTATCCTGTTTAATCTAAAGTGTCAACTACCCCAGACAGATTTTTTTGGACTTTCTCAACCCCAACTTACTGGCGGGACCAGGGATAATGTTCTGCGGGAAATCCTTACTGTCGCAGGATGGCAAGAGAAAAATTTCTGTTCAGCTATTGGCTTCGGTGTGTTATTATGAAATAGCTTAGTCTCAGCCTATAGTGGTCAATATATGACTTAGAAAAAGTGCGACCGCAGAAATTATGAGAAATTATGGGGCAAGGTGAAATTCATGGCGAAAGCTGTACGTCGCCCAACGATGGAAGACGTGGCAAAACTAGCAGGAGTAACCCAACCTACCGTGTCATATGTAATCAACGGAACCGCCAACATCTCCGAAGAAGTAACATCAAGAGTGCACGCGGCCATCGCCACGTTGGGTTATCAACCCAATATGCTCGCAAAAAACCTCAAAACAAGAGCGACGGAAACCATAGGTTTCCTTGTGCCCGATATCACCAATATATACTATTCCACTATTACCAAAGGCGTGGAACGAGCGTTGCGCGAACGCGGCTATCTTGCTTTTCTAGCTGTTACAGGTTATGACATGAAAGTAGAACAACGCTATGTCAAGAGTTTTATCCAGCACAACGTCGCAGGGATCATTGTCGCCTACTCTCCATCCGATGAAAAACTTTATGAATTTATCGAACACACTCGTATTCCACTGTTGGTAATGGATGACCAGCCGCTCAACCCCAACATACCAACTGTACAGCTGTGTAACGAAGAAGGGGGTCGGCTTGCCACAGAACATCTAATTTCTTTAGGTCATAAAAAAATAGCCTTTGCCAGTGAACCACTGGTAAAATATCCTCTGCACCAAAGGTTGCAAGGCTACGAAAACGCTTTGAACAAAGCAGGATTGCCCATATCTAGTGAGCACATCCTCATAGCAGAAAAACAGCCCAATATCTTTGAGATGGGGTACAATCTTGGCTGCCGGCTATTACGTGCAGACGTTAACGCCGTATTTGCCACTTCCGACCACTTGGCCTTCGGCATAATAAAAGCCTTAACAGAAAACAATATTCGTGTACCGGAAGATATCTCCGTCATCGGCTACGATGATGTCCCTATGGCCGACATGATCACTCCCCCACTTACCACCGTTGCCCAGCCCATGGAAGCTATGGCAGCAAAGGGGGCTGAGCTCCTTTTGGATATCATCACTGGAGTCCCCTGTGAAACACAGGTAACATTACTCCCCTCTCTCATGATACGCAAAACCACTGCGAAAAAAGATAACTCGTGTGCAGTTGTGCGCAAGGGGTGAATGTTAATGAGTCCCCGCGAACGCCACTAGGCCGAACATAGGCCCAGCCCCTGCACTTTTCAGGACGGGAAGAAGAACGAAAGGAAGTAGTCCGCTTGATAACCGACTGAGACTATAGGCACTACCTGTAGCGGTTGACCTAGCATTGGTTGGGAAAATCTCAGCTTGAAGGAGATGATCTTGATGGAAAAATCTCTTCTCTCTTAAGTTCCTTTTATTGGAATACAATTCCAGCAAAAGTTCACACAAGTATAAATCCGCCTTTCTGCGAAAGGCACCGATGGGGTTATGAAACAAAAACCCATCATCCTTTCACTCTTTTTGTGTTATCCTCCTTTTGTAGGCCACTGGTATACTACAGAACCCGAGGAGGTGAGTGGCGGGGCTGTATAGCGGCAACCCCGTACAAGTATATGGTGTCGGTCATCCGTTAAGGCATCAATGAATGGCGCAAAACAGTAGCCCGTAAACTTATCTCTTCCGAAGTTGACTCGATTTCGCCGGATGACCAGTCCCTGCCATCCCTACAAGTATTTTTGCAGGAGGTACTTCTTTTGTTCAAAATCTTTCGTAGAAACTGCTGTGGACTTGATGTCCACAAAACCTGGATCTATGCCTGCATCGGTCTTACTGATACAAATGGCCGTACTGAGTATAAGCAAGCTCGCTTCTCTTCCTTTTCCAAGGGCCTTAGAGAGTTGGCTGATTGGCTTGCGAAATTCTCCTGTATCGAAGTTTGTATGGAATCTGCCGGCAAGTTTTGGATTCTCGTATTCAACATCCTTACTTTTACTTGTACAACCTTTTTCAGCCATTCTAGATTTACTTCGTACCATTCCCGGGCTCAATTCCAATCCGATGACTGCCATTGCCATTCTCTCTGAGATTGGTCCGGACATGTCCGTGTTTCCGTCATCTAAGAATCTTGTTTCCTGGGCTGGATGCTGTCCACGCAATGATCAGAGTGGAGGAAAAGTAAAATCCACCCGTATATCTCGTGCCGGCTGTTATTTGAAACCTCTTCTTGTTCAGGTTGCAAATGCACTTCTCAAGTCTAAGAAACACCCTGAATTCAAAGAGAAGTATCACAGAATCAAGACCCGCCGGGGTCACAAAAAGGCTATCATCGCTGTCTGCAAGATGCTCTTGACCGCTATCTGGAATATCTTGCATAAGCAGGAGCCATATACCCCCGAAGGCTTTCTGGAGCACCGCCCTGTCAATGAATCTAAGGTTCTGACAAAGGCGCAGGCTCTGGAACTTCGCCATCCGCAAAATGTGAATGGTTTGTTTGCTGTACGCTTTTTACTCCCTAGCCACTACCTCTTTGTTTCAAACTTTCACCTAGCTACTTCTCCAAGTTGAGTTCGAATCTTTCAAGAGAACCGACCAGTTCACCCTTCGTGTCACGAAGAGGGGTAATGTATATGCTTCTTGAGCCCACATACTCCAATTATAGATGTGCAAATCCGTACCACATAGGGCAGTAGCCCCAACCCGTATAACGACCTGGTCATTACCTGGTTCTGGAATAGGCATTTGCTTAAGTTCTGTATAGTTAGGGGTGGTCTTCACTAAGGCTATCATCTTCTAACGTTTAATGCTCCTTTCGGCTGATGTGGTTATCTCAAGAATGTTTTTGCATCTTGTGGTATCACTATCCCTTCTCAAGAGAGCCGCCAGTAGGCCTCCCATTGTCAAGTTACACACCATATTTGCAATTGCTGCCACGGCCGCCAACGAACCATAGACTTCATTGGAGAGTACGGCCGCAAGAGCTGAATTGGATATCCCTATTTCAAAAACCAGGGAGCGGCAACTACTTTCCCCTAATCGAAGGGCTCTTCCATATAAATATCCAATCATCATCTGTGTACCAACCTGCAGAGTGACCGCAAAACCGATGAGTGGAAGCGCCCCTGCACTGTGGACCAATACGTCCGACGCCCCCGACACGATACCCAGAACAACTCCATACAAGGCCAGCGCTGAAATAATAGGTGTGACAGGCATTAGGAGCTTTTTCACCCTAGGCAAAACAGTCTGTATAAGTACTCCAGATACCAACGGCAAAAACACCAGTCGAAGCATCTTCCACACAAACGTGAAATAGGCGATATGCACATAGGTGCGTAAAAAAAGTTTGGCTAAAAGTGGCGTGAGGATAGGACCTATGACCGTATCTAATGCAGACATGGTTATACTGTACGCCACATCACCTCCCCCAATAAGGGAGTTCAGGTTGGCTGAAGTTCCACTTGGCACGATGCCAGCCATAACAATACCGGCAGCAGTTGGTGTGTGCAATCCGAAGAAAAGTGAGGCCAGGATTACGCTTAAGGCTGACGCAAAAATCCATTTACCCATGGACCCAAATACGACAGGCAAGGGTTTCTTCAGCAACGCCACCAACCGGGTTAAATCTAAAGCAATTCCCGTAAAGAACATCACACTCCCAAGACCCAGTCCAACATAAGATCCCAGCCCACTGAAGAAAGAGGAAAATCGGAAGGCTACCGCGGCGAAGACGAGGATCCATACGGGCATCAAACGTGACACGACAAAAACCATTATTCTGATTAACCGATGATTTTCCCAGGTGGTCATACCGACACCAGCCTTCCGAATATTCAGTGACTTGACCTATCTAAGTGGCATCCGGTTTACGCTTGGACTTCCATCCCATTAATCTGCCAAATCTGCGCAGAACTTCTGACGTCCGCTGCCTAGTCACGATCAGTGGGGTATAGTTCCGCTTTGCTTTCGGGTCTTGGGGCCCAAGGGTATTCGAGTATCGCTGGTGGGCAGCTCTTTTCGTAGCGTCAAAATCAGGAGACCCGCTGCTGTCAGTGACAAAGCTAAAACCAAATACGCCCATGTGAAGGAGCCTGTTTGGGTTTTAACAAAACCGACCAAATAAGGACCAACCCAGCCGCCAAGGTTCCCCACCGAGTTAATCAGGCCCACCGCCCCAGCCGCCGCTGGACCGGATAGGAATGATGTCGGATACGTCCACCAAACGCCCATGCCTACATACACACCGATGGCGGTGATACAAACAAGAAGAAAGCTGACGAAAGGGTTGGTAACGAAAGGTGCCAACCCCATGCCAACGGCACCGGTGAACATAGGAACCGCCACATGCCACCTCTTTTCTCCTGTTCGGGAGGAGGACTTGCCATTAATCACGAAACCAATCAGCGCGAGGGCCATGGGAATAACAATTAACCAACCTATACTTGCATTAGACCAGCCAGACACTGACTTCAATACGGTGGGCATCCAGAAACCAAAGCCCCAGAAACCGGTGATCCACAGGAAATAGGTTAGGCTGAGCCTAAGCACTTCTTTATCGTGCAATGCCTCCCAAACCGTATATTTCCGTGCAGAATTCTTTAGAGCGATTTCTTGTTCAAATTGTTCAGCCAAAGCCGTCTTTTCTTCCTGCGTCAACCAATGTACTTCCTTTGGCCAGTCAGCTAGCCAGAACGAGACGATCAGGCCAAAAACAAACGCTATGATGCCCTCTAAGAGGAATAACATCTGCCAGCCTTGAAAACCCAACCATGATGCGCCCAATAACACTCCTGCCACAGGTGAACCGATAATGCTCGAAACCAGTAGAGAAGTTAACATAATGGAAATGGCCATGGGTCTCTCCTTTGGGCTAAACCAGCGAGGGATGACAACCGCGTAACAAACCGGATAAAAACTTGCTTCTGCTGCACCAATCAGAAAACGAACGATGTAGAATTGTGTTTCAGTGTGTATGAATGCCATTAGAGAACACGCAATTCCCCAGGTGATCATAATCCGGGCAATCCACTTTCTCGGGCTCCATTTCTCCGCAATGAGTGAACCGGGAACCTCGAATATAATATAGCCCAAAAACAGAATACCCGCTCCCATCCCGAAAACCTCGGCAGAAAATCCCAAGGCCTTATTCATAGTCAAGGCCGCATAGGCTATATTGAGCCGATCTAGATAGGCCAGCGTCGAACCAATGAAAAGAGGCAGAATAATGTGTAAATACTTCCTTCGTAGGATGTTGCCCACAACAGCCATGTTATCCATAGTTGCGTCACTCCTTCGTAATTTTTATTTTTTGAGTCCGCTCATGAACCGTATTCGTTGTCCGCTTTATCACCCCCTCGTATTATCAACGTGTCAATCCATTGTCAGTCCATCATCACCCCCCATCCACATCCATAATCTCCTCAGTCAGGTAATCAGACCCACTGGAGGCCAAAAAAACCACTGCCTTCGCCACATCCTCCGGCCGCCCCTGCCGACCCAGAGGAATCACTTGCAAGATGGCAGCCCTTTGGTCGACACTCATACCTTTGGTCATATCCGTATCCGTCTTCTTGATGGGTGAAGATATCGCTTGTCAGGGTGGCATTTTTTGGCAGTTTAAGGGTCTTCCTCAACAGTTTGGGGTAGAGCGTGTTATTGACACACCCATTTCCACTCCTGACGGCGGTCGGCATGTCTCGGAGGGACGGATATTCTTGGCCCATGATTTCGTGCAAAACCTGTTCCCCGGGAAGGGAAAACTCGACTGAACCCTGACCGTACCCTTTTGCCAATTGCTACAGGGCTGTCGGAGGGTGTTCTTAGGCTTGTTTTTGGTCGGCTGCGGCAAATAGGGAAGTGGAATATTGTTTCCTGATGATCAAAGCCAATATACCTGCCACCAGCAGGCTGCCCGCCAGGAAATAGAGATCGGAAGCCACTGTGCCTGTGGCATCTTTCAAGGCCCCGATGGCGTATGGTCCGACAAACCCGCCTAGATTGCCGACCGAATTGACGATGGCAATTCCGACTGCCGCCGAGGCCTCGGTCAAAAACAGGGACGGTGGGGACCAGAAGGAGCCGAAGAAGCTATATATACCAATCGTGGCAAGCGAGAGCATAATAATTGGGATGAAGGGATTGCTGAACAAGCCCGAACCGAGCAAGCCCAGCGCTCCGACGAGAGACGAGATGGCTGTATGGTAGCGGCGTTCGCCTGTCCGGTCGGAATGGCGGGCCACGATCACCATGGCTATGCCACCGGCAATATAGGGAATCATGGTGACAAAGCCAACCTGCTGGACAGAGATCACTGTAGAAAAGCCTTTGATGATGGTGGGCATCCAGAAGCCAATGCCGTAAAGGCTTTTTTTCATAAAATGAATCCTCTAGATTCCTCTGTCTGCCTCAGAATATTTCAGGCGTTCTCGCTCTCAATCAAGCGCATAGCTTCCTGGTCCATATATTCCAGAGTCGTCGGAATAATCTTCGCTGCAATCACCGCGGAAACCGAACGGGCGGCGGCCAGAATATCATCAAAAACCGCCAGCATGGTACGCTTGCTCTCCGGCAAAGGGATCAGGCGAAGAGTGAGTTCCGTAAAAACACCCAAGGTCCCCTCCGAACCCACAAACAATTTCGTCAGATCATACCCGGTCACATTTTTCACTGTTTTACCGCCGACTGTTAAAATCCGCCCGTCGGGCAGCACCATTTTGAAGCCCAAGACATAGTCGCGTGTCACCCCGTATTTAAACCCGCGCGGGCCGCCGGCATTCGTGGCGACATTTCCCCCCAAGGTAGACATATTCAATGCCTGCGGGTCTGGAGGATAAAAGAGTCCCAAAGCCTCAACCCGGCTCTGGAATTCAGCCGTAATGACACCGGCCTCGACCACCGCGCACAAGTTGGCTGTGTCTATTTCAATAATCCGGTCGAAGCGGTGCATGGCAAGTACAAGGCCGCCCTGGACGGGTATGGAGGAACCGGAAATATTGGTCCCGGCTCCCCTGGGAGTCACAGGAACTCCGGCTGCGTAGGCCAGTCTCATTACTTGGGTGACCTCATCACTATTTCCCGGTATAACCACGGCTTCGGGAAGATGGTGATTAGGGGTAGGATCATAGGAATAGCAGATCAGATCTTCTTTCTTCGTCAGGACGTTTTCCCGGCCTACCGCCGTCTGCAGGGAACTGACAAGGCTTCTGTCCTGCAAGAGGATCGCCCTCCTTCTCTCAATGAAAGTAATAACGCATAGGAAAGTTCGTCTTGGTCCAACCAATAACAGATACTTCGCCTAGTTTTACAAAATTCCTGCACTGGTTAGAACATTCTCACATTTTTAGCCATCCAGGTATCCAGAATTCAGGGGTTGAACTCCTACCCACCACCACCCTTCAACGGCTGCCGGGCAATGTTGAAGCTTTCCACTGTCATGCCTAAACCCCGGCATTGCAATTCGCCGGCGTATACCGGTCCAACCGGGTTGCCCAGAGCGAAGCAGGAAAAATCCACACATGGCCGCCCAAAACTTAGCGCCATCCGTGACAGACCAATCGTACAACTCGTCATAGCCGGCGAAGTTTAAGCCGTACTTGCCGTTGACGAATTGGATAAACCGGGTCATATTGGCTTGTTGCTAACTTTCCGCAGACGGTTCCCACCATGGTTCTTTCTCCTTCATCACCAGATTGGTCCCCTTCACACCCCATCTGTCTATAAGAAAAACTCGGCTTCAATCACATGAGTTCCGAGCATCACTGTTATGTTCGGAACCCATGCACTTGTTATGTTCAGGTCACAAGACCTAGATATTTACTGTCCGCTTACCTGCTGCGACGTTTTGGCAGAACTGGAATTCGGGGAATACTCATTCATTCCTATGATATCTTCAATCTCCGGGGAAAGTTGATCTTGAGGTGTAAGCAAAGAAACCACCACGAAAACTACAACCGAAAGAATGACAGAAAGACTGCTGCCGAAAAAACTGCCTGGATTAATGTTGGCTACAGTGAAATATAGGGAAGTAAAAATACCAACGGCCGCTCCCGCAACAGCTCCATAGGAATTTGCCCGACGCCAATTCAGACCGATAGAAACAAGTGGCAGGAATACAGCAGCTAACGTAGCCCAGGCAGCGCTTCCCGCAAACCCGATTAACGTCTTCCAGAAATAGGTCACAACCAATGCCACCACAATAATTATTAACGTCCAAAATCTTCCCCATTTCAGGCCTGTCTTGTCGTCCATCTTAATATTTAATATCTTTTGCATCAGATCACGAGTGAGAGCCGCTGACGCAATATTTGCAAACCCATTAGTCGTAGCCATTGATGCGGCTATCAGAGCTGCAAATACAAGGCCGGCAATCCACGTAGGAATATAGTGAATCAAGAAATAGGGGACCGCGTAATTTGAGTTTGCCAAGGGAGCGACTTTTCCGGCGGCGACCAGGGCAGCCAAAGTTAAGCCTGCGAAAGTCATCAATCCGGCAAGCGAGTAGGTAATTCCGTTACCCAAAGCCTGCCATTTCATCTTACTTATATCCCGATGGGTATAATACTTAGCCAACAATTGTGGTTGGCCCATGTGCCCAAACGTGTAAGTTAAGATCCAGGCCAATGCCGCAAAGAAGCCTAGCCCTCCCGCCCCTGAAGGCCACCACAACATAGCGTGATATTGCCACTTAGGGACGGACGAGGTGGCAAGTGTGCGAAGAATCCCCACTGGTCCCCCCGCTACCGTAAACGAGGCGATAAGCACCGCAATCCCTGCAATCATCTCGAGAAAGAATTGGATTAGGTCTGTCCATATACCTCCGGCAACCCCACCCAAGACCGTGTATATGCCTACAACTGCAGTGCCAATGATAACTCCGGTCCACAAAGAAATAGGAAAAAGCGACGACATGACCACACCCAAAGCCATAAACTCAACCGACAGATAGCCGACCAAACCTGACATCAATCCAAGTACACCTGATCATTCTTGCGGCCTTGGGAAAGCGCGTATATCTTAGCGCCATCGTCAGCTTGTTCCGGCATTCCCATCAGCACGGCCGGCATAACACCAAGATAGTGAAAATGGGTAGTTTCTTTGGCGCGCACCTCCTGCCACCAACTTCGTGAATGGAAACGATCTACCAAAGTTAAACTACCACCCACAAACAAAGTTCCCATCGTAGAAAGAATCTGCGGATTCATATGGAAAAGGGGTAATGGGGTAATGACCCGATCGTTGGCCGTTAGGCTAAGATGGGACGAGTAACGATTACCGGCTACCAAGTAATATCCGTGGCTTTCCAAACAGCCTTTAGGATTGCCTGTGGTCCCTGAGGTGTAAAGAATGGCCGCCTCATGCTTACCTCGGCTTCTCAATCTTCAGACCGTTTTTAGATCTCCGCCATCATTTCCAATCCTTCCCCTGTGCTCAGGAGATTCTTGGCAAATATGTAGTAACAGTGCGTGTGAGTGTAGCACTAAGAGACGGGATACCTTCCGGCATCCCGTCTCTTTTGCTTGCTGTGAAGACACTTCTTCCTGACGAATTTTACTTGTGGATTGCCGAGGGGAATTCCTCCGCCAGCCAAGCGGGCCAGGGCCGCTCTGGCCTCCGGGGTAAGCTCCTGAGTTCGGGAAGGTATTGAAATGGGTATTACCCCAGAGCAGGTCAAAATTCAGTCGCTACATACTTTACATCCATAAATTCTTCCAGTCCAGCTCTCGCGCCCTCACGTCCGATACCGCTTTGTTTTACTCCGCCCATAGGTGAATAAGCAACAGATGGCAGTGCATTGTTCAGGCCAATTATACCGAATTTCAGCGACTCCGTCAGGCGAGTGGAACGAGCCAAACTCTCGGTATACACATAAGCCGCCAGTCCCATATCGGTATTGTTCGCTTTTTTGATAACCTCGTCTTCGTCCGAAAACATGAAAAGCGGCGCAACCGGGGCGAATAACTCCTCCTTTGCTAAAGCTGTGGTCTCCGGAACGTTCTCCATTATAACTGGGGCTACATAATAACCGCCGTCAGGTACCTCTAACTTAGGTGTTACATGCCTTGCCCCGTATCCTTCTGCTTCACTAATGATTTTTTCTATGCGGGTCTTGCTCTCAAAGTTAATCAGCGGCCCGAGATCAAGATTGGTTTCTGTCAAAGGATCGCCGATTTTCATCTGTTTAATTTTGCTGACAAAAGAAGACACAAATGCCTGGTAAACGCCTTCGTGAATGTAGAAACGGTTTGCGGCGATACAAGACTGTCCGTTATTCCGGAATTTGGCAATCATCGCGCCTTCAACGGCCTTTTCAATGTCCGCATCGTCAAAGACGATAAACGGAGCGTCACCCCCTAATTCGAGCGCTAACCTCACCATCCCTGCGGCAGCTTGACGCATTAAGCTGCGGCCCACGGGGGTTGAGCCAGTAAAACTAACGACGCGCACCGCAGGATGCTTCATCATTGCTTCTGTCGTGGTCGCGGCAGGGCCTTGAATTAAATTTGCAACTCCTTGAGGAATACCGGCATCCTCCAGGCATTTGTACAATTCTATTACACTTAAGGGGGCTGTTTCAGAAGCTCGAGATACTACTGTACAACCGGCTGCCAAAGCGGGTGCCAATTTTCGCGCTTGTATAGAAACCGGGAAATTCCAGGGTGAAAGGCAAAGGGCGACTCCGCTTGGCTGCGTATAGGCGATGTGCCGTTTGTTAGCCGCGTCGCTTGGGATATACGTGCCGTAGGGTCTCCGTACCTCTTCTGCAAACCACTGGAAATATTCCGCTGAGAAATTAACTTCGCCAACCGCCTGAGGAACAGGTTTACCAGATTCCGCCGCTAGAACTCGAGCAATTTCGTTCGCCCTTTGCCTTAACAGGTCTGCAACCTTATTTAGGATATCGGCTCTTGCCCGGACCGATTTTACAGACCATGAGTCAAAAGCTGCCTGCGCTGCTTCTACGGCGGCTAGCGCATCACTTGCTTCACCGTAGCCGATCTCATAAAAGATCTTACCGGTTGCAGGATTACTGATCCCCTTACTCTTTTTCCCAATCGGCTCTACCCATCTTCCGTTAATGAAAAGCGACTCTCTAATCTCTTTTACCATCGTCCGTCTTCTCCTTTAATGGTATTTCATGTGCTTCCGGATGAATTCCGGCAGTACATTCTAGAGGTTTTGTTTTAGAGGCTTTGTTCTGGAGGTTTGGTTCTGGAGGTTTGGTTCTGGAGGTTTGGTTCTGGATCACGGGTTCTCGGCGCAACTCTTGACATGCCCGGTATAAACAAGCATAATCCCGCCGCCCACGACCAACATTCCTAAAATTTGAGCCATACTAATCTTTTCATGCAGCCACCAGGCGCTCGTCACCATAGCCATAATCGGCGTTATTAGATGAACTACTCGCACCAACCACGTCGGAAGTCCTTCCAACGAGCGATAATAGCACAGATACTGGACTACCTGCAGTATAATACCTGTGCACGCCAGGACCCAGGCCGAGATACTGATCTTTGGCAGCGTGTTTAGCGCCCCTGTAAAGAAAGCCCCCGCCAGGAAAAAAACCAGAGACATACCCGAGTTAAAATAGGCTACTACAATGTTTTCCACCTGACCCAATCTGTGTTTAATAATTTCAGCATTAACCGCTACCAAAAAAGCACTGCCAAGAATCAAGATATTACCGCCGGCGCTAAGGCGAAATCTCTCCCAGGAGATTTGTAACACTAAACTAACACCGACAAGCATTCCTGCCATACCGACCCATTCCAAGGGATGAAGCTTTTCCTTCCACAGCAGATAGCCAATGACCAGGCTGAAAAGCAAATCTCCCCGTAAAAGGATAGCGGCATTGGTAGGTGAACTGACCTCTAATCCCCAATTTTGCAATGACCTTAAGGCTGTTCCGACAATACCTACAAGATAAAGTTCGGGATAGTGCCTACCGGCTGACAAGATCTCCCGTCCTTCCAGACGCACTAATAAAATCCCTAAAAACAGTAAGTGCGTTCCGCCGAACACGATTAGCATGAACTGCACAACCGTCATCCCCGAGAAGCAAATCTTCGCCAGGCTAAGCAGGATACCCACAAGCGCTGCCGAGACAATGCCGCTAACCGTCGCTGTCTTCATACCCCTGAAGCCGCCTCTTTCTTACTTAGCCTGTCCCTCCTAATTATTCCATGCTTTGTTCTATAAGAGATCACCAAATAATCCTCGTCGGTTTTCTGGAAAAGCTCGACAGCTTTCAAGGGATTGGTACACGTCGAATGCTCAGAAAAAACATCACCTTCGATCCCGCAAAGCACACCGAGTTCGCCTCCCTCCGAAATCCCATGGGAATGGGCATATTGAACGACTTCCCATGTCAGCTCTACATTTTCGGAGAACCCCAGCAGAGAGCTATCGATCATCGCTGATATATAGCCGCCGTCAATGGCCGCTTTGAGGGATTCAAGGTCTTTGCCGTGATCGAGATGGTAAACAGTAGGGGTTGGAGGACCTTTGGCTAGTTCAGCCTTAGCCGTTCCGATTCTCTTAGCACCCCTCCTGCGTCTGTCTTGCACAGTTTCGTGTACAAAGTCCGCATTTCCGCCCATAAAAGCACTAGCGAGATGCGCTCCCTGCAATATGGCGGCAGAACGGAACATTTCATGCACTTCAGTCACGGCTTGGGGTTGGACAACACTGTTGACATTAAACGCCCCTTGAGCAAAGCCGTATTGGCGGGTCGTTTCCGGCAAGGGGCGCAACGGTGCAAACGGCATATTACAACTCCCCTTTGTTCCTGCCCGATTACATTGCAGGACCCTTAGTTAGGAGAGACTTTTTACCTCCCTGGCCGGAAACGCGGCCTTAAATTCCCGGCTGCGACAATCTTCCGGGAGCATCAGGAAGGCATCACCGGATCCACCCCCCAATTTTTTTAGAGTAATCCCGTGACTTTACCGGGTCCCCGGCTTCCTGAAGGCGGTGTCCATCTCGCCTTCGGGCGAGTCGCTAGCGCCCGGGGGTTTGGCCGCCGAACCTCACTATAACCCGCAGCTTTGCTTGGCTGACCCACCGCCCTGGTCCCCGGGGGGTTCTGCCTGGGGCGTGACCCCCGGCGACAATCGGCCGCCAGTTTGAAGTCACCGTTTTGGCTATCCAGGGAAAGACCCGTCGTAAATCCTGATGGCACCCTCGAACCGTCCCGTGATCCGCGCCGCATTCCAAACAAACCAAGAGGAGGGAGGCTGTCCCCCTCCCCTGCAGCCGACCCGGCCGTTCTGCATATCCAGCCAACTAGATTTACCGACCGGCTCCCGGTTGGCCGGCCCAAAGTCAGGCCGGACACGGCACGTGTCTCTCCGAACCCCCTGCCATTGAACCGTGCAGTTAGAAATTGGTTCCCTCGGAAACCCGAACCTTGCGGTCAGAAACCAGCATGACCAGAATCGCCGACGCCACAAGGCACCCCGCCAGTACGTAAAAGCCCAGCATGAAGGAGTGGGTAGTCGTCTTGACAAAACCCATCATCCACGGACCAGCTAGCCCGCCCAAGTTGCCGATGGCCCCGATGATGGCCATGGCCGGACCCACGGTGTTCTGCGGCAACGTGTCAGTCGGTATCGCCCACAACGGACCCTGGCGGGCGTTTATACCGCCTTGGGCGATAGTCATGAACAGGACAGCCAACCACGGTAGCATCGTGCCCACGGCACCTAGCAGGAAATAGCCTATGGTGGCTATGATCAAAACGATAGCTACGACCGCACTCCGTTTGCCCGTCCGGTCGGATACGCGGGCGGCGTAGATCATCGTCCAAACCGAAAATGCATTGGGAATAACCAACAAGAGGCCGGTAGCCAAATAGCCAACGCCCAGGGCCTTAATGATTGAAGGAGCCCAGAGGCTCAATCCGTAAGTACCCATTATCGTTAGGAAATAGGCGAGCGTCAACAGCAAAACCTTGGGGTGGTACATCATGCTAAAAGCATTAACCTTGACTTGGTTCTCGAAAGCTTTACGCTCCTCGGTGAGCTTGGTCTCGATGTATTCACGTTCTCCGGCAGGCAGCCACTTAGCCTGATGAGGATGGTCCTCGACCAGGAGCCACCAGAAAACGGCCCATACCAGCGGTGGAATGGCTTCGATGAGAAGCATCACTCTCCAATCGGAAGTGGCGGCCAGAATCCACCCTGACAACGGCATGGTTATGATGCCGGTTATAGGCAGACAAATTTGCCAGTAGGCATTGGCACTCGCCCGTTCGCCCTTGGGAAACCAGTCTGCGATCATAACCAGAACTGCCGGCCATATCGCACCTTCCGTCACCCCGAGAAAAAACCGTGACCAAAGTTCCTGGTTCACGTTTTGGGCAAGCCCGCTCCAAATGGCAAACAGGCTCCAAATTACCATCAATATAGTGATGAGTTTCTTGGCACTCCAGCGCTGGGCCAGGTATCCTCCCGGCACCTGCATGATCATGTAACCGATGAAGAATATTCCCATAACCCATCCGGCCGTCGCATGCGTTATGTGGAAGTCCTTAATCATGCCGGGGGCGGCAAAGCTTATATTGGTTCGATCCATAAAGGCCATCATATACATTACTACCGCTGCCGGGATGATATGACGCCACCTAAAGTTGGTTACGTTTTCCATTTCTATACCCCCTCGTATTGCTTCTATACCCCCTCGTATTGCTTCTATACCCCCTCGTATTGCGATACCGTGAAATTAGGCGCAGAAGGGAAGACGTTACTTATTCCCTCCCTCATTCTCATGGTGGGTCGTAAAAATGGTGGCCAGTTCGGAATCAGAGAGAGAAGGAACAAACACGCAAAACATCCGCATCGGCTCACTGGCTTCGTTTACCTGTTGATGGATAACGTTAGCTTTCACATATAAGACAGAACCATCCTTTATGTTGACCGTCTCGTTACCCACCTTGGCATATCCTTTACCCGTAACTATATGGATTATCTCATCAACCGTATGACCGTGTAAGGAATTCCTCCCACCGTTAGCCCCAAGATCGGTGACTAAAACGGTACACCGCACATCGCTGCCCGATAGGACCAGTCGACTGGTACGAGCCTCACTCTTGATTGCCGGTGGTATGTCGTCGATATAACGTATCAGCCTAATCACGTCCTGTCTATCAAATTTCCCACTTGCGCCTCAGTACGTGCGCCATTACCGGGTGAACCAATGCCGAACTTGCTGATGATCATACGCTGCCTACCACTTCATGACTATCACCGCCTTTCGTTATTTTCGCGTACTTTCGACTGAAATCAGCTGGAGGCTGTGACTTATCACGGAAACCCTGGACCTTCCTCCAAACCGGGCTAATCCGTAATCCAATGCCTCGGCCATCGAGTCAAAATGCAACATGAACATTTTCCTGACCTCTTCCGGTATTATTGACCCGACAATGGCCAAGTCGGCGTGTTTAAGGGTGAGAGCCAGAAGATATGCCCTATGCCCACCAGGAGGGACGCCTTCCGACCTGATGTTTTTGATAACTTCATCCAGACTTGAGGCACTTACGAACGCATCGTAGAAACGCTGCTCGCCCAAACCCTGTCCTACCCCCTCGGGCATCGTAGCCGGGAGCACGATCAAGCCTCCTTGCCGAACCGAAGGGAAAGGACTGAAAGCCACATTGCTGGCTCCTCTGGTCGCCTGATACAGATTCGCATCCTTGGGAAAACTGACACCGGTGATTACTATGTCCGCCTGCTCCCGGATAGGTACCTTGTATACCTCGTCGGCAAAGGATACGCCCGCCTCGAAAGCAGCGACGGCGCCTCCGGCCACCACCCTGACCAATTGACCACTGGTATCCAGCACGCCGTTGACTATAAAGTGCAAGCCGACTTTTTCGGCAATTTCGCTGGCGTTCATGTGGAACCTGTTATGATCGATATTGCCTATTCTGGTATACGGATCATCAAAAACATCGATGGCATGCTGCCAGCCTATGGTTTCCTCACCGGCAACCCCGATCGCTATGGCTTTCCGGCCACCACTGTAACCGGCAAAGAGATGGGGCTCGATTATGCCCGTCGATATTCTTAGATCTGCCTCATATACCAGCTTGTTAACGTAAATTGGACAGTTGAAAGATGTCTTGCCTGCGAAGACAAGGTTTTCTTTATCGGTTGGACTATGATTAACCACTTTAATTTTGGATACAATGTCAGATCCCAGCTTATTTGCCAATTCGTTACGTGTGCACGGCCTATGCATCCCTGTAGCGACAACTATTGTTATCCTAGCGTTCTCAATACCGACCCCAGATAATTCTGACAATACCGCTGGCAAGAAGCGGTCGTCAGGGCAAGGGCGGGTGATATCCGTTACCACTATGACCACCTTTCGGGCCTTTTTTTGCGCAGCAATCGTGCTTAGTCTGGGCGCCCCTATAGGATGTTCCAAAGCATGCTTTATGATGTTCTGGGGAGACGTATCGACCGCAACTAGTTTTGGTTCAATAATCTGCCCTAGATTTCGGCTGTGAAGATTGACCTCCACAAAATCTTTTCCGTTAGGAACACGTACCGTTGGCATAATTATCCCCCTCAATTCCAAAGATCCTTGAGGAAATATATACCATGTTACCCATTCGCAGACATTGCATAGCCCGGATGACAGACGCTTCCCGAAAGAGTCCTAATAATAAGCCATCCTGCGAAGCACAGCGAATTTAATTTGCAGACAGTGCGCTACGGTTCATATGCATGGACGAAACCACCCTGATGGTTTCCAACATGCTCCCAGGATCAGCTATTCCTTTCCAAGCTATGTCCTGGGCACAGCCGTGACCGACGGTAGCGAACAATACGGGCGTGCCTATGATCAAGCCGCAACTCTTGTCCAGCGCCAGGGTTTTCAGCGCTATATGCCCCTGATCATGATACATTCCTACGTAGGCATCGTACTTATGCTCAAGGCACTTGTAAAACAAGGAATCACCGGCAAACGGCCCACAGACATCAATACCTTGGACCCTGGCAGCCTCAATCGCAGGAGAAATATGAAATATTTCCTCATCGCCAAACATACCTTCCTCGCCAGCATGGGGATTTAGCCCGGCAACCGCGATTCTAGGCCGTTCCACACCAAGCAACTTCACAGCTTCATTTACCTTGGCGACAATATCCAAAACCAAATCCTTATTTATCAAATCGCATGCTTTTCGCATGGAAACATGCAAAGTGGCACTGGCTACCCTCAAGTCACCTGCAACAAGCATCAGGAAAGCTCGCTTTGCTGAAGTTAATTCGGTGATCAGATTGGGATAACCAGCAAAGCGGATACCGGCTTGATCAACCGCCTTCTTGCTGTGGGGACCGCCAATCGCGGCATGTACCGCGTTAGCTTTTAAAAATCCCATTGCCCGATTGGTATACTCGATCATGGCCCGCCCAGTCATCTCATCGGGTTTACCCCCCTGGAAGGAAGCGGAGTCAATGTTCTTGCAGTCAACCAGGTCAATTGTGCCAAGCTCATAATGGCCTTCCGCCGGGTCACCCACAGTCCGCATCTGTAGATGTAAATTAAGTAAATCGTTGGCTTTCTGTAAAACATTCTGGTCGCCAATGATCAGTGGCCGGCACATATCGTAAACGTATTCCTTGGCAAGGGCCTGGGTTACTATTTCTGGTCCGATTCCAGCCGCGTCACCAATAGTAATGGCTACAATTGGTTTCATTATTCCTTAATACCCTCCCCTCAGACTTACCAACTTGATGGTTTCGATAATAACACCTGGATCGGCTATCCCCTGCCATGCAATATCAAGGGCGCAACCGTGGTCTACGGTTGCCCAGTTTATGGGCACCCCTATGGCTACCGCGGAGGCTTTTTTGAAAGCCAGGGTTTTCACGGGTATATGGGCCTGGTCATGATACATAGCGACATAAGCGTCATATTTTCCGTCCATAACGTTATAGAACAGGGAATCTGCGGGCCATGGGCCTGACGCATTAATACCCATCTCTTGGGCAGCCTTTACTGCCGGTTTGATATATCTTTCATCTTCGTCACCAAACATGCCATCCTCCCCGGCATGAGGATTCAACCCAGCGACGGCGATCTTCGGTTCGGCAACGCCAAACATTTTTACCCCTTCATCGACTGCTCTTATTGCTTCCAATACCAATCGCTCGGAAATCAGGTTGCAGGCATCCCTGAGCGATACGTGCAGGGTGACGTTGGCCACCCGCAGATTTCCGGCCACAAGCATCAAAAAGGGATAGTTAGCCCCCGTCATCCTGGCAATCAACCCCGGGTAGCCGTCAAAATGAATTCCGGCGTCGGCCGCCGCCTTCTTGCTGTGCGGCCCACCCACAGCCCCCTGGATTTTCTTCTCTATGCACAGCCTGACAGCCGCTTCCGTGTATTCGATCATCGCCCGTCCCGTAACGGCGTTGGGCTCTGCCGGTTTAAAGGCACCCATGGGAATATTGTCCAGGTCAATCACGTCAACCTTGCCGTCTTCCCAGGCGGCCTCCTCGAAGTGCTTGATTACATTAAAACCGACGTTGATGTTAAACCGCCTCCTGGCTAGATCCAATATCTTGAAATCGCCAATAATCAGTGGCTGGCAGTAAGTAAAAATCGACCCTTCCTCTACGGCCCTCAACAGAATCTCCGGTCCTATGCCCGCTGCCTCAGACATAGTGATGCCGATAATTGGTTTTGGTCTCGTCAATCCGGCCCATCTCCTTCTTATCCCTGATATTTCTGTGAGATTCCCAGCCTCAGCGTGAGGCAATTCTGCCAACCGCAGATTCACTGCGGAATGCACGCATTGTTATCCTCTCTGGCCCTTTCGTCGTCCCCTGGACCAGGGACACGAAGACGAAATTCCTGGTGCACGGGAAGGAGGCGACCTATCTCCTCCCTGTCTAGCATGCTTCATGCTCTGCCAACCTCTCTAAAAGTGTAGGCGCTCTCCTTCCCCTCAAAGAAATTTTTATTCCCTTATCTTAACTGTGTTCCCGCCGAAATGGATGTCTCAATTATCACTTACTTGTGGTTATGCAAGATCCATACCAAACGAAAAACAGTGTCAGGCCAACCTTTTGCCCGGCAGGAAGCGTCGCTCCGTGCAACGTTTCGTTGCTGCCCCCCCGGTCGACGGCCGACGCTTCCAGTTTGGTGGCCGCCATCCTTTCTAGGTGTACTGGGGAGTTGTTCAAGCCTGTTTCTCATTTCCTTCTGAGATGGACCGGGGCTTTGGTGAACATTTCTAGTTAGTCCCGCGATTGCCGACATAATTGATATGTGTCCCTCTGCAGAGAGCCCGCACCACCCCTCCCTCCTCGTCCGGTTTGATCAGCCCAGAGAATTCACACTAAGGGTCTACAAGTCCGGATGCAAGGAACATTTGGTTTGCGGCAACTAGCTGATCATCTCGGTCTTGATTCGCCGGTCCGGATTAGTGGCCCTCCAAAGCCCATGACAGCTTTACAACTAGGAAGCAAGATCTGCGCTAACCGAAAAAGAGCAGAGGGCAGGCCTGTTCCCCGGCGGGACATGTTGCTCCTTGCAATATGTCGTTGCCTCCTCCTCCGCCATGAAAAAGCGCCCTGGCCGGTCATCCAGCGGTTGGCACTAAGCCGCTCTGGGCGGCCGCCATGTCCATCTTCTAGTTGCTGATCTCGGCTTCGACAGTTCATGCGGGTTTCTGGGCTTATCCACAGGCAAAAACGGTGAAAATGTGTAGGTGCACGATTCTGTGTGTGTCCTAAAAAAGCGGAATATGCATCTGTGGTAAGATGTGGATAAGCGTGATATGTGCCGTGCTTGCATAGCTACGAGATATGTGGCAAAAATGTGATACATATACGTGTGACGTCTCGCAAGAACAAAGATAATACGGTGGTTAAATACGTTCAGCTGGCTCATAACGTTCGCAACCCGAAAACCGGCTCTCCGCAAGCGGATGTCCTTTTCAATTTCGGACGTTTGGATCGATTGGACATGGACGCCCTTCGTCGGCTTGAGCGCAGTATTCGGCGCTTTCTCGGGGAACCGCTCGATCCGGCCCAGGCCCCAAAACCGGAGTTCCTTTCCAGTCGCCCGCTGGGCGGGGCGTGGTTTCTGGATCTACTTTGGCGCAGGCTCGGAATCGATACCATTTTGGAGCGCTGGTTGAAAGAACGTCAGTATCGCACAGAGGTGGAGCGGACTCTGTTCGCGATGGTGGCCCACCGAGCCTTGGCGCCTTCGAGTAAGCTGAAACTGGAGAAGTGGGTGCCCGAGAAGGTTGTCATTCCCGGCCTTCCGAGCGTGGATGTTCAGCATTGCTACCGGGCTGATGGGTTTCCTCTTGGAATCCCAGGAAGACGTTGAGCGGGAGCTATTTCACGCCGTAGCAGAGTTGTTTCATCTGGAAGTCGATCTGTTGTTCTTCGACACCACGTCCAGTTACTTTGAAATGGACGAGTGGGACGAAGAAGAGGAAGACCTGAAGGCTCCGGGCCATTCGAAGGACAGTCGGCCCGATCTGCCCCAAATCGTGATAGGCTTGGCGGTTACTCGGGACGGGATTCCGATTCGCTCTTGGGTCTGGCCCGGCAACACCTCCGATATGTCGGTTATTCCCGAAGTCAAGCGGGATCTGACGGGTTGGAAGTTGGGACGGGTCGTGAGCGTGATTGACAGGGGTTTTTCCTCCGAGGAGAACTTGCGGATTTTGCAAAGGACTGGAGGTCACTACATCGCAGGGGAACGCCTCACAGCCGGTAAACCCGAGGTTGAGGAGGCCCTCTCCCATCCCGGACGGTTTCGCACGATTCAGGAGAATCTGGAGGCGAAAGAAGTGGTTGTCGGCCATGGAGAGGCCCGCATCCGCTATGTTCTGGTCCGTAACCCTGCGGAAGCCAAGCGTGATGCCCACACCCGCGCCAAGCACCTGGAAAAGCTGAGGCAGAAACTCGCAAAACTGAAGGAACTGGACGGAGAAGCGCACACGAAAGCCCACTGTGCTCTCTACAGTCATATCGTCTATAAGCGATACTTGCAAATCGACGCCAAAGGGAACCTTAGGATTAACGAGAAGGCCGTGAAGGCCGCGGAAAGGTTGGACGGGAAGTACCTCATCCGCACCTCGGATGACACCCTCTCGGTAGAGGATATCACTTTGGGCTTCAAGCAGCTTTGGGAAGTGGAGCGGGCTTTCCGTACGATCAAAACGACTCTGGAGCTGCGACCTGTTTACCACCGGAAAGACGATCGGATCTGTGCCCATGTCCTGTTGTGCTGGCTGGTTTTGCTCCTGGTGCGTCTTGCCGAGGTAGAGATCCGACAAACTTGGGCTACTCTGCGCTCCGAGCTCGAGAACATTCATCTCATTGAGTGGAAATCGGCTGATGGAAAGGTCTTTCAGAGGACAGAATTAACCACAGAACAAATGGGTATTTTTTCAGCGCTCAAATTGCCGGAACCCCCAAGAAATTGATCCGAAGCCTAGTTCCTGGCCGACAGTAAAAGTACGATTTTCAGCCCCGGACAACAAGAGCCAGCCTGCAACAGCGGTCGGCGTGGGGCAGCGGAACGGCTAGTCCTTCCCGACTTTTCCCTCCAACTTCTTCAGTCGTCGCCACAAAGTAGACCGATCGATGCCAAGCAATGCAGCGGCCTGGGTCTTGTTCCCCCCGGTTAGGAGCATGGTTTCGATCAGCAACCTCCGGTCAAATGAATATCCTTCGTCCTTGACTTCCTCGTCCGCCAAGTCATAAAACTCGTTGGCATCAATAACTATACCCGGGGACCTGACCGCGGCCCTCTCAATCACGCTGGATAGTTCCCTAATGTTCCCCGGCCACTTATAACCGTTCAACACGCTCAAGGCTTCAGGGGACAATTCTAGTACTGGTTTCCGATATTTTTCGCAGTGTTTCTGGAGGAAATGCTTTGCCAAAAGGGGAATATCCCCTTCCCGCTCTCTCAATGGCGGTATTTTCAACCTCAATACGTTCAACCTGTAATACAAATCCGCTCTGAAGCCGCCCTCTTCCACCATGGTCCGTAAATCTTTGTTTGTAGAGGCGATAATGCGGATATTTACCTTAATAATATTACCGTCACCTATATGCATAATTTCTCTTTCCTGTAACACGCGCAGCAGCTTAACCTGAAACTCTGGTGTAATTTCGCCAATCTCATCAAGGAAGACAGTACCACCTTCGGCCATTTCGAGCAGGCCAACTTTTCCTTCCTTGCGCGCGTCGGTGAAAGCTCCGCCGACATAGCCGAACAATTCGCTCTCCAAGAGATTGGTCGGAATAGTGGCACAATTGAAGGCAATAAACGGCCCCAGGCCGCGCGGACTCTGATTGTGGATCGCCTGGGCAAACAGCTCTTTGCCCACACCCGTCTCACCTTGTATTAAGACCGCTGAATCCGCGCTGCTGTATGCTTTGGCCTGGGCGATGACAGCTTTGATAATCTTGCTCCGGCCGAGGATGGAGTCAAAAGTGTTTCGGGCAAAATGCCCCCTCTTTATTATCTCCTTGTGTAACTTCCGGTGTATTTCCTGAATCTGTTCTGATGCTTCAAGCGTAGCTACGGCACCCACAACTTCTTCATTAACAACAATAGGAATCCTACTGACGACGACCCGGGTCGTTGCCATATCACATATAACCCCTAATTCAGCCTTACCCGTCTCTAGGGTTTTGCACAAATTAAGAGAAGGTGCATTCTCCATGCAGGGCTTCCGGATTATTTCGTCGTGGTTCTTGCCAATGAGTTTTTCCGCTTGAGGATTGACCGCTATGATGAATCCGTGTTTATCAACGGCAATAATTCCATTGTGCGTATAGTTGATGATCGTCCGCAACTGCTCCTGCTGTAGGCGTTCATCCCTCTTTATCCTAACAATTCTCGAAGCCTCCTGGTAGGCGGCGATAAGGCCTTCCCGGCTGGAACGGATAAGAATTCCCTTCAATCCAAACCCAATAGCAGTTTTGACAGCCAATGAATCACCGATAATCACCTGTACAGCCTGCTTCTTCAGCAATCCGACTTTGTCGACGCAATCATCCGCGGTCTCCCGCAAAACAACCCGCAAATTAGAGAGGGAAAGAATCCGGGTAACCCTATCAGCCCCTTCAATGATATTGGAAAAACCCATCAGGGCTATCTCATGGCTAATCTTCATTCCCTCATACAAGGCCTCCAAAATATCAAAGCCGGTTATGGGTATCTCTACTACCGGTATATCATGTTGGCCTTGACTTAATTTTAAAGCGATACCTCCGCGGCTCACTATGGCATCCACCTGTTCCTTCTTGGCTTGAGAAATCAAATCATCGGACTCAACCAACAATGCGTTTTTTACCGTTACATCCAAATTGAATTCGAGATTCAGGCGTGTCGCCTCTTCGGCTAATTCTATATACGGAGCGATGAGCATGATCTTCGCGTCTATATTGAGTTTCATGGCTATATTCCTTTCTATATGTGCGCCAAAGAGATGTTCGGTGTCATTAATTACTTAGCCAAGTGAACATTTCGAGAAACTCTAGCCATAGTCCGTGCAGCGTCAATGGTACAGAGGGATTACTCCTGGAAGCACGTGCTGCCAGGAGCCTGTGTGATGAAAACGGGATCTGTACCCCCGGACTGTGATAGAATCGTTCCGGGACAGAGCAGGGTAATGTAAGTTGTAGATGCCCTTTGGCGCATAAACAGTCGTTCAGTCACTGCCTTCTCCCCACCTATTTTTAATTGAGGAGGTAGTAACTTGGAGGTCGTTTATCCCACTTGTTGTGGTGTCGATGTCCATAAGGAATTTTTTGTCGCCAGAATCATTACTCCTGACTTCTGATCAGCTCACACCTCAGTACCCAAAAAAACGCCTTTCCATATTCAACAACTCAATTTTAGAATTTAAGAAATGGCTACTTATTAACAATTGTAGAGACGTTTATACGGAGTCTACCGGGAAATATTGGGTTCCCGTGTTCAACCTGCTTGAGGATTCCATCAACGTAGCCATTGCTAACTCCAAGTCGAACTGTCAAAGGCAACAAAGACGATACCAAGGATTCAAGGTGGATTCAATAGATATGCATCTATTGTCCACTTTTAATTGTACCGATAGGTAAGCAACCCCTCAGCATTACCGGTAGGGCTCCTTAGCCCCCGGTTCACACCGTGCGTCCAACTTTCGTCGCACAAGGCGTTCCATCAAGTAATTAACGACCTTGACTTAATCTTCCCCTGTATTTGAGAATCTTCAAATTCAGGTAGACTGATTGTTAGGCCACAAAGGTATCCTTTTTCTTTTTCGGAAGGATTTTGTGGGTTTAACCAGGATTGCATAACGGCTTCCCAGTCCGATTCAGTCTTTAATCATTAACTACCTGACTATGCCCCTTCACTCCACAGGCATTACCCCGTTTCATCACTACTATGGGCTGACGCGTTCCACATTGACCCGTCATTTCCTACGGGTTAGACTTCATTGCCTTTTATAAGCTCCATCCTGCGGAAGTCCGCTGTTCCGTGTTTTCTAGCATTACATGCGTCTTTAGCCGCCTGCTATGACCCGTGGTTCGACCTTTGCCCATGATTGGAGGGTGAGGCAGCTTCCGTTGCTGGAGAGCGTCAGTCTTGGTAACATCTAATGCCTTGACTGCTTACCATCCCACCGTTGGGTGAGTGATATAGTTTCCTATACCTACAGTTTTCGAGCCGTACAAACGCAGGTTCCTGTGATGAGTCGGCATGGATGTTTTATGGCGACCCGACCACTTTACCAGCCATTTGACAGGCCGATGTTTCGCCGTCTTCACCGAGCTCTCATACCCGAGTCACTTTCACCTTTTGTCGGGCATGTCGGAGTATTAGCCTTTCTACCCCAAGATTGGCGTAAGAAATTTCAGAACTAGGCGTAGCAAGAGTTTGAGCCCTATGTCAAAAGTATTTTTGTCACTACAATGCATTTTCCAAGGATTTTGTTAGCTGTTTTAAGGCCTTAGGTTTCAATAAGTTTTCACAGTTGAAGATTCTTGTCCATTCGCGTTGTTGTTCTGTCATTTCTGTTATAGTAAAAGAAGAACCGGTTGAACCTTTGAGACCCACTTGATTTAACTGACAACTTTGCGCTTGTTTCAAAACATCTATTGGGGATGTTGAATGTCCGGATTTTTTTAGTATCATCTCCATGGTGTTGACGAGAAGGTAGGCCAAAATGCAAACCGTGACATGGGCTTTGACGCGTTCAGGACGCGTTAAGTGAATGGGGCGCAAGGCCAATTGAGACTTCATTTCCCGAAAGGCCTCTTCTATTTTGTTCTTCTCTCTATATCTTTGAATGATTTCAACTTGGGGAATCGTTGCGTCGTTCGTCATGAAACAAGTGATCCCGTCCAATCGTCTAACTTCCGCCTCCCCCGTCTTATCAATCGTTGCGGATAACTGGAAAGAATGGACGATTCGTGTTGAACCGTCTTTTTTAGTTACTTTTACCTCAAACGGCGTGACCCTGACTCTCATCAATGACTTCAGTTTTCGTTTGGAGATTACTTTTTGCACATTTCGCTCAACAGGTTCCTTCTGGCGGGACTTCTTAGCAACAGCCAATTTTGCATTTTCTTCAGCAATCCAAGCCATAGTTTTTGCGATTCGTCTCTCGCGGGTCGCAATATCTTCAAAAAAGCGGGTCACATCAAAGAAGAAGATGAACCGCCTTTGTCCCACTTGGCCTTCCCTCGTGTAGAAGCATTGATGATCGTCGATGGGTACGAATTCGTGAAGAGCTAGGATTTGCTCATAATCCTCTTTTGAGGCAGGCTCCGAAACAAATTCCCGAAAGAGCGGATGGCAGGCCATTTCATCCTTGTCCATGGCTGACAGATAGGTCAGTCCCTTTCTTTCCAGTAAATCGAGATGATCGGCAGAGACCATGCCCCGATCGAACACAAGGTGACACGTCTTTAAGCCAAATCGCTGTTTCAGATCGTTAACCACAGCCGGTAAGGTGGTGACGTCCTGAGTATTTCCCTCAAGTACCTTCCAATAAAAAGGGGAACCCTGTGGGGTAACCATGAGGGCAATAACAATTTGCTCCAGGTCGGGTCGGTGGTCGCGGGAATATCCCAGTTTGGCAATCACGCATTGACTGCCTTCCATGTATGTAGATGTAATGTCATAGAAAAATCCTTGCCCCACCGTAGAGTCAATCTGCTGAAGCTGAGTATAGAGATGAGTTTGCAAAGCGACTTCCTGTTGATTAAGGAAATCCAACTCCCGGTATACTGCGAAATCATCCGGTAACTGGGAAGACCCACACAGAGCGGGTAGCACAGTACTCTGCACCCAATCCACCACGTGGATTTTACTCAGAGGTTCGATGCAACGATTCAGTACCATTGCCTCGATTAATAAACCACCTGGGAAAAATCTCTGTAACTGAAAGGTTTCCCACAAGGCATGCGGCAAAATGATGGGCAAAAACAGCCAATGCTTTATGACGACAATGTCGGAACTTTTAGCTAAAACCAGTTCTGAATCCTGCTCAGCTTTAAGGATTAACCGCATTCGTTCGGCATCACTTTCAGACAGGACACCAAGGTTCTGGATGAGGCGGTGTTTGGGTTTTCCGTCTTGATCCCTGTAGGAAGCAACAATTTTGTAGTAATTGTACGTTCTATTTTCTTGCTTAATGGTAACTTTTTTAAGAAACATTGTAGCCCTCCAAGCCCTGATGGTTAGGACTACACTCATTATACCATACACTGCCTTTATTGCAAGAGTAAGTCGGTGCTATTCGCTCAATAACCTAGGACTACATTATCCGGGTCGGTGCCTCAGAAGCCTCGGTACATAAGGGTTTGGCAAAATATGTCGCCAAACTTGGGTTAAAACTCAGTTGCTACATACTTTACATCCATAAATTCTTCCAGTCCAGCCCTCGCGCCCTCGCGTCCGATACCGCTTTGTTTTACCCCGCCCATAGGTGAATAAGCGACTGATGGTAGTGCATTGTTCAGGCCAATTATACCGAATTTCAGGGACTCCGTCACGCGGGTGGAACGGGCTAAACTCTCTGTATACACGTAAGCCGCCAGTCCCATATCGGTATTGTTCGCTTTTTTGATAACCTCGTCTTCGTCTGTAAACGTAAAAAGTGGCGCGACCGGGGCAAATAACTCCTCTCTCGCTAGAGCTATGGTCTCCTGAACGTTCTCCATTATAACTGGGGCAACATAATAACCATCGTCAGGTACCTCTAACTTTGGCGTTACACGCCTCGCACCGTACCCTTCTGCTTCACTAATGAGTTTTTCTATGCGGGCTTTGCTCTCAAAGTTAATCATCGGCCCAAGATCAAGATTGGTTTCTGTCAAAGGATCGCTGATTTTCATCTGTTTAATTTTGCTGACAAAAGAGGACACAAAGGCATCGTAAACGTCTTCATGAATATAGAAACGGTTTGCGGCGATACAAGACTGTCCGTTATTCCGGAATTTGGCAATCATCGCGCCTTCAACGGCCTTTTCAATGTCCGCATCGTCAAAGACGATAAACGGAGCGTCACCCCCTAATTCGAGCGCTAACCTCACCATTCCTGCTGCAGCTTGACGCATTAAGCTGCGGCCCACGGGGGTTGAGCCAGTAAAACTAACGACGCGCACCGCAGGATGCTTCATCATTGCTTCTGTCGTGGCCGCGGCAGGGCCTTGAATTAAATTTGCAACTCCTTGAGGAATACCGGCATCCTCCAGGCATTTGTACAATTCTATTACACTTAAGGGGGCTGTTTCAGAAGCTCGAGATACTACTGTACAACCGGCTGCCAAAGCGGGTGCCAATTTTCGCGCTTGTATAGAAACCGGGAAATTCCAGGGTGAAAGGCAAAGGGCGACTCCGCTTGGCTGCATATAGGCGATATGCCGTTTGTTAGCCGCATCACTTGGGATATACTGGCCGTAGGGTCTCCGCACTTCTTCTGCAAACCACTGGAAATATTCCGCTGAGAAATTAACTTCGCCAACCGCCTGAGGAACAGGTTTACCAGATTCCGCCGCTAGAACTCGAGCAATTTCGTTCGCCCTTTCTCTTAACAGGTCTGCAACCTTATTTAGGATATCGGCTCTTGCCCGGACCGATTTTACAGACCATGAGTCAAAAGCTGCCTGCGCTGCTTCTACAGCAGCTAGCGCATCACTTGCTTCACCGTAGCCGATCTCACAAAAAACTTTACCGGTTGCAGGATTCTTTATCCCCTTACTCTTTTTCCCAATCGGCTCTACCCATCTTCCGTCAATGAAAAGCGACTCTTTGATCTCTTTTACCATCGTCCGTCTTCTCCTTTAATGTTATTTTACGTATAATGATATTTTACGTACCTCCGAATGAATTCCGGCAGCAGATTCTAGAGGTTTGGCCCTAAAGGTTCGGTTCTAGCTAGATACGGTTTTTAGACACAACTCTTGACATGCCCCGTATAAACAAGTATAATCCCACCGCCCACGACCAACATTCCTAAAACTTGGGCCACACTGATCCTTTCATTCAGCCACCAGGCGCTGGTCACCATTGCCATAATCGGCGTTATTAGATGAACTACTCGCACCAACCACGTCGGAAGCCCTTCCAACGAGCGATAATAGCACAGATACTGGACTACCTGCAGTATAATACCCGTGCACGCCAGGACCCAGGCCGAGATACCGATCTTTGGCAGCGTGTTTAGCGCCCCTGTAAGGAAAGCCCCTGCTAGGAAGAAAACCAGAGACATACCGGAGTTAAAATAGGCTACAACAATGTTTCCCACCTGACCCAACCTGTGTTTAATAATTTCAGCATTAACCGCTACCAAAAAAGCACTGCCAAGAATCAAGATATTACCGCCGGCGCTAAGGCCAAATCTCTCCCAGGAGATTTGCAGCACTAAACTAACACCGACAAGCATTCCTGCCATACCGACCCATTCCAAGGGATGAAGCTTTTCCTTCCACAGCAGATAGCCAATGACCAGGCTGAAAAGCAAATCTCCCCGTAAAAGGATAGCGGCATTGGTAGGTGAACTGAGCTCTAATCCCCAATTTTGTAACGACCTTAAGGCTGTTCCGACAATACCTACAAGATAAAGTTCGGGATAGTGCCTACCGGCTGACCAGATCTCCCGTCCTTCCCGACGCGCTAATAAAATCGCCAAAAACAGCAAGTGCGTTCCACCGAACACGATTAGCATGAACTGAACAACCGTCATTCCGGAGAAGCAAATCTTAGCCAGGCTAAGCAGGATACCCATAAGCGCTGCCGAGACAATGCCGCTAACCGTCGCTGTCTTCATACTCCTAAAGCCGCCTCTTTCTTACTTGGCTCGTTCCTCCTAGTTATTCCATGCTTTGTTCTATAGGAGATCGCCAGACAATCCGGGTCGATTTTCTGGAAAAGCTCAACAGCTTTCAAGGGATTGGTACACGTCGAATGCTCAGAAAAAACGTCGTCTTTGATCCCGGAAAGGACACCAAGTTCGCCTCCCACCGAAACCCCCTGGGAATGGGCATATTGAACGATTTCCGATTTCCCTTGTTAGTTCCACATTTTCGGAAAACCCCAGCTGAGAGCCATCGATCATCGCTGATGTATAGCCGCCGTCAGTGGCCCCTTTGAGTGATTCAAGGTCTTTGCCGTAATCGAAATGGTGAACGGTAGGGGTTGGAGGATCTTTGGCCAGCTCAGCCTCGGCGACTCCGATTCTCTTAGCGCCCCTCCTGCGTCTGTCTTCCACAGTTCCGTGCATAAAGTCCGCTTTTCCGCCTATAAAAGCATTGGCAAGATCCGCGCCCTGCAATATGGCGGCGAAGCAAAACATTTCATGCACCTCAATCACGGCTTGGACTTGGACAACACTGTTAACATTAACGCCCCCTGGGCAAAGCCATATTGTCGGGTCGCTTCCAGCAAAGGACGCAACGGTGTAAGCAGCATGTTACAACTCCCTTTCCCGCATGCCGAGGTGCACGCTGGCAGTTTTGAAAGTCCGAGGCAAGGCAAGGATGTCGGGCTCCTTGCCGACATATTTTTCGGCGTCTCGTAAAGCTTCTTCGAAAGTTGCCCTGCTCTTCATCCCCATCCCTCTGGCATAACCCGGCTCACACGCTCCCACAATATAGATAGCCGCACAGTTTTCTTCGGCAATGTGGGCGCAGGAAATCATGGAGAAGGTATGATACGGGTGATAGCCGTGGTCGAAACGGTACTTGTCGATGTACTCCTGATTCCGCGCTAAGTATTCACTGTGTTTCTCCATGTCCGGCAGGGTATTGTGATAATCTTTCTGGAACAATTCGTAGACAGTTCGGTACGCCGGAAATTCTTCATCGTGGAAATAGCCGTTGCAGATAGAAGAACAGATCACCACACAATTATCTTTTAAGATTCTCTTGTGTCGGATGATCTGAGCGGATATGGCCTGCATCATTAGAATCGGGTTGGTCCCCATGCCGTTACCGTAATGAAAATTTTGCGGCATGCCGAAAACCAGGACATCATATTTTTTTTCCGCCCAGGGCACATAAGTTCTCTTATCGGCGATTTCCCACGATAAAGGCTGAATCTCCTTGGCATAGCCCGTGAAAACCGCTATCTGTCGTTGCGATGTATCCAGAACCGCATCACAGGTAAAGAACCTTTTCCCCATGCACTTTTCCATGTGCTGGCCGATGGAGTCAAATTTTCTGCGCATAAGGCTGTGGTTGTTGACAGGAGTAAAATCCTCCCGGTGCATGACATGAGGCACATGGTGAGACGCAATGGAGCGCCAGTGCGAGATGCCTGTCGCACAATGCTTGTACCCTCCGGAATAACCCCCGTAGGGATTGCCCAAGACATGGCCGATGAGTACCGCTAAGTCCGCCTCGTAAACCTGTTTGTTCATGATAACCGGGTCTCCCATCTCGTCTGGGCCCAAGTCCACCAGATCGTCCCAGTCTTCGCTGTCATGGTTCTTGATCTGATTGGACCACCAAAATTCATCGAATATCTGATCACCCAGGATACGCTGGATTTCTTCCCTGGTCATTTTTCGATGAAGTCCGTTGCTGCAAATGAGCTGGATGTCCTTCTTGTCCACTCCGGCTTTCATACATTCTTCAATAATAATGGGAATGGCGACTTTGCGGTGCGAATTTCCCTGAAATCCCCCTTTAACTCTGTCCGGGAAAACAATGACAACTTTGGAGCCTTTCTTGACCTGCCGGGCAATCGGTTCAACACCTATCGGATTCAAAATGGATTGCCTGGTTTCATCTACGATATCATCGAGAACGGGCGGGTCCTTCACCGTCTCTCCCGGAATGAACACATCTGTATTGTCTGGCAGTTGGGCTTCCATTAAGCCTTCTCCATATTCAAAAGACAGTTTTTTCATTAGGCTAATCCCCCTCGTTAACTTTAGGCATAAATACTTTGGCATATTGGTTCGTTAATACAGAGACCTCAAAACCATCCTGAATACTGCCCCCTGACAATGCGAAATCCTGCTGTAGCCCGTGAAACTACGGGCTACTAACGATCGAGACTATCCTTTTCAAGTCATCCGGGAAAAATCCGATCTCACCGATAAACTTCGTCAGCGCGACCAAACCCCCGGCAATTCCTTCGAGTCCGGCAATCGCTCCGGCATTGTCCTCCTTTAACCCTCCTCCGTAGACGACCGGAATATCCACACCGAACAGCTCAAGAAAAAGCTGTTTCAAATATAAAGCAACAAATGAGATATATTGCGGTTCCGGGGGGATTTTCCCGGGGCCTATAGCCCAAACCGGTTCGTAAGCTAAAACAATCCGATTCCCTGAATACGCCTGATTTACCCGGTCTGACCGGCTGGTCTGACCTTCCTTATCTCCCTGATTTACCGGATTAACTTGACTACCACGACGTTCAAGTGGGAAACCCTTCAATTCTTCTTCGAGCTGTTCTTTTAAAACCTTTTTTACCCTTGCCTTTTGCTCTTCCGGAGTTCCCTGCCCCCTTTCCTCAGCCGTTTCCCCGACACACAGAAGCACATTCATCCCCGCCCGTAAGGCACAAAGCACTTCCTGATTGATTAGGGGGTGAATCGCTCTTTTCGCTTTACCTCTTTTTTCCTCATCCTTAGCAATTTGAGGATCGTACGCGGTCATAATTTCCAGCTTGTCTTTGACTTCTTCCGAATGTCCGATTATAGTCCAGGTGCACCCTAGGTTCTTAGCAGCGCTTGCAGGCCTATTCGTGGTAAATGCGCCAAAATTGCCGCCGTTTTCAACATCCTCCCTGTAAACGCCCTGACAGCCGATATTGATCGCTTCCGTATCCTCAATTGGGTACGCGGCCAGTTTATCTTTAGCCGCCATGATTAGTCCTTCTGGCAAGAGAAATGTTACTTTGGTACCTTTGAGTTTACCCAGCCCACCTTTGACACTTTCGTCGATGACCCAGTGAATCCATGTTTGGGGGTTTGTCATATTGCATACCCCACCCATCTCTTTGGGCACATCAAACCGCTTGAGATTGACGAATATCTCTTTCAAGCGAGATCCCCTCCACTTCGTAGCCAATCCAATTCGCGTCGTCTAACCCATATGCCTCTTGACGACTCTTTACTGCTACAAACACTCGATTTTTCTAGGCTTAGATATTCAGCTGATCACATGAATCTACTCACGGTAAAGATGCTGAAACATATGAGCATATTCTAAATAAACCCTCATCCCAGATAGCGGGACGGCCCCCAAGTTTTAGGGTCGTGTTCCCTTATTCCCGTGGTTTCGTAGTTCTATAGCTTTTTCCCAGGAAGGCGTAGCACAAGCTCGCTTGACACCACTTGGCCAGGATTACAGCTTCTGGCCCTGAAATGTAAAAGACCCGTTCCGCCGGGCATACGCCCGCCCTTGACATTCAAAGCCTCCAGCTGCCCCAGGCAATCAAGCTGTTGTCAAGGGTTTATCCGCAGATTAAACCTGACAAAGGAGTAGATTCTCAAGCCGTTTGGTGCCCAAACCTTCACCGCAAAGCGCTTGAGTTTTCCTTTACTGAGCTTTTCCTGGAATTCTTCAGGCGACAGGTCGTAAAGGCTGTTATGACAGCGGCGTTAGTTGTAGAAGTCAATGTTAACGATAACCCTATACGCTTCGGCGTAACTGCTGAACTCATATTTAGAGAAACATTCCCGTTCTAGGCTGGAGTGAAATGATTCGATGTAAAGCGTCCATGTTAGGCGTTTTCGGTGGAAGTCTCTCCCGCTCTCACCCACGCTTTCACAGACTCAAAGATATGACTGACAAACCATGTCCCACCATCTGCCCAGACCACCAGTTCTCCTGAGCCTCCAAATATTCGCCGACACCAAAGAGCTCTTTGCAAAGCCTGGACGGCGGGTTGCCTTCGTAGCTTAAACCTACATGTGGTAATCGGCCAAACTACGATCGTACAACCTCGAGAATGCCTGGAAGAAAGACGAATCGGTCCATGATTATGTTCTAAGGATCGCCCCCTCATAGGCCGAAGTCACCAAGTAAGCATATCGCTTGAGATAGCCTTTGTTGATTTTGGGAGGTAGTGGCTGCCATTTGGCCCTACGCCGGTTTAATTCCTCTTCCGAGACCAACAACTCAAGCTTACGCTCAGGTACGTCAATCAAAATTTCATCTCCCTCTTTAACCAAACCAATTATGCCACCGCTGGCCGCTTCAGGCGAGACGTGTCCAACGACCGGACCACGGGTTGCTCCTGAAAACCGTCCATCCGTTATAAGTGCCACGTCCTCAAGTCCCATACCAACAAGATAAGAAGTAGCAGTAAGCATTTCCCGCATTCCCGGGCCACCCTTCGGCCCTTCATATCGGATAACAATTACATCGCCATGCTTTATCCTGCTATTTGAAATGCTTTCTATTGCTTCTTCCTCACTATTAAACACACGAGCCGGTCCCCGATGCTGAAGCATAGACGGTTGCACAGCGGTCTGTTTTACCACAGCTCCGTACGGGGCGATATTTCCTTTCAGAATAGCTAAGCTTCCCTGCTTGCTGTAGGCTTTATCAATAGGATGAATGACCTTGGGAATCTTATTTTCTGCTTTCCGAGTAATTTCGCCGATCGTTAAACCGCTTACAGTCATGCGAGAAGAATCAAGCATTTCGCCTAGTTCCTTCATGACCGCAGGAACCCCACCCGCATCTTCCAAATCCCTAAGTGTATGATAGCCACTTGGTTTAATCTTAGCCAAATAAGGCGTAGAACTACTAATCCGTTCAAAATCGTCAGGGGTAATTTGAATTCCTAACTCGTGAGCAATTGCCGGAACATGAAGTGACGTATTCGTCGACCCTCCAACCGCCATGGCTACTTTCATGGCGTCAAAGAACGTCTCTTTCGTCAAAATCGAACTCGGCTTAAACCCGCTGTTTACCAGTTCAACGATCCGATAACCACTAGCCTTGGCTATACGTCTTTTCGTACCCTCGACAGCATGAGCCGTAGCACACCCTGGCATCGTAAGGCCTAATGCTTCGGCAACAATTGACATGCTGTTCGCGGTGCCCATCATAGCGCATGAACCAGCTGTTGGAGAGAGATAGCTTTCCATCTCCTCAAATTCTTCTTCACTCATGATGCCTCGTTGAACTTCTCCCGCCGCTTCTTTCAACTCATAGGTAGCATATTCTTTCCCCCTATAACGTCCCGGAAGCATGGGCCCACCTGTGACGACAATCGCCGGCAGGTCCAATCGGGCTGCAGCCATCAGCATGGCTGGGACGATTTTATCACAGCCACCTACCAAAACTAGCCCATCATAGCGATGTCCTTCTATCATTACTTCGATCGAATCGGCTATAACTTCTCGACTCGGGAGAGCATAGCACATACCCAGATTATTTTGACCGAATCCATCGCAAATCGCAATTGTACCAAATTCGAAGGGTATCCCACCCGCTACGAGCACCCCATCACGAACGCATTTAACCAACTCGTTTAAATGGAAGTGGCCCGGATGCATTTCATTATAGGTATTAACGATTGCAATGAAAGGCTTCTTCAGTTCTTCAGTTGAAAGACCGATGTTTCTAAGATGGGCTCTCGGCCCACCGCGATCCGCACCGACAACTGCATCAGAACTACGGTACCTGCGATCTTTTGTAAACACGTCACTGTCCCTCCAATTCTAGCTAAAACTTAAGACTACAGCAAACCAAGCATTTGGAATTCTTCGATCATCTTTTCGCTCTCTTCTTTCGTCATCCTCCTTAAAGGTAAACGGGGTACGCCGCCTTTTATGCCCCTATATTCTAGGGCCTTTTTATAAGAGGCAACAGGAGGATAACTTCTGAAAACCGCCCTGATCTTTGTCACAATCCTTTGGGCCTCTAAAGCCCGTTCTATGTCCCCTTTTTTAATACTTTGATAGATCTCGACCACTGGCTCTGGAAAAACACTCGCTGTTGCTGCAACGGCCCCAGCTCCCCCCATGAGGACGCTGGAGAAAACTAGGGCATCATTTCCTATCAGAACGCAAGTATCCGTCCGGAGAGCTTCCTTAAAATTGATAAAATTCATGAAGTCTATACTGCTGTCTTTAATTCCAACGATGTTAGTGAATTCTTCCTGCAATTTAAACATAATGTTAGGGGTTATTACATTTTTTACATTGCTAGGGATGTTGTAAATATACAACGGAAATTCAGAAACCCGTCGAGCAATGGCGCGATAATAATTCAAAATAGCGTCTTCATCAAAACTGTAATAATAAGGTGGGACCAAAGCCGCGCCATCTGCGCCGATATTGTATGCATGGATGGTTAGCTCAATTGCTTCATTAAGGCCAATGGACCCGGTATGGACAATCACTGGCACTCTACCGGCCGTTTCCTCAACAACTAGTTCTGCGACCTTTTTACGTTCATTTTTCGCAAGTAAAATACCTTCACCCGTTGAGCCACATGGAAATATACCGTGAATACCCTTATCAATCAGAAAGTCAGTTAATCTGGCTATTTCTTCATAATTCACCTCCCCGGTTTCATCCATCGGAGTCACAGTGGCTGCTAATATTCCACTAATTGTTTTTCCCTTCATCTGTCTCCCTACCTCACAATTGTTTTTCCACAACCTATAAAAATCCTTGACACTACATTTACCCGGAAGCCAATTATCCTTTTCTGGACAGTGTTTATACAATTGCCAACCTTAGATCTTGACCATCATAATGCATCGTTTACCAGTTTTATAAGTGGTTTAATCGTTTTGCCCTCGCAGAAGTCGACATGCATGCGTTCAATGTCCTTCAGCAAGCCAACTTCACTGATAAGCTTTTTAAATTCAGTTCTATTGTTCTTAAAGAGGGTCACATTCTCCTGGACCTCCTTAGGCGGAAAATAGAACGACCTGATGTAGAAGCAATCTTTGCGCCTGATCTCTGGACTGGGCACAATCGTCCAAGGGTTACTGTTTTCTCCAAGTAGCAAAACTGCTCCCCCTGCGCGCACAGCATGCAATGCCATTTTCCGAGCAGCCTCTTGACCACTAGCTTCGACAACCATATGCATGCCACGAGACCCTTGGACATTATATGCTTTGGCACCAAAGTCTAACGCCAATTTGAGCCTGCTCGGATTAGGGTCGTAGGCATAAATTTCTCTGATTCCCATTCCTTTTAAGACCAGGGCAGCCCCCAGCCCTAAAGGTCCACATCCAATTACAAGCACCTCTTGAGCGACATTGTCGCCAATAGCCTTAATGCACATGCGAATCCCATGCCCAGGTGTACCAATTGTATCGAGTAATAGGACAGCTTCGTCCAAACCTATGCTATCATTTATTGGAATAACGTTTCTGGCAGGCACAGCCATGAACTCCTCGTAACCTCCGGGGATCTGCCAACCAATTAGGCCAACAATATTTTCGCACCTATTGTAATTTCCGGCATTGCATTCCGTACACGAGTTACAGTACAGGGGTATATAGACGATGACCCTAGTTCCTATTTGAATATTTACGTCAGTTCCGGCCCGAACCACTATTCCCGAGATTTCGTGACCTGGTACAACTTCAGTTCCTTCAAAAAATAGTCGCTTATCCGAGCCGCACAATCCGGTGTATGCGACCTTTATGAGCACCTCGTCCGACTTAATTGCCGGAATCTCCCGATCTACTATTGCTACTTTCTTCTCTCCTAGAAAATTTGCGGCCAACATGTTAAGCATCTCTCCTTTTTATCGTTTTTTCATCCCTTAACAGCCCCAGTCGTAAGCCCCTTAATCAGGAGTTTTTGCGCGAAAATGGTTAAAATCAACGCAGGAAGGCTTATGATTGTACTAGCTGCCATTAGTCCTCCCCAGTCGGCCGAACCTTCACCTATAAAGTTAAATGCAATTACTGTTAAAGGCATTGTCGAATTGTTCGCCAGCGCTAGTGCGAAAAGGAAATAGTTCCATGAAAAGATAAAGGATAGAACCATTGATACAGCTAGGCCAGGTAGTGACAATGGCAGGGATATTCTAAAAAATAATCCCAGTCTTGAGCACCCGTCAATTACCGCGGATTCTTCAATATCGATCGGTACACTCTCGAAATAGGATATCATGAGCCAAACTATCAGTGGCATTGTTACTACGCAGTGGGCCAAAATTAGCGACGAGTAGTCAGTAAAGTCATTCCCTGATAGATGCAAACCCGTACTAATAATATACCAGGGAATCAGAAACAAAACGCCAGGTGCCATCCTCGCCAGCAGGGTCAAGAATGCCAGTGAATTAAGGCGAAATCTTGCTATAGCGTAGGCCGCTGGGACCCCCATAAGTAAACCTAGAATGGTGGAAAATCCTGCGATAATAAAACTGTTTAGAATGTACTTAGCAAAAGGATAAACCCGAAACAGGTTCAAGTAATTCTTGAGAGTCGGTTTGAATAAAAAAACCGGAGGATAAGCTGTAATATCAACATTGTTTTTGAATGAAGAACTGACCATCCATAAAACTGGCCCAAGAAAGGCAAACGCTAAAATTGCATACTGTACATATGCACCAATGTAATGTCTCTTACTTTGCACTTACGACGTCCTCCCCCGCAGTTTAGTGATCACTAAACTTATTAACATCACTAACAGCAACAGGAAAAGCATAATAGCACTACCATAGCTCATATCCATGTAATTAAATCCTTGGAGATAGGAATAAACGTTTAGAGTCATTGAAGCGTTGTTGGGGCCACCTTGAGTCATGATGTATACCGTATCGAAAAAACGCACCAGGTCCACACTTCTTAGAAGCACAGCTACCATTACAACGGGTCGTAGGAGAGGCAGTGTCACAAACCTAAATATTTGCCATTTGCTTGCCCCATCGATTACCGCCGCTTCAAACGGCTCTGACGGAAGGGTCCGCATGCCCCCTGTAATTATCAATGCCATAAATGGTGACCACTGCCAGACATCAATAATAATTAGGGATTGCAGTACAGTATCTGGATTGGCAAGCCAAGCCAAAGGCTTTAGGCCAACAACGCTAAGGAGATAGTTGGCGAATCCCAGTGTTGGATCGAGAATTTGGATCCACATCATGCCAATAGCTACTGATGCAATTATGGACGGAATCAATATCACTGCCTGCAACACTTTTTGCCCTGGGATATCTTTACTTAAAAAAATACCCAAATATATTCCAATAATTGTCTCAATCAGTAAACATGCAACGAAAAGTATCATGGTTACGCGAAATGATGACCAAAATACATGATCGCTTAACATCCGTCCGAAATTGTTCAGACCAACAAAATGAATGGCTGAAGAGCCTGGTGCCCACTTTGTAACCGAAAGAAATACGGCATACCCTATCGGAAATATGATCATAGCCAGGGTAAACACTACCGCCGGACTGACCATTAGGAACCCTGTAATCCGATCATCCCTTTTTACTTTTCGCAGACGGGGGTAGGACGCGACCCCACCCCCTTTTATGCTTGGAGCACTCACTACTTGATAACCTCCATCGCCTGCTGTTGGATCTTGTTAGCCGCCGCTTGAGGAGTCTCAGAACCAAGTATGACTTGGTCAATGTTATTTCCGATGACCTGCCTAACCTCAGCTTCTTTTACAGCTGGCGGTCCTACTTCCGGATTACCGTTCTTCAATATAAACTCGAGAGTCTTAGCCCACTCTTTTTTAACAGTACTTTTAAGAGACGCTTTGAATTTGGCATTGTCCCATGTTGAGGCCCTAGGACTCGCGATACCTTTTAATGCAAGCTTTAGTTGCATCTCCGGACTTGTTGCCCAGCGAATAAACTTCCAGGCGGCATCTTTGTGCTGTGAATACGCTGACATGGAAATACCCCACTGCAACACTGTAGGGTGGTTGCCCCCGGGTCCAGCGGGAATGGCAAATACTCCTATCTTACCAATTACTTTGGAGTTACTCGGATCTATAATTGACGCCAATTCATTGGAAGAATCGAGCTCCATGGCCACCTTGCCCTGGGCAAACAAAGACGAATCTTGGTAAAAGTTATTATTCACAGCGCCGGGAGGACCATATTTTGCCGCCAATGTGCAATATGTGTTGATTGCTGTAACCGCACCGGGCTTGTCAAAGTTTAAGCTGCCATTCTTATCAAGCCACTCCAAACCCATATTGTGAAAAAATGGGCCGAAATCGTAACATACCGCGGGTGGCAACCCCCTCAGCGCAATACCGTAAACGTGCCCGTTGCTTTTTTGTTCAACAGTTTTCGCCGCGGCTACAAGATCGTTCAGTGTTTTAGGAATAGGAATATTGTACTCCGCAAACAGATCTTTCCTATAAAATATGACGGGGCCCTCAACAATAATTGGAATCCCTACTAACTTCCCTTCGATACGTTCCCCGTCATATGGGCCTTTCATAAAATCGTTGATTTTGTAGTCGGCTGGGGTCAGCGTGGGATCCTTAATATACTTATCTAGACTTTCATAAAAGCCAGCCTTTTCATAGGCCAAACCTTCCAAGGACTTAAGGGACATAAAAACGTCTATATCGGGACTTTTCGCTTGCAGAGTCATCAAACTCTTGGCACGTTGCTGTTGCTCTGAAAGGATATTTAGATTAACTTTTATACCAGTCTGTTTCTCGAACTCAGGGATATAGGGTTGGATTGCGGTAGTCCACGGATGTTTTTCTGCCAAAACTGTAATCGTCTCAGACAGTTTCTTGCTTTGCGTGCCACCGGCACTTCCTTGGGTAGCCTGACTACACCCAGAGATAAGCACGATCAAAAGCATCATAACAGTTATGGCCGATGTTACGGATATCACTCGCCTAGTAGCGCTATTCATTTAAGCCCCTCCTTACTTAATAGAAGTCTTCAGAATTGAGCCGGAGTTGACCCCTTTCATTGCAAACCTACCTCTCCCTTTTACTTCTTTCGCCTTGGTCTGCTCCGGAAAAGCTAGAACCGAACTTTCTTTCACCAAACTTTCCCTTGTTAAACTTAGTGAACGTTTATCAACGATTCTCTCTCAATATTCGGACTAATTAGCACGGTTCACGTCCTTTGTGCGAAACGTTGCTTCCGTATGAGAGAGCATCCTTAGAGATTGGCACCCGACTCCGACTTTTCCCGTAGTCCATTATCAGTCTCATAATCAGTCCCCAAACCGAAAACTTGTTGCCAATGCGCTTATTGGCGCAAATCTTCACCTCCTCAACTTCACAGCATTACTTGCTGTAAGACATAATAACCCAAAAACATCATGGAGAGTAGTGTGGAACAGGACGCCAGCTTTCTGGCGACAAATAGCTACCCATTTGCGATCTCCCCCCTTTTTGAATGCCTTCTTTCTCCTGGTTCTGCGGGTTTTTAGATTTTCCACTTAGATCCACACCCTTTGAACACTATCAATCCATTCCGACCGTTCCCCCATTCTGCTCAGCAGCCAGTCCACAAAAGACGGGTCGATTCCATACTCCGTGAAAAAACAAGAGTCCAGAGGACGCTCCAGTCCTGCAACATCCTTAAGGTCCACCAGTTCGGCCTTAAAATCCGTATCTGAATTGACAGCCTTGTCTGGCAAACTCAACATGACATTGCTTTTGCCGTCCTCCAAAGCTTTAACGGCCTGTCCTCCTAAGAATATGGCTTCCTGGCGATCACGCTCACATACTGTCCATGCATTTGACCTTTGGAGGGTGCTTAGGTTCTCCCCGCGCGACGGAATTCCTCGGACGCGCAACTCCGAAGACAATAGTTGCGCAACTCCACCGGGAAGCGTACCACTTGCGCTTCCCCCAATTCTATATTCTGATATCGGGTTTCCGGACTCATTACGGGCTCCTTCACTCACAACCACCAACAAACACGGATGAGCCTGCAGATGCTCATTAACCCTAGCAAAGAAACTTTCTAAACTTAAGGGATGTTCTGGCACATAAATATGAATTGGTGGGAACTCTGGCAAAGAACTGGTGACCAGACTGGCCGCGGCCGCTAACCAACCCACATTCCGTCCCATTGTTTCCACTACCCGAACCCGTTCGAAATTGCGAATCGCCCACAGGTCTAACGCCATCGATTTGATAGCCTCACCGATAAATTTAGCAGCGCTCAAGTAACCTGGAGAATGATCTATTCCCCGCAAGTCATTATCCACTGTTTTAGGAATTCCAACCACTTGAATATCTCGACAAAGAGATGCTATTTGCCTAGCGGCCCACATCGTTCCGTTGCCGCCGACTAATACTAATTGACTTACGCCGCGCTGTTGCAGGTTACTTCGTATACTTCTCAATCCTTGGGCGGTCAATGGATACCGCCCTGCCCCAAGAGCCGCCCCCTGTTGAGACTTAAGAATCTCGAGCTTGGCTTTGTCCAGTTCGTCTAGGCGAACGGCTCTATTTGTAACCAAGCCCTCAACCCCATTATAAAACCCGAGAATCTCCTTGTATTGGTTAGAAGAGATTAGTGCTTCAAGGAAACCCACCAAACTTGCGTTCAGTACAGATGTGGGACCGCCAGCCTGGATAATTGCTACATTCGCCTTCATGAATCGATCAAGCACCTCCGGAAATTGTTAAACACTGTGAGTCCCTCTCTTCAAGCGTGATCCCTCCACACACTAAAAGATTCGCAAATCTCGAGTTGTACCAATGCTCTCTCACAACTACCATCTATTTCCCCCTATGCAATCTCGTACTTCTGATAATTCTTGACGTTAAAACCAAGTCTGTCGATGAATAAAAGCAATCACGAAGAAGGTTAGGCGAAGGCCCCTGGTAGAATCACTGTAGCCACAACTCGCCCCGGATAGGACCTTACGCATTGTGAACGGCCTAAACTTGAAAAACTCAAAAAACACTAAAATTTTCAACCCGCCGTCTTAGTAGTAGACGTATGTTGCGGTGCATCTTAGGAGTGCGGTAACATGGGACTCTTGAGGAATGTACTGGAAATAGGACCCCTCATGAGAGATAAACCCCTTCAATATTGTTACGGGTGTTCTGCAGTAGTGTAATTTTGTACTTGTATCTATCGGCCCGGTAGGAGTTAAGCGAAACCTCCACTGGTTCCGTACCATTGAAAGCGACGCGGTCCATTGTGAGAATAGGAAAGCCCACTCTCACTCCCAGATGCTCTGCCACCCTCTTTCGGGCAATATCCGACCCGATGGTCTCTTCAGCCCTGGTTAAGGACAGATGCAGTTCTTTAGTCGCGATTTCGTACAGGCCTACCTTAGTAAGATCAAATTCCGCCATGCGCACGCCGTATTCATAAGGCCAGTAACTGCGTAAGTAGGCAATGGGCTCACCATTTAATTTTTGTACTTTCTCAATCAAAAACAGTTTTCTGTCCCCGAACACGCTTAACTCCGGTACCTTTTCCAACTCTTTCGCTGCAATCTCAACCGCCGACAGGTTAAGCACCGTGGCACTCGGTATAAAGCCGCGACTGCTCATTTCTTCGAAGAACCCAGTCAGCAGCCCCAATGTTTCTTCCACGGGTTTCTTGCGGACAAAGGTGCCCTTCCCGGCTTTACGCTCAAGTAATCCCTCCTGAACAAGCTGCCCCACTGCGCGTCTGACCGTGGTACTACTAACGCCATACTGCTGCATGAGTTCTTTATCTGTGGGAAAGAGTTCACCCAAATTCCAGACACCGTCTCTGATGCCGTCCCGCAGCCTATTTGTCAATTGGTAGTGCAGGGGGATGGATTCCGTTTTTCTCAGCTCCATCTCATCTTAAGCTCCTTTTCCTAAACCGAATATGACAATATTGCACAATCACTAGATTACCGTACAACAACCTTTTCGTCAATGGTTAAGGAACTTAGATTTTGACTCCCTCCCCTCAATTTTCTTGAGTCCTCCTTGGGTCCCCCTTTGGGTTCTCCTGGGAAATCCCCATCAGAACCGGGCGGATCGTCGACCCGGAATACCAAGGATTCTCCGCAGTCTTGAAGTATACTCATACTTCTGTCTTCCGGCTTGGATGGTCTAGCAGCTTTGTAATTGAAGCGGTGCTTTTGGCTTCTGGATTACCACCGAACTTAGGGCTAGCAAATATGTAATATTGCCTATTTACAATAATATTATAGTGTGCTAGTATTGCCCTTGTCAAGAGAAATATTGAGCAACCATCTAGTTGCGTGAGGAGGAATTTCAGTGTTAGAACCTGCAATTCATCTGCTTAACCGGGCTAAGCAGGAAGGGTACGCCGTTCCGGCCCTCAACTTCCACAATCTTGAGATTCTGCAAGCCATAATCGAAACTGCGGAAAAAGAACACTCGCCAGTGATTCTTCAGATCAGCCCGATCTACCTAGAAAAGATTGGCCGGACAGCCGCGGCTGCAATGGCGCGGGAAGCGGCAAGAGAAGCAAAGATACCCGTCGCTTTGCACCTTGACCACAGCAACAGCCTTGAATGGATCAGATGGGCGTTGGCTCATGGATTCACTTCCGTCATGCTTGATGCCTCAGCGCTTCCCTTGACCGAGAACATCGCCCTCGCCCGGCAAACGGCTGAATTGGCCCATGAGCACGGGGCAACAGCCGAAGCGGAACTGGGACATATCGGCGGGGTTGAAGACAGTCGGGAAACCGGAGCTGACCCCAAAAAACTCCTCGCCGATCCTGGCGAAGCCGCCAAATTAGTCCAGGAAAGCGGAATAGATATTCTGGCTCCCGCTGTCGGGACAGCACACGGCCTATATAAATTTCCGCCTAAGATCGATTTTCGCTTGATAGAGGAACTAGCGGTCGCCCTTAACATTCCGCTCGTTCTCCACGGTGGTTCCGGAATATCCAACGACATGGTGCGTGAGGCCATTCGCCGCGGCATCACCAAAGTCAACGTTGGCACGGAATTAAAAGTTACTTGGGCAAAATCCATGGCAGAAACATTGATCAACGAAGGGGAACCTTGGAAAGTAGCCGCAAAAGCACGTGAGGCGATCGGCCGGGTTGTAGCGCAGAAGATCCTGATGTGCGCTTCTGTCAACCGAGCCTAGCCTGAAAAAAATAGCTTGATCACGGTGCGACAACGAGGGCAGAAGACTTGGCCAAAGACTTGGGCGGCAGTCTTCTGTCCTGAGTCCGCACGTCTGCCTTCTCTTTCAATTAATTTAGTTCCCTATCGCTCTGAGACCGCGGCGAAATGTTTACATCAGCTGCATTCAAGACGTTTAACTCCTAACGTGCTCGCAATCTGTCTCAATTCGTTGAGCACGGCCGACCTAATCGGAATACCTCCCTTCATGCGAGCTTGGAATGTCTTGTAACGTTTTTCACCCGGGATACGGATTGCATCCGCCCCGTCGGCTAAAGGAACCGATTTAACACCCCCGATCATACCATCCATCCGCTCCAGGAACAGGTTCACCGGCATGATGCGAGAAACGTCCAGGGCAATGAACGAATGGCTAACATCTGCGGGTTCCTTGTTTCCGTCATAGATAAACCCTACTTCATTGCCATAAGCCGATCCCGACAAAATGCCGGTCATTACTTCAATCGCCATGGCCAAGGCATAGCCTTTGGCACCTCCCAGCGGCAACACCGCCCCTCCTGCGATGGCAGCCTGCGCATCGGTGGTCTCTCGGCCATCTTTGTCAATTGCCCACCCCAAGGGAATCGCTCGACCTTCCTTTGCCGCCAGAATAATCTTCCCGCGCGCAACCTGTGAGGAGGCTAGATCTGCTGTAACGGGAAATCCAGCGTTAGGAAAACCGAAGGCAATAGGGTTCGTCCCGAAATAGGCGCTCTTTCCTCCCCAGGGGGGCATTGCGGGCGGGGCATTGGTGAAGACGACCCCTATCATTCCCCGCTGAGCAGCTATTTTACAATAATAGGAAGATGCACCGAAGTGGTTGCTTCGTCTAGTCACGGCAAGCCCAATCCCAAATTCGTCGGCTAAATCGAGTGCCACAGACATCGACGTTGCCGAGACAAGCTGTCCCAGACCATTGTCACCATCTACCTTCGCAACTGCACCACTTTTTACTATTTTGATTTGAGGTTGGGCATTGATCCTACCCTCGTTGAGGCATGAAAGATACGCCGGCAATCGGCTTATCCCGTGCGTATCAATTCCTTCAAGGCTTGTATCAATCAAGATGGTCGTCACCATCTCGGCTTCTTTTACCGACACACCGGTGGCAACTAATAGATCGATACAATGCCGTTGCAGTGTTTCTACCGGACAGGTAAAATCCATGGCTCTAAGCCCCCAATCTGTTCGGTAAGTCGTTTAACAATGGTTCAAACGCCCAAAACCGTTGAACTCCGGAACGATGACGTTACTGAGCAGCCGGAATTACGGAAGAAGCATTCGGTAGAACTGCAATGCTCGGAGAGCCCGGATAGTCCTGTAAAGCCTGGTCAACCACCTCTTGCAGACTCGAGCTCACTTTTATCATAAGTCTCTGCGCTAAATCCGAAGATACCCTTTGCGAAACCAAAAGGACTTGTGCTTTGGTCAAGGCTTTGGACCACAAGAAGGCCTTATGCGGGCCGATTGCGAATTTCTTGGTCCGAAAGGCTTCTATAACCTCTTGCGGACTCCCATAAAGTGACATCTCTTGCTCGAAACTCTCTTCCCCACTCCCCTCCGCACACTCTGCCACAAGGATAATCGTCCCACCCTCTTTGACTATGTGAGCTGCGACCGTCAGAGCTTTTTGGGCTTGGTAAATGTTGATGTCCTTGGGAAACCCTCCGGGTGACGCGATAACAATATCGGCGGGCGCTATTTTTGCCCCGAGTAAACCTCGGGCAAACTCCACACCGCTCCGGTGAGCCTGCACAGGGTGTCCTGCCACGGCTTTAACCACTTGCTTAGTAGCATTAAGAACTACATTCACAACCATGTCCACGCCAATAATACTGCCAATTTCCTCTAAGTCCTGGCGGGCCGGATTGTCATCAAGACGTCCCACTTCCGCTCCGGGTTCAAAGAGCCGGGCGTGGTTAGCGGTGATTGTTGGACGCCCGCCCAAACCGATAACCGCACCTTTCACCCCCGCGCTGAATCCCATAAACTGGTGGGCATCAATTACTCCTGTGGAGATTTTAAAATCAGCCTGAGCGAAGAACTTGTTGACATATACTGGAGTCCCGCGGCTGGAATGCCCCAGGAAAGCCTGCGTCTCTTGATTATCGGCATCATGTACGATAAGATGCTTGATCCTGCCAAGGAGTAGCTCTCCGAGGAGGTAGTCTAAATCTTCTCGCTTGGCCGGACGATGAAGCCCGCCACCTACGAGTACCGTAATGTCATCTATAGATAGGCCAAATTGAGTGAGCCACGGCAATAATGCCTCCAGCATTTCGCGGCTGGGTGCCGGGCGGGTAATGTCACTTACAGCGATAGCAACCGTGCGGGATCGTCTTAGCTTTTCCGTATTTATCTCTCCGGTTAAGGTTTCCAGAGCGTGCTTAATCTGTTTGTCCGCGTCTTCTTCGGGCATAACCTCCTGTAGCCTGACGACCTGGCACGAACAAGCGTCAGGCAAATCAGCGGTTTCTTTTTCCTGTCCGTAAGGCAGCTCAACTAACACTTTAAATCCCCCCGCTCAGGGCAGCAATCTAATGGGATTAGGGTGCAGGATTGTCCCGCACCCTTCAACTCAATCGCTCTCTACTTCACCTTAAGCACTGGCGTACAGGCGGGTCAAGATAAACTCCTGATGACCAAGAGCCTCGGTATCCGTATAGCGCCCACACGCCGTCTCAACCATCCGGGTCATAACCTTATCCGCCGCGGTCTCCAGGTTTAACTCCCTGGTTAGTACTCCGCTGATGTCAACGTCAATATGCTCAGTCATATTCTTTACGGTATTGGGGTTTGCCGAGATCTTAACCACCGGAACGATAGCGTTGCCGCAGATATTTCCCTGACCGGTGATGAAGAGGTGCAGCACAGCCCCCGCAGCCCCCATTAAGGTTATAAATTCCCCGGCGGCCGAGGATGAGTCCATGTAGTGAAGTCCCGGGCCTTGAGGTGCACAGGCCAAGTCCAATACACTCTGGATCGGGCTAGTCCCCGCTTTCGGTATATTACCGAGCGCCTTCTCTTCTATTGTCGTAAGTCCGCCGGCAATATTGCCTTGGGTTGGCTGAGAACCAAGAAGATCCGCACCACTTTGCTCGATCATCTTGAGATAATTGGCATGCACTTGTAAGAATTTCTCTCCAAGCTCTTTCGTAGCAAAATGCTTAGCCAAAATGTGCTCTGCCCCCGTGATTTCCGATGTCTCACCAAAGATTACCGTCCCTCCCATTTTTACGAGACGGTCCCCCACGACACCGGCCGTGGGATTACCTGCCAAACCGGAAGTGGTATCGGATTCCCCACATTTAAAACTGACCGTGAGTTCGGAGAGGTCCGCCTCCTCCTTCTGCAGCGAGGTGGCATACTGGACGAATTCTTGGGCTTTCCGGCTGGCCATTTCCACAGTCTTAAGCTCTCCACGGCCCTCGATGCCGAAATAAGCAACCGGTTTACCGGTTTTGGCGATGCCGTCCGCGATTTTCTTAGCCCAATTGGGTTCGATGCCAATCACAATAGCGGCAGCTACGTTCGGGTTAGCGCCGTTGCCAATCAGAGTACGGAAATGCAACTCTAAATCCTCACCAAACTGGAGGCGCCCATAGGGATGGGGGATGGCTAATGTCCCTTGAATAGCGCTTTGTACTTTCAATACGGCGGAATTGGACAAGTCGTCGACCGGAATAAGAAGGACATAATTGCGAATCCCAACTCGGCCGTTCTCACGCCGATAACCGTAAATTTTTGTATTCATCATTTACCACCTCGCACTCTTTAAATTATGAACGTGAACCCAATCCCCTACTTTAATATCTTGTGTCGCCTTACCAATTTTTTCACCATACTTGATAACAAGCTCCCCAGTTTTGATATCCTTGAGAGCGATTTTATGACCCACACGAATATCGTGGTTCGAATGGACCTTGATCTCGTGGTCGGGATCCATGATGATCCCAGTTACCTGCTCTCCGGCTTGAATGTCACTGATCGCTACGCCAACGCTATCCCCGTCAGCGTGCACTAAAAATTTGTGACTACTCATGGTAAACCTCCTCTAATCGTTAAATTTATTTTAAACAGTATGGGAGACTGTTTAAACACCAATCATTCTACAGTCATGTCGACAGTGCTAGAAGACAGGCCGGTGGATGTCTGGGGGAAAGCATCCTGGTAGAAGTCGGCCAATATTTCTTTAGGCACAGGCTTTGTCAGAAGGCTAACTAGCCAAAACACCACTATGTTGACCAGCAAACCCACCATGCCCGCGTTCCACCCAGCAATTGGGTCGTGTTTTGTTAACACAAGGTATGCGACCGTCACCCAGCCGGACAGCATCCCCGCCAACACACCTTCTTTGGTAGCCCTCCTCCAGAAAAGCCCGCCCAAGACTACAGCGGGGAACAGTTGTGAAATAAAGTCATAGGCTACGAGCAGGATAGAGACGATGAGCGAAGGAACGACGATTGTTAAAAACAGAGCAACGATGGTAATGGGGAACACTAACACTTTTGTCATGTTATACACGGTCTTATCTGAAACGCGCGGTTTTAAGCCTTGAACTACGTTCTTGGCAATGAGGCTGCTGGAAGTCATGACAATCGGCCCCGCCGGAACAATAGCGGCCAAAATGGCTGCAACCGCAAAGAGAATCAAGAACCACTGCGGAAATGTCTTCAACGCCAGCATCATTATTACGTTATTCCCGGGTTTCGACGTCCCAAGGATGAGCACGGCGGCAAAGCCGATGGTAATGACAGCAACTTTTACTAGTTGGTAGAAAGGCATGAAAACGGCCTGCAATTTGAGTGTCCTCGGACTTTTTGCTGTGTAAGCCACTCCAAACCATTGTGGCCACATCCACTGCCCGACCGCATTAAGTATCACGGTAGTCACCAGCCAAAGGGGGCCCAGTTTTTTGGAAACACCCGGCAAAACCAAGTGAGAGGGAATTTTTTGTACGAAAGAACTGTACATGTGGCCGAAAGAACCGAAATAACGGATCGGAATGACCACAAAGAGAACAGCTACTGCTACCAACATCAAGATGTCTTTGATTACTGCTTGCCACGCATTGCCGCGGATACCCCCTAAAAATACGGCACCGGCTAAGATTAAAAAGCCAATTGTATCGGCCCAGGTCACTGAGATCGAACCTTGACCAATAACCTGGATGACCGCCGACAAACCCGTGATGTTTAGGTCAATATAAGCAATCATGATTAAAGCACTGGTCAGCGCGACGAAAATACCCAAATTCTTGCTCTGGTAGCGTCCCTCTATAAAATCTGATTGGGTCACATAACGGAAGCGCTTGCCAATTAACCAAATCGTCGGTAATACCATAAAGCCTATCGCATAGGCTACGTCATTCAGGGCCACGTTGTAAAATGCGGCTGCCCCGTCGATATAAGCATAACCCGCCAAGCCTTCAAAAGTGAAAATCGTATAAATTTCGCTCCCTAACAAGAACCATACCAGGAACGTTCCCATCTTACGACTGTTTACTAACCAACCCTCCATGTCCGTGCTCTTCTTTTTACCAATCCCAGCGCCGAATAAAGTTACCGCAAGGACAAGCACGAAACTTATACCAAGCATTACATCAGCGGACATCGCCTCGCACCTCCTGCGGTTGGGGGTTGTGCTTCTTATCGTACAAGTACAATGCCCCCAGTATGATCGGATTTAGCAGTGGCACTATGACAAACCAGGTGTATAATAAAGGCATCCCAAAGACTGTCGGTTCAACTCTGTTTACCCATAGGGCTGCAACGCCAACATATAAAAACACAATTAGAATAACCGCTATAAACCATGCCCATAAAGTTCGGCGCATGCGCCTCAACCCCCTGTCAAACTTTCTCGCCGGTACCTTTCCAAGAGCGTTGAACGATAAACTGGTCCTTTGAAGGAATTCGGGGAGCGCCAATTGAAGGAATGAACTACCAAATTGATGCGAAACGCATCCTGTAGAAGGAAAGCTGAACTTGACCCAATTTGCTTTCCACATATACGGAAAACTCTTAAGAGATTAATATTTCTCAATATCACCCCCCCAAAATTGTCGCCCGTAGTCTAGTGAGTAAGTGGCCCATAGTAGTAGTAGAGTAGTTGTTGTGGTAGTTGTTGTGGTGGTTGTGACAAGCAGCGTTTGGTGGTATGTGGTATGTGGTACTACCACTAGAATAACGCGTCACTCATTCGCTGTCAAGCTTTTTTTCTTCCTTCTTCTCAGCTTTTTGGCATTCTCATCTCTAACTCTTTCTTACAGTGTTCGCACCATTTCTTAGGGTGCCCGCACCATCCCCTGAGCATTGGGAAACTATCTGCCAAACCAAACTTCACTGAGGCCTGGCATGACCAGCCAAATACAAAGACAGCTCCCGCTGCAAAAGACCGGTCGTCCATTCCCCTGTCTAGCGCCTTCCGCTGTGTATCAGGCTTAGTCCCCATTCCCATTCTCCCACTCGGTTTCCTGGTAGTCCACGTTCTGTATCGCCCTATAGACATCCTCCAAATGATCAGACATTTTCCCTTTGGCCGCTGCCGCGTCGCGCCGCTCGATTGCCCGTAAGATCGCCGCATGATCATCGACAGATTTTTGCTGTCGGCCTGGAACGAGAAGAGTCCGTGCCCTGTTTTCCCCTAACAAATCCAGCAAGTTGAGCATTAGACGCATGAGAACCCGGTTACCGGCTGCTTCACAGATTTTGAGATGGAACTCCGCGTCCAACGCTTCAAGTTTGGACTCATCCCCCTCTCTCACCTTACCTGCTCTCTCAACAATGTTGTGCAATTCGCTGATGTCATGCTCTGAGGCATTCTCAGTGCACCAGACTACCGCCTGGGTCTCGAGCACTTGTCGTACCTGGTACAACTCATCGACCGTTCCTCGATTAATTTGCAAAAAGGAAGCCAGCTTTGACATATACCCTTCGTCTGTCACCGTATTAATATAAGCACCCATACCGTGGCGGATAGTCACAATTCCGAGTCCAGCCAATGTCTTGAGTGCGTCCCTTACCACCGTCCTACTAACCCCGAGCATGACAGCGAGCTCTCGCTCCGGCGGGAGCCTGTCGCCCGGTCCTAGCTCACCATTATTGATTCGCTGAATAATAGTGTTGACAACGCTTTCGGCAAGGTTGCCTACCGTCTTTATGGGTTCGAACATTACTACACCGGCCTTTCAACAGTTGTTGTTTTTTGCTCGCTTGGACTACCCTCATGATGTCTCTAGATATGTCTAGCCGAACACGATAAAGGTGGTAATACCTCTCTCCAGCGATTATAGCACATAGAACACATGGCTGTCACTAGCGAAAATCGACCGTTAAGCGGGTCGAACAACGAAACGTTTGCTCCTCATCGCCAAGGGCTACCGTGAAACCTTTCGTCAATTTCCAGACCACGGGATCCGCCTACATTTACTCACCTGGCGCCCGCCGCATCGATCTACACGACAGACCGACGTACCTAATGGCAATCCGTCGGCCTTTTCTGCCTTAGCTGAGGCCACATTTGGTGGCATGGGGGTCTACCCTGAATTGCGGAGAAAGTGATTAGTCATCGCCGAGGATCCTGAGACCGGAATCCACAATGTTTCAATTCACCGTTTGCAAGTATTTTTCCCAACGCCTCTTGGTATTCTTATGCCGGGGTAGAGTGGGCAATCACTACCAGGACACAGGCCAAGCGCGACCTTATTATCGCCAGTGACCTGCCGGGCAATCTGTTGGATCCCTCCGCAAGGAATTCTACCACCGATAAATTCGGAATTGACGCGACCATTCCGCTCGGGCAGTACGAGCGATTCGCCAAAATCCGTATTCCCAGTGAGGACAATATCCGGCTCGATGAATACCTTGGATAATGGAAGCCGGGGCGTTCCGACACCCCCGCCTCCCCGTAAATCTTTACATGATAGCTACGCGACCCAAAACCAGCCTTCCGTCGGTCCCTAGACTGCGCACCTTTTCAGGCGTAAATCTTGACATAATAGCTGCGCGGCCTCGGACCGTCGAATTCGCAAAAGTAAATGCCCTGCCAGCGGCCAAGAAGCAATTTCCCGTTCCGGACAATTACGGTCTGGGATGCTCCGACCGCGCTCGCTTTCAAGTGAGCCGCGGAGTTACCCTCTGAATGCTGATCTTTGGCCCGCTTCCACGGGTACACCTCATCAAGCCGGCGGAGGAAATCCTTCCGGACGTCAGGATCGGCATTTTCATTGATCGTTATTCCCGCCGTAGTATGGGGACAGTAGACTGTGACGAGCCCGTTTTGGACCTTCTCCCGAAGAAGAATGTTTTCTATCTGAGCCGTAATCTCAACCATTTCATCCTGCTGCTCAGTCTGTAAATGAATCTCATGGAGCATATCCATCCCTATTATCCTTCCCTCGTATTCGATTATGTCCGGGTACCATGGCAGAAGGCGATCACCCGGCCGTCCACTGGATTTGAGAAGAGTATACCACTGCTGTTGCATAAAATCACTTGCCTTTTGTCACGTAAGAAACGTGTGAGCGTTCTCCCAACATCACTCCCCGCCAACGATCAATAACGCATTGGTTACGTCTCTTTGACAAGCACATACTAGAAAATGACAATGAAATTACTTTGTATACTCATTCCGGAATAATTAATGAAATTACTCACTTAGCAGACAAGCCTCTAGAGCAATACGTGGAGGCATTCAATTTTGGATTATCTGAAGCTGAAATAATCGAAACGGCAGAAAACACAATTAACGGTTTAACGCTAATGCTAGAGAGTATGCCCACCATCCAAGGAAGGTGGTTCTGGGTGTGCCGCGCTTGAGCGAAGCGCACGGCAATACAAGAGAAGTAGGAACGGAAAAAGGCCGGGGAGTAACCCCCCGGTCTTTCATCTTGTCCTGCTAATGTAGTCAACGCTGATCCCCATTGTGGTCAAATTCAGTGGTCAAAATCCTGTCTTTGGAATAAATAAAAGCTGGCTTTCTTCAAACCCGCTTCCTGTAAGGCTTTCATTGGTCGGAGCGACAAGATTTGAACTCCGCTCCTGTAGCAAGTACCCCTATGCACGAAGCAATCCAATGGTAAGATTTTATTGGTCGGAGCGACAAGATTTGAACTTGCGGCCTCTACCACCCCAAGGTAGCGCTCTACCAAACTGAGCTACGCCCCGACGACGCTTATATAAAATAGCACATTTTTGCCAAGAATGCAAGGTTATTTTTTGGGTTTCCCACCTCAGCTTTGCGCGATGACCTCGATCTTGCGCACCCCGTCCAGGGATCCCAAGCCTTCCAGCAGCTTCTCGGGTATGTCCAGCATTCCCGCTGTCTCTATGGCCACGGACACGTGAGCGATCCCTTGCAGAGGGATATCCTGATTGATAGTGAGGACATTTCCTCTGACCGAAGCGATGAAGTTCAGGACCTGCGAAAGGATACCTGATTTATTCTCAAGGATCAGGGAAAGCGTGATGATCTTCTCACGGCTGGCTTCGTAGAAGGGAAAGACTCCTTCTTTGTATTTATAAAAAGCGCTTCGGCTCAACCCGACTCGCTCCACCGCTTCGTTGATCGTGTCGACGTCTCCTTTAGCTAGGAGTTCTTTCGCCTGAGCCGTTTTGAGAATTGCCTCCGGCAGAATTTCCTTACTGACAATCAAAAAATCCCTGCTCTTGATCACGAATGCGCTTCCCTTCTATCCGTTTGCTCTCAACCCATCGTTATTATTATAGGCCAGCCGCCGTTCCTTGGCAAGAAAACGGACAGCACACCCAACTCCCGTCTCCGCTGTTTGCTGTTTGTTGTTTGCTGTTTGCGGCTTAAGCGCCGGACTCACACTTCTCAAGATGAAAAGCCTATCCCCTTTTGTCTTATCAACCAACTGTTGCGCCGCATTCGGCAAAAAATTAACCGGACCCTTCAGCTCCGCGCTGATAGGTCCGGTCCGGTCAGTGAATTTCTAGATGATGATGCAAATCAGTCCCCCGTTGCCGTCGTTGACGATGCGTTGCAGCGTATCCTGCAGTTTGTGCTGGGCATTTTCCGGCATCTTGTAGAGCTTGTTTTGAATCCCCTCGCGCACCAGGTCATGCAGGGATTTGCCGAAGATGTTGGACTCCCAGACTCTCTTGGGATCTGTTTCAAATTCATCCAGGATGTATTTGACGAGATCCTCAGCCTGCTTCTCCGTCCCGATGAGAGGTGTGATCTCGGTCGTCACATCGGCCCTGAGAATGTGCAGTGAGGGGGCACTGGCTTTGAGTTTGATGCCGTAATGTCCACCTTGTTTAACAAGCTCCGGTTCCTCCAGGAACATCTCTTCCAGCTGGGGAGTAACCACACCGTAACCGATATTGCGCACTTCTTCAATGGCGGGGGACAATTTGTCCCATTCCTTTTTAGCCCGGCTGTAATCGAGAACCAAACGCATTAACGTATGTTCGCCTTCCATCGTAATCCCGGTGAGTTCCTCCAGGACCTTGTTGAAAAGCCCTTCGACGGCCGTCATTTCAATCTGAGCGACTCCGGTGCCCAGGTTCATCTCCTTTAAGGTCACTTCTTCGGCATGCGGGCACTCAGCCAGGCCGTCCAAGGACTGCTCAATGTCCCGGACCCGGTGCACACCCTCGATGACTTTGCGTACCGTTTCCTCAAAACTCGCCCTGACGGGGTGGCTGGGATCCAGCTCTTCCACCCATTTAGGCAAATTAATATTGACTTCGGCAACCGGAAACTCGTAGAGGATTTCCTCCAGAATTTGGGTTATGTCCTCCGGGGTCATCTCCAGGCAGTCCACCGGGATCACCGGTACGGAATATTTCTCCTCCAAGGAACGGCACAGTTCCATGGTATGTTCCGCATAAGGACGAGTCGTATTGAGGACCACCAGGAACGGTTTTCCGAGTTGGCGCAACTCGTCTATGACCCGTTCCTCACTGTCAAGGTAGGCTTCCCGGGGGATATCGGTTATCGAGCCATCTGTCGTCACCACAATTCCGATGGTCGAATGATCAGTGATGACTTTGCGGGTCCCTATTTCCGCGGCTTCCTGAAAAGGTATGGCTTCTTCATTCCAGGGAGTGTGAACCATCCGGGGTTCTTCACTCTCTTCCGTTTCATATCCCACAGCACCATCAACAGCATATCCGACACAATCCACAAGTCGCACATTCATGAAAATAGTGTCGCGCAGGACGATCTTGACCGCCTCCGAAGGAATGAACTTCGGTTCCGTGGTTGTGATCATTCTGCCTGCACCGCTCTGCGGAAGTTCGTCCTTGGCCCGCTCCCGTTCAAACACGTCCAGGATGTTGGGCAGGACCAAGAGATCCATGAATCGTTTGATAAAGGTGGACTTCCCTGTGCGGACCGGACCTACGATACCAACGTAGATATCGCCTCCTGTGCGCTCAGCGATATCTTGAAAAATGTCCACTTTTTCCACTTAAAATTCCCTCCCTTTTGAGTGCTGTCCCAAAATTGGGGAAGGGCCCCCACCTTATCTCCCTTCCACCTCCCTAGCGGCTGTATGAGTCCCCGGTGACTGGACTAGCACGTTAAGCAGTATAAGTATATTGCCTGCTTTGGGGGAATATGCCAAACTTTTGTCTGGAAATTTGCGCATATCCCGTGGGAATATTCCGGACATTGTCCGGGGAAAAAGAGCTGGGAGAGGCCTGCACTCGGGAGCGCCTGCATCCCCGCCGGACCGGTATCTCTGGAAAACCCGCGTCCCAGAAGAATCTGCAGCTCCGGGAGAAGCTGTGACTTAGGCATCGTTCGTCTCCGGCTAACCTGCATCCACAAGAAAACCTATCCCAAAATGAGTGAAAGAACCTCCGTCTCCGGAAAGCCTCCGTCGCCAAGGTAACCGCAATCAGGGAGCTTTTCAGCGACGAAGACGGCTCTTCTGACGGATGATACCCCGCTAGACTCGATGTACGGCATCCCTCTTTAAGCGAACAGCGGCCACTTCTTCCAATTCGTGCCGTTTCCCCCTCTCCATGAGATTGGACACGGCGGTCTTTGGGTCCGCGCCCGCAAACAGAACCTGATAAGCCTCCTCCACGATGGGCATGGCAATCCCTTTCATCTGGGCCAGCTCGTGGGCTACCCGCGTCGTCCTCACTCCTTCCACAACCATCCCGACCTCGTTTAAGACCCGGTCCAGGGGTTTTCCCTGTCCCAAAGCCACGCCGGCCCGCCGATTCCGGCTGTGCCGGCTGGTGCAAGTGACGATCAGGTCCCCCACCCCAGCCAGCCCGGCAAAGGTCAACGGGTCTCCCCCCATCGCCGTGCCCAGGCGGGCGATCTCCGCCAACCCTCGGGTCATGAGGGCCGCTTTGGTATTGTCGCCATAACCCAGACCTTCCGCAATTCCTGTGCAGAGCGCTATCACGTTTTTTAAAGCTCCGCCCAATTCCACGCCCACCAGGTCCGGATTCGTATAGACGCGAAATCTCGGTGTCATGAACAGATCCTGTACTCTCTGAGCTGTCGTCAGTTCCCCCGCCGCCACCACCGTGGTCGGCATGTTGAGGCCCACCTCTTCGGCATGGCTCGGTCCGGACAAAACCACCACCCGGTGTCCCGGAAGCTCTTCCGTCAGCACCTCCGAAAGGCGCTTGTGGGACCCTTCTTCCAAGCCTTTGGCCGTGTTGACGATCAGGGCCTGGGCCTTGAGATGCGGCAGAGCCAAACGCGCGGCCTCCCGAACCCCATGAGAGGGAATACTGAAGACGACCATGTCAGCTTCCAGGGCGGCCAGATCGGTCGTCACTTCCAAAGCCGAAGGAAAAGTCACTCCCGGCAGATAGCGGGCGTTTTCCCGCCGCCTTCGCATCTCCTCTACTTCTTCGCTCCGCCTGCCGATCAACGTGACGGAATAACCCGCCTGGGCCAACAGCACTGCCAGGGCGGTGCCCCAGCTGCCCGCCCCGTTCACCGCTACCTTTACCATCAAAACTCAGGCCCCCTTCTCCTTTCCAGAAACACTTCGCCTTGAGCAGTCCTTGTCTGTCAAGTGAAAAACCACCGCAGACCCTTTACTGTCCGTTTCTATGCGGGGCGTGTACATGTTCGCCCCATGCCTTGTCTATCCCGTGCCTGCCATGTTGTGAGCGCTCTTTGAAAAGTCATTACGCGTCCCTTTTGAATCAGAGGGGCCCCTTGACAGTCCCTCTGTCATCCTCTTAAGGGTCCAAAGGAGCCTTAACGTTTCCTCTTGCCAATTTTATGCTCCGTGCCGTGGATGATGCGCTGAAAATTCGTCCTGTGCCTGATTAAGACCACGGAGGCTGCCACCACGCCAAACACTCTGTAGGCGAGCGGCATCTTCAGGACCAGCACTGAGACGGCGACCGTCAGGGCGGCTGCGGCCGAACCCAGGGAAACGTAACGGGTGAGCAGCACGAGAATAAGAAAAACCGCCAAGGCCGCCAGGGTCACTCTGGGCATGAGAACCGCGATAATGCCCAAACCGGCGGCCACTCCTTTCCCGCTCGGTTGAAAGCGGAAAAAAGGGTTCCAGCTGTGTCCGGCCATGGCCAACAAACCGCCTGCGATCCCACCCCATGCACCGAAGAAATGGTATCCGATCCCCGCCGCCAGAGCGCCTTTGAGCGCGTCGCCGCAGAGGACGGCTATTCCCAGCTTCGGCCCGAGCAGGCGGAAAGCGTTGGTCGTCCCGATATTGCCGCTCCCATGCTTGCGCACGTCAATATGCTTGGACAACCCCGCCAAATAGGCAAAAGGTATGGCCCCCAAGAGATAGGCGAGCAAGAAGACCGGATAATTGCCCATCTTTCCTTCTCTTCCCTTTCTATACTGTTCTTCCGTTCACTTTCGTTCTCTTCTTTGTCTTGATGTAAACCTCTTCCCTCTGGTTCCAATGTACACGTTTTTCCTCCGGTTCCAATGTACGCCTAATTGTCCTCAGGCTCTCTTTGCCGGGTGACGAGCCGCAGGGGAGAACCCTCAAAGCCAAAGGTTTGGCGCAGCCGGTTCTCCAAATAACGCCGATAGGAGAAGTGCATCAGTTCAGGGGCGTTGACAAAAAAGACAAACGTCGGCGGCTTCACCCCGACCTGGGTAGCATAGAGAATCTTCAGGCGCCGTCCTTTGTCTGTAGGAGGAGGGTTGAGGTGAACCCATTCCCGAATTTGCTCATTTAAGGTTGCTGTAGCCACGCGAGTTGAATTCTGTTCCGCGACGAAATCCACCAACTCCAAGATTTTGTTAACCCTCTGTCCGGTTTTGGCCGAGATAAAGAGAGTCGGGGCATATTGCAGAAAACCGAGCTCTTCCCGGATATCTTTTTCAAACTTGTTCATGGTCTTGTCGTCTTTTTCGATCAGGTCCCATTTATTGATGATGAGAATGATTCCTTTGCCCGACTCATGGGCGTAGCCGGCAATTTTCTTATCCTGTTCGGTCACCCCTTCCGAAGCATCGATCAGTGTTAAAACGACATCCGAGCGATCCACCGCTCTGAGGGATCGCACCACACTGTAATGTTCCGTCAACTCGGCGATCTTCGCCTTGCGCCTCATCCCCGCTGTATCGATCAGGACATAGTCCTTGGCTTCCCGGGTAAAAGGGGTGTCAATCGCATCCCGGGTGGTGCCGGGAATGTTGCTGACGATGACCCTTTCCTCCCCCAAAAGACTGTTCACCAGAGAGGACTTGCCGACATTGGGCCGGCCGATCACCGCGATATGAATGACATCCGGCTCAGCGTCCTCCCCGGGATCCGGCGGCAGCTGGGCGACCACGGCGTCCAGAAGATCCCCGGTATTCAGCCCGTGGACGGCGGAGACAGGGACCGCCTCCCCCAAGCCCAGCTCGAGAAATTCGAAGAGTTCGGCCTCGACTTTATCAAAGTTTTCCACCTTGTTAGCTACTAAGATAACAGGCTTGGCCGAACGGCGCAAGAGTTGGGCAATAGTATAGTCGTCCGGCGTCAGGGCCGCTTGCGCATCCACCAAAAAGAGGATCACGTCCGCTTCCTCCACGGCCAACTCAGCCTGCCGGCGCATCTGGGCCGAAAGAGGGGTGCTCAAGTCTTTGAATTCAATCCCACCGGTGTCGATCAAGCTAAATTTCCTATCCAGCCATTCCGCGTCCCGGTAAAGCCGGTCACGCGTAACCCCCGGCCTATTTTCCACGATAGCCACCAGACCGCCGGCAATGCGGTTAAAGAGCGTGGATTTACCCACGTTCGGCCGGCCTACGATAGCCACGACCGGTTTAGTCAATGTTATCACCTTCCCATTCCGCTCCCAAAATTGCTTTGAGGAAAGCCCGGCCGTCGTTGGCGACCACGATGCACTTCCCTTCCACCTGTTCTTCCAGCCAGCTCGGGTCCCGCTCATCTAAGAAAAGATCTTCCCCGGTCTTGAGCATGACTTCCGGAATGAGGAAATCTTCCCCCTTCAGTTTTCCCACCTGGGCGGCAATGTCGCCCGCCGTCAACAGGCCTGCCACCGTCACTTCCGGCCCAAAGAAATTGTTGACCACACCGATGATCCGCAGGTCCAAGCCTTGGATCCGTTCACACAGCCGGTCCCGCCAGCCCTCGAAAAACTTCAGCGCCGACACACCGGTAATCAGGTGCAAGCGGCGAGGGGGCACCCTCGCGGGCAGGTCTTGCCAGACACTTTCGATCTCGGCTCTGAATTTGCTGGCCATGCCTACCCCGTTCTCCAGCTGAGGAAAATCGTCGTAAACCTCGGCTCCCGGAAGTTCCCAACCGCCCAACACGTAAAATTCATCGGCCAAATAAACCAGATGCCGATCATAGGCTGCCTGAAACTCCCGCTGCCAGCCTTCCCCGGCTCTCAGCACCTCCCGCGCCTCCTCCGGGCTGCAAGGGCGCAACGGGGGCAGTCCGGCTCGAAATCGGGTTAAGCCGACGGGAACCACCCCAATCGATTGCACGGCCGGAAATAAAGCGGCCAAATGGTGCACGGTTTCTTCCAATACTTTACCGTCATTGTAACCGGGTACGAGGACGATTTGCGTATGGAGTGTGATCCCGCCCTCAGCCAGGCGGGTTAGCTGCTTACCGATGTCCCCGGTGCGCGGATTGCGCATCATCGTCCTGCGCGCTTCGGCATCCCAAGCATGAACAGATATGTAGAGGGGGCTCAAATGAAACTTGAGAACGCGTTCGAACTCCTCTTCCGTCAGGTTGGATAAAGTAATGAAACTTCCTTGGGTCAAAGAGAGGCGGTAATCGTCATCCCGGGCATAGAGCGTCGGCCTCAGGCCGGGCGGCATTTGAGCCACGAAGCAGAAAACACAATGATTGCGGCAGAATTTCAGCCCCTCCGGCCCGACTCCCCGGAACTCCAGGCCCAGAATTTCGCCCGGCTCTTGTTCAATCTCGCATTCTATGACAGCTCCGTCCCGAGCCTTCACCAGGATCGTATAAACATCCTCGGCCGTCAAGTACTGAAAGTCGATAATATCCTTAACTTCTGCCCCGTCAACGGAGAGAATCTCGTCTCCGGGCCGTATCTCCAGTTGGTCCGCTATGCCTCCTCTTTCCACCCGTGCTACCACCAAGCCTTCAGACACACAAATCCCCCGCTTCCTCTCCGGATTGGCCAAAACCCTATGCCGAGTATACAACAACCTTGTCCCAAAGAAAACTAAGAGCCGAGTCCTGATTTTCACTCAGGGAGGTGTAGAGCGTTCATAGGTGTTTGAAAAGGGAAGTAGCTCTACTCTGCTAGGGAAGTAGCTCTACTCTGCTGCCATGGGTGCAGACTTCCTCACCGAAGACTCGATGTTCAGTCTTAGCCGAACGAGTCTACTCTTCCTCCGAAGATAAACCCTGGCCGGAGGACACCCTCTCATCGAGGGATGAAAAACCTTCCGGGGATCCCCCTTCGCCGATAGACGACTTTTCGCGGACGGATACTTCTCCGCCTACGGATCCCTCTTGGCCCACGGATGCCTCTTGGCCTACGGATGCTCCTCCTTCAGCGGACCACTTTTCAGCCATGGCTGCCATTCTGTCGGCGGATACCTTTTCGGTTACAGGAGGATTTTTGTCGACCGATACCCCTTCCAGCGCGGATAGCCGTCCGCCGGCAGGTACGTCTGCGTCGGCGGCTGCTTTTTCGCCCCTAGGTGTCTTTTTGGTGATCGATGTCACTCCATCTCCGGATAGCCGTCCGCCAACCGATACGTCTGCGTCGGCGGCTGCTTTTTCGCCTGTACCCGCGGGTGCCTCTCGAACGCCGGACACCTCTCCACCTACGGACAGCGTTTGACCGCAGAGTGTCTCTCCACCGACTGACGCCTTTTCGCCCGAGCACGCCTTTTCCGCGAATGACGGGCTCTCCTGAAAGGATTCGCTTCCTTGAGCGAACTCTCTGTCTGCTGACGATATCTCTTGCCTGAGAAGCGCCTCCTCTGCCAAGGATCGCCTCCTCCACAGGTAAAACCCTTCTCTGAAGAGCGCCCCTGGCCCTTTGAGGGAAAGAGACGCCGACCTTCCTTCCGGAGCGAAGGCTGGCCCTTTCCCCTCGGATAACCCCTCCCCGATAGCTGAGCCTTCCACCTCCGCTGACCCTTCCCCGAATGTCAACCTTGCCCCGACGGGCAAACCCCCTCCCGGGAAAGGATCGTCAGTGCGGCTTAATTCGGACCCAAATCTTTCGGGTTCAATACTTTCTGGTCCGATACCTTCTGGTTCCAGGCTTTCGGGTTCCGGGCTTTCGGACCCAAGGCTTTCGCCCCGCCGGCGTTTAAATAAATGCCAGGCTTTTTGTCCCAAGGCGCTGACCACTAAACCCGCCAGCGTGAAATGCCAGAGAAAAGGGTCAGGAATGTCCCTGTGCAGAACAATTCCCTTGAGGGCAAAGAAGTTGAACAGTTCACTCAGGACCAGCCCTCCCGACACCCCGACCGCCGTTCCCCAATAGGTTTGAGAAGTCAACAGGGCTGCCAAAAAAAAGCCGGCGGCAAAAAGCCAATGTTCGGGCGGAAGGACTCCCGGCTCATTCACAATCAGAAGATCTTGCGACAAGAGTACGAGACTCGGGACAACCAGGGCTTGCACGGGATGTGACGCACGGCGCCAGGCCATGACCAGAAAAACGATGATCACGGCTATCCGCGCCAAGCTCCAATGCCAAACCAGTCCGGTATTAATAAACCCTTCCAGAAACCTTCCTCCCAGCCAGGTCAGGCTGAGAAGGCCTAACATTTTCCGCTCCGGCAGTCTCTCGGCCCAGGCGACTAAAGTCGCGACCAGGAGCAGCAAATCTCCATAAGGAATGACCAAAGGATTCTCCTCCTTCATGCGCATCATTCCTTATTCTTCCCAAGAAACGAAGTTTTCATCGTCCGCGGCAAATCTTCCTACTGGTTTCAACCGACTAGGTTTCAACCGACCAGTTTCGCCACCGCATACCTGTCTACGGTGCACCCCACAGCGCACCTCAAACACAAAGCACCGACTCTTCATATGGCTCTCGCAAGCAGGGCTTTCGTACCGACTTAACGGGCAACACCGGACCACTTACCCTTCCGATGCCTTTCCCATACGCGCTTGACGCGCTATCCACGTTCACGGATCCACGCACCGGCTCTTCCCCTGTCTCACCGGCACGAAGGACTGGTCTTCGGATGCCGCGCCGCCTCTCCCTCTCACTGGCTCAACCCGCTGTAGCCCGATGTCCTCTCGGGGGTCTTACGGCTTTGCGGCAGAGTTTTGTAACGGGAAATATTCAATAGAATGCCCAATTCCACCAGCGTGATCAAGAGGGAATTCCCGCCGTATGAGATGAGGGGCAAGGTCACTCCGGTGACCGGTATCACGCCCGTGACCACGGCCAGGTTCATTCCCGCCTGAATGGCCAGGCTGGAGGTGATGCCGAAGGCCAGCAGACGGCCGAAGCGGTCCGGACAGCTGCGCGCGATCTGGAATCCTCTGACGATCCAGAGCGCAAAGAGCATGATGAGGGCCAGAGTCCCCGCCAGGCCCAGTTCCTCACCCACAATGGCAAAGATGGTATCTGTACGGTTCGCGGGCAGGAAACCGTATTTCTGCATGCTCCGCCCCAGACCCACCCCGAAGAGCCCCCCCGAACCGAGAGCTATCTCGGCGTTGGTAATCTGGTACCCGGCATTGGGGTAGGCCCAGGGATTGAGCCAGACGAGAATGCGCTGCCATTGGTAGGGCTGATGCCGCACAAGAACGGTGCCGAGTATTCCGGCGGCGGGAAGGGCGACAGCAAACCAGCCCGCTGCCAGATCCGTCTGCAAAAACATCGCTCCGGCCGTAAAGAGCAGCACCAGCATCGTTCCCAGGTCCGGTTGCTTGTAGATCAAGAAGAGGACCGGCAAGAGGGCCGCCAGGGGAATCGCCAAGTCTCGCAGTTTTCGCGCCGGATAGCGCTCCAGGGTGTGGGCAAAAAAGAGAATCACGGAGAGCTTGGCAATTTCCGAGGGCTGGATGCTGAGACCGGCGATTCTCAGCCAGCGGGCCGACCCGGAAGTCACAATGCCCGCATGGGTGTAGAGTACGATGATCAGCAAAATATAGGTGACGAGCATCCCGGCCCCCGCCAGCCTGCGCCAGAAGGTGAAAGGCACCATGACGGCGATGACGGCGAGAGCCCCTCCCAGCCCTGTCCACTTCAACTGTTGCAAAAGGTAATAATAACTGTCATGGGCCATATCGAACCCGTTCACGGCCCCGGAACTAAGCACCATGATTAGGCCGAAAGCCAAAAGAGCCACGCTCAAAAAGAGCAGGGCAAAATCCACTCCGTGCTGGGCGGGGAGTACGCGCTTTTTCGTACGGGTCCGGCTCTGCCGTCGCTCCTGCATCCCAATCCCCCTTCCTCCGACGCGAATACGTAAACGACTTCTCACTCCGGAAGGAGTAAGAAGTCGTATCCCTTGTATCCTTCAAAGACGTTGCAACCTGTGAAGTTGCAACCCGGATTAATCCTCGCGCTCCTCGGCGGGATTTCCGGATAGGGCCTCACCGATCGTCACCGGCGCCACATCCTCCTGGGCCGCCAAAGCTTCGGCATTGCTCCGAGCCGCCGCTTCGTTGAGCGCTTCGCGGATGCTCAAACTAATCCGCTTCTCGGCTGCTTTCACCTCGATGACTTTCGCGCTGATCATATCATCCACCTGAACCGCGTCTTCCACCTTGGCGATGCGGTGATCCGCCAATTGGGAGATATGAATGAGGGCGTCGATACCGTCTTCCAGCTGGACAAAAGCCCCGAAGGGGGCCAAACGCACGACTTTGCCGCTCACCATGGAGCCTACCGGATATTTCTCGGCGGCGCTGGCCCAAGGGCTCTCCTTGAGCTGTTTCAGCCCCAGGGAAATCTTCCCGTTCTCACGGTCGATGCGCAGGACCCGGACTTCGATCTCTTCCCCCACCTGGACGATCTCCGAAGGGTGTTTAACCCTGGAATAAGCCATATCGGAAACATGCAAGAGCCCGTCAATCCCCCCGATGTCGACAAAGGCCCCGAAACTCGTCAAACGGCGCACAATCCCTTGGACTGTTTCACCCTCCTGCAGAGTTTCCAGCAGGTGCGCGCGCTTGCTGCTCTGTTCCTCACTCAAGATCACCTTCTGCGAAAGCACGACCTTCTTCTTGTCCCGATCAAAATCAATAATCCGGAGTCTTAAAGTCTGACCCAGGAATTGGTTCAAATCCTCCACATAATTCAACTGAATCTGCGATGCCGGCACAAAACCGCGCATCCCCACATCCACCAAGAGTCCGCCTTTGACCACTTCCGCCACTTTGGCCTGGATCTCGCCTTTACTCTCGTAAACTTCTTCCAGGCGCTGCACAGCCTCCATTTCACCGGCCCGCCTCTTGGAGAGCACGGGATACCCCTCGTCATTCTCGACCCGCAGGACGAGCGCGGTCAGCGAGTCCCCCAGGGACACCACTTCTTCCGGTTTATGTACCTTGGCCACGGAAAGTTCCCGTAAAGAGATAACCCCTTCTGATTTCCAGCCAATATCGACAAAAACCTCGTCGTCCGTGATCTTGACGACCGTGCCGGTTACCAGCGCGCCCCGGTGAATTCCCTGCAACCCTTCATCCCAAGACTCCATGTTCCTTTCCTTATGCTCAAGATCCGCATGCTCAAGATCCGCCGCCGTCTCTTCAGCGGGCTCCTCCTCCCGGACCGGTTCAGTCGCCAACGTTTGGGAATCCATTTCGTTCATTTCTGCCATCTTCCTGTAAACCTCCTCAATAATCCAATCCGGCGTGGAAGCCCCGGCCGTCAAACCGGCCGTTGCGGCCCCCGTAAACCAGATCTTTTGCAATTCCACAGCTGTTTCTATCAGGTATGTCCGCGTCAGCCCGGCGCATATATCGGCCAGTTTTCGCGTATTCGCGCTGTTACGTCCTCCCACGACGACCATGACATCCACCGCATTCGCCAATTCCCGTGCCGCCGTCTGGCGTTCCTCCGTGGCATTGCAAATGGTATTGTGCACGGTGAGGGAATCCGTATGGCTCTCCAGCTCGCCGACGATCCGGCGGAAATTCTCCGCGGGCTGGGTCGTCTGCGCCAGGACCGCAAGGGAGGGGAAATATGGCAGATCCCGCGCTTCCTCCAACTTTTCGATCGCTATGGCCCGCGAGCCGGCCCAACCCAAAATACCCTGAACTTCGGGATGGTTTTTGTCGCCTACAACGATGACCTGGCTTACCTCGGCGGCTTCCGCGGCTAAACGCTGGGCTTTTTGCACAAACGGGCAAGTCGCGTCCACTACTTCCATGGCCGCGCGGCGGGCCGTCTCGTAGATGGAAGGCGGCAGCCCGTGCGAACGGACGATCAGGGTCTGACCCCGCCCCAGGCCGTCGAGAGTATCAACCACCCGCAGCCCTTTTTCAGCCATGCGTTCTACGACCTGCTGATTATGAATAAGAGGCCCGAGCGATACCGTCTCCGAAACCCCAGCCGTGCGCTCCGCCAATTCCAATGCCCTCTTCACTCCGAAGCAAAACCCGGCTTTCGCGGCTCGAATGACTCTCAACCCAGTCCCTCCCAACAACCTGTGACCAACAGCCTACCGGAATACTTCGCCACGGATCGCAGAAAATCCTTCTCCGAGCCGTGTTTTTTCGCCTCATTAGATGGGCTGCAATAGTTCAATCGCTGCAATGATTAATCGCTGAATGCTTAACACGCTATAATGATTTCTCTTCGCCATGGTTTTCTTGAGATCGCCACGATTTCCTTGATAATAAGGTACCCCCAATACGCAAAAAAATGCAGGGTGTCAAAGTTCATCAATTGCCCGCATGATCCGCTCAGCCACCCATTCCCGCCGGTTCGGGACGCCTTCGGGCGCTTTGAGTTGATCGGGGGTCAAAGGCTTGCCCACGACCAGCCTCAGCTTTCCCCTGCCTTCCCTTAGCAGGCGGTTGGTCCCCCGCACTTTGACCGGAACCACGGGGGCTTTGCTCCTATCCATGATCAGTACCACCCCGGGCAACGCTTTTTGCACGTCTCCCGTTTTGGACCGGGTCCCTTCCGGAAAAAGACCCAATACCCGATCTTCTTTCAGAATCGCCAAGGCCTGCCGGATAGCCCCGGTGTCCGCTTGCGCCCGGTTGACCGGAAACGCCCCTACTTTGCCAATGGCCCAGCCCAAGAAAGGTACGGAAAACAGCTCCTCTTTGGCCATATAGGAAACTTGCCGGTTTAAGCCGCAGCCAACCAAGACCGGATCCCAGTTGCTGATATGGTTGACGGCCAGGATGACGGGACCCTTCTTCGGTATATTCTCGAGGCCCTCAATTTTCCACCCCTTCAGCTGAAAGAAAGTGCGGAAAAACCTCCTGGCAAAACCGTAAAGTGTCATCTCAAACCCCCCCTGGCCATGTCCAAAATCCTGGCCACGGTTTCTTCAATATCCAAACGGCTCGTGTCGAGAATGACTGCGTCCGGTGCAGCCCGCAGGGGGGAAACCGCCCTGTTTCGGTCCTGCCGGTCCCTTTCCTCCAGGTCGCGCACGACTTCGGCCAAACTCGCTTCCTTGCCCGAGCTTTTGAGTTCCTGCCAGCGCCGGCGGGCCCTCACCTCCGGCTCGGCCGTGAGAAAAACCTTGAGCCCGGCCTGAGGCAGCACATGGGTCCCGATATCCCGGCCGTCCATCACAATACTCCGACGCTCCGCCTCGGCGCGCTGCAACTCGACCAGACGCTTGCGCACACCGGCGTAAGATGCCACCAGCGATACCGCCCGGCTGACCTCGGGAGTCCGGATAGCTTGGGTCACTTCCTCCCCGTCGCACCAAACGCCCCGTTCCGTCGAAAAATGTATGTCCGTCTCCTGGGCCAAACGGGAGATAAGATCCTCATCCGTTAAAGGCACTTTATTTTTTACCGCCTTGTAAGCCAGGGCCCGGTACATCGCACCGGTATCGAGATAAACAATCCCCAGGCGCTCCGCTACTTTTTTGGCCACCGTGCTTTTGCCCGAGCCCGCCGGGCCGTCGATGGCGATCTGCCGGCTGTCTTCTTTTCCCTCTTCCAATCCGTTAGCCAAGGCCGCTGCTCCTTATCCAAGACCTGATTTAAGACCTCGTCCGTCCCGAACAAAACCGTTCTTTAAGACTTCTTCCATCCGGACCAAAGCCATTATAGCATAAAGAGATCAGGCAAGCCACCCGTGCCACCCGTTTCACGCAAGCCGCCTGCCCCCCCGCACGAAGGCTTCCGTGTAGGTCCAACGCTCCGCCGCCGGCGGTTTCGCGCAACTCGTCAGCGAAGAATCGCCCGTGGCTTCGACCGTTCTCCTTTCCGGTGCTGCCACGGGAATGCGTCCAGGCATCTACCCCGTCATTCCGGCCATCATCAGGGTGGCCACCAGGTTATTGAGGGAGTGAAATACCATAGAAGGGTAAAGAGAACGATTCTGAGAATACAGGTACGCCAGAATGAGACCCAAGACAAAACGGGGAATGAAGCCCACCAGCTGGAGGTGCAAGCCGGAAAACAAAGCGGCGCTGAGGACCGCTGCCGTCACCGGTCCAAAGTACGACGTCAGGCTGCTGAAAATGATGCCGCGAAAGAGCGTCTCCTCAATCATCGGGGCCAGCACCGCCGCCAAAAGCACGTTTAAGAGGAGGGTTAAAGCGGAGACATGGCTTAGGAGCACCGTGTACACGTCCTTTTTCGGCAGAGAAACTCCGTATTTGTAGATAACCACGGCATAGGCTACATTGATCACCCAAGCGAAAATATAGAGGCCTACGATCCTGCCCAGAAGCGGCTTTACAGCTACGCGGCGCCAGCCCAGATCCGCCCAGCTCCAGTGCCTCACCCTTTTCAGGAACCAAATCAAGCCGAGGAAGGAAGCCTGAGTGGCAAAGCCGTTGGCGTAAATCAAAGCCTGTTCGTTTTTCCAGCGGGCGGACAACCAGAAGGTGAGGCCGCCGAGAACCGCATAAATGACGATAATCCCTAAGATGACAATGCCCAAATCGCGCCAGCCCAAACGCCTGACCGGAACCACGGGAACCACCGTTTCAGGTTCGCCCATACCTAAGACCCCTTTGCGCAAAATTCGGGGGAAGCGCCGGCCGGAATCCGTCCCGCCCGCCCCACGATCCCTATTATACGGGATTTAAAGCAAAAGGGAACGCAGTTCCTCTACACTTCCCACCTCATAGTCGGGACCCGACCGCTCTGCTTCGTCCGGCTGGCCGTAGCCGTAACGCACGAAGATGGAGGCGATACCGTTCCGGCGCGCGCCTTGAACGTCAAAGGAGCGGTCCCCCACCATCGCCGTTTGCGCCCGGGCGGAAAAAGGAAGGCCGCGCAGGGCCTCACCCACAAGTTCTTCTTTATCTGTCCGGCTGCCGTCCAGTTCGCTGCCGATCACACGCCGGAAAAAACTCCTTAACTGGAAATGCTCCAGGATCTTTTCGGCGAACACCCTGGGCTTGGAGGTAACGACGAGAAGCTGGGCACCGGCCGCTTCCAAATCCGCCAAGAGCTCGGGAATGCCCGGATAAACGGTGTTCTCGAACATCCCTTTCGCCACGAACCTTTCCCGGTAAACTTCCACCGCCTGCCGCAGCAGGTTTTCGTCCTCAGTCCCCAGAAGCAAGCGAAAACTGGCAACTAACGGGGGCCCGATAACCCACTCCAGGAGGTCCTCCTCCGGAGCCGGATGACCCAACCTCGTCAAAGCATAGCGCACCGAGCGGGTGATACCCGCCTTCGGATCGGTCAACGTCCCGTCCAAATCCCAAAGCACTCTGTCAAAGCGCATGCCGTCCGCTTCCTCCTTCACCGAATGCTTCGCGCGGAAGCCCTCTATTTTGTATAAATGTACACCTGATTCCAGTGCTAAAAGTCTAAAGATATAGTAGGCCGACCCGCTCTTAATTGTACGCTCAAATTGATTTTACCAGTTCATGGATCCTGTGTTTCTCAAAATCCGGAATATCCATAGAAAATAGCGCATATTTTCGTGGTGCAGGAGGGTATTTCTTCTCTCCAACCTGTCATTTTCTCTAAATGGTCGCAAGTGTCCCTTGGTGTAGGCCTGCATTTTTTCTGCACTTTTGACGAGTATCACCTTGGAGGAGACGAACGATCTGGTGGAAGTTATGAGCGATTGTTTTCAAGCCCATGACCAAACTACAGCGTACTAAACCTCTAACTTTAAGTTTCCCAGCTCCATGCGCCCGTTTAAAAGCGGAATTGGTTCCTTCGATAGCGGCACGTTTACTACCGTTTTCGCTTCGGTCCTTTTTATCCATCAGGATTAAACGAGTATTTTCGGCCATGAGGCTTTTCTGACTGACGCACAATACGGTATCCTTTTTTTGAAACTTGACCGGACATTGATCCTTGAAGGGACATGGAGTGCAGACGTTTAGGTCAAAGTGAGCACTCAAGATGCCGCTCTTGGAATCAAAGTTACTCCGCAAGGGTTCCTGCAATTTCGGACAGCTCAAGATCCTTTCGAAGTGTTCAATATTAAAGACGTTGTAAGGCAGTTTGTTCGAGGTGACGTTCCGCCCCGTCATATCCGTGTAATGGAGTTGAACTCCCTGTCCTTCCGCTTTTTTCACGAAATCGCTGCTATAATACCCACCGTCCACGTAAAGATCCTTCATTGGAGTTGTTCCTTGGAGTTTTTCGAGACTCTCACCGGCCATTTTAACATCACTTGTGCTATTGGGCTCCACTTGGTAATCTGTCACAATTTGAACAGGATTATTATCAGCGCAGGTCTCGGTGAGATTAACCACAAAGCCAACGTGACTCTTGCCCGCCTTTTTCCGATACGTTGCCTCTGCGTCGAAAGCGGATTGAAGGGAACTTGCGGTGATATCTTTATTTTCTTTAGTGAGCCACACGTTACGTTCGTCATCATGAACCGTTTGTTCCTTTATAAAGCGAACGAGTACTTGAATTTCTGGACGCCCTTGTAATTCCAAGTTGTCTTTTACAAGTTGGCTCAATTCACCGCCTAAATTCAAGAGTTTTTCCAGGCGTGACGAGGCTTCGGTATCTTTCAATTTATAGAGAAGATTCGTCTTGTAATGTGGA
>LDXJ01000058.1 GCA_001029295.1 Peptococcaceae bacterium CEB3 | reverse complement strand
GCNACCGGTGCTACGGGAGCCACGGGTGCTGACGGTGCCACGGGAGCCACAGGTGCGACAGGCGCTACGGGTGCCGCAGGAGCGACGGGAGCCACGGGTGCTGACGGTGCCACAGGTGCCACGGGAGCTACAGGTGCGACAGGCGCTACCGGTGCCGCAGGAGCGACGGGAGCCACGGGTGCTGACGGTGCCACGGGAGCCACAGGTGCGACAGGCGCTACGGGTGCCGCAGGAGCGACGGGAGCCACGGGTGCTGACGGTGCGACAGGTGCCACGGGAGCTACAGGTGCGACAGGTGCCACGGGAGCTACAGGTGCGACAGGTGCCACGGGAGCTACAGGTGCGACAGGCGCTACGGGTGCCACGGGAGCCACAGGTGCTACAGGTGCGACCGGAGCAGGCTTATCCGCCTACGGGTATGTCTATGAATTGGCGACAGCCACCGGTGCCGTCGTCACGGCCGGAACAGATGTGCCGTTCAGCAACAACGGTCCTTCGGTTAATATCACCCACACAGCGGGTGCCACTTCGGTCACGGTAACAACCGCCGGGACCTACCAGATTGATTACACTGTCAGTATAACAGCCGGTCTCGGCTCCGGTATAGCGATCGCCGTGAACGGAACGGTTGACGCTTCCACCCCGGTCACGGCCTTAGTGGGGACGGGTCAGCTCACGGGCCAGGCGATGCTGACACTTGCCGCCGGCGATGTAGTGACACTGCGAAACAATTCCGGTATTTCACTAACTCTGGCACTTGCCCCCAATGTCGGGGCACAGTTGAATTTGATGAAATTGGCTTAATCCAAACCCGGGGAGGGCCCGCCTGCGAAATGTCCGGGGGCCCTCCCCTCTGATTTAATATTTCAGGATCCTTCCGAAGGGGAGAGGTGAGCAGGAACGTGGCAACTGAAATCACGCTCAGTTTGTGTCTGATTGTTCGCAATGAAGAAGATGCGTTGAGCCGCTGCCTGGATTCTGTCGGGGATGTGGCGGACGAAATCATCCTGGTCGATACCGGTTCTACCGACCGGACCAAGGAAATCGGGGGAAAATATACCGACAAGATCTTTGATTTTTTGTGGGTTGACGATTTTGCTAAGGCACGCAATTTTTCTTTCAGCCAAGCGACCCAGGACTATATTTTGTGGCTGGATGCCGACGATATCCTGGCGAAGCCTGACCGAGAAAAACTGGCTGTTCTAAAAAGGACTCTGGATCCGGGCACAGATGTCGTAAACATGCCTTATTTACTGGCTTTTGACGACTTCGGCCGGGTCAGTTTCAGCCTGCGCAGGAACAGGGTGGTGAAGCGAAGCAGGAATTTTCGTTGGGTGGGAGCGGTTCATGAGTACCTGGAGGTTGCCGGACGCATCCTCAACAGCGATATCTGTGTGACCCATCAAGGGAAGCCCGAACGTGATTCCGGCAGAAACCTGCGCATCTTTGAATCACGTTTGGCGAAAGGAGAGGTGTTTTCCCCCCGCGATTTATATTACTACGCCAACGAGCTCTATGAGCAAGGACTATTTAACCGTGCTGTTGAATCCTACCAGAAATTTCTGGCCACGGACGAGGGATGGGTGGAGGACAGGATTGCCGCCTGTGGCAGGCTGGCCGATTGCTTCCAAAACTTAAACGAAAAAGACAAAGCGCTTCAATACCTTTTTAAGTCTTTCGCTTACGACGTTCCCCGGGCGGAAGCTTGTTGCCGTCTCGGCCATCAGTTTCTGCAAATGGGCAATTATGTTCAGGCCGTTTTTTGGTACAAACTTGCCACTCAACTTAAGGGCCCTAACGGTTGGGGGCCGCGGATCGAAGCCTGTTGGACTTGGCTGCCTCACCTTCAACTCTGCGTTTGCTATGACCGTCTGGGTCAATACGAATTGGCTTATGCTCACAACGAGATAGCGCGAACCTACCGGCCGCAAGATCCCCAGGTCCTCCACAACAAAAAATACCTGGAGGGTGTGTTGCCTGCCGCGGGGAAAATAGAGCCGTTACCCCCGGATGGCCCACTGACCGGAAACGGTGAGGAGACACGGTTGCAGTAACGTTGGTCGCGCCCATGAGTCGGTCATCTTGCCCTCCGGTGTTGCCCGATTACTGAAGCCGGCGCGCCGCAAGCCGGTTCACCGCTTGCGCTCCGCGTTAACCGGCTCTTTGCGGCTGAGCAGGCGCACGCCGAGAACAGCGGCGCAGAGGCTAATCAAATAACTGGCATCCGCATTGCCGAGGAACCTCTGAGCTACGTATCCTGTGAAAAGAGGGGAGGACATGAAAGGAACGGAAAGGACCAAGGCGACAAAATAAAGGGTGAGTGCCCGCCGGGGACCCAGCCGGGGCTGTCCGGAAAAGGGGCGGGAGGAGAGAAAAATGCCGATCCAGGGCGTGATCCAGTAAGAGAGAAGGAGTAAGAAGTTTTTGTAGATATCGGAAAAAGAGCCGCTGCCGGAGGCGATTAGAAGGATGCCCAAGCCGCCTGTGAGAAGAGCGGAAAGCCAGCGCTTGAGCGGAATCCCGGCAGCGAGAAGGGCTATGCCGCCGCTGTAGATGGCCAGAACGTTGACCGGAATGGTACTTACGGCGATGGTGAGCAAGGCGGGCAGGGTCAAGAGGCCCATGAGCTGAACGATCAGGCTGAGGGGTTGGGCCTGGGGATTGAGGCTGGTCACGGCCGCCCCCAGAATTTCCAGCCAGAGGCCCGACGTGATGCTGCCGAAAAACGTGAGCAGAGTGACTTTACGACCGGAGGCGGAGGGCGGAAGATAGCGGCTGTAGTCGGAGCCCACGGCGGCGAAAGCAATTTGATAGGCAAAAACCGCAGCCGCCACCAGGGCCAAGAGAGGCCAGCTCTGGGCGGCAGTCAGCTGGGACGGCGCCAAGAGGTGGGTCAAGGAAAGTTGAGGGACGATTTTGATCGTCATCACGAGAAAGAAAAGGCCGAGGACGATGGTGGTCAGCTGGGCAAAACGGTGAATGAAATTGTAGCCGATGACGGCAACAAAGATTGTCAGAAGTCCCAAGAGCAAGAGCCCCTCAAGGTAAGAAAATCCCCAGATCTTTTGCAGGGCCATGACACCTAGGACTATGTCGACCGCGAACCAGCCGACATTGCTCAGCCAGGTGACACTGCCGAAAATCTTGAGTCCGGTCCGCCCAAATACCCGGCCGCTGGCAGCTATCTGCGGCAGGCCGTGCAGGGGACCCTGACCGGAAGTGACGGCCAAAAAAATCGTGCCGAGAATATTGCCCACCAGCATGGCCAGGACGGATTCGACAAAGGACAGCCCCAGAACGATACCCAAGGTGCCTGTAAACCAAGTGAGGATGTTGAGGTTAGCGGAAAACCAAAAAGTGAATACCTGGCCGGATTTTCCGTGGCGTTCCGCCAGGGGGATGGGTTCTATCCCGTAAGGTTCGACCGTTAATACTTTGTCCGTATAGCCGGATTCGATGGCTGACATGAAAGCTCACTCCTATCTTTTATCGGAATTACAACATTAAAGCCAAGTCGCAAGATGAGTCCTCAGTTGAAACGCAAAAAGTCCCCAGTCTTTCGGACTGGGGACTTTACCATAATCCCAAGTGGCACCTCCTTCCAAATACGGCGTTTGGGGAGTTTCGTTTTCACAGGCAGGTCTCCTGGCTTAGGCTCATCGCAATTTACCCCTTCCCGACGCAGCCGGCGGTGGTTTTGGCAAATGCTCACCCTTTACAGTGGCGGGACCGCTCGGGACTTGCACCCGATTCCCTATTCTCCTCAGACTGAGGCACCCGTGAAATTCAGACGGCATTTTTCAGTTAACAGCTTAGTTCCGCCGCAGAAACCCTTGAGCTCAGGACAGAGACCCGGTTCAACTCCCGAGCGCATCCTTTTGAATTTCTACGGTCGAATTTCTGCAGTGAAGTTATGGCTTGACACTATGCTAAATCAGACAGGCAGGAATGTCAATAGTCTTCATAATTTAGCCCGACGTTGCGCCGTGCTTTCGAGACATATTCGGCGGCTACGCCCCGGACTTTTTCCGCCCCTTCCCTGAGCACTCCCACGACATAAGCTTTGTCAGAAGCCAATTGTTCCCGCTTGCGGCGGTAAGGGGCGAAGAATTCCCAGATAACGTCGAACAGTTCTTTCTTAACGTCTCCATAGCGAAGTCCGGGGGTTTCAAACCTATCCTTGAGGTTCTCCTGCCCCTCTTTATCCAAGAAGAGGGAATAAATTTCGAACAAAGGATTTCCCGCAGTGGGCTTGGGTTCTTCCACCGGAGTGGAATCGGTCTTGATGGACATAATCCGCTGGCGCAAGGTTTTTTCCTCAGCGAAGATTTCCAGACTGTTGCCGTAGGACTTGGACATTTTTTGTCCGTCGATACCCGGAATCGTGGCGATTTCTTCTTCAATGTCGGCCTCGGGAATGACAAAGGTTTCCCCATACATACTGTTAAAGCGAATCGCAATATCGCGGGCCACCTCAACATGCTGTTTCTGGTCTTTGCCAACAGGCACCAGATTCGACCCGCAAATCAGGATATCGGCCGCCATAAGCACCGGATAGGCAAATAGCCCGTGCGAAGGGGTTATTCCTTTGGACACTTTATCTTTATAGGCATGGCAGCGCTCCAAGAGCCCCATTCCCGTAGCGTTGGAGAGAAGCCAGGTGAGTTCTTGTACTTCGGGCAGGTCCGATTGAACCCAGAAATAGGACTTTTGCGGATCGAGCCCCAAGGCCAGAAAATCAATAGCGGCTTCCAGGGTCTTCTCCCGCAGGAGTTGGGGATCGGTCACGGTTGTCAAGGCATGGTAATTGACGATGAAGGCGAAGAGTTCACTCTTCTCTTGGTACTCGATCATGCGCTTCATCATGCCAAAGTAATTGCCAAGATGAAGGTTGCCGGACGGCTGGATACCGGATAAAACCCGCAATGAAAAACCCTCCTCACGTTTGCCGGCTGCCATGCAGGTTTTGCGACCGGAGACGGGAAGTGATCCGGCTCGAAAACTTAGAGACAGCTTTTTCCGTTTGCTCAACCAAATATATTCTCTATTGTATGTCTAAGGGAGGATTCCGTCAAATTTGCCTTCACCGGTTCGGCTGCCACTTGCGGGGGGCCTGCCCAGTCAGGCGCGGCAAGGCCGGCGGGCGCTGTCTTGGCGGGACCGGAGGGGCAAAAAAGGGATGAGACCAACGCTCAGCCTGCGGCAGTCTCATCCGGGGAAGTCTATGGCCGGACCGAAGCGAGTTCATCAGGGGGAGTCTGATCCGGGGCCAAAGCAAGGTCTGATCTGGGAAAGTTGCGGGTCAGGTCCAAGCTGGGTTCCGGTCCGGCAGCCTCGGCCGGCCTGAGGCCGCTGTTCTGAGGGACATCCCCGCTGTAGTTTTCCACTGTGTTCCCCGAACCCCAGTCCGGGGTTTCGGTATTGGCGTTATTCTTGCAGGAATTCTTGGACATAGATGTTATACGGACTCCCGTCAGCGACGCCGACTCCAATAGCCGTGAACTTCGGGTCTAGAATATTGGCGCGGTGGCCCGGGCTGACCATCCATGCGGCCATAGCTCCGGCTGCCGTGTCATTTCCGGCAATGTTTTCCCCCGCCCAAGTTACCTTGAGCCCGGCTTTTTGCATCATGGCCCAAGGACTCCCGTACGTGGGAGAAGTATGGCCGAAATAATGGTTCTTTTCCATATCCGCGGCTTTGGCTTGAGCCACGCCTACTAGGCGCATATCCACCTGAAGGGGTTTAAGGCCGGCGGCTGTCCGTTCTTGGTTGACCATGTCCACGATGGTTTGCTGGTCAGCATTTAGGGACGTTGCGGGAGCAAGCGCAGGGGCAGTCGAGTTTGGAGCGGAATTTGAACCGGTGGGAGCGGCAGGTGCAGTTTGCGGCCCGGCAGGAGTTGCCGGCGGGAGGGAAACAGTCGAGCTTCCTCCGGCAGAGTACGGTGCCGGCGAGAGGGAAACAGTTGAACCTCCGGAAGAATAGGAGGGATAAGATGTAGGGGTTATGGACGCGACCGAAACTCCCGAAGGGTTCGAGCCAACAGAGCTGCCTGCAGCCGGGGCTGAACCCGTTTGACCTGTGTAAGAGCCTACGGACGGAGGAGTGACAGGGATCAGGTCGCCACCAACCGCCGTCGGGTTGGGCGTGACGCCGGTGCCATACGAGACCACTTGGTAAGAAGGGCTGCCGGAAGAGCCAGAAGAGCCGGGATAGAAGCGAAGGCTGACGACCGAACCCGGAGTATCCGCCGGTGCGCCGTAATTGACCGCGGCTTGGGCCGGAAGAGCGGTTAATAAGCCTAAAGCCAGGGTTTGCGCGGCGATGAGAAATGCGCAGGTATTCTTTTTCATCGTTCGTTTGACCTCTTTTCTCTCTTATTCCGGTTGGTAAAGGGGCAGGGCCCGGAAGTGACCGGGCATGGCCCCCCCCCTCAAGAGACAACTTGAGTATACCATTAGGGATGTCTGGCAAGAAAGCGGTAAAATATGACATGGAGTGCGATTAACATACCCTAGTGGAATGAATTTGATTTGATACGATATGATCAATACGACATGGGGTGTGGCAAAATACGACCGTGGGTGCAATTTCCCGACGCGGAAGTACTCAAGATTTCCTTCTTCGCAGAAAACGAAGTATAATATTAAAGAAGTACGTTAAGAATGGTTCCCGCAAACGGCACGCGCGGCGGCTGCCGGGAGATGTATCATGAAAAGTAGGGCAAAAACCGGGGCGAGAATTCGGCGGAAGGGGTTGGCGGCGGATGGCGGCGACGGTGGTCCTGAAATACTGCCCGGAATACACTGCCGATGTGGAGAACACCCTGCGAGCGGGGCTGGAGGAAATGGGCGGGATGTGCCATTTTGTCAAGCCGGGTCAGCGGGTATTTCTCAAGGTCAATCTCCTCATGAAAAAACGTCCGGAAGAAGCGGTTACGACCCATCCGAGCGTGGTGGAGGCCGTTGTGCGTTTGGTCCGGGAAGCCCAAGGCATTCCGGTCATCGGAGACAGTCCGGGAGGGCCTTATACGCCGGCGGCTTTGAAGGCGATCTACGCCCGGACGGGGCTGAAAGAAGTTGCTGAGCGGACCGGAGCGGCCTTGAACGAAGATGTCGGGCAAGTTACGCTGTCTCACCCCAGCGGAAAAATAGTCAAAAGCCTGGTTTTAACCCGGAGTGTAATAGACGCGGACGTCGTCATAACCCTGCCGAAGTTTAAGACGCACGCCATGATGACCTTCACCGGAGCGGTGAAAATCCTGTTCGGGGCGGTTCCCGGACTGCTGAAAGCTGAGTATCACGTCAGGATGCCGGCAACCAAGGATTTCGCCAACCTTTTGGTTGACATCGCAACCTGTGTTAAACCGGCTTTAAGCATCATGGACGGGGTGGTGGCCATGGAAGGAGAGGGGCCTTCCGCCGGGCGGCCTCGCAATCTCGGCGTCTTGCTCCTCAGCGAGGATCCCTTTGCCTTAGATGTGGCAGCCACGGGTCTCGTCGGCCTCAAACCCGAGAAAGTGCCTACAATTATGGCGGCTCGCGAGCGGGGGTTGGTCAGCAGAATGGATCAGGTGACTCTGAAGGGAGACGACCGTTCTCTCTGGCGAGTCCAGGATTTCGCCGTTCCTCGGGCGATGGGAGTGAATTTTTTGGATGGAGCGCCCCTGCCCGCGGGTTTGCGCAGCTTCGTTCTCAATCGGGTACGGCCGCGGCCGGACTTTAGACACGAACTCTGCAAAGGCTGCGGGGACTGTGTCAACAACTGCCCCGCCAAAGCCCTGACGCTGAATGAAGCGGGGCGTCCTTCAGTCGACCTGGACGTCTGCATCCGCTGTTTTTGCTGTCAGGAACTTTGCCCGCAAAAAGCGGTGGAAATCGTGCGCCCTCTGTTGGCGAGAAGGTTGCTGAAGGGGACATCTTATTTTGGCAACCCGGATAGACTATAAAATGCCAGACCTTCGGCTTTGCGAAATTAAACTAAAAAATTACTGGACAAGCAAGGGTTTTGCGGCCCGATGTAGAATCAAAAAAGCGAGGGGAAAGTGGAAAACACGGTTCGGATGAACATCAGGGCGAAGGAGGGAAGGACTTGGCCCACGTTTTAGCCCAGTTTCGCAACATTGGTTGGCGCAGTATCATAGATATTTTAGTTGTGGCCACCGTTCTCTACCAGTTTTTGATGCTCATCAAGGGCACGCGGGCGGTGCAGTTGATCAAAGGTTTGGCTGTCCTTTTGATTGTTTCCTATCTGGCCGAGCAGTTGCGGCTCACCACGATCAGCTGGATTCTGAGCCAGGTTTGGAAAATGCTTTTTGTCGCTCTGCCGGTGGTTTTCCAGCCCGAATTGCGTCGGGCTCTGGAGCAGTTGGGGCGAGGCAAGTTCTTTACCCGTCATCCCCTGGCCTTGGGAAATGAGGCCCTCGCGATGGTTATCGAAGAAATGGTCCGCTGTACGCAGGTCTTATCCAAGAATAGGATCGGCGCCCTGGTGGTCATTGAACGGGAAACAGGGGTTCAGGATTATGTCGAGACCGGAATTAAGATCGACGGGGTGGTGTCTTCCGAATTCCTGGTGAATATCTTCATTCCCAACACTCCTTTGCACGACGGGGCTGTGATAGTGCGGGCGGACCGGGTCGCGGCCGCCGGTTGTTTCCTGCCTTTATCGGAAAACCCCAATATCCAGAAAGAACTGGGGACCCGTCACCGGGCGGCTCTGGGGTTATCTGAAGTATCGGATGCCGTCATTGTGGTGGTTTCCGAAGAGACGGGTGCGATTTCCGTGGCTATCGACGGTGGTTTAACCCGTTTCCTCGATGACAAATCCTTACGGGATCTTTTGCAACGGGAACTTCAAGTGAAGAAGAGTTCTTCTCCCATCCCATTTTGGCGAGGTGCTAAGTAATGCGGGAAATGTTTAAACGCAACTTGGGCTATAAGATCGTCTCGCTCATCTTGGCTGTACTTTTCTGGCTTTGGGTGAATAACCAGACTTCCGTGCAGGGCATCTACGGGGATCAGACTCTGACGATTCCTCTGGTGCTGCGCAATCAACCTTCAAACATTATGGTGATGACCAAACTCCCCGAGGTTCACGTCCGTCTGAAAGGGAACAATCCCAGTATCAATGTGAAAGACCTGTATGCGTATGTCGATTTGGCCGGAAGCGGCCCGGGAAAACACAATTTCGCCGTTCAGATGGATCCCCAGCCTCAAATTAGGATGTTGGATCTGGAACCGTCAACAGTGACCCTGCAACTGGATTCCGTTCAGGAGAAAGCCTTGCCGGTTCACGTCGACCTGACCGGAACGCCCGCTGAAGGCTACCAGGCCGGCCAACCGATGGTCAAGCCGGCGTCGGTCAATGTCCGCGGTCCGGGGACAATTCTTAACGAGTTGAACAAAGCGATTGTGGAGGTGAGTTTAACCGGGAAGAAAGATACGGTTGTCACCTCGAGCCCCGTGCTGTTCAGGGATAAGAAAGGGAATCCGGTGTATGGACCTGACCCCAGTGTCGAAGTGTTGAGCGCGTCACCCAGCAGTGTCGATGTCGTTGTTCCCATTCAGCCGCAGGGATTGAACAGTAAAGATATCCCCATCCACGCGCTGGCTCAAGGTTCGCCCGGAGGAGGGATGGTCTTGGGCTCCGTGGTTTCCATTCCGGGAGATGTTCAGGTATTTGGCACCGCGGAGGCCCTTAAGGGTTTTGACGCTTTGAAGGTGGGGCCGGTCGACGTAAGCGGATTGACGGCCGACAAATCTTTCTCCATCTCATCCGACAAGATAACTCTGCCTCAGGGAGTCAGTTTCGCGGCGCCTACGACGTTTAACGTTCTGGCCCAAATACTGCCCGGACCGGTCGAAAAAACGGTTTCCAACGTTGCGGTGACGGTAAGAAATTTGGCGGCGGGTGTGGAGCAGGCTCAGGCCATCCCTCCGATTTCCGCCACACTGAAAGGCTTGCCCGCTGCTCTGAACAGTGCCACCGCCGAACAGATCCAACTCTGGGTAGATGCCGGCGGGCTTGCTCCGGGGAAATATCCGGATACCCGTGTTTATTGGCAGCTTCCGCCCGGGGTGGAGATGGTGGGGACTCCTAAGGTTACGTTGAGTCTGAAAGCCCATACGTCATAAGTTACGCTCGGAAGACGACAAGGCTTTGCCCAGGGGATGAGGGGACAAAGTAAGCAAAGAGGAGAAGGACGACTCCCCCCCAGCTGACCGGAAAGCCGGAGGCTGGGGGATGTGCCGTCTCGAAGCACTGGTTGAGGAGTTTTTGGAGTGGATTTTATTTGGACCAATTTGCGCATCCCTGTCGAAGAGGGAGAAAATGTGCGTCCCCAAACTATCGCTCACAAATTAAAAATCCCCCCGGAGGCGGTGGCTGGGGTCAGGATAATTCGCCGTTCTCTGGACGCGCGCAAAAAGCCGGATCTATATTTTGTCTATTCGTTGCAGTTTTCCCTGAACCTGCGGGAGAGAGAGCTCCGGCGCCTGCTGATTCGGGTCCCGGAGATTAGAGAGGTTCCGGTGCCTGAGCCCATTCTCCCCTTCAACCCGACGGAGAAATTGAGCCATCGTCCGGTAGTGGTGGGGACGGGTCCGGCGGGCTATTTTGCGGCGCTCGCTTTGGCTGAGGCGGGCTACCGGCCGCTGGTTCTGGAACGTGGCGATTCGGTGGAACGCCGCTCGGAAAAGGTGCGGGAGCTGTGGACCGAGGGGCGGCTTGATCCGGAATGCAATGTTCAGTTCGGAGAAGGGGGCGCCGGTACTTTTTCAGACGGAAAACTGACCACTCGCATTCATGATCGCAGAATTAACCGAGTTTTGGAGGTTTTTGTCCAAAACGGCGCTCCTGAGGAGATCCGGTTCTTGGCAAAACCTCACGTGGGGACGGATATCTTAAAAGGCGTCGTGCGGCGGCTGCGGGAGGAAATAATTGGACTCGGAGGTGAGGTGCTCTTCCGCTCTCGATTCAGCGGTTTGCACTTGGCAAACGGCAGGGTTCAGGGTATTATGATAAATGACCGGGAAGAGATACCGGCCGAGGCGGTCATTCTGGCCGTTGGTCACAGTGCTCGCGATGTCTATCGTTTTCTTTATGAAGAGGGTTTGACTCTTGAACCGAAAGCGTTTGCGGTGGGACTCAGGGCCGAGCATCCGCAGAGGCTGATCAACCTCATGCAATACGGCCGGGAGGAGTACCCTTTGCTCGGTCCGGCCGACTACCAGCTGACATTTCAGGATACGGCGACAGGACGCGGCGCCTATGCTTTCTGTATGTGTCCCGGCGGTAAAGTCGTGGCGGCGGCCTCGGAAATGGGCGGAGTTGTCACAAACGGGATGAGCGAATACCGGAGGGACACCGGCAGAGCCAACAGCGCTATTGTGGTCACGGTTGGAAGCGAGGACTTTGCCTCAGCACACCCTTTGGCGGGCATTGAGTTTCAACGCCATTGGGAAAAAGAGGCTTTTCTCCAAGCCGGGGGAGATTACCGGGCTCCGGCCCAGCGGCTCGTTGATTTTTTGCAAAGAAGAGTTTCGGATAGCTTTGAACTGGCTTCGAGTTATGAGCCGGGCGTTGTTTCCTGTGACCTGCATAAAGTTTTGCCTCAAGATGTCGGGCAAGTTCTGGAACGCGCTTTTCTGGCCTTCGAGGCGAAAATGCCCGGCTTTATTGGGGCGTTGGCTACCCTGACCGGGGTGGAAACCCGGACCAGCTCACCGGTGCGGATTGTGCGCGACGAGCGGGGCGAAGCGCTCAATCTCTCGGGACTCTATCCGGCGGGAGAGGGAGCCGGTTACGCCGGCGGCATAATGAGCGCAGCGGTTGACGGGTTGCGAGCGGCGGAGCGGGTGCAGGCGCGGTTCAAGCCCGCTGAGATGGTTTAACGGAGGGAGGTTAATCGTCTCGTTCGGGGGATGAGGGTAGGTTTTGTTGAGAAGTTTCGTTTATCGAACCCCGCTTGGTTTGACAGACGCAGATCTTGGAATCTATTTCGGGTGTGCTTCCGCAGAAAGGAGTACGTGTGAAATTTGGCTAGATTGTTTGGTACCGATGGAGTCCGTGGAGTTGCTAACAAGCAGTTAACCCCCGAAATGGCCTTTCATTTGGGACAGGCCGGGGCTTATGTTCTCAGTAAGGAACATCCGCATCCGCGCATTATTATTGGCAAGGATACCCGCATCTCAGGAGACATGCTGGAGGCAGCGCTGGTCTCCGGAATATGCTCCGTAGGGGCAGACGTGCTGCGGGTCGGCGTATTGCCGACGCCGGGTATCGCGTACTTAACCCGGACGATGGATGTCAGTGCCGGGGTGGTTATTTCAGCTTCCCATAATCCGGTACAGGATAACGGGATCAAGTTTTTTTCTTCGTCCGGCTACAAACTGCCCGATGAGGTGGAGGATGAGATAGAGACCATTGTCAAAAACGATTGTAAGCCTTGGGACGTTCCGGTCGGGGAAGAGGTCGGGCGAGTTATCGAGGTGCCGGACGCGGGGCGGCGTTACTTGAGCTTCCTGAAGGAGACAGCTCCACACCTTGACGGGCTGAGGATTGTCCTGGACTGTGCCAATGGGGCGGGTTCTGTGTTGGGTCCCGCGCTCTTGCGAGAGTTGGGGGCGGAAGTGCTGCCGATCTTCAACACTCCCGACGGGGTCAATATCAATGACGGGTGCGGCTCGACTCACCCGCAGGCTTTGCAGAAGGCGGTCGTGGAGTCTAAGGCGGATTTGGGCTTGGCTTGTGACGGGGACGCGGATCGGCTGATTGCGGTCGACGAACAAGGGAATATCGTAGACGGGGATTTCATTATGCTGATTTGCGCGCTCGACTTGAAAGCCAAAGGCTTATTGACGGAGGATACCCTGGTAGTCACCGTCATGAGCAACCTGGGCTTGCGTTTGGCGTTGCAAGGGGCGGGAATCCGGGTTTTGGAGACTCAAGTGGGGGACCGTTATGTTTTAGAAGAGCTCCTGCGCAGCGGGGCTAAGCTGGGAGGAGAACAGTCCGGCCATATCATTTTCCTTAATCACAATACGACAGGGGACGGGCTTTTGACCGCTGTGCAGCTGTTGCGCGTGGTCAAGGAAAAAAACCTGCCGCTTTCAGTCCTGGCGGCTCAGATGAGGCGGCTGCCACAAGTTCTTTTAAACACAAAGGTGCGGCATAAGGAGCGCCTTATGGCGGACGGTTTGGTTCAGGTTAAAGTAGGCGAAGTGACGGCTGCCCTTAGCGGAGAGGGCCGCGTTCTCGTGCGCCCTTCGGGTACGGAACCTCTGATCCGGGTTATGGTGGAGGGCCCAGAGGAAAGGCTATTGAGGGAATTGGCCGAAAGCCTAATTGAGGTGATTAGAAGTCGCGATCTGATCGGGGAATGTTGATATGGACAAAGGAACTATTTTCGCGAAACTCTAATACTATTTATGGGAAGGGTTTTTGATCGTGCTTGAACACGGCGGGGAGGTGAAAGGGAAAGGTTGCAAAGGGGTGATAGTGTCGGTTGAGTACACTGGGCGGCGGAAACGAGGCAGATCGCAAAAGGACGATAGTTTAGGCTGAACCGGGGAGGTTTGGGCTAAGGAGGTGAGGCTGGGGGCCAGACAGAGGACCGGCAGCAGGGTCGGAATGCTGCGGAATTTTAAGGTGCCCGGACCTGGCGGTGTAACGCCAATCGAATGAGAAAAAGAAAGCGCCAGAACCAACGGTGAAGTTCGAGATCCGAAGTGCGAAGTTCGGGGACGGAAGTTTAGAGGATAGAAATCCGAGGATGGAAGCTCGATGAGAGAAGTCCGGGGATGGAAGTCCTGGGATGGGAACCCAAGGGCGGAAGCTCAGGGTTCGAAGCCCGGGTTCAGAAATCGGGGGCAGCGGATCGCGGTGTCGGGGTCTCGGGGTCTCGGGGTCGGAGATCGAAGACTGAGTTGGTTGACGAGGAAGAGGGTTATCGAAGGTTTCGGCGGATCCCTCTCGGTGGCTTGCCATCGTTAAGTTTGCCACAAAACCGGGGAGCAATTCCCGTGACAAAAAGCAAACCCGCAAGACAAGGGGGAAGTATGCCCCGGCCAGAGCTTTGCTCTGGCTGCGGAGAGCCAATGTCTGGCAGTCCCAGGGTCTGCCGGTCCTTATTTGGCATCCATGGGCAGCAGTGTGCTATTCTCCGCTTGGGTATGCTCATTCGAATGGAAAATCGCCCCTTGGGCGATTTTTGACGTTTTTGGCCGTACGGGAACGGAGTCTTCAGAAGTGGGCATTAAGAGAGGAGAAGTTTTTTATGTGTGGAATCGTCGGTTACATCGGGCGGCGGCCGGCCGTCCCGATTCTCGTCAAGGGTTTAAAGAAACTGGAATACCGGGGCTACGATTCGGCCGGAGTGGCAGTGCTCAATGAAGCTAACGGGTTGTTTGTCTGTAAGAGCGTGGGCAAACTGGCGGCTTTGGAAGAGAAACTGGGTGATGATTATGCCCAGACTTCGGTGGGTATCGGCCACACCCGCTGGGCGACTCACGGGCGCCCTTCGGATCTCAATGCTCACCCGCATCAAGACTGCACGGGGGAATTCGCCGTCGTGCATAACGGGATTATTGAAAACTATCTCGAACTCCGGGAATGGTTGAGTGAGCAGGGGCACCGCCTCCTGTCGGAGACAGATACGGAAGTCCTGCCACACCTGGTGGAGCATTTCTATGAGGGAGACTTGGCTGCCGCGGTGCGCCAGGTGCTGACCAAAATCCGGGGCGCGTTCGCCATGGTGGTCTTGAGCCGCAAAGACCCGGATCGACTGGTGGCTGTAAGAAAAGACAGTCCCTTAGTGGTGGGGCTCGGCAGCGGGGAATTTTTCGTGGCCAGCGACATTCCAGCGGTTTTGGACTACACCCGGAAGACCTATATCCTGGCGGACGGGGAAATGGCAGTCGTCAGCGCGAACGCGGTGGAAGTGACGGATTTTCAAGGTAATCCGCGTGAAAAGGAAATCTTTGAAGTGAAGTGGGATGCCGTGGCGGCTGAAAAAGGCGGCTACGAGCATTTCATGCTTAAAGAAATCCATGAACAGCCCAGAGCCCTTAAGGATACCCTCCTAGGACGGCTGACGGATTATGGCGTGGAACTGCAAGAGGTGGATTTGACAGCCGCGGAAGTAAATCAATTCCACAAGGTATATATTGTTGCCTGTGGTACCGCCTCCCACGCCGGTTTGGTCGGCAAGAACCTGATCGAACGCTGGGCCAGGATGCCGGTGGAAGTGGATATTGCTTCGGAGTTTCGCTATCGACGGCCGCTCATAGATGAGCATACCCTGGCGGTGGTGATCAGCCAATCCGGCGAAACGGCGGATACTCTGGCCGCTCTGCGCGAAGCTCACCGTTTGGGGGCTCGGGTGGTGGCCGTAACCAATGTCGTGGGCAGTTCGGTGGCCAGGGAAGCGGACGATGTCATCTATACCTGGGCGGGTCCGGAAATAGCGGTGGCGTCGACCAAGGCTTACACGACTCAACTGTTGGGCATGGCGTTACTCGGGCTGTATTTGGCCGAAGCCAAAGGGACTATGCCTGCGGAGAAGAGTGAAGCAATCATAAGGGCGATCAAGGAACTCCCGCGGCAGGCGCAGGAAGTCCTGGATCAAGAGGCAGCGATCAAGGAACTCGCGCGGACCTTCGTCGGGGTTGAAGACACTTTCTTTATCGGCCGGGGCCTGGACTGGGCTGTGGCTATGGAAGGGGCCTTGAAACTAAAAGAGATCTCCTATATCCACGCGGAGGCTTATGCGGCCGGAGAGCTGAAACACGGTACGTTGGCCCTGATCACGGAGGAAACCCCGGTTATCGGTCTGGCCACTCAGAGAGGTGTGTACGAAAAAACTCTGTCCAATATCAAAGAAGTGAAGGCCAGGGACGCCAAAGTAATCGGCCTGACGTTCGCCGGGAATAAGGATATGCACAAGTCGGTTGACCAAGTGGTTTATTTGCCGGAGACCTTGGACGAATTAGCCCCGATTCTGACCGTGATCCCCTTGCAGCTCTTGGCCTATTATGTTTCGGTGGCTCGGGGCTGTGATGTCGACAAGCCGAGAAACCTGGCCAAGAGTGTCACCGTGGAATAGGCGGGTCGCGACGGAGGGATTGTTTGGGTCTTGAGGTTCTGAGGTAAGAAAGTTGTTAGGGGTCCCGATACATTTTAAAATGTCGTCGGGACCCCTTAAACCATTGTATACCACAGTATGTCGAACCGTGTCGAAAATTACGCGGATCTTATGAGAGCGCAGCGGGGGACAAAATTAGAAATCTAAGGTATGATAGCAGTGAGGAAAGGTGGAGGGGTGGTCAGAATTACAATTGGGACTCCGGGCAAGTAATGTTGTGGCGTTCTGTCACCGGTACCGACTCGACGTACCTCAAAACGTATCTTGCTCACGACTTTTATTCACCGGAAATTGGGAGTGCCTCAATAGGCTTGAACGGAATCAGTTGTACTATTCATGACTCTACAAAGGCCTGGCAAGTTCCAAGCAGTCCCTATACGTGGACCAGATACAGATAAGAAGTCGAACGTCAAAGTATACGAGGAAGCGCCAATTCCTGGCGTGAGGGAGGGAAGACGGAATGTCTGGCAAGAAGAATCTTTTCTATCCACTTCTATTTCTGTTGGCAGCTTCGTTGCTGGCTAACGGAATGCTTATAGTAACTTTGCATAACGCCTATGCTACGAAGGTTAACGTGAACTATGTTGATCCCAAGCAGATAGGATTAACTCTTCAAAGCGATTACCAAAAGAATAAGGAGTTTCCGGAAATCGTCGTGAAGTGGTCATGGAAGAAACCACCGGCTCAAGCTATAAATGGTAACGTTCAAGATATAATTGCAATTTCCTGGGATGATAGGAAGAACTGGATTGGTACCTCTGACTTGGGAGAAGGGGGTGGCGGTCAAGGGACGTATGTAGTAGATCAATTGATGGCGAAGAAAGGATTGACCTATGTGGGTCAACCACAAGGAAAAGATGGAGAGGTTACCTTTAAGCTTTTACCAAATCCGCCAAAGGCACATCCAAGTGCTCCATTAAACGTTACCATTTTCTTTATCCATCCACAACAAAAGCTTTCGGGTCAATGGGTGGACAGCGTTGTTCAGTATGTGTCGCCTCCCAAATCTTGAGCATCGGGCGTCAGCCATAAGCGGAGTGCCCACAGACCGGCATTTAAAAATGAGTAAATAGGACGACAGAGCACACGCTTAACGTGAAGATCAGAAGAAGCCAGTCGGTGAAGGTTGTTCGGAATACTTGTTTGGTGCGAATTTCGGAATAGCACCTTGACTCCATTGCCAAGACCATTTCGTCGGCGCGCATAAAGGTGTGCAATAACAGGGGGAAGACCAAAAACTTGATCCGCACCAGCGGATTTTTTCTCTTTTCAATGCAGCGGGCTTTTTGTGCTTCCAGCATTTCGGCAGCTTGGTCAAAGATGAGAGGGATGAGGACTAAAGTCAGGCTGAACATGGTTGCGATCCGTGCTTCCGGGACAAGCGGAATGGGCCTGAGATACCATTCCACAGCGTTTTTCAACTGTGAAAGCGGGGTGGTTCCCGTCAAGATAGTGCAGGTGAGGACGATTAAGAGAAGTCGCCAGGCATAGAGCAAGCCGGAGGTAAACCCCTGCCAGGTGAGGCCGTGGATTGGGATGCCTGTGATCGGAGCACCGGGAACAGTAAAAGAGTTGACCACAATGACAATGCCGCTCAGGAAGAGAAAGTACCTCATTTCGCTCAACAGGCTTTTTGCAGGCAGTTTAGAGCTCGTCAAGGCAACGCACAAGACAGCGGTCAATACGGCAAGACCCAGCCACCGGCCGGCGAGGCCCGCCGCTATCGTAAACAGAATCATGCAGAGGAGTTTGATTCGGCCGTCCATGGTGTGGACGATCGATTTCTGGGGTGTGTAGTGAAAAATGTTTAGCTCAGCCATGTCATCGTCTCAACTTCACCGTTTCGTCCATGTGGTCTCCGTATGCCGTATGACTCCACTTCATCGATTAGCCGGCTTGGGTCCCCGTCCCGGACCAGACGGCCTTTCTCCAAAATGACCAACCGATCCGCGTGAGCCAGAGCTTTTTCCAGTTCATGGGTTACTAAAATGATGGTGTGCCCGTTTTTGTGCAGGCAGACGATCTGTTTCAAGACTTGAAGCACACCGGGGTAATCCAATCCGGTGAACGGTTCGTCGAAAACGATGATTTTCGGCTTCATGGCCAGCACGCCGGCCGCCGCCAGTTTTCGTTTCTGGCCTCCGGACAGAGTATGAGGTTGCCGATCGGCCAGGGCGCTCAATCCAACCGCCTCGAGAGCTTCTCTGACCCGGTCGTCAACTTCCTTACGGGGTAAATTGAGGTTTTCAGGACCAAATGCTACATCCTCGGCAACCGTTTGGCCGACGATTTGACTGTCTGAATTCTGAAAAATCAGCCCGACGTTTTTTCGGGCCTGAGTGAGGTTTTTGCTGATCGGTACCCCTTCCAGCAGCACTTCCCCGGAAGTGGGGAGAAAGAGTCCGTTAAAATGCCGGACTAAAACGGTTTTCCCCGAACCGTTAGAGCCTGCAATAATGACGAACTCCCCGTCTCGAATCGCAAGATTTATGTCCTTAAGTCCCACGGTGCCGTTGGGGAAAATGTGGCTCAGCTGTCGAGTTGCCAGAATGTCCATCTATTGCACCCGTGTGGACGTAGGCGCCCCGGGAGGGTTGAGAAGGGGCCGCAGCATTTTAACTAAGGCCAGGGCAACAACTATCTTGATGATCATGCCGGGCATGAACGGTGTCAGGCCAAAGGCCAGGGCCTTGCCCCAGGAAAGCTTCAAGATCTGTTTAAGCCAGGGGACACCCAGGCCGAAGAGAATGATGTTGCCGACCACCAGAGCAGCCAGGTCCTTGATCGACGACGGCTTTCCTGTTCCGGATATCAGTCCGATTGCGAGGACCGCGAGAAAATCCCCAAATAAGAATCCCCCCGTCGGCCCGAAGAGAACCGGCAACCCGGCTCTTCCTCCAGCAAACACAGGAAGTCCGAGGGCACCAAGGAAGAGAAACAATCCGACACTGGCCATTCCCCAAGACGCTCCCAGAAACAAACCCGCAAACATCATAAAGAAATCCGATAAGACAATCGGTACGGGACTAAAGGGGAGAGGGAAGCTAATATAGCCTCCGATAACAATAAGTGCGGTAGAGAGGCAGGCGAAAACCATCATGCGGAGATTGGGCGACTGGCTTTGACTCATTTATGAACCACTCCTTACGTTTATTGTAAACCGAGAGCACAACATGAGTTTACAATAAGACGAAGAGGTTTTCAAGTCCCGAGTGCTTCTCTCTTGCCAAACCTTCCGGCTTGACCTTTGACATTATGCCAGCCGCTCATCGATGAGCATGCCCTGGTGGTGGTGATCAGCCAATTCGGCGCCACGGCGGATAATTTGGCCGCGCTGCGCGAAGTTCACCGTTTGGGAGCGCTGGTTGTGGTGACTGGCATGGTCTGTCCGCACTGCGGGGCGTCTTTACATGCCTTGCGTGAGATCCGAGAGGCCTTTGTGCTCAGACTTTATACCATCATTCAGATTCAGCGCGTTTTCCCATGTTTTTTCGATTTCGTACTTCATGAACTCAACCAGCGGACTCAATTCCTCAGCCTTATCATATCTTTCCAGGCACTCAAAATAGAGACGCTTGTGTTCGTCATAGACGATGAGGGGAGGATGATCATGTGCCATGAGATAATAGTTCATGAGCGTCCTGCCGACCCGGCCGTTTCCGTCTGCGAAGGGATGAATAAATTCAAATCTCGCATGCAGATAAGCGGCGGCTTTTAAGGCATCCTCACCTGCGTAAAAATTGACCTCGTCAATCAGCTCCTCGAGATCGCTTTCCACATCCTCCGCTGAAGAGCCCACCTCATGCATGCCGGTCACATAGTCGTGTTTCTTAAATTCTCCGGGGCGCTCATTATGAACGATATACCGCCTTTCGTCATAGGTCCCTTGCGTGAGGGCCCGATGAATCTCTTTAACAAGTTCGACACTCAGCGCCTCTCGATTTACAATCTTCTCCTTTAAGGCCTCGTAGCAGATCTTTTGATTGTGCTGTTCGAAGAGGGCACGGGGTGTTCCGGTGAAGTTTATGACCTTCCCGTTTTCGAATATCTCCCGTGTGTCATACCAGGTGATCTCATCATTCTCAATCTTGCCGGAATGGAACGCGAACAAGACGCGGAAGCTATCGAGATATTTGTCCAGGTCGGCAGGGGATACAATTCGATATGATTGCCACAATTTGACGATACGATCGTACTTTTCCACGGGCATCCCTCCTCGGATCATGGTTAATTATACCACAGATTTGGCACGATTTGGCATGTTCTGCGAGGAGCACGATGCAGTTCTTTTTGACAGAACCCTATTGACAGAGAGAAAAAATGGTGTATTATTGTACTAGGAAACTAATACAGTAATACATGAGGTGATATTATGCCATGGGAACTGAAATCTGACAGACCAATTTACCTCCAGCTGGTCGAACACATTGAGCTCATGATATTTTCCGGGGCTTATCCGCTGGGGACAAGGCTGCCCTCGGTACGCGACATGGCCCAGGACGCAAGTGTAAACCCAAACACCATGCAGAGAGCTCTGGCGAAGTTGGAAGAAGACGGCCTCATAATAACCCACCGCACGAGCGGTCGGTCGATAACGGAGGATGCGCGTATGATTGAACGAGTAAAAACCAAGATAGCTCAGGAGCAAATCTTAGAGTTCTTGGAGAAGATGAAACGACTGGGCTTTGAACAAAAGGAAATCCTAACTCTGATTAATGACATGGCAAAGGAGATGAAACAATGAGCGCCATCTTGGAATGCGAAAGTCTAAGCAAAAGATTCGGAAACAAGCCAGCCCTATCCGACGTCAGCCTGGAAGTAGCTCGCGGACAAATCGTGGGCTTGCTGGGACCGAACGGCAGCGGAAAAAGCACCTTGATTAAGTTGGCCAACGGACTTCTGACCCCGTCCAACGGAAAAATTCTTGTTGGAGGCAGAGAGCCGGATATTGAGACCAAGAAAATCATATCGTACCTCCCGGAGCGAACTTACTTGAATGATTGGATGCGGGTGCACGAAATCATCGAGTTTTTCTCAGATTTCTACGCTGATTTCAAACCGGAAAAAGCTTACGACATGCTAAAGAGACTGAGCATCGATCCGCAAGACCGGCTGAAAACCATGTCCAAGGGAACCAAGGAAAAAGTCCAACTGATTCTGGTTATGAGCCGCGAAGCCGATCTCTACCTTCTGGATGAGCCGATCGGCGGCGTCGATCCGGCCGCGCGAGACTATATACTGCAAACAATTCTCAGCAATTACAATGAAAACGGAACGATAATCATCTCCACCCACCTCATCTCGGACATTGAGAAGATATTGGATTATGTGATTTTTATAAATCAGGGTCGAGTGGCTCTAACTTCCTCCGTAGATGATATCCGGGATAACCAGGGCAAAACCGTCGATGCGCTATTTAGGGAGGTATTTAAATGTTAGCCAAACTGCTAAAGTACGAAATTAGAGCCACTGGTAGAACGCTCCTGCCGCTCTTCCTCTCTTTGCTGCTGGTTGCAGGAATTTCCAGACTCCTCTTCGGTGCAGGCCACCAGAAGTGGGATGTCGCGACTGCCATCAGCGTGGCTGTGTACGCCGCCATTATGGCCGGCATGTTCGTCATGACCTTCGTTGTTATGATTCAGCGGTTTTACAGAAACCTTCTTTCTGATGAAGGGTACCTGATGTTTACCCTTCCCGTCAAACCCTGGAAGCACATTGTGAGCAAACTTCTCGTGTCCATGATCTGGATCGTGGTCAGTGTAGTGGTAGCCTTGGTTTCCATCATCATAATCGCCTATCGGCAGGGTGCATGGACCAAAATGGTCACGTTCAGTGGCGGATGGGGCTCCTCCGCCCACTTCTTGGCCTTCGAGATCATCGTAAGCGCCTTGGTCAGCCTGGCGGCGGGCGTCTTGCTCATCTACGCCTCAATGGCCATTGGCCATCTCGTGAACCGGCATAAGGTGCTGGCTTCGTTCGCCGGCTTTATCGTCCTCAATACGCTTAGCCAAATTGTTGGGCAACTATTCAGGAGCCTCCTCCATATTGTTCATGTCAACTCCGGTAATTTTGCTTCCACCCAGGTTCTGAACGAACTAGCCATTGCTTGCGCGATTGCCTTTATTGCCCTGCTCTCTGCCGCCTATTTTGCCCTAACGAACCATATCTTGGCCAAACGGCTCAATCTGGAATGAGAGGAACAAAGGTTGCCGCACAACTTTACTACATCACCATATAAAACCAAACTAATATAGAATGAGAGGAACAAAGGTTGCCGCACAACTCGGTTCTGCGGAAATTGCTTTAACCTTATCCCCCGTCCTGTACAGGCGGGGGATAAGGTTGCTCTACGCCCAATCACCTGTGGGGCATCTTCCCTGAACGTTATATTTCCACGGCATTTTTCGTTATGCCTGGAGGGCGCCGCAGCTAGGGTTGCTCCACAAAGATAGGACCTGCTAATCGAATTTCCTGATGGAGGGAATCAGAAGAGCGCCCGCAGTGATTATGGTCAAAAGAATTGCTTCGGAGGCCATCGTTATGGTTCCACCTATGTTTTGCGTCAGCCAACCCGTAATAATATAGCCCACGGGCAAAAGCGCGATTGAACCCATGCCATCGAGGCTGGCCACCCTGCCGAAAAATTCCAGCGGAATCAGCTCCTGAAGACTACTTTCCCAAATCAGTCCTATCAACATGATCATGGCCCCGTTTACGCTCATCGCCAAGACGAGGTAGGGAAGCAGACCGACAAAAACAATACTAACCAAGAACAGGCCCGCCACGGCGACTCCCGCGTAGGCAATAATTCCGCGCCGATGCCAGGTCCGGCGCAAGCCGAACAAAAAGGCTGACAGAAGTGACCCTACGCCATTGGCGGTTATCAACAAACCATAGATATAGGACGGTTGATGCAATTTGTCTTTGACCAACCAAGGTAACAGAATAGTAAAATAGCTCGAAAACATGATGTTGACGACGGCAAAGACCAAAATCGTAATCCATAACCAGGGATGTTTTCTCAACTCCCGATATCCGCCGGTAAGTTCACGGGCGAACTTGCGAACCAAATGTTCACCCTCGGCGTCCGCAGCGCCATCCGGTTTTTGCTCCGGCGGGCAGGACCGGCTTAGCACAGCCAGGCTGAGTACGGAAATCAGAAAGGTTACTGCATCAAGGCCAAATCCCCAGGCGGTCGAGGTGAAACTGATGATTACACCCCCCAGAGACGGGCCCACCAGCCTGGCAAATTGTTCGCCCATTTGGGTCAAAGCATTGGCGGAGTTCCTGATGTCCGGAGTAAATATCTGCGCCCGTACCGCGGAGTAGGCCGGTTGGAACAAGGCAGCCATAGTGCCGGCTAACACGGCATAGGTATAGATAACCATCCTGTTCAAGTCGCCGTAGATACTTAAGAGAGTTAAGACCGCTAAAAAGCAGAGGCGGATGGTGTCCGTAACCATCATGAGTCTCACCCTTGGCAGACGGTCCACGAGAAAACCGGTAAACGGCAGAAATATCACCTGGGGTATCACCATCAGGGCCATCACATAGCCCATCGTCAAGGATGAGTTGAACAGGGAATAGACGATGAGCGGTAACATCACCATCATAATGCTGTCGCCGAGCCGGGATAATATTTGCCCAAGCCACAAGGCTGTAAAATTCCGGGATCTGAGAGCGGAATTGGCGCTGAGCATCTCTTTTGTCCTCTCAAAAAATCCCCCGTCATTGGCAGGCGGGGGGAGTTGTTTAACACCCTTGATGTGCAGAAAGATGAGGAATTTAGGTTCCCCTACTATTCTAATCAAGCCGGGTCTCTTTCGCAAGGGAATATTTCCGATTATGGAAGCAGGTTTTGGACGTATGGTGGATGAAGCAAACTTATTTCCTTTTTCGGAAAAAATGTCGGCAGCTTAGCAGGAATTTGCCAGAAGACGCAGAATCTTTAGTTTAGGGATTTCCACTTAGGCAAGCTTTGGTAAAGAAAAGCATTTATGAAAAGGACGGGAATACCCATAAAGAATGAAGATGGGGTTGCCCCACCCTAACAAGTGCGGTTCACTCCGGCCGGAATGCCATTCAGACAAGGTTACGGGCGATTCACACTGGGGGCAAGATCAAAAGCCCGGGACGAGATAAAATGGTTTACGATCCGAAAAAGTGCCTGCTCCTTCCTAAACGACGGGCTAACAATGGGGAGGTGATGCCGCAGGGTTTTCCAGGGGCTCAATACAGGGTGGTCACACGAGAAGTAATGAAGGGGGAATGAAGAAGTTGTCTAAGTTCACAAGAATGAGCGGATTGAAAAGGCTGGGAACAGTTGCTGTGGCAGGGGTCCTGCTGATGGCCACGGTCCTGACCGGCTGCGGAACGCAAAACAACGGAACTCAGCCGCAAAACAACACGGCGGCCGTTGGCAAACCTCAGATGGGAGGAACCTACCTTACGTATTGGAAAGATGATCCGAAGAGTCTGGACCCGGTGCAATGCGGGGATGTGGAAACTTACGATTTTCTCGAGACGATGTTTGACGGTCTTCTCACCTGGGACCAGAGCGGGAAGAAGATCATTCCGGACCTGGCTGAGGCTATGCCCACGGTCAGCAATAACGGAACCACGTATACGTTTAAACTGCGGCAAGGGGTAACGTTTACAAATGGGGATCCCCTGACGGCCGATGATGTCGTCTATACTTTCAATCGCCTGGCGGCGCACGCCACGGCCTCTGTGGGTGCTTCCTACTACACCATGATCAAAGGCTTTAACGAGATGCAGGCGGGACATGCCAAGACATTGGCGGGAGTTAAAGCGGTTGACAAATATACGGTTCAGTTTGATCTCACCCAAGCGAACCGCACGTTCGCCGATGTGATTGCCATGCCCTTCGCTTATATTGTCGACAAGAAAGTGGTTTCGGCTTTGGCGAATCCCTATTCCTCGGCGGATTTTTCCAAAGACCCTGTTGGCACCGGACCCTTTAAGTTCGTGGAGTGGAAAAAGGGCCAGATCGTAAAAGTGGTGCGCAACGACCACTATTTCATGAAGGATCAATACGGGCAGCAACTCCCTTATCTCGCCGGTATCACTTGGAAACTGGGTTTTGACGATCCGGTGGCCTTCATGAAATTCAAGGACAAGCAGCTCGACTTTTCGCGCATTCCGACGTCCGACTTTGTGAGTACAATAAATAACCCGGCTATGAAGCCCGACATCAGGACTTTAGTAGCAAATGACCTCTGGTATTTTTACGTCAACAACGCCGATCCCCCGTTCAATAAGCCTCTGGTCAGGCAGGCCCTGGAGTATGCCATCAATAAGCAAGATGTGCTAAAAACGGTCAACAACCGGGGGGTTGCGGCCAATGAGATCCTGCCGCCCAATATGCCGGGCTATAAAGCCAATCCGGCGGGCTATAAGTATGATTTGGCCAAAGCGAAAAAACTGCTGGCCGAGGCCGGCTATCCTAAGGGACTGCCGGGCACCTATGACCTCATCTACGTGAAGGCGGCTGCCAATGATCCGATCGTGGCCAATCTTCAGGCCCAACTGAAACAGGTCGGAATGAATGTCCAATTGAGGGGGCTGCCTTTCCCCCAATACCTGAATACCATTCAGACCGGAAAAGCGGTTGTGTCCTACGGCGGCTGGGTACAGGACTATCCCGACCCCGACGATTTCCTCGACATTCTCTTCAACTCAGCCGGCATTCCCTCGCAAAACAATTGGGAATACAAGAATGCCACTGTGGATAAATTGCTGAATGAAGCGGTGCAAAACCCCAATCTGGACCAAGTGATCCCGACGTATCACAAAATTGAAAAACAGATTATGGAAGACGCCGCCATGGTTCCGATCTACCACAGTAAGGTGTACAGAGTTGTTCAACCCTGGGTCGAGAACGCTAACCTCCACCCTGTCTACTGCTACTTCGACTATACTCATCTCTGGATTAATCAAAAAGCCGAAAAGGCCGCCAAGGGCTGAGTGAAGCCCCAAAGAGCGAACCTATGACCAGGTGATCTTGGGCTCAGGAAAAAATGCCCCCTGACCGCAGTAGCGGAAGGGGGGTTTTTTTGGAACTCATTCCAAATCGCCTTCGTCTTATGATAAAATCTTAGCAAAACGCGAAGGCGGTGAACCTCTTGATCCTCTTGGGTATTTTAATCTTCTTTGCCAGGATCGTGGACGTTTCCTTGGATACCTTGCGGGTCAAGTCGATGATCAGGGGGAAAAGAATCCTCGTCTCGACGATTGCCTTTGTTGAAATCGTTGTCTATACTTTGGGAGCTTCTCAGGCGTTCAAATACGTCATGCATCCGACAGTTCTTCTTTTCTATGCCTTGGGGTATGCGGCCGGGAACTTTGTCGGGATGCTTATTGATGACAAACTGTCGAAAGACAGCGTTTTTGCCCTGGTGGTCACGGAGCAGGACGAATGGGCTTTGGCGGACGCGCTCAGGGGGCGGGGATTCGCCGTCACGACCGCTAAAGGGTATGGCCTGAACGGGGCGGAGAAGGCCCAGCTGAAAATGGTGCTTAAGAAGAAGCGCTTTGGAGAATTATCCGGACTCATAAAGGAGTTCGACCCGTCCGCTTATGTCGTGACAATGGACGTCAAAGATATGAAGAGGTAAGAATGTGAGGGGAGGGGTGTGTATCTTCATCCTTCCTCTTGATATATTGCTTTAGCCAGGGAAACAGGATGTGGATTTTGAGCTCCGTCAGAGGTTCCCCCTTTATCATCTTCAGTTTCCGATTGAGTAAGCAATGCTGCGCTTCCACCAATTTCAGCTCTAAGACCGCCAGCTCGACATACTCGGGTTTCGCAAAAGTGAAATTGTCCCAGGCTTTACTGATCTTGCTCTCTAAGGCCTTGATCTCCAGCACCAGCCTTCTTTCTTCGTCACCCAAGGGGGATGAGGGGTCCTCGCCGCCGGGGGCAAAGTCGGGGGCAAACAGGTTACCGCGGTTCAATCCGAACATATTCCTACCTCCTAAAAAACAAATGAGGAAAGCTCATTTCTGCACCCACTTCAACATATGAAACAAGTTCTTTCATTATGTTTCTGTCTGTGCAGCGATGGCTGCGGTAGAACCATCATAGGATATATTCATTGTGGGAATATTGACGGGATATGACCTGGGTGATAATCTCTGCTTGGGTGAGACAATTTTCGAGGATGAAATATTTATGGCAGAAGATTAGACTTCGAAGCCCTGCGCCTCTGTCAAGGCGGCGGGAAGCCGCTGGCATTGTGAAAGAGATTTTATTCGCTTGTACAGATTTTAAAGCGGAGCTACTTGTACCGATATGCGATTTCACGGGGCTACAGGCGCAATCTGTGGTTAAGGTGTTAGGATTGTGAAAGAGTCCTCAAGTTCTTGGCCGCGTTTGTCGTGCATACCGTCGGTGAAGAAAGGAGTGGAGGAGAAAGCGGTGCTCCGGCAGGATTCCGGAATAAACCGAATAGACAGAATACATACGCCATTAATCCAGACAGAATGAGCAAGGCCATGGGTATGACGATGTTTTATCAGAAGAGGTGAAGAAAATGGGTGAGAACATCCCGCTTCGTAAAAGAGAAAATTATCACTGGTTTGTGGTGGGAACGGTATGTATAGGCGCCTTTATGGCGGCTCTGGATGCCAGTATTATTAATGTCGCCATGCCGACAATGAGCCAAGGTTTTTCCGTGGGCATGGATAAAGTGGAATGGGTTTCAATCGCTTACCTTTTGACTTTAACATCCCTCCTCACTCTTTTGGGCAGTTTATCCGACAGGCTGGGCAGAAAGTTCTTTTACACCATTGGTTTCGGTGTTTTTGGGCTGGGCTCAGGTTTGTGCGGCATAGCGGGAGCGATACCAATTCTCATTGCCGCCCGTGTTCTGCAAGCGATTGGCGCGGCTATGCTGCAAGCCAACTCGGTCGCCATCATTACTTCGGCTGTTCCGCCGACCAGCCGAGGGAAAGCCATCGGTATTCAGGGTTCAGCCCAAGCCATTGGTTTATCCATCGGACCGACGGTCGGCGGCCTTATGATAGCGAATTTTAGCTGGCGCTTTATCTTTTATGTAAACATTCCGGTCGCCATTGTGGGAACTGTTATTGCCGCTTTCATCTTGCCAAGGGATAAGCCCAACCCGCATTCCAACCGCTTCGATTATTGGGGTGCCATCTTCCTGACCCCGGCCTTGATTCTTCTGGTGCTGATTTTTAAGGACGGGTATAAAGTCGGCTGGCTCTCGCCTATGATTCTGCTTGAGTTCCTGGCTACGGCGATTTTTCTGGTCCTGTTCGTCATACGCGAGAAAAAATGCCAAAACCCGATGATCAGTTTAAACCTCTTCAAAATCAAAGCTTTTACGAGTGGGAACATCTCCGGCCTCCTGTCCTATTCCCTAATGTTTGGGATCATCTTCCTTATGCCGTTTTACCTGGATTGGATTTTGAAACTGCCGCCTTTCTATGTCGGGCTGATTCTGACAGTCGTGTCTGTCTCCATGTTTATCATGTCTCCCATTTCCGGGGCGATCGCCGATCGCATCGGCACCCGGATTCTGACCAGTGCGGGTATGCTAGTCGCCTCAATGGGTGCCGGCGTTTTGATTTTCCTTGGGCGGAGAACCTCTGTTTTTATCGACCTGTTGGGATTGATCATGGTCGGAGTCGGTATGGGATTATTTACTCCTCCCAACAACAGTTCCGTGATGGGCAGTGCCCCGCCCGAACACGTCGGGGTGGCCGGGGGCATCCTGAACATGTCGAGATCTTTGGGTATGAGCATGGGGGTGGCCATTGCGGGAACCCTGTACAACAGCGATCTCCACAGTTTTCATCTCATCAAGCATACTTTGGTCAGGGCCCGCATCCTTGCCTTTCATGTGGGTTTCGAAGGGATGGCGGCCATGGGGATTATCGCCGCTTTGATCTGCATCTTTGTTTACAGCCGCACCAAGCCCAACAAGCTGTCGCCGGATCAATACGTCTCACTTCACTGAGCTGTTCTTAAGTTGTCCTCAAGTTGTTCTCTACCCCCACCGAAGCAAGGTACGGGGGAACCACTCCCACTGGTAGAAGTGGGAGTCTCACGATTGGATGAAGTTTCCAGGCTGAGTCTGGGGAAAGAGGTGCTGAACATGAGTGATCCTAATTTCAACGTGCTTCTCTATTCGGACGGGTCACTGCATTCCTTTTCGGCAGCGGTTTATACCGCCAGGTTAATGCAAAACATGCCCTATATGCATTTGACCGTCGTCCAGGTGCAAGAACATGTGATTGGCTCAGAATATCGGTGGATCGACACGTGGCCCATCAGTCCCAATTCGGCCTGGATGAAAAAGATTCTTGAAGAAGCTGACGAAGAGACCAAAAGGGAATATTCGGACATCCTGAAGCAAACCCAAGCCGTTTTTCTCAAGAAAGGATTGGAAATAAACTATCAGATGTTGATTGCCAAAGCGACGATTTCGGAAACGGCCGATGCCATTATCGACTATGCGGTGAAGAATTCGTTCAACCTGATCATTATGGGTACCCGAGGCTTGACCGACCTGAAAGGGTTGATCTTCGGCAGTGTGGCTCATACCATGCTCAACAGGTCTCCGATACCGGTTCTGCTGATCAAGAAATTGCCCCAGGAACTGATTGACACTTATGAACGCGCAGCGGGGATTGGAAATGGGTGAAGGGATAGGCGCTAAGCGTTGGATGCACTGAAATCGGTTATTTTTCACGAGGGCACTAGTCTAAAACTGTATGAGTGAATAAAACTGTACGAATAAAGGTGTACGGATAAAGGTGTACCGAAAGGAAAAACCGCCTTGCGAGGATTGACCTCGCTGGGCGGTTTTCTCTGTTTTGTACGTTAATCAGCGTGTAGGTCGATCAGCGGCTGCCGCGGATTTGAAGTCTCTGAACGACGAAATGGAGGAGAAGGGTCAGTAACACGACCGTGATCGCCATGGCCATGCCGCTGGACAGATCCCCCTGATCAAACTGCTGGAAGATGTAGGTGGAAACGGTTTGCAGGCCGGGCGGGCTCACCAGCATGGGAGCGACCAAATCACGCACGCCGATGGAAAAGACCGTGATCCAACCGGCTAGGACAGAAGGAAATAAGAGCGGTAGCACAATACGCTGTGCTACCCGCCATTTGGGCAGATGGTGCGCGAGCCCCGCTTCCCACAAGGACGAAGACAGATTGTTTAAGGCACCTGTGGTGTATGTGACCGCATAAGGCAGAAACAGGACGGCATAGCAAGCGACCAGCATAGCCGGGGTGTTGTAGAGAGTCCATTTCAGCCAAGGCGCGTTCCAAAAGAGAATCATACCGATCACGATCAGGACATCCGGAACGGCGTAAGGCAGGATCACCAGAAATCCGAGATATTGTGTCCAAGCAGAGGCGGAGAAACGGGTCACGCCGGCTATGACGAGGCCGAGGAGGGCGCAGATGCCAGCCGCAATGAAGGCTAATTCAAAGCTGGTGATCAAAGCCCGCAAAGCGCTGGAACCGGGCTCCAGCAAGGCGGTGTAATGACTCAGAGTTAGGTTGCTCAGGTGAAAGCCGTTTCCCTCGATTCTCAGCAGGGAAGTGATCAAGACCGAACCGTAAGGGATGCCGAGGGCGAGAACCAGGGTGAGCCCGGCATAAATAGGTGCGATGACAGCCCAAGGCCGTTTCGTCTCGAGCCCGGGCGGGGATGATTTGCCGCTCATCAAGGTGTAGTTCTTTCTCTTCTGATAAAGGTTATTCACAAACCAGACGGCAAAACTCATGCCCAAAAGAGGGAGGGACAATTGGGCGGCCCGGGCAAAACTCACCGGCCAAGTGGAAATGTCTTGATAGATGGCGGTGGTTAAGACGGAGTAATGAATGAGACTGCCGAAAACGAGGGGTGTGCCGAATTCGCCGATCGCCTTGATGAAGACCAGAACACCGGTGGCCAGCAACGGTCTTGTCAGCAGAGGCAGCCAAATGCGAATGAAGCGAATACGGGCGGGTATGCCGCCGATGCGGGCTGCCTCTTCCAGCCGCCCGCCGGCCGCGGACAGGGTCTGCTTTAAAGCCAGATACACGAGGGGAAATAGGTGGAGGCTCATAATCAGACTCAGACCCCAAACAGAGAAGAAAAAAGGTTCGAGATGCGAGGCGGAGGGCAGAAAACTTTCCAGATAACCATGGGGCTGCAGGAAAAGGATCCAGCCTATGGACGAAATGTAAGGGGGAGTCATGAAGGGAATCAAAAAGACGACATCGAAATAGGGCGAGTTTAAGAGAAGGCTGTTACGGGTAGCTAAGGCCAGGGGCAGAGCGACGAGGGTGGAGAAGAAAACCACACACAACCCGAGTACGGCGGAATGTAAAGCCGCGGTCAGTGCGGTGCCTGATAAGGCTGCGAGAACGCCGGCCGGCGAGACGGATTCAAAAGCTCGGAGTAAAATCATAAGCACCGGGGAAGCGTAAAAAAATGTGAGCACCGGCGTCAAGATAAGCGGAATCAGGTATTTTTTCCGCCGCGCCGGCAAGGTGCGGAGCGCGGCTAGGCCGCGTGTTTCACTCATTGCTTGCCCATTATTGGCCGAGGATATTGTCGAGCTGATGGATGACGTTCTTTTCATCAGAAGTCAGGGCTTTCCAGTCGACTTGGAATTGTTTGATCTGAGCCAGACCGGCCCTTTTGGAACCGACCGAGATGTCCTTCCTGCCTGGAAGGAGGTAGGCGTTGACGACGTCCTGCTGCCCCTCATGCGAGAGGAGAAAATCCACGTATTTTTTGGCGGCGGTCAGGTTTTTGGTCGACTTCAGAATCATGACCGGCCGGGGATTAACAACGGTTCCACTGGAGGGATAGATGATGTCGATGGGTTCGCCTTTTGCCTTGTCGGCGTAAGCCATGTAATCGACTCCAGCCAAAACCATGCTTTTGGCGCCCGTCAAAACCTGATTAAGGGATTCCGCGTTGGCTCCTTGGACAATCGCGCCGTTGGCTTTTAACGCCTTAAAGAAGTCCCAAGAGTTTTGGTGATTTTGCAGGTAGGCGCCGGTAAAATCCAGTGCCGAGCCGGATTGGGCTGGGTCAGGCATAACCACTTTGTTCTTGAATGCCGGGGCTAGAGCGTCCTGCCAATCCCTGGGGGGCGTCTTAACTTCCTTGGTGTTGTAAGTTATACCCAAGGCAGAGGCACTGTAAGCAAAATAATTGTAATCCGGGTCGAACCAGATCAACTGGTCGGAGTTCTTGGGTTTATACGAGAGAGTCATCCTTTGCTCTTTTAAACCCCCTGCGGCAGACCAATCGGCTAAGATCACGACATCAGCTTTGGGATTGCTCTTTTCCGCTTGCAGGCGGGCGAGGATTTTACCGGTTGTGCCGTCGAAGACGCTCACCTTGATGCCGGTTTTCTTCTCAAAGTCTTTGGTTATCTTCTTTTCCAGGCCGGCAGGCCCGGCACAATACAGGACGAGGTCGTGATTCCCGGAGGGCGCGGAGGGAGTCGCGGAACTGAAAGTTTTATTGGGGGAAGTGGCTCCGCAGGCCGTCGTCAAAACCAGGAGCCCTGCGACCAGGACACTCATCAGGCCGTAGCGCCCGAACTTACTAAAGTAACTCATTTTTTCTTTCCTTTCCTTTCTTTATGCCTTGTATATCATCAATATCGGACATATCCTGTGACGCTTGGAAGGTCTGGCAATACTCCGTGTCCGGGCCGCCGACGCGCTGCTATTTGGGGTTAAGAATATGCTTAGGGGTCCCCAAGGCTAAAGCCTGGCAAATTGGCCTCCGGGATTTTGCCCTCGGGCTCCGGCCTTCGGGCCGGTCCGGTCCAGTCCAGTCTAGTTTTAGCTCTTTTATAGTGTGTCAGGCTAAGCGGGGACGAGCCAGAGCGCGGTAAGCGGTATTCGCAGGTCCAGCGGCTCTGCCGCTCGATAAGGATGGGGAGAATAACAGTAGAGGTCCCCGTGGGTATCGGCCTCAACTGTGATGAGGTAGCGGTCACCGAGGTACTCCACGTTCCGGACTTTTCCCGGCAGACAAATGGTCCGGCCTTTGGCGGCGGGAGCGGGGGAAACCTCTTTGTTTCCGGTGGCAATCCGAATTCCTTCGGGTCTGACCAAGGCAAGCGCCCGCGCGGAACCGCGGTGAGTCGAGAGGGCAGGGGGAAAAGTGTGGGGGTCGAGTTCGACCAGGGTGACACCATTGGGAAATTCAATGGCCACCGCGTTGCCTGTGTTGTGAACCGTGACGGGTATCAGATTAGACTTGCCGATGAATTCGGCCACCTGGGCGCTGACCGGGCAGCTGTAGACTTTGTCGGGTTGATCAAGCTGGAGGATTTTCCCTCCGTCCATGACGATAACCTTGTCCGACATGGTCAGAGCCTCCTCCTGGTCGTGGGTTACGTGCAAAACCGTCAAGTGCCGCCGCCTGAGCAGTGTGCCGAGTTCATGCCGCAACTCAAGCCGCAAACGGCGGTCCAAGGCGCTGAAGGGCTCGTCAAGCAATACCAGCTTCGGCCGGGCGACGATGGCCCGGGCGACGGCCACCCGCTGCTGCTGACCGCCGGATAGCTGCTGGGGATATCTTCCGGCCAGGGACCCGATGTTGAGAAGGTCCAAGGCCTCCAAGACGCGTTCCCGCACAGGAAGGGTGCTCTTGCGACGGTCCGGGGCATTTTGCCGCCGGTACTTGAGGACCATCTCCACATTCTGATACACTGTGAGGTGGGGCCAGAGGGCGTAATCTTGAAAGACGAGGCTTAACTCCCGTTTCTCCGGCGGCAGAAAAACTCCGGTTTCCGCCTGATAAAACGTGTGTCCGTCGCAGATGATGCTGCCATCATCGGGAAGTTCCAGGCCCGCCAGCAGGCGGAGAAGGGTCGTTTTGCCACAGCCTGAGGGGCCGAGGATGGAGACAATTTCACCCGCGTTTAAAGTGAAAGAAACCTCATCCACAACTTTATGCGGGCCAAAGGACTTTGAGATTTTGGTGACGATGAAAAATCCGCCCATAGTCCTCATACTCCTCCTCACTGCGATTTCTGTCCCCCGTTATGTCCGACCGTGGGTTTTACCCTTGTTGGCCTTCGGCAGAGCTTTCAAATTTTGCGCTTGAAGGCGGCTGATGATTTCGCGCTCCACCCTTTCGATTGAGGGTATCCGGTTTCACGCTTGGATAATAGCAAGATGACGTAAAACGACTGTTACCGAAAGGTAAAAAGGGAGTTAAATTTTTTGAGGAAGGTGGAGGTGGACTTACGCACATGCATACGGATAAGACTGCGGGTGGTGCCGCGGATAAGACTGCGGGCGCTGTCGCGGATAAAACTGTGGGTGGCGTTTCGGCTAGGAGTGTGGATGACGCGGTGGGTAACGCCGTCGACGCGGCTGAGCAGGCAGGGGGCAGGCTGCGGAATAAGTCTGCGGACAGTTCCGCAGCCGGGGCTATGGGAGTGCCCTCCGGAGTTAAGGTTACGGGCGTACCCACCGCCGCTGAAGCCAGACTTATATTGGCGGAAGCGGAAAGATTGAACCCCGGGCCTTGGGTGCAACACTCTATCGTCACCGCGGAGGCGGCGCGCAATATAGCCTGCCATCACCGTGAGCTTGATCCGGAGACCGCCTATGTCTTCGGATGTCTGCACGATATTGGCAGGCGTACAGGGGTATCTCATTTGCGTCATACGATCGACGGCTACAAATTTATGAATAAGCGGGGCTACGAGGGGTGTGCCAGGATATGTCTTACCCATTCCTTCCCTTTGCCCGACCTGGAATCTTATTCGGGAAACAAAGACTGTACGGCGGATGAACTCACGTTTCTTCGGGCCTACGTCGGGAGGATTCATTACACTCTGTATGATGAATTAATTCAGCTCTGTGATTCGTTGGTAACGCCGCAGGGTTTCTGTTTATTGGAGAAACGGATGGTGGACGTGGCTTTGCGCTACGGGGTCAACGAGCTGACCGTGCCGAAATGGCAGGCGGTTTTCGCCCTTAAGCAGAAATTTGAGGACAGCCTGGGCTGCTCTGTCTACGAATTGCTTCCGGGTATAGCGGAAACGACCTTCCGGTGAGTTTCTGGCCCGCGCTTCCCGTCCCCTTGTGGAACATTACCTTCACTCCTCTTCCTGCGAACCGGGGTGCTCAGGCCGCCATCTTCCTCAAAGACCTTATCGCCGACCAGAAGGTGATGCCGGCCAGGAGGATGACGATGATGAACCCCTTGATAACGTCTCCGTTATGGATGTTCCCGGCGAACAGGGCACGGGAGGCATTTACGCCATAGGAAAAGGGATTGACCCTGGCCAAGTCTCGTAACCAGAGGGGAGCCAAGGCAAGGGGCAGCATGATGCCCGAGAGCAGGGACACCGGCAGGGCAATCGTGTTCAGGGTGGAAGCGAGGGTATCCTCAGACTTGAAGAGAAGGGCGAAGGCGTAGGACATGGAGGCCATGGCGATGGCAATCAAGGCGTAGAGCAGCAAAGAGATCAAAAATCCACCCAAGTTGACCCCTAAGCCGAAAGGGAGCGCACAGACCGTGATCAAGAGACATTGGACCAGAAGCACGACCACATCCTTCAGGAGCCTGCCCAGGAGAATGGCCGATCTGTGGGCCGGGGTGACCAGAAAACGTTCGATGACTCCCGTGCGGATCTCGTCAACCAGACCAAACCCGACAAAGGCGGAGCCGAACAGGGCCAGCATGACCAACAGCCCCGGGATAAACACCTGTACGGTCTTGCCGGCGGGCAAACCGGGTACTCCGCCCAAGCTTTTCAAGAGCGGCATGAAGAGGAACAGGTACAAGAGGGGCTGGAACAGGTTGAGAAAGACCCAGATGGGATTTCGCAAGGTATGCTGCATACTTCTGCGGAACATTAAACCGGTTTCGCGGAGTGTCTTCATTTTATCCATGAGCTTGATCCTCCCTCAGTGAACGGCCCGTGTGTTTTAGGAATACATCATCTAAACTGGGCTTAGCCAAAGAGATGCTCAGTACCGGTAAGTGTTGCGTATCCAGCAGGCGCAGGAGAGCGGGCAGCGCCTGTTCCCCCCGGCTCAGACGAAGGCGGAGAAGATGGTCTTCCACTTGGGTGTTCTCCGCCGGGGCTCTATCCACCAGCAGCGCTTGGGCCTGCTGAGCGGTTTGCTCGCTTGCAAAGCCGAATACCAACGAGTCGGCGCCGATATCGTCTTTCAGTTGACTCGGTGTGCCTGCGGCCACGATTTCTCCGTTATCGATAATAGCTACGGTATCGCAGAGCTTATCCGCCTCATCCAAGTAATGCGTGGTGAGGAGGACCGTGATGCCTTCGTCGCGCAAGTGTCGGATTTCTCTCCACAAGTAAGCTCTGCTTTGGGGATCGAGACCGACCGTGGGCTCATCGAGCAGTAAAACGTCCGGATGGTGAATCATGCCCAGAGCCAGGTCCAGGCGGCGGCGCTGACCGCCGGAATAGCTGAGGGCCCGCCGCTCGGCAAAGGAAGTCATCTGAAAGCGGTCGATAAATTCCTCTGCTCGCTTGGCGGCCGTGACCCCGTCCAGACCGTAGAGCTGTGCTTGCAAGACCAGGTTTTCCAGTCCGGTGGAGAGGGAATCCGTTCCGCCGGACTGACTGACATAGCCGATGCACCGGCGTATGTCCTGTTGCTGTGTGGACAGATCATAGCCGTTGACCCGAGCTTCGCCCGCGCTGGGCAAAAGCAAGGTCGCCAGCATTTTTTGAGTCGTCGATTTGCCGGCGCCATTGGGACCGAGGAAACCGAAAATTTCTCCTTTGCCGATCTCCAAATTGATGCCTTTGACGGCTTCGACTGACTGTTTCTTGCCTTTGGCTTTGGTTATAAAGGTTTTGCGCAGGTTCTTCGTTACGATGATCGAATTAGACACAAGATGCCTCCTTCATGCGGATTTTCTAAATGTCCAGGTCTTCTATCGGGTCGTCGCGCAAGGCTTGACGGGTTGCCTGATACAACTCTTCCGGAACGTGTTCCCCGACCTCTTCGAGCGTGGCATAGACTTCCAGGCGGTGTTCCGCTTGTTCAGACCAATCCGGCCAATCTTTCATTTGGGGATACTCCTTCATGGTGTGCTGATCCGACTCTGGCCTGGCTCCCGAGTGGTCTTGTTTCCAGGCTTTCCACCATTCTCCCCAGTTCCCGGACTGCCGGTCCCAATCCCAATCCCAATCTTTCCAGTCTGAGCCGTTCGAGTACCACCACTTGGGATGGCTCGTGACTGAGACGGCAAAGGCACCCTTGGCCGTTTGGTAAATCTTGTACCATTGTTGTTTTTTCTCAGCGTCGTCCGAGATGTGCCCTTTGGCCAGTAATTTACCCCAAAATCTCTTGCGGGTGATGGCGACTTTTCCCACCTTGACGATAATCTCTTCTAACCCTTTGGCTCTGGCTTCCGCATTTTCAACATAACGGCGCAGCGCTCCGGCAATGGTGGCGGATAGATTTTCACCGGCTAGTTCCTGGGCTCGCTCGAAAATCGGCAAATCGCCGTCGGAGACATAAATGGTTTTATTTGGCATCATGAATGGCCCTCCTTGAGTGAAAGTGGTAAGGGATCTTACGTGCGAAGAGAAGAACCGCCTTCCCTTGGCTCAGTATAACATAGTATACGTATAGAATCAAGCGTCGTTAGACCCTTTCTGTCGGCGCGGGTATAGCGTGAGCAGAAGTGCGGGGCCTGCCTGTTCTATCGGGGGTCACAACGAGGACCATTTGTTCGTGTTCGCTTGGACAACACGTTTACCCGCAGTTTTTCGTTCTCGGCCGCTGCCGGTTAAGTACGGTATGGAGTGAAAGGATAAAGCCCCCGGCGGTGCTGGGGGCTCTAAAAATTGGTCCATATGGTTTGCTCGCTACATATAGGATTTCTGTAAAGCAAAGCAAATGGTCTAAAAGATGACGGAGCGGTTGGCTCTCAGGCTCCGTTGGGAGCGTCACCGGAAGAGGGAGAAGAAGAGGGAGACGGGGACGAAGAGGAGGGAGACGAAGAAGAGGGAGACGAAGAGGAGGGAGACGAAGAGGAGGGAGACGAAGAAGAGGGAGACGAAGAAGAGGGAGACGAAGAGGAGGGAGACGAAGAGATCGGTGGCTTAGCCGTGCTGTCTTTCGGTGCTTGGCGGGCGCTTTTGAGGCTTGAGTTTTGGCCATGCGGCCAGATGACGGGGAAACTGTTCGGGTTGGCCAGGGCTTGGGGCAAGGAAGCCACGCCCAAATTATTTTGGTACAAGATGTCGAGCAGCCGGCGAACTTCGCCACTGAGCCCGGGGTCCCAATGGAGGAGGATAATAGAACCGGGTTGAAGAGGCTGGCTATTGTAAGTCTGCACGGTATCCCCGCTCATGACCGCGTCCCACATGATGACATGCTTGATTCCGGCCCGGTAGACCGCCTGGCGGACGGAGGTGCTGTAATCGCCGTAGGGTGGGCGGAAGAGGGTGGGTGCCGGTCCCAAGGAAGAAAGATAGGTTTCGGCCGTATGGACCTGGTTTTCAACCGCTTGAAAGGGGAGCTTGGCCAGGTCCGGGTGGGAGAAGGTGTGGTTTTCAATACTGCCTCCGGCGGCTAAAAACGCCCGCCAATAATCGGGGTGCTCCTGTGCAGCCTGCTGGATGAGAAAGGCGGTGACAGGCAAGTGCTTTTGCCGCATGAGCTGAAGCAGGGGTTGGCTGGGAAACCAGCCGTCGTCAACGGTTATAAAAACAGCCCGCTCTTTAACCGCCAGGGACCAGACAATGTCGGCCGCACCTTTTGCGTTTGTCCCGGAAGGGACGGGTGGGTTGCCCGCGGGTGCGGGGGGGTGTCCGGGGTTAGGGGAACTGGCTCCGGGAGAAGAGCCATGGGCAGCGTTGGTCGAAGGTGGCAAATGCGGATTTTGGCCCCGTTTAAGTGGCGGTACAGAAGCCGACGGATAAGGTTCTTCCGCCGGCGAGGGGGAGACGGAAGTATTCGGCGAGGAGGGGGAGGGAGTCTGTCCGGAGAGAAAGGAAAAAGCGGAAGTATGACCCGAAAGAAAGGCGGGCCGGGGGAAGACGAAAAAGGCGAGCGCCCCGGCGAGTAAGGTCGTAGCGGCGATGGCTGGAATCACATAGCGTTTGGGCACCAAAGACACCTCGTTTGCACGCCGTGTCTGTCCGGCGATCTTGTTGTCTTAGGCATTCGACTTTCGGTTTACGGATTCCTTCTTTTTTCGACCGACCGGGGTTTCCTTTTTTTGCACCTTCTCTCCTTTACGGGGATAGCCATGTTTGAGTCTTTGCAAGATCTGCCCGACAACGGGGGCAAGAGACGATGGGGAGACATAGCGGCGCAGCGCCGCTGCAATGGTCGGGAATGGCCAAGACATCAGTAGTTAAAGGGGGAGGCATCTTACTGCTTAACCTGGCAACATTTCCCGATAATGTCCTGTGGCTGCAGCGGCCTTTTCAAATGCGTGCTCAGAACTCTCACTTTCTTGATCGTCTCGTCGATTTGTTCGTTATCCAAAAAGATGTCGTTTTGCTCCAGCAACTGGTTTAAAGTCTTGACCCCTGAATATTTGCCGAGGGCCAGGGAATGCCGGCGCGATACTGTTTCCGGGGGAAAAGGTTCGTAGTTGGCAGGATCTTTTTTTATGCCATCAATGTGCAGGGAAGACGTATGCGTGAAAACGTCTTGCCCGGAAATGGGCTTATTTCTTTGAATTTCGCGGTGAGTCGCCAGGCTGAGCATAAAACAGATCGTTCCCAAGCGACGGAGATCGAAGCGGACCTTCCTTTGTAACATCTGTTTTAAGATGACAGCCACTTCTTCCAGAGCGGCGTTACCGGCCCTTTCTCCCAAGCCTCCCACCGTGACGCTGACAGCCCGGAAGCCGCATTGAACCGCGGTTACGGCATTGGCTGTGGCCAGGCCCAAATCATTGTGAGCATGAAACTCCAGGGGAATGCTGAGTTCTGACGGCAGGCCGCTCAAGCGGTTGGCGAGTTCCAGAGGCGTCAGGATGCCGAGCGTATCGGCCAGCCGGATTCTGTTCACCCCCAGTTTTTCCGCCTCCCGGCAAACCTTGATCAGAAAATCCGCAGAAGCCCGGCTGGCGTCTTCCAAGCCCACACAAACGTAATCCGCGTTCTGTTTGGCCTGTACAACGCATTGTCCCATCTGTTCCACCACCCAGGCGGGACTCTTTTTCAATTTGCGGCTCATCTGCTGTTCTGAGACCGGAACGGAGACGGCCACCCCGGCGCAGCCGGTGCGGAAACTGGCTTCCAGATCGGCTTTTACCGCCCGGTTCCAAGTGAGCATGCGTACGGGTAAGCGCAGAGAAACCAGTTGTTGGATAACGTCTACCTCGTCCGTTCCCAAAGCCGGAACGCCAATTTCCAACTCATCAATACCGGCATCCGTAAGAACACGGGCGATCATTTCCCTTTCGGCATAGGTGAAGGCTACTCCCGGAGTTTGCTCCCCATCCCGCAAGGTCGTGTCACACAGCATGATATGGTCATTCATCACTTTCACCTGCCCAGCTTTAATCGGATGCTGTCATTTTCAAAAAGGGGTCGGTCCGTGACTGTCCGGCGGACAGCCGAAACCACAGCCGAAGCCAGCCGCTAGACCAAACCGATGGCATCGGCCCGGCATTGCCGGCAGTGGCTCATCTGGGGAAGAACACGGCCCAATTCTCGCCGGTAAGTGTGCATATCGGCGGGACGAGGCGCCGGGCGCCAGGCAAACTTTCCTTGGGGGATGAGGGGGAGAAGGTTATGAATTTCCACCCCTCTTTGCTTCATCTCCCGGGCCAGGGCCGTGAGCTTATCGTCATTGATTCCGGGAATCACCACGGTGTTGACTTTGACGTGGAGCCCGGCCCGGACCGCTTGTTCAATTCCCAGCAGCTGATTTTCCAGAAGCAAAGTGACTGCCGGTCGGCCGATGAGGGTCTGTCCGCGCCAGCGTACATAGCTGTAAATCTGTAGGGCGGACGACGTGTCCAGCGTATTGAGTGTCACCGTGACATGAGATACGCCCAGGGTCAGGAGTTCGGGCAGTTTCTCGGGTAAGAGGAGGCCGTTGCTGCTCAGACAGCGTTTCATGTCAGGAAACTTTTGTTGCAGCAGTGCCAAAGTGGCAAAAGTTTCCCGATTGGCGAGCGGCTCGCCGGGGCCGGCAATGCCGATCACATGCAGATACGCTCCCAAGGAAGAGAGTTTTGCGCCTTGTACCACCCGCATGGCTTCCTCAGCCCCGATAACTTTGCTGGTCACTCCGGGGCGGGACTCATTCGCACAATCATATTTGCGCACACAGTAGTTGCAGGAAATATTGCATTCCGGGGCTACAGCCAGGTGAATCCGCCCGGCCCGGCCGTGTCCGTCCGGGGAAAAACAAGGATGCTCTGTTGGCTCAGGCGTGGCGGTGCAAATTCCGCTTCCGGCCTCCGGACAATGGCTATCCATGTGCGGAGCCTCCTTTAACATCACTTTGCTCGGGGATCGGTTTCCGGAACATCTGCTTTTTCAGCCAGGGAGGTGGGTTTGTCTGCAAAAGCTTTTCCAAACGGTTGCTCGCTGCGGCGATCGTGGTCTCTGCTTCAGCTTTCAGGGGATAGATACCGCTCTGCACTAAGCGGGCCGCCGCCGGGCCCCCGATTTGGCGGCAATAGAGAAAGGAACACCCCCGCAGGGCCTGCAGGCGTCGGGCAACCCGGTCCTCTTCCCCTTGTTCCGCTTCGGAAAAGCTGATTTTTTCTAACGGCCTGGCGCCCCGGACCCCGATCTCATAAACAAAAAGATGAGGGCAGGAGGCAAAATGAGCATCGACATACTGTCCGTTTTGACTGCAAAACGCAACGCGAATCATGAGACATTCCTCCCTCAATAAAACAAGCTTTATTCCCTATCCAGCCATGACATTTAAAACATCAAAGAAGAAACTTTGGCTGCCCCTATATCCGATCCAGACCTTTTGAGGGTAGCCGGCGCGGTCAAAGACCGGCAATCCGGCCCGCAGGTGGGGGCATTCCAGGAGTTTTGCCGCTTGACGTCCGTTGGAGTTGGCGATGATCAGATTGAAGGACTTTTGATCACCCATGTTACCCAAGTCCTCCAGGTCCTCTAAATCTCCCACCCGGAAGGGGATTGTGGCCGGGAAATTCTTTGCACCCTCGGGGGTGGCCGCCAAGGCCAAAGAGATCTTGGCTCCGGTTTCGGCCAGGGCTAAACTCAGAGAATATAACAGGTCCGATTCCAAAGCCAAGGCCGCCCGCAGGCCTGCCAGACGGTCGTGATAATCGGTCAGCGTATCCAGTAGGCGGCTTCTTTGCCGCAGCAGTGATTCCGGTACCGGTTGCCCGCTTAAAGAGGCCAGGGTCAGCAAGAAGCGATCGGTAGCCTCCAACCCTGTCAGGGAAGGGATGGGATAATGGGGAATTCCATAGGCTTCCCGGAGATAATCTCCCGGTTGAGCCATGCTCAAGCCAAAGGAAAAGACAGCCACAGCCTGGGGCAGACGTTTCAGACGCGAGAGTGTGGCTCCTCCTTGGACAATGGGACTGGGCTCAGATTCCAGGTGCCCGTCCAAGGAGGTGGACAGGTCCGGCAGGACGAGCGGACGCAGGCCAAAGAGAGAGACGGTTTCTTTCAACTCCTCCACGTCGGCGGGAGTCAGGTGACAGCCGGGTAGAAGAATTACTTCCGGGATGAGGGTGGTTTCCCGGGAAAGGGCGGAGGTAAGAGTACCTTCACTCCGGCCTCCGGTCTTTGATCTCTGACTTTTGGCATCTGATCCCTGGTCTCTGATTTCCGGGGCAGGTTCATCTGCTTGGTCTTCTGTCTCCACCCTTTCTGTCTCCGTTCCTTGCGTCTCCGGCTCTTTCGGCCGGAAAGCAGCGAGCAGAGCGGTCACCGCTAGGCGGTAGCCCTCTTGCATGGACCCTATATAGTCCGGGGTACTGACAGTCACAACCGGTACTCCGGCCAGTTCCGGCCGTTCTCTGCGCAAAGTCCGCAGGGCGGAGGCCATATCCTCGCCCATTGTTTCACTGAGACCTGAACTCATGACACCCACAATCTCCGGGTGGAATTTTTCAACGGCTTTGATGATCCCTTTCTGAAGCTGTTCCCAGCCGCCAAAAACGAGATTTTCCTCAGTCATGGCGGTGGAGTTCAGAGGGATGGGTTCTTGGAAATGCCGGGAGAGTTGCAGGCGGATGAAAGTGGAGCACCCTTGGGAGCCGTGCAGGAGGGCCAGCATGCCGTTCATGCCCAGAAAGGCCAGAGTTGCTCCCAGAGAGGGGCTGTTTTTTTGCGGGTTTCCCTGGTAATGGCGTTCGGAATGGGGAAGTTCGGTGGGGCATCCTTCAGTGTGGGGAACTTCAGTGTAGCAGCCTTTAGGGTGAGGACTTTCGGCGTGACGGTCTTCGTTAGACATCTTCGTTTCCTCCTTCGCCGCCGCGGGCGGGTGGATAGGGCCGGCGAGTGAGATCCCAGACAGGACTGAAAACGGTTCGGGCTATCGCTTCCGCCAGGGTTATCATTCCCGGGTACCCGGCATAAGGACGTTTCCGCCCGTGATTGATATCCAGAAACGGCAGGCGCATTTTATGGGCCAAGTACTTGATCTTGCCTCCGGCGACGAGTAAATCGGGCTTCTTCTCGCGGATCAAGGTCAAAAATCCGGCGGCACTGGTGTCCTCGATAATCCGGGCTGCCGGATCCAGCCGGGCCTTCATCCGTTCGAAATCCGCAGGCGTGGAATTCTGCGTCCCTCCGGCCAGAATGGTAATCCCGAGTTCGGTTAAAGCAGAAACCATGGACCATGTTTTCACCCCTCCCGTAAACAGAACGGCACTTTTGCCTTGCAGGCGCTCCCGGTAGGGGGCGATAGCCTGCCGGGTTTCTCTCTCTTGGCGGAGGATATATTCCTCAGTCCAGCCTGACAAACCCCGGTCGGCCAAACCGCGCGCGATGTTGCGCAAGGCCCGGGAGGTGTCCTCAATGCCGTAAAACGAGGCCTCAATATAAGGAGTTTGCCATTGCTGTTCCAAAGAACAGGCGAGGTTGGTCAGACTCTTGGAGCAGACCAGGACATTGAGAGCGGCTCGGTGGGCTTGGGTTAAATCGGTATAACGGGCATCCCCTGTAATCGCTGTCTGCAGCTTAATTCCCAGTTTCGTTAAATCCGGCAGGATGCCCCCGAGGTCCCCGGCGATGTTGTATTCTCCGATCAAATTAATGGAACGGGGTATTTTCGGAGCGCCGGCATTCCGGCTGCCAATCACGTGTTGCCAAAGCGTCTCACCGGCTATGCGGTTGCCGATGTTCTTGTCCCCCAAGAAACCCGGAGCGTCGACCGGGATGACGGGAACGGAGACTTTTTTCCGGGCCCTGGCACACACTCCGGCTATATCATCCCCGATGAGAGCGGAGACACAGGTACTGTAAACGAAAATCGCCTGCGGCCGGTGCTTGGCGGAGATTTCCAAGATGGCCTGATAGAGTTTTTCCTCTCCACCATAGACGACATCATTTTCTCCTAAATCCGTGGTAAAGCCCCGGCGGTATAGTTGGGAGCCGGTGGAGAGGGCTCCCCGGTTATCCCAGGAATTGCCGGCACAGGCAATGGGACCGTGAATCAGATGGGCCGCGTCGGTCACCGGCATAAGGACGACCCGTGCTCCGTCAAAGGCGCAACTCCGTTCCGCCCCCTCGCCCGGAAGGGCTCTCCGGCACAGCAGGGGGTTTCCGGGTAACGGCGAGGAGCAGAAGTCTTTTGGTTCCGACTGGTCCAATTGGACGTACATGGGGTGGACCCCCCTTTCATTCACTCATCACGTGCCGAATTATGCCAGGCGGATCTCCTCCGGTGGCAAAATTCTTTGCGGAGATCGTTTTTCAATATCCTGTAGGGGACCTGTCACTTATTATGAAGGTTCGAGGTTGGCCCGCGTTTTCTCTGTTGCCCTTGCCGCCGCGGTTAACGCAAGAGCTCGAAGTGCGCCTCATCGGCGTTCCGATCTTTATCCTCCAGGAAAGTGTTGGCAATCAGGCTGATTAGGTTGATGACCCCGGCATAACCCACAATCGGGTAACGGTGCACGTTAACCCGGTCCGTCACCGGAAATCCGACCCGCACCAGGGGAATTCCGGCGTCACGGGCCGCGTATTTGCCGTGCGAATCCCCGAGCAGCATATCGACCGGTTCGCTGAGGAGGAGAGAGCGCAAGTGCCAGAGATCTTTGCCGACATAGACTTTTCCTTCCCGGCCGTAGGGACTGGCGTGCAGGAGGTCCTCCATTTCTTTGGCAAAAGCCTGACTGCCGTTGCTGGAGAGGATATGCACAGGCACTCCTCCCATTTCCAGAAGGAAAGACGTTAGCCCGAGGAGAATATCAGGGTCTCCGAAAAGGGCAAAGCGTTTGCCGTGTAGATAGGGGTGAGCGTCTGTGGCCGCATCAAGGGCGCGTCCCCGTTCGGCAGTAATTTCCGCCGGGATCCTCCGGCCGGTCATGTCGGCAACCGTCGTCAGGAAACGATCTGTGTTACGGATGCCCAAAGGGATGGGCACGGCTTCCGTAGGGATCTTTTGTACGTTTTTAACGAATTTCAAGCTGGCCTGAGTGGAATAGGTCTGGAGGAAGAGATAACCGGATGCGTTGAGCGCTTCACGCAAAGCGGAGAAAGGGGTCCCACCGGGAAACATCTTGAACTCGCCGGTGTTGGGAGCGTCCACGACATCACTGTAATCCGGCATTAGAGTATAGGTCACCCCCAGGTAGTTCAGGAGGCGCTTGTATTCCCGCAGGTTGGCCGGGTAGGGGTCAAAGCCGGGCACAACATAGAGCCTGAGATGAGTGGAGTGGCGGCGGGGTTCGGCTAAAGTTTCCAAGAAACCTTTAAGCATATTGTCATAGCCCGTGATGTGAGACCCTTTAAAGCTGGGTGTATGGGCCAGGGCTACCGGGAAATCTTCCGGCAGGGCGTTTTGTTTGCGGGCATTTTCCAGGTAGGCTTTGATGTCATCCCCGATCACCTCGGCCATGCAGGTCGTGAAGATGGCCATCATCTTCGGTTTGTAAAGGGTATGGGCATTTCTGAGCCCTTCAATGAGGTTGTTCTGCCCGCCAAATACGGCGGCGTCCTCTGTCATAGAATCGGAGACGGCCGAGATCGGCTCCCGGTAATGACGGGAAAGACTGTTGCGGAAATAGGCGGCACAGCCCTGAGAACCGTGAATAAACGGCAGGCAGCCGTCGAACCCCAGGGCGCAGACGAGGGCCCCCAGAGGCTGGCAGGCTTTAGCCGGATTGATGACCAAGTCGCGGCGGGCAAAATTCAGTTCCCTGTATTCTTCGGTTTTCAGCCAATCAGCGGTGAGCGGGGCCGGAATACTCATGACTTACACCTCCTCAGTCAAGTCGGTTTTTGTCGACCAGTTTCTCTCCCCAAGGGCTTGCGAGCAGGGACCAGACCGGGCTGTTGATTGCCATGTCCATGTCCCGGGCAAAAATCGGAAATCCTTCATACCCGTGGTAGGGCCCGGAGTAATCCCAGGAATGCATCTGGCGGAAGGGGATGCCCATTTTTTCGATGACGTATTTTTCTTTAATGCCGGCGCCGACCAAATCCGGGCGCAGGCCGTCCACGAAGTTTTCCATCTCGAAAGCGCTCAGATCGTCGTAAATCAGGGTGCCATCCTGTACTCTGGGAACAGTTCGCTCGTAGTCATCCCCGTGGGCAAATTCGTAGCCGGTGCCGATGACTTGCATCCCAAGGTCTTCGTACGCCCCGATGATGTGGCGGGGGCGCAGCCCCCCTACGTAGAGGAGCACCTTTTTCCCCTCAAGGCGGGGACGGTAGGCCGCAATGATTCGGGACATTTCCGGTTCATGTTTGGCGATGACCTCTTCCGCTCGCTCTTGGATCGTCCGGTCAAAGCGGGCGGCGATTTGCCGCAGGGATTCCCTGATCTTGGTGGGGCCGAAAAAATTCACTTCCAGCCAAGGGATACCGTAGGTTTCTTCCATATGGCGGGCGATATAGTTCATGCTGCGGTAACAGTGAATGAGGTTTAATTGGACCCGGTGACCGGTTTGCAGCATTTCCAAGCTGGAATCCCCGGTCCAGACATGGCGGACCTTGAGGCCGCTCTCTTCCAGAAGCTTCTTAGTAGCCCAAGCGTCGCCGCCGATGTTGTAATCCCCGATGAGACCGACGTCATAGGGGCCGGGGGGCTCTCCCTGTTTCTTAGCCAGGACGTGATCCCGGATGCTGTCATTGGCAATGTGGTGGCCCAGGGATTGGCTGATGCCGCGAAACCCCTCACAGCGCACAGGAATGATCGGCAGTCCGAGTTCTTTGGCCAGGCGGCGGGCGACGCTCTCAATGTCGTCGCCGATCAGGCCCACCGGACATTCCGACTGGATGGATATTCCCTGCGCCCGGGGAAAGAGTTGTGCGATTTCGCGCAGGATGCGCTCCAGCTTTTTGTCTCCGCCGTAGACGATGTCATTTTCCTGAAAATCGGAAGTAAATTGGAAAGGAACAAAATTATCCCAACCGATGGTTCCTTCCGCCAAGTTGCGGCGTGTGGCCCAGGAGTAATAGCCGCAGCCCACCGGTCCGTGGGAGAGGTGAATGACGTCTTTGACCGGGCCCCAGACCACTCCTTTGGAACCGGCGTAGGCACAACCCCGAGATGTCATGACTCCCGGTACGGATTTGACATTGGATTTGAGTTGGCAGCCGGCACAATCCCCGTCTTTGACCGTCAAGTGCTGACTCCGGTTCTTGCGGGCTTTTTCCGGATAGAGGTTTAAGACTTCTTCCACGGCTTTTTGACTGAGCTCAATCTGTGCGACCGCGGCGGGCCCCGTATTTTCCATAGCGCTTGATCCGCTCCTTTCTCTCGCCTTTGCCCTTGGCTTACATGTTCTCTTTGCTTACGTGTTCACCTTTGCTCCTCGCTTCACGGTTCGCCTTTCTCTTCGTTTTGCTCTGTCCGCGGGACGGTCTAGTCCTCCATGATGCCGTAGGCCATGAGCAGGTTTTCCAGTTCATCCATCGTCATGGGACTGGGAATATTGAGATGGGTGTTTTGATCCATCTTGCGAGCCAGGGCCCGGTACTCGTCCGCCTGAGGGTGGTCGGGGCTGTATTCAATGACGGTCATCTTGCGCAGCTCTGCCCGCTGTACCTGGTTATCCCGGGGCAGGAAGTGAATCATTTGCGTATTCAGGCGCTTGGCCAATTCTTCAATCAGTTCATACTCTTTATCCACCTTGCGGCTGTTGCAAATGAGTCCGCCCAAGCGCACGCTTCCGGTCAGGGCATATTTAAGAATCCCTTTGGCAATGTTATTAGCCGCATACATGGCCATCATTTCGCCGGATGTCACAATATAGATTTCCTGGGCCTTGTTTTCCCGGATCGGCATGGCAAAGCCCCCGCAGACCACGTCTCCCAGAACATCGTAAAAGACATAATCCGTATCCGCCGTATAGGCCCCGTTTTCCTCCAGGAAATTAATCGCGGTGATTACACCTCGCCCGGCACAGCCTACGCCCGGTTCCGGACCGCCGGACTCGGCGCAGCGTATACCGGCATACCCCTCGACCAGAACCTCATGCAGTTCCAGTTCTTCGACTGAACCCCTTTCCCGGGCCAGGTCCATGACTGTGGTTTGGGCTTTGCTATGCAGGATTAAGCGGGTGGAGTCCGCTTTCGGGTCACAACCTACGATGGTCACTTTTTTGCCCATTTCCGCCAGAGCCGCTACGGTATTCTGGGTGGTGGTTGATTTTCCGATTCCGCCTTTTCCGTAAATTGCCACTTGCCGCATGATAACATCTCCTCTACGCTTTCCTGTCTCCGGTTTGGCTTCCCCTTGGCAACCGATTGATGTCCTTTTGCTCCCTCTGGCGACCGATCAGATCAAGTCACTGCAGCCGGGCCGTTTTCGCCCGTGCGCACCCTGAGTGTATCTGCCAGCGGACAGACAAAGATTTTGCCGTCGCCCATATGCCCTGTCTGATTGGCGCTGATGATGATCTGCACGGCCCGTTGGACTTCCTCGTCTTGCACTGCCAAGGTCAACATCCTTTTGGGAATCCAACTGATGCGGGCTTCACAGGCTATTCCCGCCGGGAGGACTCCATTGAGTTCAGGATCGATTTCGGCTGCCCAACCGCCGATACCCCCTTGTTTTCCCCGCCCTTCCACACTTTGAAGCGTCAGGGCCGGGAAGTTGGCGTCTTCCAGGGCCTTTTTGGTGGCCGGCACTTGATGCCGGCGTACAAAAGCCACAATTTCCTTCATAATTTGTTTTTAGCACTCCTTTCCGACGCTGGTTTGCCTGCTTTGGCCTACAGCCCTTTGCTCCCGCTGCTGATGGTGTAAGTCTCTTCCACCGGGGCAATGAAGATCTTGCCGTCGCCCATGCTGCCGGTTCGCGCCGTTTCCGTAATCGTGCTGACCGCCTGCTCCAGGCGCTCATCCTCCACTACCATCAGGAGCATCACTTTGGGAAATTCATCATAGACCACGTCCCCTATCCGGATGCCTTTCGTTCTCCCACGCCCGAAGACATGCGCTTTCGTCAGGGAGGGCAGCCCGGCCGCCGCCAAAGCCTCGGCCACTGTGTCCGCCTTTTCCGGACGGATAATCGCTCTGATCATTTTCATTTTGTTTACCTCCCGTATTTTGCCGTTTGCACTTCAAAGATGTTCTGTTTGGGTCACCGACGTCTCGCCGCTGCGTACTCGGCGGCATCACCCCCTTAAATTACCGTTGCTATCGTTTCGGTGGCGAGGAAGGGACTTCGAGGAAAATGAGAAAGAGAGCCCCTAAACACGTGTTTTAAGGGCTCTCTTTTTACACTCTGACGCTCCTGAGGTTCTCAGGTGCCCGTACTTCTATAAAACGACCTAGCGAAATATGTCACCATATTGGGGCATGGCGGCGCGCTTTGCTGCTTTGCTCTCCGCGGCTCTGCATCCCCACATCTCTTCTTCTCTAAATCTCTCGTCTCTGCGTCTCTACATCCCTACGCCTCTGTATCCTTGTATCCTTGTATCCCCGTATCTCTGTATCTTTGCTGATTCAATGTTCATGTTCTGATGGCATCGGGCAAACTTTCGGGTGATACCCGGCCCGCTCCACGCGCTGTGGCTGAGCCTCCCAACTTAGAGATGCATATAGCTCAATCCTTCGCTCAGAGATGCATGTAGCCCAATCCTACCCGGCAGTGCTCTGAGAGGGGGTGCAGGGAGGAGCGGCCGAAAATTGCCACCGCCAGCCAGTCTCCATCGGTCGTCAGACCGATTTTGAGGGCAAAGCTGGCATTGCCATGGGTGTGAATAAAAATGCTGTTGCTGGCTTCCAAAGCCGCGTGCACCAAAGCGTGGATCTGTTTGGCGTCTTTGCGGATCACCCCGGTGTTAAGGCCGGTTGAGAGCACAGAATTTGTCAGTTTCCCCGTGTGTTGCAGAGCGGCAACCGTTCCGCCGGTTTCGGTGACGCCACAGGTGATTTTCTCATGGACGGTGTAATGTTCTTTCAGACTATTCTCTTCCTGCCGGGTTTCACTGAGAGCCAGGAGCAAAGCGGCTCGTTCGAGTGAGAACTTGTTTTCGGATTCTGCCGGCATGGATTTCACACCGGAGCCACCTCCTTGTGCCGAGATTGAGGGAACCACTCCCACTTTTAGAAGTGGAAGTCCCACGATTGGATGAAGAGACCCCGGCCGGGGCCGCGCTCGCTCAAGCGAGCGAGTGATTGAACCGAAGCCATACGCTCTGACAGGGCAAAAAAAACGCCGCTCGTCGCGGATCTCCGCGATTTACGGCGCCTTTGCCAAATCAATTAATATCTGTTGTTAGTATAAACCAGAACGGATCATTTGTCATCGGCGATTGGCGGGCAAATACAGGCAGATGGGGCCTAATTTTAGGAAAATGCGGGGTTTTGCTTACGCCTTCGCACCTTAAGATAGGGTTTTTCGCACGTTAAGATAGGGGTATGGAGCATAAGGGGATAAACTGCCGCGCTTAAGTTTGCTTATTTGACTCCCGATGTTGGGCAATAGTAAAAAAAGCGCGGTACAGTGAACCACTCCTACTTGTAGAAGTGGGAGTCTCACGATTGAATGAAAAAGGATCGAGGCAGTATGGAGTGCAGCGAGCGGGTGGAGTATAATGAAAAGTGAATTAATTGAGGGTCAGGCTTCCCCAGTCGGATGGAGAGAGCGGGGGGTTCGTGCATTGGCATCTCTTGACCGGAATCTTGAGTTGTTCGAGATTCTCTTTAGGCAATCCTACAGGAAACTTTATCTCATCGCCTTTTCCATAACCGGTGATAGAGAACTGAGCGAGGATGCTGTTCAGCAGGCCTTTGCCCAAGCCTATGTGAAAATGAATCAGCTTAGGGACAAAAGCAAGTTCTCGGCGTGGGTCACGACTATCACCGTGAATCAAGCGAAGGATCTAGTCAAGTCTGCCAGGCGCCACAAGGTAATACCCATCGCTGATGACATGCCAAGGGCCGGCATAGCGGATTCCTGGGAACAAGCTTTTCTGCTCAAAGACGAAGTGGCCCATGTCCTCAAGGCTTTGTCAGAAGATGAGGCTCAGATCTTGGTCTTAAGATATTATGCAGACCTGACTATGGAAGAAATCGCTTCCGCTTTGAACATAAATCGTTCCACGGCTTATGCCCGTCTGCGTAGGGCGAAAGCCCACTTTAGGCGAACTCTGACCATCCGGGATGAGTCAGATGCCGTGGGGTTAGGGGGAGAGATCAATGAGCCTGGATGATGAACAGCTGGAGAGCATGATAAGACAGCGGCTGGAAAAGGAAATGCGGCAAATACAGGTCCCCTCGGTTGATCAAGCGTGGAGCAAGTTTAAGGATTTTGCCGTAAAACAACAGAACAGACGTCGGCGTGTGGCTGCAAAAGCAGCGGTGGCGTCGGTAATGCTTATCGTCGCCTTATCAACTTCCCTGACCTTATTTAGACCGGTTCAGGCTTATGCTTTCGGAGAGGGCATCATGCAGATACTTAATCATTTAGTGGGTGCGACAACGAAGGATAAAACCGAAACCATCGGTAACGGTGCCGGGAACGCCGGGCCGCCCGTGGTAAAGAACCTGGGCTCTGATGTCGAGAGGCAAGTCACTTTAGATGAAGCACGGAAACTGGTGCCTTTTGAAATTGCGGAACCCGCGTACCTGCCTGTGGGCATGGCACCAGCCAAAATCTCGCTGACCAATATCGGCAAGGGTGTTTATAAACTGCGCATGGAATATGTCTTCCGGGGGAAGACCCTTATCTTTAGTCAGCAGAATACATCGGCGGGAGTATCCCAAGGACTTCTGTACGACACTGATGACACCAAGACTGAAAACATCCGGGTCAATGGCACCCAGGCGTCTTTCTCCACAGATAAGAGCGGGGTTAACGTGTTGACGTGGCATCTGCGGGGCCTCCTACTGAAAATGACGGGGGAGCTCCCCAAAGACACGTTTTTGGCGATTGCCAAGTCCATCCAGTGAACCTGTGTAAATTTTCCTTAATCATGTCGTCTGTATTATGAAGGCATTTTTAAGGAGGAATATTTATGAAAAGGTTGAAAAGGTTTTGGCCGGTATCCTTGATGATCTCCTTGCTCCTGTTCTTGCTCCTGATTCCAATAACTCCGGCAGCCGCTCAGGCTGCAACCCGCCATTTGGATACCAGCAGCAGCGAAATACTGCATCCCCAAACATATCGAATGATAGAAAATGGCAGTTGCCAACTCGCCGACATAGGGGACGGAACCATCAATGTTTCGGGTTCAACCTCGACCTATTCATCGGTGGCTCAGGTGGGTTTAACTTTGTACCTCCAATACCTGTCTAAGGGAAGCTGGTACACGATTGAGACCTACAGCTATAGCGGCTATGATACGTCGTACCTGTCCGGCGGACAGCACTTGGCAGTGTCTCACGGCTATTCCTACAGAGTGTTTGCCGAACATACCGCCTATAACGGCACCACCTACGAAACTGGATATTCCTATACCGAAGCGGTGTACATTTCCTGAGATACGTATTGACACCTGAACGCAACTGGGCTACACTAGACTAAACTTCATAGGCAAAGGCGATGACAGAGTAAAGTAGACTGCAGGCTGATTTTCAGGGAGGAAGGGTCGCTGACTGGGAGCCCTTCTAAGGAGGCGGCGGTTGAAGTTCCCTCTTGAGCTGTCGGCTGAACAAGAAAAAGTAGGCTGGAACGGTTCTTCCCCGTTAAAAGGAAGGGGGTATCGGATTGTTGGTCCCGTACCTTTATTGAGCGGGCAATTTTTGCCAAGCAGGGTGGTAACGCGAGCTTCTCGTCCCTTAGGGATGAGGGCTCTCTTTTTGTTTCATTCTGGTACGTTCGGTACCCTGGAGAGCGGGCCATTTTTGGCCAAATTGGGTGGTAACACGGAAGTCCACGGTTTTCGTCCCAAAGGGGAACAACCGTGGACTTTTTCTATTTGTCTGGGTTCATAGCAGTGAACTGGGTTGGAACGGATTGGAACGCCAAGTTTAAACCATATGAAGCCGAAAGATGCAGCAACGCTGAAGGAGGTCGTTTTGTCATGGAAGGGACAAAGATTGGCTATTTGGGTCCTCAGGGAAGCTTCTCCGAAGAGGCCTTATGGTCATTTCTGCAACGGGAGAAGCTTGATTTTCAGGGTGAGATTGCTGCGGAGGGTTTTCCCACGATTTCCCGAGTTATCCAGGCGTGCGAGGAGCGCCGAGTCGACTGGGCTTTTGTGCCGCTGGAGAACTCGACCGAAGGTCAGGTGAGTACAACCTTGGACTGCGTGACGGAAAGCGAGGGACTTCTCATTTATGGGGAATTTCTTCATCCTGTCAGCCAGTGCCTGCTTACTCCACGGCCTGTGGGGCTTGAGCAAATTCGGCGCGTATATTCCCACCCACAGGGATTCGGCCAGTGCCGGGAGTTTCTGGAGGATCATCTGAGTCAAGCCGACCAGGCCGTTTGTCTGAGTACGGCGGAGGCGGCAAGAATCGTGGCCGGGTCAGATCAAGCCTGGGCGGCCATTGCTCCTCGGCGGGCCGCGGATATATATGGTCTTTATTGCTTGGAACAGGGGGTCCAGGATAACAAGGACAATGCCACCCGTTTCATCTTATTGGGACATTGCTTGCGCGAATTATCCGGGGTGGACAAGACGTCTCTTCTGTTGCGCATTGAGGATTCCCCGGGTTCTCTCTGCCGGGTGCTGCAGGAGTTTGCCAGCCGCGGGCTTAATCTGACCAGGATTGAATCCCGCCCGGCCAAAGCCAGGCTGGGTGAGTACGTTTTCTTTATCGATGTGGACGGTTACGCCTTTGCGCCGGAGATGCAGGAGGCCCTCTGGGTTTTGAAAACCAACCGAGTCGCGATCCGGCTGTTGGGGTCATATCCGAGACAGATGTGAACATGCTCAGCTCGTGTATGAAGACGACAACGGAACTAAGCTCGATATTCCGATTCAAGGAATTCCCGAGGTTCCTAAAAGTACACCCGGCGGGAGATGAGGTTTTGTTCGGGTACGTTCATCCTGATTTTGGCGGATGTCCTTGCGGCTGTTGTCAGTCTGGTCTGACAGAGCCCAGAGGGCGTCTTTTGTTATTCTCGTGTAGCCAATTTCTCTCCCCATAAGGCTTGTCTTATGCCAAAAATAATAATAATATGGGTGGGTAGGATTTCTGGACTTTTATCCCGACAGACTGCAGCCCGATAAGACAAGGGAACCGGAATAAGAGAACAGGAATAAGAGAACAGGAACGAGAGAACAGGCAGGAAGAATCTGGCTGGGTTCAAGTCAAAGGAGACGTGAACATGGGAAGAGAAATGCGCACCGGATGGGGCCTGGTGGAGGAATGGCTGACCTCCATGAAGTTGGGGCTGATTCTTTTGGGGATCATTGCCGTTACCGCCGGCATGGGAACTTTCATCCCCCAGGTCGATCAAAGTCCCCAGGAGGCCGCCAAGGTGGGGCAGCTCTGGCAAACGCTGGGGTTGACCCAGATTTACAGTACATTCTGGTTCCGCTTTCTGCTGGGTTTACTGTGCCTGAACCTGGTGGCCTGCAGCGTTCGTCGCTTTAACGGGATTTACGGGCGGGTTTTTCGTCCCCGTCCGCCGAGAACCGCGGGGGATCTGCCAGCCAAGATCCGGACGGAGATCAAGGGTGATTATCAGATTCTGCAAGACTCTGTGCAGAGAACCCTCGCGCATCATGGATTCCGCCTGACGGGGCGGGAGACTGAAACAGGTTGGTCTTTTTTGGGCCTGCGGCGGCGTTGGGGCTATTGGGGTTCGTTCCTGACTCACATGGCTTTTGTCATCTTGGTGCTGGGTGCGTTTTTAAGCAGTCTCCTCGGCGCCAAAGGGTATTTCATGGTGGGAGCGGGGAGCACCCTGTCGATCCAATCGATCATGACCGAGGGCAGGATCGATCAGAATTTCAATGTGCGGGTAAATGCGGCGGAAAAGAAGTACCTGCCTAACGGACAACTGGACAACTGGTTCACGGATTTGAGCCTGCTCAGCCCGGGCGGACATGTGTTGGTGCGGAAGATAATCTCGGTCAACCATCCCTTAACTTACCGCGGAATTACCTTTTATCAGAGTGATTTTACCAGCGGGGTACATCTTACGGCCGATGTGAGGGGAAAGGAGCAGAAGGTCCTTTTGAGCGAACAGAACGGCTATAACTATTACTATGCTCCAGGGACGGACCTCTATTTCGTGGTAGCCCAGATTGCGGGAAATGAGCAGCAACCTGAAATGATGTATTTAGTCTATAATAACAATTTGCGAGTCGTGCAACAGGGAACGCTCAGCAAGGGCCAGACGGCCAACATTCAGGGAGAATACAAAGTGACCCTTGATGGGTATGCTCCGTTTACGGGAATACAGGTAAAGAAAGATCCCGGTGTCGGGGTGGTCTGGTTGGGATCGGCCCTGCTTCTGGTCGGGTTGTTCCTCTCGTTTTATTGGCGGCCCGCCAGGGTGGCCGGGGTGCTCAGCCACGCGGAGGAGACGAAGGAAGGAATTTTGGCTCTGGGGATGACCGCGGGAAAAGGTTCGGAAAGTTTCCTGAGCGAGATAAGAAAATCAAGCGAGGACGTATAAGCCTGCAAGAGAAGAAAGTTTGAGTGAACTCGTTCAACTAAAGTTGAACAATCGAGACTTCGGTGACGAAAGCCTCCAGTGGAGGGTTTCGCCGAAGCCGCCTATCCCCAAAGGATACTTCGCGGCGAAGGATGGAGTCTACCCCATCGAAGCAAGGTACGGGGGAACCACTCCCACTTGTAGAAGTGGGAGTCTCACTGAATAGGGGATCCGGCAGGAATTTGGGGCCGGGCAGAGGAGGTTGACCATGAGTCAAATACTGAAGGGGTTTGAAGGACCGTTATTTTACCTGTTGCTGGCGGCGTATGTCGTGGCGACGCTGCTCTATTGGGGTGGCGCGCTTGGGAAAAAGAACGGCCTAAGCCGGGCGGCCACCTGGGTGGCGGTGGCGGGTCTCGTCATCAATACAGTCACCATTGTGGTGAGGATGCTGATTGCCCACCGCCCTCCGCTCGCCAATGGGTATGAGTTCATTCTCACATTCTGTTGGGGTATCGTGGCGGTTTATCTTTTTGCCGAATTCCGTTACCGGCTGCGGGCTTTGGGTTCCTTTGTCCTGCCCGTTCCGGCCTTGCTCCTGCTCTTCGTCGAGATTGCCATCAGTCCGGCGGAGAGGAGCTCGACAGTGATTATGCCGGCCCTAAAAAGCCAGTGGCTGACGATCCATGTCGCTACCGCCATGCTGGCCTACGGCGCTTTTGCGGTTTCCTTTGGCTTGGGGGTTATGTATCTGCTCAAAGAGCGTAAGATGCGAGCAGCCGCGCGGATAGGAGGGCCGGTTCCGGGTGACTCGGGAGCTGATGAGCGCAGGGCAGCGTCGCCTGCGGAAAGTTCAATGACTGGGGGTTTGCCGGACGGTTCAGGTTTGGCAGCCGGAGTCGTTGAAGTGAACAGTGGCATACTCGCTCGCTTTCCCGCTCTCGAAGTTCTCGATGAACTGGCTTACAAAGTCGTTGCTTTCGGGTTTCCTCTCCTGACTCTCTGCATCATTACGGGAGCCGTTTGGGCTAACTATACCTGGGGAACTTACTGGTCCTGGGATCCGAAAGAGACTTGGTCCCTGATTACCTGGCTGGTTTACGCGGGCTATCTCCATGTCCGCTTTACCCGGGGATGGAAAGGAAGGCCGGCCGCTTGGCTGGCGGTGCTCGGCTTCGCGGCCGTGCTCTTCACATTTTTTGGGGTTAATTACTTCCTGCCGGGCCTCCATTCCTACGCGAATCCCAGCGGGTGACCGCGCGGCGAGTGTCATTTTGGGCAATAGGTGAACCTTACGACCCTTGCGGGGCCGGTTTTCTCCTTGACGGCGGTTCGCTTTGGCAGCGAAGCCGGTTTAGGACGATTCCGGCTCCTGTTGTTTCTTGTAGTAATAAGCCACAGCCTGGGAACGGCTGCCCAAGTTCAACTTGCCCAAGACATTGCTGATGTGATTTTTCACCGTACTTTCACTTAAAATCAAAGTCGCGGCGATTTCTTTATTGGTCTTTCCCTGAGCCATGAGTTTCAAAATCTCTTGCTCGCGCGGGGTTAAGGCCGATTTTACTTTGGGATTGTTTTCCGGCTGCAAGTGGGTCAGAAGACGGCTGACGACGGGGAGGTCAAGGAGTACTTTACCGGTATGAATGGCGTGAATGGTCTCGATCAAGGAGGACAAATTGATATCCTTGAGCAGAAAAGCGGAAGCTCCGGCTAGAACAGCCGCGTAGACGGACTCATCTTCCCCGTAATTCGTGAGCATTAGGATGTGAACGTTGTCGTAGTGGGAACGAATTTCCCGGCAGACCTCGATCCCGCTTATGTCCGGCAAGCGGACATCCAGTACGACCACGTCGGGCTTTTGCTCCCGGACGAAGTCAAGGGCTGCCTGCCCGGTGGCCGCTTCCCCTATGATTTGGAAATCCTGCTCGGAGGCCAAGGCGGTCTTGAGGCCGATGCGAACAACTTCATGATCATCGACGATTAAGATTTTTATCACTGCCATCTGAATCCCTCTTTGTTCTAACAAGTTCTGACGGTGACCGAACATATTTAGCTCAGTCAACGGCCGCGGGATCGTAGGGGGGGAGGGCCGGTACGAAGGGGATGCGGAGCCCGATGTTTGTTCCCTTGCCGGGAGCGGAACGAACGTTGAGTATGCCGCCCATGATTTTTGCCCGTTCTTGCATATTGGTGATCCCTTGATGCTCTCTGCTTTCCGCCAACTGCAGCCTGCCGGGACGAAATCCCGAGCCGTGGTCAAGAATGTGCAAATGCAATTGATTGCCTCTGAGTTCCACGTGAATCTCGGCCTCGTGAACACCCGCGTGCCTAACGACGTTGGTTAGGGCTTCCATGGCAACATGGTAAAGCTGGTAGTGTTGCTCGGGAGTCAGATAGATCGATAGAGGCCGGGAATGCACGGATACGGTCAACCCCTGGTTGTTTTTGTACTCCCGGGCTAAAAAGTCCAGCATTTGCAGTAAATCCGGAGAGGTGCTGTTGAGGTATTTGAGTCGGTGGACGTACTGGCGGGTGTCCGCAATAGCTTGGTTGGCTCCGGCGATTATTTCCGTAATTTCCCGGCGGACTGCCTCAGCCTCAGGGGGCAGTTGGGAGAGACAATGGCTCAGACGAAGGCCAAGCCCGTACAAATTTTGCAGGATCCCGTCGTGCAGGTCCCGGCTGATGCGTTCCCGTTCCAGAAAGACAATCTGCTCTCCCTTGAATTTTTCGATTTGGTACTCGGTCTCTAAATAATACAGGTTGAAAAGGCGAAACGTCAAAATAAAGATGCCGATACCGACTGCGGTCCGGTAAATTTCCACTGGGATGCCCGTGTGCAGGCGGAGCCATTCTTCGTTTAACCAATTGGCCGGGAAGAATCCCGTAGGCAAGACGAAGATTCCTTCAAAAACGGCGAAAAGGCCGAAAGAGAGGGAGAACAGGAGGAGCAGGCGGGAAATGGCGGAGGAGGCCATAAGACCGCTGTTTTCCGCCCTCTGGCGGAATAGGGCAAAAGCAGCCACCAAGGCGGCGGGGAGAGCAATACAATAGCGTGTGTAAGTGTCAAACATAGTCAGTTTGGTTTCCAGGGCCAGTGAGGGCAGGCCTGTTAAGCTGAGGCTGAGGGCAAGCCAGAGGAGCAAGATGATTACCGCAAGGCTTTCGGCTGCGGTTTTGCTTTTAGCGGTGAGCAACTTTAACCCGAAGGCATAGAGGGCGACATAAGAAACGAGGACGAACACATATTGCAGGCCCTGTAAGAAAACCAAAGTTCCAAACGGATCGTAGTGAGTTTCCAGAGGGTAGAACAACTCACCCCATTCACTGAGCCCGTGGAGGACGGAAAAGAGGCCGAGCAGCCAGAGGTTACGAATGATCGGGAAGGGACTGCGGCTGCGATGCTGCATGAAAATCCCAATGCCCAGGGAAAAATAGACCAGCCCATGGACAAAGTCCCGGAACTTAATATAGTCAATAAATAGAAACTGGATTGCCATCACGTTCCTCCGTCTGAGCAGGGATTTGTATGATCGCTATGCCGCATGAGCAAGGATTTCGATGATCGTCATGCCGCCCGGCCGGCAGTGCGGCGGATGAAAAATTCACTAGGTAGGTAAAAAGTACTGGGCAAAGTTCACACTTTTTACCTGGACGAGAAACAGGTCTAAAACATCATGTGAAAGTGCACTCAAGGAGATAAACTTAGGTTGAACCCGTCAAAGATTATGCTAACCATAAAACAGTCTTATGTAACGGCTGGCTCGTGATCGCCCCACCTATTATAGCTTAAACGTGGCGGGTGAAAAAGGGATGAGGAGGTGATAAAAAAGACACGGGGTCTTTCCCAAAGGGTCCGGGGTAGGAGTTTCTAGCTAGAGGAGGTATAATTTATGAGCGCGAATCAAGCCAAACAGGAAGAGTGGCAGCCTCTAAAAATCGGCCGCTTTTCCTGTCAGCATGTCCTGGTTGTTCTTATGGGCTGGTTAGTTATTTACGGTTTAGGGAGCATTTTTGTTTCAAATCCGTTCTGGACTGAAACCTCGGCGGGAGCCGATATTAATTATGCGCACACGATGTATTTGCACGGCTTGTTGATATCTTTAGTAGGGCTGGTGGCTTTGGCGGCCTGCCAGGTCTTCTTAATCCGTTCGAAACATGTTCGCCACTCAATTCTGGGAGCAGTAACGGCCGCCGTGATTCTTGCCACCATAGGCGGAATCTTTGATACCCATGTGGAGGCGAGTTTCTGGCTCTGGATCCAGATTTTTAGTTTCTTCGCTTTGGACGATATCCTCATTTCCCTGTTGATTGGCTTTTATCTGGAATGGAAAAACAAATCAACCTCATCGCGTTCACTCCCGTTCTGGTCCGCCATGTTGGGGACCGTGGGTCTCTTTCTCGCGGCCGTGATGGGCCACCTGGCGGGATGGATTCTGGAGTTCGGTGATTTTCCGCATCTTATCGGCGCTTACGCTCGCTTGGTTGGAGAAAAGACCGGTGACCTGATGGGCAACTTAATCGGTTCCCATTCACATCTCATGATTGTCGCCTTGCTCAGTGTGTTGGTCGCCATGAGTGCTTGGCGCTTTGGTTATCAGGCTTTGCAAGGAGGACCGCGTTTGTTGGCCCGGGTGGGCTTTTGGTTCGTCATTGTCGGTACCGGAGTTATAACAGTGGTTTATCTCTTGGCAGGGTTCACCTGGATTCAGCCGCCGACGTGGTTCCAATCCGGCCCGGGAGGGATTAACGGGATTGCCAGCGACGATGTGATTTCCGGGGTGGGGATCATGCTGGGAGGACTCTTAGTCCTGCTGGGTATGATTCTCAACAAAAAGGGTGTTGACGCCAAACCTGGTTGGCTGAAACCGGCCCTGGTTGCGGTCGGAACTTCTTGGATTTCCCTGGTGTTCATGGTCGTCGGCGGCGGGTTTGGCATTGAACTGAATACGAATATTTTTGGCGCGGGTGATCCCAAAGCCCCCTTAGCCGCGGGGGATGCCGTATTCACCTTCCTGCATCAGGACTATGCCTTCTTCCTGTTGCCAGCCGTGATGATTTTACTGCTGATCGCGGATGTTTACCTCAAGAAGAGCCACGTCAAGACCATTGCCCGGGGGATGAGCCTTGGTGTTTTCGTCGCCCTCGTCGGCGGTTTCGTCCATGTTTTCCTCGATCCGATGGTCGCTTACGGTGCCGGATATTTTCTTGTCGGTATCGGCATCATAGTCATTGTCGGAACAACGCTTCTGCTCATAGGAAGCTTGCGCAAGGTAGCCGATGTGGAGGAAAAGGAAGTACTTTTAAGCGTGCCCGAGGCCCAAACGTCGCGGGCGTGACACTTAAGGATATTCATGCCCCACTGCGAGCAGGTTATACGGAAACGCGTCAATATCATATTCTTTGCAGGAAAGTGTTCTTCACAGAGAAAATGGGAGGGGTTTGCCCCTCCCATTTTCTCTGTCCATCGGAAACCAACGGCTCCGATATTTTTGACCAAAAAGCTTGGCCGGCGTTAGCGAAATCCCCTTGCGAGTTTGTGAGGCCCGGGTAAAAATTTTTAATGCTCGATTTGAGGGTGGCTAGCATGGGTACTTGCAGAATCGGATTAAGGAATGATTGGCCAACAGACAGGTGTCTTGTTGACAAGTCCCCTATCTGATAGTAGCATATAGGGCAGTGGGATGCTCGCAAGGGAGGAAACAGCTAAAATGTGCGATACCTGCCATGGACCCGAACATGGCCATGACCATGGAATGGGTCATGGAGGCGGTCACGGCGATTGCCACTGCAAACTGTCTGGCAAAGTGGAAAGATTTATTCAGCCTTGCCTGCTTCTTAGTTTACTGCAGCATCCGTCTCATGGCTATGAACTGCTGGAGCGTTTGACCGGTTTCCGCTTCTATCCCGGTTCGCCCGATACAGGCGCGGTTTACCGCCATTTGCGCCGCCTGGAAAACAGCGATTACGTCGAATCACGCTGGGAAACCGGAGACGCGGGGCCCGCTAAGCGTATTTACTCTATTACCCCGGATGGCCAGGATATGCTGAAGGCTTGGATTGAGGAATTCCGCGATCGCAAATCGGCAATGGAAGATTTTATAGAAAAATACGAGCGATCGGTTAAGTGATGCCGTGTAGGTGATGCCGCGCCGGTTGGCGCATGGTGGCACATATTGGTTTCCAAGTATCCCCGGCTTGACAAGGAGAGGGCGGGATACTATAATCAGCCTTAGATATATTTAGACGATTAGCTAAGTAAAAAACGGTATAATTACACGTGAGCAAGTGTGCCTGAAGGAGTGACAAGTGTGGCTGAAGGAAGTGACCAGGGTGACCGAATGAAGTGACAAGTGTGGCTGAAGGAAGTGACCAGGGTGACCGAATGAAGTGACAAGTGTGGCTGAAGGAAGTGATGAGAGTGACGAAACAACAGTCTACTTTCCAGGCTTTGTCCGACCCGACCCGAAGGCGAATCCTCCGCTATTTGCGGGACGGGGATCTGACCGCGGGCGAAATCGCGGCCAAGTTTACGATTACTAAGCCCAGTATTTCGCACCATCTCAACATCCTGAAACAGGCGGACCTGATTAGTGACCGCCGCAGTGGGCAAAATATAGTCTATTCCTTGAATACCTCGGTTTTCGAGGACATCCTTGAATGGTTTGCGGATTTCTTAGGGACGGAAAGGCCTGGGAGCCAGGGGCAGGAGAAGGGGAAGGGGAAGGGGAAGTAATTATTTGGGCGCGGTTCAATTAGACTGAACGAGTTCAGTTTTCCGGAGCGAAAGGAGAGATTGTTATGCAGGAAGACCCGTTGACATCTCGTAATGACAGACTGTTTCAGATCCTATCCGCTTTAATCGTGGTCCTGATGTTTGCCCTTTCCCTTTGGGCTTATCCGAAATTGCCGGCCAGGGTTCCTTCTCATTGGAATGCCGCCGGAGAAGTGAACGGTTACAGCACACCTTTTGTCGGAGCGTTCCTGTTGCCGGCGATCACTGTGGGAGTTTGGCTCCTCTTCTGGCTCATCCCCCGCATCGACCCCCGGAAAGCGAATTACCTCTTGATGAACAGGGTCTTTTGGCTAATTAGTTTCGTCATCGTCTTGTTTCTCGGCTTGCTGCACAGCGTGACCCTTCTCGTCGCTTTGGGACTGCTGCGCACGGGCATTGTTCCGGTGCTCATTCCCGCCGGGATCGGGCTTTTGTTCATTGTGACGGGGAACTATATGGGGAAAGTGAAGTTCAATTATTTCTTTGGCATACGCACACCCTGGACTTTGGCCAATGAAGAAGTCTGGTACAAGACACATCGCGCGGTCGGACCGGTTTGGGTGATCGGGGGTCTCATCTTTCTGTTTTCAGGCTTCTTGCCCAAACAGTTCGCGTTTCCGTTGATTTTGGTGGTCACTCTTGTCTTAGCCCTCGGTTCCATTGTCTATTCTTATGTCCTCTACCAAAGAGTGGCCCGGCGCTAGGCAGCGAACTTGCTTCCTCTACTCCTTTTGCGGACGACGGGGCAATCGTTGGGTCAATATTTTTCTTGACTTGCGGGTTTTTTCGGATATAATTTTAACCATAGGATAGTAAACCTAGTGAGTTAGTCAATTTTATATTTCCACTCATCAAGAGCGGCGGAGGGACTGGCCCGATGATGCCCGGCAACCGGTAGTCGGTGGGAGCTCTTTAATGGAGCTTCGGACTACGAGGTGCTAATTCCTGCAGAACATGAGTTCTGAGAGATGAGAGGGTTGTCGGCGACAAAAACCTCTTCACTCTGAAGAGGTTTTTTGCTGGACAAAAGAGGAATATTTGCTGATCTAAAGGAGGAGTAAAGGATGACTCAAGCAAGGCAATTCGGTTTCGAGACGATCACTTTACACGGGGGGCAGATTCCGGATTCTGCCACACTTTCTCGGGCGGTGCCTATTTACCAGACCTCTTCGTATGTGTTCCGGGATACGGAACATGCCGCCAATCTCTTCGGCTTGAAAGAACCCGGCAATATTTACACCCGGATTATGAATCCGACTCAAGATGTCTTTGAGCAACGCGTGGCTCAGCTTGAAGGCGGGGTCGGTGCCCTGGCGACCGCTTCCGGTCAGGCTGCAATCATGTATTCCATTCTGAATATCGCCGAGGCGGGAGACGAAATCGTGGCTTCCAGTTCGCTGTATGGCGGGACGTATACCCTTTTCGCCAATACCCTGTCCAAACTCGGGATCACTTTTCATTTTGTGGAATCCGATCGCCCCGAGGAGTTTGGGGCCAAGATTAATGAAAGGACCAAAGCCTTGTACGTGGAGACCATTGGGAATCCCCGCATCAACGTGGCCGACCTTCGGGCTATTGCCGATCAAGCCCACGCCCAGGGGATTCCTCTGATCGTGGATAACACTTTTGCCTCACCCTATCTTTGCCGGCCTTTTGAGCATGGCGCCGATATTGTGGTGCACTCCGCCACCAAGTTTATAGGCGGGCACGGGACATCCATTGGCGGAATCATTGTGGACTCCGGCAAGTTCCGGTGGGACAATGGCAAGTTTTCCGGACTGTCGACTCCCGATCCCAGCTACCACGGGGTGGTGTACACGGAAGCTTGTGGTCCGGCCGCTTACATTGTGAAAGCCAGGGTGACTTTGCTGCGCGACACGGGTGCCGCCCTCTCTCCTTTTAACTCGTTTCTTTTCCTGCAAGGGCTGGAGACCCTCCCTTTGCGGATGGAGCGTCATGTGGAGAATGCCCAAAAAGTGGCGGAGTTTCTCAGTCGCCACCAACTTGTAACCTGGGTAAACTATCCGGGGCTTCCTGATAACCCGTATCATGCTTTGGCCCAAAAATATCTGCCCAAGGGTCCGGGAGCGATTTTCACCTTTGGACTTAAAGGGGGGGTCAAAGAAGGGGCTAAATTCATCAACAGCCTCCAACTCTTTTCTCATTTGGCCAACGTGGGTGACGCCAAGTCCCTGGTTATCCATCCGGCCAGCACGACGCACCAGCAGCTTGACGAAGCGGCCCAGCGTGAGGCCGGGGTGACTCCGGACATGATCCGCCTCTCCGTAGGCTTGGAAACAGTGGAAGACCTCTTGGCGGATTTGGATCAGGCTCTGGGGAAAATTCACGACAAGTTCACCGGATATTCACAATCTGGTTCCGATAAGGCTTGACTAGCATAGATTAGGGGAGTATCCTATAACTATCAAATTCGTATCTATCAAATTGATAGGTTCAGTCGGAAATACTTAAGCACGGTATTCCGCAGGCAGGATGGCGCGACATCGCTGAGCTGAGGATATCCCTAAGCCGAGATGGAAGGCATTCTGATGAACACCGAAGCAGCGCCGAGCGATGGGCCGGACGTGCTCCAGCACAAGAGAAAGGGAGTTGAAGAGATGGCGGCCAAAAATGTCTTTCGTGAACACTTGAGGTTGATGAGTCCTATGGAACTCTGTCTGTGCCTGGACAACGAAGAGATGCTGCGTGGGTTTCTTACCCTTCAGCCTGATGAACAGACGCATTTTGTTCACGAGTTCGACCGCGAACTGATCAATGTTATCCGGCGTTACGAGGGGATTAAAACAAGGCTCCAGGCGCCAGCCCGCCAAGACGTCTGTGCCGTTTGAGTCATTTCTCAGGCAGGACTGGGTATTTTAAAGTGTGCTCTCTGGGTTCTTGTTCCGACTACGGCTGAAAGTGGTAAGCCCTGACCGCGTTTCCTGCGCGGTCAGGGCCTTTTCCGTCTGGTTGAAAAGTGAGAAACACGTCTGGGATAAAAGGTTAAGTACCAAGCGCCAACTGTTTTGAAGATTATAGTAGCTATAATCTTTACCCGGGTTGTTGACGATTGGGTGAAAATCGTTTAATATCTATTCATAGTAAACATACCGGAAATATGTAGTATAATGTCAGATCGCGAAGTGGGCTTGCAGACAAGAGGAAAGAGCAGGGTGGATCATCTGGGAAAGGCGGGACAAACGCATGCACATCATGGTTAACGGTAAAGAAGTTGAACTCAGCCAGTCTGTTTCCATCAGACAGCTTATTGTATCTCAGGAAGTTGCGACCCCGGAATATGTCACTGTGCAACTGAACGAAGAATTTGTCAGCGCGGCGGAGTTGGATGGGACCCTGCTGAATGACGGAGACGTGGTTGAGTTTCTTTACTTTATGGGGGGAGGGCAGGCGAAATCATGAAGTTCAGTGATGGGCAGCTGGAGAGATATTCCCGGCAGATTATTCTCAAGGAAGTGGGGGTTAAGGGCCAGGAGAAGTTTCTCAAGGCTAAGGTATTGATCATTGGCACGGGCGGGCTGGGGGCGCCGGCTGCAATGTACCTAGCAGCTGCCGGAGTGGGCACAGTTGGCCTGGTCGATTGTGACAAGGTGGAGTTATCGAACCTGCAACGCCAGATCATCCACTCGACCGGAGATGTGGGTAAGCCCAAGGTTGTTTCGGGCCAGGAAACGATATGGGACCTGAATCCTGAGGTGGAGGTGGTCACTTATCAGGAGTGGGTGAGCGCGGCCAATATCGCAGACATTGTCAAGGACCGTAACTACGATTTCATCATTGATGCTACGGATAATTTCCCGGCTAAATTTCTAATTAATGATGCATGTGTCCTTATGAGCAGGCCCTTTTCTCATGCCGGTATTATTCGCTTTCAAGGTCAGACTATGACTTATGTACCCGGTCAGGGGCCCTGCTATCGATGTGTCTTTGTGACTCCTCCACCGCCCGATGCGGTGCCCACTTGCAGACAGGCCGGTGTTCTGGGGGTTATGGGCGGTATTATAGGGACTATCCAGGCCGCGGAGGCACTTAAATATATCCTGGGCACAGGAGAGCTCTTAACCGGAAGGCTGTTAACTTTTGATGCTTCGACGATGAACTTTCGCCAGATCACGCTGGCCAGGCGGGCTACGTGCCAGGTTTGCGGAGACTGTCCCACAATTAGCGAGCTAATCGACCATGAACAGGCTGTTTGTGGTCAGAAATAGGTCCGCCTTTACGGCAAGAAGGCGGCAGAAAAAAAGGTGGTTAAGAGAAGATGGAGTTTAATACAGCTCTGCTGCACACTGAAACGGCTGGCAAAAGGGGAACTCCGCTGGAGCCTATCTATCAAACCACAGCTTTTCAGTATCCCACGGCGGAAGAACTTGAAAGGGTTTTCCAAGGCACGGATTTCGGTTACATCTATACCCGCATTAGCAATCCAACCTTGGCAGCTTTCGAGAAAAAGGTGGCCGCTTTGGAGCAAGGTGTGGGTGCAGTAGCCTGTGCTTCCGGCATGGCAGCTATCACCTTGTCTTTGCTGAGTATTGTTCAGGGCGGGCAGGAGATCCTTTCAGGCAGTGGGCTTTACGGTGGGACGTTCGCCTTATTTAAGGAACTTCAGCGTTTCGGAATTACCAGCCGCTGGGTGACAGACAACACGATCGCGAGTTTTGCCGCCAATATAAATGAGCAGACACGTCTCATTTACGTGGAGAGTATCGGCAATCCTAAGCTGGATGTGCCGGACATTGCAGGCTTGGCGGAGCTGGCCCACAGCCGGGGAGTGCCTTTGGTGGTTGACAATACGGCTGCTTCACCTTACATTTGCCGTCCCCTTGAGTTAGGCGCAGATATTGTTCTCCACTCAACCTCTAAATATATTAATGGCAGCGGCAATTCTATCGGAGGCATCATTGTGGACAGTGGCCGATTCCCTTGGGATGGGAGGCGATATCCAGCCCTTCAGGAGTACCACAAGTTTGGTCCTTATGCTTATTTGGCCAGGGTTAGGAAAGGACTGCTCACGGATTTTGGTGCTTCGATGGCACCGCTTGCCGCCTATTTGAACAGTCTGGGACTGGAGACTCTGGGGTTGCGCATGGAAAGAATCTGTGACAATGCTCAGGAATTGGCCGTCTTCTTCCAAGAACAACATCAGGTCACAGCCGTGAACTATCCGGGGTTGGAGTCCAGTTTAAGCCGTAGCACGGCTTGTCAGCAATTCAGAGGGAAGTTCGGGGGACTTTTGACTGTGCGCCTGGGCAGCAAGCATAAAGCCTTTCGCTTCATTGAGAAGTTGAAGTACGGGGCGAATCTGGCCAATATTGGGGATGTCCGGACCTTGGTGATTCATCCTGCTTCTACACTTTGTCTCCATCACACCTGCGAGGAAAGGGAGCAGATGGGCGTCTACGAGGATCTGGTAAGAATCAGTGTCGGGATCGAGGATATCCGGGATCTGAAGCTGGACTTCGCTCAGGCTCTAGACCGGATGAGTTTAGCGCTCTGAGCAAAAGAAAAGGTTTTTTATCTTGATAACCCGGTAAACAGTCTGGATAATATGACATTAAAAAGGACTGTGGGTACTGACTCGGAGCGCTGGTCGCAGCTGCAGCGTACAGAGTGCAGCGTATGATAAGGGAAAAATGGGGGATAGTTTGGTGGAGAAAAGAAATGTCTATTGGCATACAGGACAAGTCTTGCGTACGCACCGGGAAAATATGCTCAGACAGAGAGGTATGGTTTTATGGCTTTCAGGCTTGTCAGGGTCCGGAAAATCTACCCTGGCCCACGCCTTAGAGGCGGAGCTCCACGCTCTGGGCAGGCTCACCTATACCTTAGATGGGGATAATATCCGACACGGACTCAACAGTGATCTGGGTTTTTCTCAGGCCGATAGGCGGGAAAATTTGCGCCGGATCGGGGAGGTTGCTAAGCTAATGCTGGATAGCGGTGTTATCGTTCTGGCAGCCTTTATTTCTCCTCTCAGGGCGGAAAGAGAGCAACTGCGTGCGGTTCTGGGCGCAGACTACATCGAAGTTTTTGTGGATTGCCCGTTGGCGGTCTGTGAACAGCGGGACCCGAAAGCCTTATACGCAAAAGCCCGTGCGGGTTTGATCCCTGAATTTACCGGGATCAGCGCGCCCTATGAGCCCCCGCAAAAACCCGAAATTGTCGTGCGGACAGCGGAGGACTCTGTTGCCCAGTGCCTTGCGCAGCTCTTAGCCTATATCAATGAGCGCACCGGGGGGTTAGAGGTGAGCGCAGCAAGATGTTAAAGCCCAAAATCCTGACAACGGATATTTTGATTGTGGGCGGAGGTACGGCTGGATGTTTTGCGGCTTTAACGGCTGCCGAAACCTCTCAGGCTCAGGTTCTGATTGTGGAAAAGGCTCATATCAAACGCAGCGGTTGCCTGGCAGCCGGGGTAAACGCCTTGAACGCCTATTTGCCGGAAGGGGAAACACCGGAGTCCTATCTCGAGTATGTCCGGCAGGATGCAGCAGGAGTAGTCCGCGAGGATTTAGTCTTCTCGCTCGCTCAAAACTTTAATCGGGTAACCCGGAAGCTGGAAGAGCTGGGTTTGCGAATTTTAAAGGATGCCGATGGTCATTATGTGGTGCGGGGGCGACACAGTATCAAGATTAACGGAGAGAATATCAAGCCGCTGCTGGCGTCGTCTGTGGCCCAATACACAAACATCCGGGTACTTAATCGGGTCAACGTCACGGATTATATCTGTAGAGAGCATAAGGTGGTTGGCGTGCTAGCCTTTTCTCTGGAGAAAGATGTTTTTTATGTCATCTATGCCAAAGCCGTGATCTGTGCCACCGGCGGGGCGGCAGGCCTTTATCGACCCAATAATCCCGGTTTTTCCCGGCATAAAATGTGGTATTGCCCGTTTAATACAGGTGCGGGTTATGCCATGGGGATCCGGGCGGGTGCCGAAATGACTGGGTTTGAGATGCGTTTTATTGCTCTTCGATGCAAGGATACCATTGCCCCGACAGGGACCATCGCCCAAGGGGTGAAGGCGGTACAGGTAAACGGCCGGGGCGAAGAGTACTTAGGCAGGTACGCAGGGATACTCTCCACTCCTATGCGATTATGGGCTACGGTGGCAGAAAACCAGAGGGGTTTGGGACCGTGTTATTTACAGACCGAAGGAATTACAGTGCAACAAGAAGAAGAACTTTACAAGGCCTACCTTAACATGGCCCCTGCCCAGGTCTTGTCATGGCTGGACAGTGGCAGGAATCCGCGTTTGGCCAATGTGGAAATTACGGGCACGGAGCCGTACATTGTGGGCGGCCATTGTGCCAGCGGGTACTGGGTGGATAGCCGGCGGGCGACTACGCTGCCCGGCCTTTTCGTGGCGGGAGACGCAGCCGGGGGGTGCCCTAAAAAATACGTCCCGGGTTGTCTGGCAGAGGGTGAAATTGCCGCGTTGTCCGCTCTGGAATACAGCCGGGGGCAGGAAAGCCAAACTTTCTCAGACGATGAAATGGATGCTGTGCGGGTTCGGATGAATCGCTGCTTCGATTCCAGGCAGTCTCTCTACAACGCCGAGCAAACAGAAGAAGCAATGCAAAAGATTATGGATGAGTATGCCGGCGGCATAGGAACGGGTTACCTGATTGACGGCCGTAAATTAGCCATCGCTGCCCGGAAGATCCAAGAGCTGCTTCAGTGTGCGACAGAAATGCACGCCGAAAATTTACCGGAGCTGCTGCACATTCAGGAGGTAGTGGATCGCCTTTATGTCTGCAAAGTGGTGATCGCCCATATGCAGGCCCGGAAAGAGACCCGCTGGCCCGGGTATCAGCAAAATGCTGATTATCCGGAACGAGATGACCCGAACTGGCTGAAGTACGTCAATTCCCGCTACAGGGCAGGCAAGGTAGAAATAGTATTCAGAGATATTGTGAAAAAGGGTGAGTTCTATGAGCATTCGGATTGATCAGAGTCTGTGCACAGGCTGCGGTCTGTGCAGGGATGTCTGCCCAGGAGGGCTTATCCGCCAAGACGAGAGGAAAAAGGCTTTTATTCCGGAGCCGCGCGACTGTTGGGGCTGCGCCGCCTGTCTCAAGGAATGCGGTTACGGAGCGATTCGGTATTTTCTGGGATCTGACATGGGAGGCCAGGGTGCTTATCTGGTTGTCAAGGATGAGCAAGGCTGCTTGCATTGGCAGATAAATAAAAATGGGTTGCATACCCATATACGTGTGAATAAGAAAGAAGCAAACATTTATTAGAGGGGGGCTGAGCCATGGATCATCTTGAACGTTTGGAGGCTTACAGTATCTATATCCTGCGTGAGGCGTACAGGAAACTGGGTAAGACCGGGATGCTCTGGTCTATTGGCAAGGACTCCACAGTGCTGCTGTGGCTGACGAAGAAGGCCTTTTTCGGGCACTGCCCTTTCCCCTTGGTCCATGTGGATACGACTTACAAAATTCCGCAGATGATTACCTACCGGGACTAATTTGTGCGGACGCACGGGTTCGAACTGATTGTGCATAAAAATGCTTAGGCTTTAAAAGAGGGTATGGGGCCGGAGAAGGGCCGGTTAGTCTGCTGCAAAGCCTTGAAGACAGATGGGTTGCAGCAGGTGGTAGAAGAGCATAATTTCCAGGGGCTGGTCTTGGGCATCCGACGCGATGAAGAAGTTTCACGATCCAAGGAGAGGGTCTTCAGTGAGCGCAATCGGGATGCGGAGTGGGACAATGTGCACCAGGCGCCGGAAATGTGGGATCAGTTTTGCCGACCGTCAGGGAAATTCCGGTCGAAGTGGGCAGGTGAGTGCATAGAGACTGCCGCTGGGAACGGGAGAAAAAGGAAGGGCAAAAAGGAAAGGTCATAAGAAATTCACAAGTTTTTCATGAGACAAGTGAAGAAGTATGTTAGCATTAGTTAGTGTGGCTTGTTCGGAACCGGATTAAGTCTGAATGGGCCTGGGTTAGGTTTAGGCATGGCTCGCTTGGGTCAGGTTAAAAGGTTGACTGGCAAGCTGAAAGGGGAAAGGCATGGCACAAGTACTATTTACCATCGGAAGTTATTCACAGCGTTCTTACGGGCTGATTGTGATCATAGCGATCATCCTGGGAGCAGGTGTCGCTTATGTCTTGGCTCCCGCCGAAAAGGAATACCGGGAGCACTTGCTCAACATGTTGTTCTATGGAGTGATTGGGGCCATTGTCGGCGCCCGCCTCTGGCAGGTGTTCTTTTACGATTGGCCGTTCTACTCCCAACATCCGGTTGAGATTCTGATGCTTTGGCATGGGGGTTTGGCTATTCAGGGATCAATTATTGGCGCAGTCCTTGTCGCGATTGTTTATACGAGGAGACACCGGATCGATTTCTGGCGGCTGGCTGATCTGGCAGCTCCCGGACTCATCTTGGGCCAGGCAATCGGCAGGATTGCCTGTTTCCTCAACGGAGACGCTTATGGCAGCCCGACTCACTCGGGCTTTGGCCTGGTCTACCCGCCGGGGACAGGTGCTTATGCCGCCTATGGAAGTCAGCCGCTCTGGCCGGCCGAAGTGTGGGAAGGTCAATGGGACATGGTGGTTTTTGCCCTGATCTTAATCCTTTCCCGTTGGCGAAAATGGCCCAGGGGCATTGTTTTCCTGACGTATGTCATCCTCTATTCCATCGGTCGTTTCAGCCTGGAGTTCCTGCGGGGGGACGGGGGACGTTATCTTTTTAACTGGACGGCCGCCCAATGGAGCAGTATCGGTATGATTATTCTGGCCGTTATCTCGGGAGTGGTCCTTGTTTGGAAGTCGCGGGGCAAAGAAGCGCCGGGTACGGCTGAAGTGGAGACCTGAGGCTACGGAAAACGAAAGAAACCAGAAGTTAGGCGGTATTCAGAGGTCACCCTTGGGGTGGCCTTTTCCTAATCTCTTCACCAAACCCAGGGCATCCCAGGGATGAATGAGCCTACAGTGTTGGAGCTTTTGCTGTTTACAAATTGTTCACGAGACATTCATGAGAAATTCATCGCTTTTTCTTGGGCTTGTTACAAGTCACCGTTAAGCTACTTAACGTGTTGTTTTCACTACTGTGGGAATTTTGAGGAGTTAGAGGAGGAGATGTACTAAGCCTTGCGCTTGAACAACGCACCACTTACACAAAGGGCCCTTCAGATGTCAGGATCTATATCGGCGGTGGGCGTACAATAGGGTCCTCAAGTGATGGCGTTGCCATTCATAGTTTGTCAGAAAGCTATTGGGACAAGCACTACTTGGGAGCTCGTCGCGTCCTAAACTGACTCATTGGCTCAGTTGTGAAAGAACGATGGGATTACTGGCATTCTATTTCTAGTGTTGAACTAAAGCCTGAGTCATACGTCTGATTAGTTTTTGGGAGGTAATTATGAAAAAAAAGGCGAATGTCTCGAACGGAAGAAAGGACAAGAGTATTCTGAAAGCTGTTGGTTCTGTCCTTTGGGCCATCATAGCATCTTCACATCATTGGTTGCACACACTCTTGATTGCTTTTGGCCTAACCACTTTGGGTACAGGTTTATTAGCACTACCCGGGCCCGTGAGAATTCTCTTTCTGTTGGCTTCACTGGTAATTTCGGTAAGGTTTCTCTTTGTCGCCAGACGCACATGGCATCATGAGCGTGCAACGGCCTGGGTGTATCTGATTTCTTCAATTATCTCCATCGTCCTGGTGGTTGCTGTTGTGCCGCAGACGGTTGGCCCCATGTTTAACCAGGCAACGCAGCCGGGAGTACAGCACAATCATAACGACATGCAGTAGGAAACCCTGCAAAACCCCAGCATCTTTTTTGGAGAAAAATATAGGATAGGCTCCTATGCTATACTGGAAAAAGGGATGGGAAAATTGGGAGGAGAGAATGGGCTTTTACCGAAGATTGTTGTCCTTGGTTTCTATTGGTTCATTACTGGTTCTGCCCGGAACAGCCTCAGCCAGCACTTTGCAACAGCAACTTTCTCAATATCAGCAGCAATACAATCAATTGGGCAGTGAACGACGACAGCAAAAGCAACAAGAGGTTTTGATGGCATCCAGAGTCGCCGGGGTGCACTTGACTATGCAAAACTTAAACCAAACAATACTAACGGACAAGGTTGAGATCGCTCAAACCCAAATGGAACTAAAGGGACTAAATGACAAACAACAAGATCTTGCTCGTCAAAAGCAAGTTTATACAGTGGATCTTGGAACGTTGCTGCGAGCCGGTTATGAAGCCGGCTCGTCCGGATACATTGAGTTTCTATTGGGAGCGAGCAGTTGGTCCGACCTGTTTGATCGATGGGATGAGTTAAACTATATGGTCAAGCGGTACGACCGGTTACAGAGTGAAATTACCGATCTAAGCAACACGATTGTCGCCCAGGGCGTTGTGGTACGGAAGAAGGCCGCACAACTTCAGAATTCCATACAAGCTGAACAAGCAGCCAAGTTGTCCGTTCAGGAGTCATTGACCAAAGAAAAGAGCCTTATTTCATCGCTCAGCGCTCAGGAAAAGGCTACGATTGAGTCGAAATCCCGGGCTCAGAGTAACGTCGATTATATCCAAGGGCTAATCCAACAACAACAAATTGACGCGGAAAACGCCAAGAATCATCCAGTCACGGGCGGAAGCGGTGGAAGCAGTTTAGGTCAGCCGGTGCAGCTAAGCGGGACGGTCGGGGCGCTCGTTTCCTATGCCGAGGGTTATACCGGAGTGCCTTATTTATGGGGTGGCACAACTCCGCAAGGCTTTGATTGTTCCGGCTATGTTCAATATGTGTTTAAACATTTTGGGATTAACCTCCTCCGCACATCTGAGGAGCAGTACACGGAGGGAATAGCGGTTTCGCGGGAAGACTTGAAACCGGGAGACATCGTCTTCTTCAGTACCTACGCTCCGGGAGCATCTCATAATGGCATATATATCGGGAATGACACCATGATTGACGCCGAGAACCGTGGGGTGGTGGTTACCCGGTTGTTCGGAAGCCCTTATTGGGGGCCCAGATATATCGGCGCCAGAAGGGTGATCAAGCAGTAACAAGGACCGGATAGGGCGTGCAAGAGTTTTCCAGGATTGTAGTTTACAAATTGTTCACCAGAAATTCATGGGGAATTCATAAATTGAGACGATTTTCCCCTTGACTAGTATAGGGTAGGGGACTATCCTATTTACATGAGAGCAAGATAACGGTTTGCTCAATAACGAATTTCAGGAGGGAACGAATAATGTTTGGATTAGGACGTAAGGCTGAGAAAGAGCAGGCAGGGCATCGTCATATGGAACATGGCGCACATGCCCAGGCTGAAAGGGGTGGTCACCGGATGGGCGCGAGTGACTCCGGGTCGAAAACGGTTCTCCGGGTAGAAGGAATGACCTGCATGCACTGCAAGATGTCGGTGGAAAAAGCTTTGGCAAGCGTTCACGGTGTCGCAAGCGCCAGCGTGGATTTGACCCGCAAAGAGGCGGTCATAAGCGGTTCGGCCGCAAGAGACGCCTTGGTTAAAGCTGTGGAAAATGCCGGCTATTCTGTGGTAGCCTAACCTTTTAGACCTTCGGAGCCAGACATGTGCCGGTGCTCGAATGGTATACTTTGAACTTCGACTTTGAAGGCAGAACGAACCAACTTTAACTCTTTCATGTGATTGTCCGGATATTACCGAAGCTGACGACCACCCCCGTAAGAGCCACCACGAAGAGAAGACGATCCGAGATCTAACCACCCGCATGAACCGGATTGAGGGTCAGATCAGGGGTATCAAAGGGATGATTGAGCGGCGTGTATACTGTGACAATGTCTTAAATCAGATCTCTTCCGTCCGCTCTGCCCTCGACGGTGTATCGAAGCTGCTGCTGGAAAAACACTTGAAATCATGCGTGAGGGAGCGGATGGAAAGCGGCTATCCGCAGGTGGTGGACGAAGTCCTGAAAACGGTGTTCCGTATGCTGAGGTAGTTAGCAGGGAATACTGAGCGAATACTGAGCAGGAAAGAATCATCCCGAAAGATTGACAGTGAAAGGGAATACCGAACTGAATAGCGGCTGGAGGTGATAGCTGTGAGTGAAACGATGAGAAGCGGGAATTCAGCTCAAGTAAGTTTGCCCGTGGAGGGCATGACCTGTGCCGCTTGTGTGGCGAAAGTGGAAAAAGCCCTGAAGAGCATTAGCGGCGTTCAGGAAGTTCAAGTTAATTTGCTTTCGGGCAAGGCGGCTGTGACTTTCTCAGCTGGACAAGCCGGAGTCCCCCAAATGGTGAAGGTAATCCAAGAAATTGGTTACGAGGTGCCGGAAGAAGAGATCTTGCTCACTGTACGCGGTATGACCTGTGCGGCTTGCGTCGCTAAAGTCGAGAAGGCCGTAAAGGGATTGCCGGGAGTTACTTCTGTGGTGGTCAATTTGCCGGCTGGGTCCGCGAAAGTGAAGTTTTACCCTGGGGCCATTGATAAGACTAGGATCAAAAAAGAGATCAAGGCCTTAGGTTATGAGGCTTCGGAAAAGCTGACTGGGCAGGAAGCTCTGGATCGGGAGAAAGATGCCCGGCAAAAGGAACTGAGATACCAGACCCGCAATATGTGGATTGCCTGGCCCTTGGCCAGCCTGGTGATGATTGGAATGTTCCGGGACTATTGGATTCTGCCTTACTTTGTGCCAAAGTTCTTGGGGAACCACTATGTCCTTTGGGCCTTGACGACCCCAATAGCCTTTATCCCGGGTTGGCAGTTTTTTAAACACAGCTGGAATGGTCTGAAGCGCGGGGCGACCGATATGAACCTCCTCTACGCGACCGGGATCGGCGCAGCCTACATCATTGCAACAATTAATACTTTTTGGCCTTACGCAGGCTTCGGGGGCCCGGGAGCCACCTTTTTCGAATCGGCGGCTTTACTTACGGCGTTCATTGTCTTAGGTCGCTTTCTGGAAGCGCTCACGCGCGGCCGAACTTCGGATGCCATTCGCAAATTAATGAGTTTGCAGGCTAAAACGGCCCGGGTTATCCGCAAGGGTGAGGAAATAGAAATCGCTGCCGATGAGGTGGAGATCGGGGATATCGTGGTTGTGCGGCCCGGGGAAAGCATCCCTGTGGATGGCGAAGTGACCGAGGGTTATTCAACAGTTGTTGAAGCGATGATCACAGGGGAAAGCATGCCGGTGGAAAAGCGCGCCGGCTCTCAGGTCATCGGCGCCACCATGAACAAGACCGGCTCCTTCAAGTTCAGGGCTACCCGGGTCGGCAGCGAAACCGCCTTGGCCCAAATCATCAAGATGGTGGAAGATGCTCAGACATCTAAGGCTCACATCCAAAAACTAGCTGATTTTGTGGCCGGCCATTTCATCGCCGGGGTGCACGTCCTCGCTTTGATTGTTTTCTTTTTCTGGTTCTTTATCGGCTACGCTGCTTTCTTTACGCCAACAAGCCAGTTCGTCCTTTCTATCTACAGTTTGTCCCAAGTCGGGGTCTTTGGTTTTGCTCTTCTCCTTTCCGTCACGACCTTGATCATTTCTTGCCCCTGCGCTCTCGGTCTGGCTACTCCCAGTGCTGTTATGGCCGGAACAGGCAAGGGTGCGGAGAATGGCATCTTGTTTAAAGGGGCTGATGCTGTGGAGACGAGCAGCAAGCTGAACGCCGTTGTTTTCGATAAGACCGGGACCCTGACCATAGGGGAACCTTCGGTGACTGACGTGTATGTGACTGCGGGTTTTACCCGGAATGATGTTCTCAGGCTGGCGGCGATGGCGGAAAAGTCTTCTGAACACCCCTTGGGTGAAGCGATCGTGAGAGGAGCTAAAGATGAGGGATTAGCAGTTGGGGATACGGATGATTTCGAGGCTATACCGGGACACGGTGTGCGGGCAGCCTATCAAGGGCAGAAGGTTCTGTTAGGGAACCGACGCTTAATGCAACAACAAAAAATCCATATCGGAAACTTGGACGAAAAAATGGAGCAGCTTGAGGGAGAAGGTAAGACAGCCATGCTCATGGCCATAGACGGTAAGGCTGCCGGGCTCATCGCAGTGGCCGACACCTTGAAAGAAAACGCAAAAGCGGCCGTGGAGCGCTTGTATCAGATGGGCGTGCAGGTAGTTATGATTACCGGGGACAACCGGCGGACGGCGGAGGCTATCGCCCGGCAAGTGGGGATCAAAACAGTGCTGGCAGAAGTGCTGCCCCAGGATAAGGCCGCCGAAGTGAAAAAACTGCAAGAGCAGGGTCTGAAGGTAGCCATGGTGGGGGATGGGATCAACGATGCTCCGGCTTTAGCCCAAGCTCATGTGGGGATTGCCATCGGGTCGGGAACGGACGTGGCCAAAGAAACCGGCGATATTATCCTGATTAAGGATGATATCCGCGATGTGGTGGGAGCCATTGAAATCGGTCGGGCTACCATGCGCAAGATCAAGCAGAACCTGGTCTGGGCCTTCGTCTACAATGTGACAGGGATCCCCCTGGCTGCCGGTATCCTCTACCCTTTCACAGGGCTTCTGGTCAGCCCGGAACTGGCTTCTTTCTTTATGGCCATGAGTTCTCTGTCCGTGACCTTGAACACACTTCTCATAAAACGCTTCCAACCGTCTTTTCGGAGAGAACAGGAAAAATCTGGCATGCTTCCGGCCCATCAGCCGCAGCCGGCACGCTAAGCGGGGAGGTCTTACCATGAGTATGAACGAGAACATGAATATGAATATGAACGCACTGGAAAAAAAAGCGGCCAGGAAGGCATCGGTGACGTATACTACAGTCTCGCTGGTTGTTGTGCTCGTTTTCCTGGCCATTACCTTGTTTGACGGAAATACCTATACTGCTGTGGCTCGGATCGGGGGGATGATTTGGGTTTTCGTCCTGAGCATGATCGTCTCAATGCCAATTGTGATTCCGTCGGTGAAGAAAAAGATCGTGGGTTAAAGGAAGAGCAAAGAGGCCCGGGTACTTTTCGGAGAGCTTTCTACCGGCTTTAATCGGTAGATAAAAATAAAAGACACTGAGAGGAGGAAAGAACATGCTTAGAAAACAATGGATGCTGCGGGCTGTCGCTCATTGTGACGGAGGGCATTAGCTAGACTGGGCCATCTTCGGAGAGTAGACATTGACCCGGCAGAGGGTAAGAGGGGTAAGAAAATCCTGCGGCGATACTGTATCCACGCAGTATCGCCTCTGACCTCTGCTTTTTTAGGGGCATCCTCTTTAGAATTCGCGCCCCTATCTCAAGGCTCTTCAGCAGTTTCCAATCTCAAGCTGCACTGTTGCAAGAAAAATCAGCAGGCAAAAGAAAGGTGGGAAATCTATGTGGCAATTCATTGGTCAGTACTGGTGGGTTATTTTGTTGGTCGGTGCGATGTTCTTTATGTGTAGACCGGGAGGAATGCAGGGTGGGCATGGGGGCGACGGTGGTGGCGGGGGATGTTGCGGCGGGGGCCGCAGTGGGGACCACACTGTGGGCCACAGTGAACCGCCCAGAAGAAAACTTCCATAAAAGTACGCGGGTTGCTGAAGAAAGTGAGACCAAAATGTCAAAGGCAAAGAAACATCTGATTCCAACTAAATGTTTGCACTGTAGTGCCTGGGGAAATATATGTCAGCCAAAAAACCAAGTTCATGCCCGTATACTGAGATTCACTAAAGCAATGAAGCTAAAAATGGTGTTCCAGTGAATCCTCCGGTCAATATTATCCTCAAAAGGTAGGTGAGCAGGTTGTATCAATATGGATTCTGGTCAATTGTCCTAGTCAACTCATTGATATTTATTGTCTTTGCGTTCAGTTTTGTCAGACCGAAAAATGCGATTGACTGGCGTGTCTTTGGCGGATTCTCGGCCTTTATCGTCGCACTTTTTACGGAAATGTACGGGTTTCCATTAACCCTGTATCTGCTTTCCGGTTGGTTAGGACGCAGATATCCCCGCTTCGCGCTGCTGACACACGATTCTGGACACCTCTGGTTCAGTCTGCTAGGCCTAAAAGGGGATCCTCATCAATATCCCATCCATATCCTTAGCGACTGGTTAATTGAAGGAGGGCTGCTTTTCCTCGCTATTACCTGGGGTTTCCTATATCGGGCCCAACGGCAAAATAAGGTTGCCACAACGGGACCGTATTATTTCATTCGTCATCCCCAGTACGTAGGATTCATCACGATAATGTTTGGATTTCTCCTACAGTGGCCAACGATTTTAACCTTAATCATGTTTCCTGTCCTCGTAGTTATGTATATAAAGCTGGCAAAACGTGAGGAGGCAGATTCGATCGAGAGATTTGGGGAGGCATACTTGGTATACGCCAGTAAAACAGGCAGGTTTTTCCCAAGGCTGAATAGATTTGTTTTCCCGGCCAATGCCCTAGGAGGGGAGAGTAGCTCGAAAAACACTCACAGAGAGATGTCGGCGAAGAAAGGGTGACGATGACAAAAAAGAGCCTTGCGAAGCCGAATTGCTGGTAGGAAAGGAAGGATAGCTATGTCGCAATTTATTGCTCAGAATTGGTGGGTTATTTTGTTGGTCGGTGCGATGTTCTTTATGCATAGACCGGGAGGAATGCAGGGTGGGCATGGGGGGCACGGTGGCGGTGGCGGGGGATGTTGCGGCGGGGGCCGCAGTGAATCACCTCGGAGAGAATCGCCTGACAGTGCACCAGTCCTTAATAAATCGCCTAATGGTGCACCGCCCAGTGAGGAAGCACATTCACTGCATAGGCACTAAGTTCTGGCATGGACAGAATCACTGTTAAACGGCAGGAGACAAAAAAAATCTTATCTGATATAGCTTCTTCATGCCTCGTTCATCAGTTATTCTAATTGTCGTGCTATTGTAAGATCGTGAAAAGAACCCACGGTGTCGAATTCTTCTTCACTGAGAAAGTTCTATAGTATCTCAAGAGAGTGAAAAGAAAATGCCTTGGCAAACTCTGGCTCAAAAGGAGGTTTTTGGTGTGACACGTTCTGAGATTCTCCTCTGGGAAAGGGACCGGATAATTGCTAATCTGAAGAACCCGGAAGGGCGGGTCAAGTGGTTAACAGCTTTGATGGACGTCGATGATGAGTTGGAAGAGCTACAGGTGCATTTTCCCAAAAAGGCACCGGATGAGGTTAACGCAAAAAAAAAATCATACGACAGACAGAATTTGAAATTAAGAAAGAAGTATCGGTGGCAATTTGGCGCTGAACACTATGCGGGAGCGTTATGCGCCGGGGGAAATTGAGCAAGAAGAGTACCTACGCCGCAAAACGGATCTACAGTAGACTGGAGGAAACGCTCAATATGGATCGGGAGACTGAACAAACCAGAAAGAGGTATAACCGTACGTCACGGGTTTACGACCTAATGGATCGTATGATTAAACCTGAGCTACGGGCCAACGTGTTAAGCCAAGCGCACGGGATGGTCTTGGAAGTAGGGGTTGGTACCGGCAAAAACCTGTCTTATTATACTCAGGACTGTGTCGAAGTTGTGGGTATCGACCTCAGCCCCGGAATGTTGGGCAAAGCCAGAGCCAGAATCCGGGAGGCCAAAGTTCCGGTCAAGCTTTATGAGATGGATGCTCAAAATATGGAGTTTGCGGATGGCACATTTGATACGGTGATAGCTACTTGTGTGTTCTGCTCCGTGCCTGACCCGATCAAAGGTTTGCAGGAAATCCGCAGGGTTTGCAAGCCCGCCGGGAGGGTCATTCTTCTGGAACATGTTCGCAGCGACAATCCTGTGCTCGGGAAGATCATGGACTTATTGGACCCGCTGACTGTCCGCTTTATAGGGCCGCATATCAATCGGCGCACAGTGATTAATGTGGAGGCGGCAGGGTTGCGCATTAGAAGCGTGGAAGATCAAAAGAGCAAAATAGTTAAGCTGATCGTTGCCCAACCATGAATCAATTCTAAACAGGTAGAACTGGAAGCTTTGGCTCAAAGAGAAAGGGAAGTCCGGTTGGCGCGTGAAGTTAAGGGCTGAAGTATAAGTATGTTAGACGGACATACTTTGATCATATCCTCTTACTTTATAGACTAGGATCGCCAGTAGCCAACTCATGAACAGGATACCGATGATGATAAATCCGAGATTTGAGAAACTTATCGTATTCAGTAAGTTCCAAAAGGGTCCCTTCAAAGAGAATTCCATCGACATGACCTGAAGCCACTCGATCCCTCCGACCGCCAGGGCCACAAAAACGGAAATGCCCGTGATGGACAGGTTATAATAAGCCTTGCGCACAGGATTTACGAAGGCCCAATGGTAGGCGTACTGCATGACAATGCCATCGGTTGTGTCGACGAGGGTCATGCCTGCCATGAACAGAAGCGGCAAAATTAAGACCAAAACCACAGGCATGTCTTTTGAACCGGCTGACGCCGAGAGCCCCAGCAAGGCAATCTCGCTGGCAGTGTCGAAACCTAAGCCAAAAAGCACACCGATAGGATACATTTTCCAGCTTGCATCAATCGTTTTAAATAACTTCTGAAAAAATCGGCTCATGAAACCCCGCTTGAGCAATAATTCCTCCAACTCTTTTAGTTTTCCGTCGTCATTTCGGGCCAATTTGATTTCACGAAAAAGCTGGAAGACATCCTTGAGAACGGCCAGATTTAGGAAAGCAATAAGGTACAAAAAAGCAGCAGAAATCATGGTGCCCATAAGGCTGCCATAGTGTTCAAGTGCGGGAATATACGCTTTAACAAAATGGGCCGCAATCGCGAGACCGATCGATAAGGCAATGACGACTGTTGAATGGCCCAAGGAAAAGAACAAGCCTACCCCGAAGGCACTTTTTCGTTCGTTGGTTAATTTGCGGGTTGTATTGTCTATAGCGGCAATATGGTCGGCATCGGCGCCATGGCGCAGGCCAAAAACATACGCCAAAAGGCCCATCGGGAATAGGAATGGAAACCTCTGTGTGGCTAAAGTTAAAAAAAGCCAGGCCGCGAGATTAAGGCTCAATAGACCAGTGTACAAGACAACAATTGGCTTTCTTCTTTTGATCATCAAGAACACCCCTTTACTGAAAGTGAATGTGCGCATGTTTTTCCACCCTTGACACAAACAAGGCCATGAGAAATCGATTCAGGCTTCTTGCCCAGTCGACCTCCATGGCCTTTTTTTGTAATTATCGTGACAGTTTTGATCCGAGTCCGGAACCTTTAGACTCCGCACACCGACACCTAGAATTTCGACACGGACAGCTCAAATACCTTCTTAGTAATTATTTTCTCTTGCAATACGGGTCTCTCTGCAAGGTTTTTTGTCCGAGAGTCAAGGGCCCGCCATCGGTAAAGTGATGGTGAAGCTCGTACCTCGGTCGACTTCGCTTTCAACAGTTATTGTCCCTCCGTGGGCTTCAACCAGATGTTTCACAATGCACAGACCCAGACCAAGCAATGGGAAGAAACCGGTCAAAATTGGAATTATTCAGATTGTGGAACATCCGGCCTTAGACGCGGCTCGCAAAGGTTTTCTGGCGACACTTAAGGCGAACGGTTATGAAGAAGGTAAAAACCTTACGGTTGATTATGAAAATGCCCAAGGAGATCAGCCCACACTAAACACGATTGCGCAGAAGTTATCTGCGGAAAAACTTGCTTTGATCCTGGCCATCGCTACTCCCTCGGCCCAAGCCATGGCGGCGGCCACTAAGGATATTCCGATTTTGATCACGGCGGTTACGGATCCGGTGGCGGCGAAGCTCGTCAATAGCAACGAGAACCCGGGCACGAATGTTACGGGAACGACAGATATGAATCCGATCAAGGAACAGTTTGCCTTGCTTAAGGAATTAGTTCCTCAAGTCAAGAAGGTTGGCATCATCTATAATGCCGGGGAGGTGAATTCCCAGGTACAGGTGAAGATCGCCAAAGGTGTGGCGAGTCAAATGGGCTTGCAAGTGGTTGAGGCGACAGTGGCCAGTACGGCCGATGTGCAGCAAGCCACCCAATCCGTAGTGGGCAAGGTGGACGTCATCTATGTTCCCACGGACAACATGGTTGTTTCGGCGGCGCCGACGGTGCTGCAAGTGGCTAACCAGGCCAAAGTTCCGGTGATTTCCGGCGAAAGCAGTGTCGTAGACAAGGGAGGCTTGGCGACCATTGGGATCAATTACGAGAATTTAGGCAAACAAACCGGTGAAATGGCGATTAAGGTCCTCAACGGCTCCAAACCCGAGAGCATGCCGATCGAGGGCCAAAAGGACTTTGACACCGTCATTAATAGGACCTGCGCTGATCTGTTGGGGATTAAGGTTCCTGATGCTTTGAAAAAAGCGAAATTTGTGGAGACAAAATAACGGGGCGAGCGCTAAAGTGAACGTATTGAGGTGTATTTAATGTCGTGGCAAGTCCTGTCCGGAACTCTGGAGCAAGGTCTCATGTATGCGATCATGGTCTTAGGAGTCTATTTATCCTTTCGCGTACTGGACTACGCAGACTTATCAGTGGATGGCAGCTTCACTCTCGGAGCTGCCACTGCCGCTACTTTGATCTACGCGGGCTTTAACCCCTGGCTCGCCACTGGGCTGGCATCTTTAGGAGGCTTGGCCGCGGGAGCTTTTACGGGCCTTCTGCATACTAAATTCAAAATCACCCCTCTTCTTTCGGGCATTCTGACGATGACAGCTCTTTATTCTGTCAATCTAAGAGTGATGGGTCGCCCAAATATTCCACTTCTGCGGATGCGGACCGTTTTTACAGACTTTGCTCAGGTACCCTGGGTCGGATCATACAGTGTTCTCTTACTGAGCTTTATTTCGGTGACAGTTTTGGGCATCTTGCTCTATCTATTTCTTGAGACGGAGATCGGAGTCGCTTTGAGGGCGACCGGAGACAATGAGCACATGATCCGGAGCCAGGGGGTTAATACGGATGCGATGAAGATTCTGGGGCTATCCCTTTCCAACGGACTGGTGGCTTTTTCCGGCAGTTATGTGGCGCAAAATCAGGAGTTCGCAGATGTGAGCATGGGAATCGGGATGATTATCGCGGGTTTAGCTTCGGTAATCATCGGTGAAGTGCTGATCGGGACCCGTTCCGTCGGACGGACGGTTGTGGCCGTCATTGCCGGCGGAATCATCTACAGGTTCATCATTTCGATTGTTTTGCAGTTAGGCTTAGCGCCAACCGATCTGAAACTGGTTACCGCTTTGATCGTAATCACCGCTTTAGTTTCACCCGCTGTCAAAAAGAAATTGTTTCTCCCTGCATTTCGCAAGTAAGAATTGGTGAAATTCTATGAACCAGCATTGATCAATGGATATCTACCTTTTAGACTTGGCAGGCGGAAAGGGGCGAATTAATGCTTAGTGTCCGTCAAATTCAAAAGATCTTCAATCAGGGAACGATCAATGAGAAATCAGCTCTAAGTTCTTTGAGCTTGGAATTGGCGGCGGGAGATTTTGTCACTGTCATCGGAAGTAATGGGGCGGGAAAATCCACTTTACTCAATTCCGTAGCGGGCGATTTTCCGGTGGACCGGGGGCAAATTTTCATTGAGGGTGAAGAGATCACCTATCTTCCTCAGCATAAGAGGGCTGCCTGGATCGGCCGGGTCTTTCAAGATCCGATGCAGGGTACGGCTGCCTCGATGACCATTGAAGAGAATTTGGTTATGGCCTTGCGCCGCGGTTCCAGGCGGCGCTTGCGCCGGGCCATAACACACAAAGAGCGGGAATATTTCCGGGCAGAACTGTGTAAACTGGGCCTCGGCTTGGAAGGGCGCCTCACCAATAAAGTCAGCCTTCTTTCCGGCGGGCAGCGTCAGGCTCTGACCCTGCTCATGGCGACGTTGCGGGAACCCAAGCTGCTCTTATTGGATGAGCACACCGCAGCCTTGGATCCTAAAACGGCGGCCAAGGTGCTGGACCTAACTTGTCAGGTAGCGGAGGATCAACGTCTGACGACCCTCATGATCACGCACAACCTTGATCAAGCCCTCGGGATGGGCAACCGCACGATCATGATGCACGAAGGCCGGATCATCCTGGACCTGCAGGAAAGGGAACGGGCCAATATGACAATTCCTGGCTTGTTAGAGATGTTTGAAAAGGCCGGCGGGGCCAACATGCTCACTGACCGAATGATTTTGGTATAGAAGGATCAACCTTCGTCAAAGCTGGAAAAGTCTTTGATGAAGGTTGTTTTACATCTCAGGCAAGGCTGTTTTCTTTTTCGCTAAGGTGAAGCAATTTCCAGCCGGCAAAGGACACAGCCCAAACCACCACGAACAGGCCGACGAGGATGAACCCCATGACATTAAAATCCAAGTGCTGCAGCCAGAGCCAAAACCCACTGTCCCTGCCGCTTTCTTGAGCAAATACCTGCCCCACTTCGATAATGCCGATGACTCCCGCGGCCAAAATTGACAGGCCCGTTATCGTCAGATTGTAATACACTTTCCTTAAAGGGGAAGAAAACACCCACTGATAAGCGGTGCTCATAAAGAAACCATCCAACGTATCCATCATACTCATACCCGCTGTAAACAGAATGGGGAAAGCCAAGATGGCAACCCAGGGTATGCCCGCGGCGGAAGCGCTGGCCGAGGTGGCGAGTACCGCGATTTGGGTTGCGGTGTCAAAGCCAAGTCCAAAGAGAAATCCCACCAGATAAACGTGCCGGTTATTCGCGACCATATCGAATAAACGGTTGATCGTGCGATTGACCACTCCTTTGTCGGGTCGCTCCGCGCTCTCCGGAGTGTAGGTGCCGTTGCGCATGCTGCTGAACGTTTTCAGAATGTCTTTAAGTATTACGAAATTTATGGCAGCCAAAAGGATAAGAAAGACTCCGGAAACAAGGGTGGCAATGACGCCTCCGACGGCTTGAAATTGAGGAAGGGCGGCTTGAGCCCACTTCACGGCGAAAATGGTAAGCAGGCCCATGATGATGACCACGGTGGAATGTCCGCATGAAAAGAAAAACCCGACTCCTTTAGTCTTCTTCTGCTCTTGTATCAACTTGCGGGTCATATTGTCGATGGCGGCGATATGGTCGGCATCGAAAGCATGGCGCAGTCCGAAAGAATAAGAGAGTACGGCCATGCCCAGAAGTTCCGGGTACTTAAAGACGCCAGTCGAGAGAAGGATCAAGCCGGTGAGCAAAATCGCCAGGATGGCGGCACCGTATTTAAACCCGTCGACGTGTTTCCGGCTCGCAAAGTCGCTCATGTTCTTACCTCCGTAAAGTTTATCCAAACGTAAGACTCCCACTTCTACAAGTGGGAGTGGGTCCCACGTGATGTTCAGCCTAAGCTGAACGAGTTCACTAACTCGGATCCGGAAACCGCTCAAGTCGCTGAATTAGGAAAACAAAAACCCTTCATAACCGAAGGGTTTTTTCAGGCGGTACTGGGAAATAATCGCTTTTCCGAAGACACACGAATCCACCCCCTAACACTCCCGTAGGTCGCAGCAACTTCTGAATGAGCAGGTCTCCTGGCTCAAGATCATCGTCAACCCACGTCTTCCCGGGTCAAAAATCCCAGTGACACGCTGTGAGTCAACTCTCTTTTACAGTGGCGGGCACCGCGTCAGCTTCGACTGACTTCCCTTTTCAATTCCTTCCCTCGGGAAAGAATCACTCATCCATTATTCAATTTACGACCGACTATACAGGAAGAAGGAGGGCTTGTCAAGATTTTTTCCGCTGATTGCGTATTGTAATAAGTACTACACTTATTCACATGGACGAATGACAACCTTGTGTGATATAATAGAGTTGTCAGGAAACAACTGGACAGGCTCTTGTTTCGGCTGGTAGAGGAGGAACGAACAGATGCGATTATTGGTTGTTTCAAACAGGCTTCCGGTGAACGTCAGTTTGGCAGACGGACAGGTTCACTTTACCCAGAGCACGGGGGGGCTGGTCTCCGGGCTCAGTTCTTATCTCGATTCGCTGGGTGGGTCCGCTTCCGGCGATGTCGAATATGTTTGGATTGGCTGGCCGGGGCTGACCGTTCCCGAGTCTCTGCAAGAGGAGGTGACAAGCCGCTTGCACGCGGATTTCCGGGCACATCCGGTCTTTCTCACGGAAGAAGCCATGGACAAATTCTATCACGGGTTCTGCAACGAAATTATCTGGCCGCTTTTTCACTATTTCCCGTCCTACGCGGAGTATGAAAGTGACTATTGGCAAAATTACCAAGAGGTTAACGGGTTGTTTCGGGATGCGGTCTTAGCTGTGGCCGAACCGGGAGATATCATTTGGGTTCATGATTACCACCTGATGCTGCTGCCCAAGCTATTGAGTGAAGAATTACCGGAAACCCCAGTGGGGTTTTTTCTGCATATTCCCTTTCCGTCCTATGAACTCTTCAGGCTTCTGCCTACCGATTGGGGAAACAAGATCTTGGAGGGGCTGCTGGGGTCCCGCTTGATAGGCTTTCATACCCAAGACTACACTCAGCATTTCCTCGACTGTGTGCGTATCCAGTTGGGGCTTGATGTTGTGGAAGGCTGGATCCGTGATCTGGGGCATCCGGTGCAGGCTGCTTCCTTCCCCATGGGCATTGATTTCGGCCGGTTCAATAATCCTGTGGGGTTAGCGGAAATCGAGAAATATCAGGGGAGTCTCGAACCAATCCTGGGCGGGCTGAAGACGGTCTTATCCATCGATCGTCTGGACTACTCAAAGGGAATCGTTCATCGCCTGCGGGGATATGCGCTCTTCCTGGAGGAAAATCCCGAATGGCTGGGGAAAGTGGTCCTGCTGCTGATCGTGGTTCCCTCTCGGATCGGGGTGGGGCATTATCGACAGCTCAAGAGGCAAATTGATGAAACGGTGGGCCGAATTAACGGCCGCTTTGGCCGGATAGGCTGGACGCCGATCAATTACCAATATAAATTTCTTCCCTTTGAGCCGCTTCTCGCCATGTACCGGAGCAGTGACGTTGCCCTGATTACCCCCCTACGCGACGGCATGAATCTCATTGCTAAGGAGTATATTTCGGCACGGGCCGATCGGACGGGCGTCCTGATCCTGAGTCACTTGGCCGGTGCTGTCAAAGAAGCGAGTGAGGCCTTGATCATCAACCCCAACAGTCCGGAAGAAATTGCGGCGGCTCTAAAAGAGGCTCTTCTGATGCCGGCGGAGGAACAGATCCGGCGCAATACCATCATGCAGGAACGTTTTCGGAGGCACAATGTGGTTCAGTGGTCAGGCAACTTTTTGCAGAGACTTTTGCCGGAAGCGGGTGTCAGTGTGGGGGAATCCGGCCGTTCTCCCGGCCCGGATATTCTGGAATCGCGGCCCCAGGGTTTAAACCAAAACGCGAAAGCCAAATTATCCCAGAGCTATGCCCGTGCCCGGCGAAGGCTGATTCTCTTGGATTATGACGGAACTTTGGTTCCGCTGGCGGCCAAGCCGGAGTTGGCAATTCCGGATGCGGAGGTGGCGGAAACCTTAGATGGGCTTGCGTCCGATGCGGCGAACGACGTGATCGTGATCAGCGGCCGGGAACGCGCGCTATTGGACGGCTGGTTCGGCGGCCGAGGCTTGTCTATGGTGGCTGAGCACGGGATTTGGGCCAAGGAAAAGGGCGCAGACGCCTGGCGCCTTACCTCGGATTATGCCAATGGCTGGCAGAGCAAGGTCAAGCCGGTGCTGCTTGGGTTGTCGCAAAGGCTTCCGGGGACCTTTGTCGAAGAAAAGGAATACGGCTTGGCTTGGCATTACCGCATGGCCAGACCTCAGGAGGCCGAAAGGTTAATCCTGAAGGTGAGTAAAACCCTGCAACCCTTGGCTGAGCGCTGGCAATTGGAATTGCTCCAGGGCAACAGGGTTCTCGAGGTGATACCTAAGGGTGTGGACAAAGGCAAAGCGGCTCTCGAATGGTTGCAGCGGGTGAACTACGATTTCATCATGGCTATCGGAGACGACGAGACGGACGAGCGCATGTTCAGGATTTTGCCGGCGTGGGCTTATTCCGTCAAAGTGGGCGAAGGGCATTCACTGGCCCGTTTTGCGGTGGCGGGACCCGCGGAAGTTTTGGCACTTCTGCGCGGCTTTGAACCGGAGCGAATCGAGGCCAGTCAAACACCCCAAAAAATGTAGCCGGGTGTAGGTACTTTTTGCCGCAGACGGAGTAGAATGAGACATGAAACCTACGGGAATATTGGCCCGGGCTGCGGCACAGACTGATCAATGGGGTGAATGATTTGGAACGAACCTGGTGGAAAGAAGGGGTTGTCTATCAAATTTATCCGCGCAGTTTCCAGGACAGCAACGGTGACGGGGTCGGAGATCTCAAAGGCATCCTTTCCCGGCTGGATTATCTGCAGCGTTTGGGTGTAACGATTCTCTGGTTGAGTCCGGTTTACCGTTCGCCCAACTATGACAACGGCTATGATATCAGCGACTATTATGCCATCATGCCCGAATTCGGCACGATGGCGGACTGGGAGGATCTGTTGGCCGCGGTGCACCGGCGCGGCATGAGACTGATCATGGACTTGGTGGTCAACCATACTTCGGATGAGCACTCTTGGTTTGTCGCTTCCCGTGACCGCGAAAGTCCCTATCGCGGCTATTATATTTGGCGTCCGGGAAAAGAGGATGGCCGTGAACCCAATAACTGGGCTTCCGAGTTTGGCGGTTCGGCCTGGGAATTCGATGAAGCGAGCGGGGAATATTATCTCCACCTTTTTTCCCGCAAACAGCCTGACTTAAATTGGGACAACAGGAGTCTGCGTCTCGATATCTATCGGATGATGACTTGGTGGTTGGACAAAGGGATCGACGGCTTCCGGATGGACGTGATCAACCTGATTTCCAAAGATCCGACTTTGCCCGACGCCAAGAGTGAAAGCCCGGGAAGTCCGGCCTGGGGAAGGAAATTCTATCGCAATGGCCCCCGGCTTCAGTATTTCCTGCGGGAGATGCATGCTAAAGTTCTGAGTAAGTACGACATTATGACGGTGGGGGAGACCCCGGGGGTTGACCCGGACAAAGCCCAGGCCTTGGCAGGAGAGGACCGGCACGAACTGAGCATGGTCTTTCAGTTTCAACTGTTGGAAATCGATTATGAAGCCGGTGACAAATGGAAGATCATTCCCTGGAAACTGCCCGATTTTAAGAAAATCATTTCGTCGTGGCAAGACCGGTTAGAGGGGACAGGCTGGAACAGTCTCTTCCTTAACAATCATGATCAACCCAGGGCCGTCTCCCGCTTTGGCGATGACGGCGTCTTCAGGGCGCAAGCGGCGAAAATGTTGGCCACCTTGACGCACACCCTCCAGGGGACGCCCTATATTTACCAGGGTGAAGAGCTTGGCATGACCAATGTCAAGTTTCCCGAGATCTCCTATTACCGGGATGTGGATACGCTCAACTTTTACGAAGAAGCGTTGCGCTCCGGCTTAAGTCCCCAGGAAGCCCTGAAGATGATCTGGGCCAGGGGACGTGATAACGCCCGGACACCCATGCCCTGGGACGAGACGGAGAATGCCGGCTTTACGAGCGGAATTCCCTGGCTGAACCTCAACCCGAATTATGCCGAGGTCAACGTGAAGAAAAGTCTGAACCAGCCGGATTCCGTCTTTTATTATTACCAACGGTTAATCGAGTTGCGCAAAGAACGGCGGCTTTTGGTCTATGGCGACTACCATCTTCTTTTGCCGGAGGATGAGCAGGTGTTCGCGTATCTGCGCACCCCGAAGATCCGGGGAGGCCGCTGCTTGACGGGAAAGCAACTGGAAGAAGTGAAAAAAGTCGAGGAAGAGTTGTTTGAGGCCACCGGCAAGGAGATGATCCTGGTCGTCCTCAACTTCTCCGCCCAGCCGGCAGCTTTCGTTTTACCGGAGAAAGTTGCCTTCTCGACCTATCAGTTGCTCCTCTGCAACTATCCCACCGGCCAGGAAGCGCCGTTGCGCCTGGAGCTGAGGCCTTTTGAAGCCAGAGTTTACACGCTCCAGGCCTGTCCCTGAGACTCGGAACCGTCAACGGGGTAGCACTAGACTGATCATCTAGTGCTGCCCCTCTCGATCGTTTTTGGGGCAAGAAAGTGGGTGACAGGACCTCAAAGGCTCAGGGTGTTGCAGGAAGGGGTTCCTCACTTTCGAGGAACCCCCTTCTGAAGAACTTTGTCGCGAAGAAACCGCCGGCTATTTAATTAGGGTCCTCATGGCGGTAACCTGGTCGTCTGACACCACAGCCTTACCGCCAACAACCACAAGGCTGCTATTTTTGCCCTTGAGGGTGGTCAAATAGTTCTGGGTTGCTGTTGGTACTGAATTGTCTACAAGGACGACCGGGGAATCGGTGCGGGCGGCAAGGTTGCCGGCTACCAGCGCATCCACGAAATTTATACCGGTAGCGACGTAGACGAAATTGGGTTTCAGATTTAAACCGCTTGCCACCGCCGTTGCTGTCTCAAAACGGTCAAGGCCCGAGTATCGGGTTGCTTTGGGCAGGGAATTGAGAACATGGTCGCTGATGACCCCTGTTCCGCCCACAACGACGGTTGATGTGACTTTTGCCTGGGCCAGGGCGCTTTGAGTTTCCGGCGGTACCGCGTTTTCAGAGGTGAAAAGAATCGGCGCCCCGTTAAATGCCGCCCAGCTCGATGCCACTAAGGCATCCGGATAATCACTGCCGGTTACGATAACTGCTTTACCCACGGTTGCGAGAGCATTGGCTACTTGGGCGGCCGTGCCAAAGCGATTTTGTCCCCCATAGCGGGTAGTTGTGAGACCCTGGTTTTGCAGCTGACTGTTGACCGCGTCGGAAATCACACCCGTTCCGCCCACAAGGACAACGTTTGTGGCCCCGAGTTTCTGAATTTCCGCCAAGGTTGCCTGGGACACGGAATCTGCGTCCGTCAAAAGAAGCGGGGCGTTGAGTTTGAATGCCAACGGGGTTGCGGCGAGGGCATCGGCATAGGAATTCCCATTCACGAGGACCACGTTGGTCGCGCCGGTACCCCAACCTTGCTCCGCGACGGCGATAGCGGTTGCACAACGGTCACTGCCTGCCAGACGGTCCTGTACGGGAGAGTTGTCCTGCATAACGGCGTAAGTCGACAAGTGGAAAACCGGCGCGGTAACCGTCTGTTTGACGGGGTCGACAATTCCCCCGATCTTCACCCAGTCGGTGCCGTTCCAGAAAAAGATGGCGAGACGGTTGGGATCAACCTTCGTCATGTCAAGCCCGGCAAAAGGAATGGTGATATCGACCGGGGCGCTAAAGGCGAGACCGCTCGGACCGAATTCACGTTGTGTGAGCACTGGGTTAAAGCTGGTAACATGTATATTCCTGGGGACCTGAGCGATGTTGCCGATGCCTGTGGTCAGCGTGATAGGTTTTGTCAGAGCGCCGGCCGGAACGGTTACGGCGGTGGCGTCAGTTGCGCTTGCCGTTGCCGGCGTACCGGGGGTCAGCGGTTGGGAGGCAGAGGCTGCGGCTGTTTGCGCCGGGGTCGGTTGAATTGTCCATTGCCCGCCAACAGGAGATGTAGGGGGAGCCGGATTCGCGGGAGGGACTGGGGGAGCCGATGGGCCGCTCGGAGTTCCCGGGTGTGAAGGATGGTCGTGGCTTGTTGAAGATGAGCCGCCGCCGGGAGTGACGTAGGGCGGAATTGTCACACCGGTGCCGTAGTTGACAATGCGGCCGTCCGCTTGATAGGTAAAGGTGTTTCTCGCTTTGATGTCGCTGATCATAGCGTCTCGGACCAGGGTGAATGTGCTTGTCTGATGGCTGGAATCGGTCAGGAACGGGTATTTATCCCCGCCCGTGGCAATAAAATCGGGTGCTGCGGCCGTGTAGGTCTTGTTCATATCGATTGCCGTACCGTCGGATTTTGCCAGGTAGACAACCCGGCTGCCGACCGGCTTGGTCGGGTCCACGATAAAGCGGAAGCCGGAAATATGCCCATATCCCTTGCTGTCAGGATCACCGGCCAGGAACTCGATCAGGTCTTTAAGCTGCTGACCGGTCATGTCCATCTTGTAGATGACATTATCAAAAGGCATTAAGGAATAGATGCCGCTGACGGTAATCGGGCCGGAGGCAATGTCGGTTCTTAATCCTCCGCCGTTTTGGAAACCAAAATCAGTATGGGCGGCTTGAGCTACTACATCCGCGGACCAATCGCCCAAGGCTGAATCAAGCGGTCCGGAGGGACTTTTCGCTGAGGCGCCCTTGCCCCTTTCTATTTGCTGGGGCGCGTTGCCGATGACCTCATTGAGGATGGGGGCATTCTGCGCATTGGCGGCATCCACGATGGCCTGTGCGGCAGGATCGGCTTTTACGCTTGAATTAAGGCGGTTGTAGAGGTCAAGATAATTCGCGTTGGAGTCGATTACGTTGTTATTGGCATCAAGTGCCAGGCGGATATCCCCGGCGCCTTTGCCGTTACAGTAGCCGATCGCCGCGGGAATTAACTTACCGGTCGAATCGGGAATCAGATCATAGTTGGTCGTATGGGTATGTCCGCCAAAGATGGCATCCACACCGCTGATTGATTTTGCTAAGTTGGCAATATCTTCACTGAAGGGTTCTTTAGGCAGTTGGGGCCCGGAGGTCTTCCAGGGGTTATATTGATCACCGATGTGGGCTAAAACAACGATGACGTTGGCACCCTGGTTTTTAAGCTTGGCGGTTTCGGTCGTGATTGCTGCGGCGGGATCGGTAAAATCAAGATGGCTGATCACCGACGGCATAACGATATTGGGCGTATCGGTGGTTATGACCCCGATAACCCCAATTTTAAGGTTGCCTTTAGTGATCATGACCGAAGGCTTGACGTCTTTGAGTAATTCCGTCGTGGCCGGGTCGGTGTCTCCTGCCTTCAACTTGATGTTAGCGTCCAGAACCGGGAAAGTCTCACCTTCGATATTTTTATCCAAGGTATCCAGACCCCAGTCAAATTCATGGTTTCCCAGCTCCATGGCGTCGAAATGCATCTCGTTCATCAGGTCCATGACGGGCTTACCGTGCAGCATGTTGGAGATACCGGTGCCCTGCATCATGTCCCCGCCGGACAGCAACACTGTGCGGTCATCGCCAAAGCGGGCGCGTTCCGAGTTCACCAATCCGGACATTAAGGCGGCGTTGGCATGCGGTGTTCCGCTTGTGGGGGCATTGTCGATATTGCCGTGGGTGTCGGTATACTCAACCATGTCGACAAAACGCGGCACAGTTTGCCAATTATTATCGGTGACCGCCGGAACACTTGTCTGCCCGGTGTCGACCGATCCTCCGGCGTAATCTTTAAAATACTCGATCATTAAGCTGCGGATTTGGCCGTCGTCGCCCAACTTCTTTTGTGAGTCAAAGTAAACGTAGTTGGGAGCTTTAGGATCAGTAGTCTGCGGCACAATATCGGCGGCATAAACAGTGGATCCAACCGTATTCCAGCTGTTGAAGCGGTAGTTGTTAATGGCCAGGCCGAACTCTTGCGTGTCAGAAACTGGGCTGCCGTTGTAGGTTAGCGACTGGATAAAGCTGCCTGTGGGTTTGGTCAGGTCGATGGTGTAGTTCACACCCTCCAACTGATCGAGATTGTAGTCCGGCTGGGTGGGTATTTTGTTAATTTGGCTGTCGCCCTGTTTCCAGGGTTGATAATATCTGTCGACCGTTGCTTCCATAAGCTTCTTTAGTTGCTGACCGGTGACGGTGATGCCAAAGAGGTAGTTCTCGTAGACATAGACGGAAGAAATGTCTCCGATCGTCACAGCGGCTTTGGGTATATAGGCGCCGGCACTGAGCGGTGCGGCAATGGATATTTGCGGGACCCCGGCCGGCAGGGTTCCGTCTTTTTGGGTGTAGTACATCTGCACTTTGTTAACAAGGTCCATAATCGGGGTGTCTTCGACCGTCTGGCCGTCAGCGCGAAATTCGCCCGTGGATGTGCCGATAGGCGTTTGGAGATAAGCAAGGGTTGCCTGGTGGTAGGGTTGAGCTAAAGCTACCAAAGCGGGATCTTCCGCTACGGAGGTCGTCGCTGCGATATTTTGCCCTGTCGCCGTACCGGACGTGGCTGTGGGTTCAACATAATGACCGCTGCTATCTGGGGTAAACTGCAAATTGATTTCCATTAAATTGGCGGCGGCATTTCTGCTTTCAACAACCAGGGTCTTATTGGTTCCATACGTACCATTAAGATTCGTGTGGGTATGACCCGCTATGATCGCGCTGACTTCGGGATTGGCGTTGGCAAAGGCCTGAACTTCGTTTTCATATGGGGTTTGCTCGGTTGATGGATCGTCAACTCCCAGACCGGAGTGAATCGTAGCCACAATGGCGTCGACTTTCTCCGTATTCTTTAAGTATTTGACCCATTTGCTGCCATCTTTGACGATGTCGGCAAATCCCAAGCCGGGATAATTTGTCTGGTTTTCCCAAGTGGGTATGGTGGGGACGGTCAAACCCAGGATGGCGACCTTCACTGTCTTACCGGTATTCGGATCGGTAAAGGATTTGATGATGTAGGGCTTAACCTGATCCCACGTTTGATAAGAATTTCCCGAAGTATCGCCTAGGGGAGCGTCATAGACAGCACCCGGAACTGAGTAGACCGCCTTGGTCACGTCCAGAGTATTGGCCGATAAGACGGCGATGCCGCCGGCCTTCATTTTGTCGATAAAAGGCGTCAAGATTCCGGTGCCATAGTTAAATTCATGATTTCCCAATGTCCAGGCATCATATTTCAGGGAGGTCATGGCGGCGGCCATAGGGTGATTCTGGGCAGGATCATGGGTCCAAGAAGTATCCACTTTGGCGTAATAATAGTCGAGGGGAGTCCCTTGAATGGTATCCCCATCATCGACCAAGATAGTATTGGGATTTTTGGCCCGCTCCTGTTTGATTAATGTGGCGATACGGGTCAAACCAGTCGATGGAACTTTATTAAAATAGTCCCAGCCCATTAACTGCCCGTGCAGGTCTGTGGTAGCTAAGATCGACACAGTCAACGGTGACGGTGGGGGTGTTGTGCCCCCCGCAAAAACGGCCGTAGGGAAGCAGACGCTGATCAGCATGATCAGAGTCAGCAGAATGCTTAAGATCCGGCGATTGGTTCTTTTTCTCATCCTTCCAGTTTCTCCTTTCACTCTTCACTCTTTACCAGCACTCCGCAGAAGGATCCGACTTCTAAAGTCGGAGATGAATGCGGGTTGCTACCCCAAAATGGGGAGCAGTTTTTAGTGCATTAAGCCGAGAACTGCCAAAACTCGTGGGTCCACATTGCCAATGTTAATGCCGGGTTTGTGTGTGAGCATCATTTCTCCTACCCATCAGAGATGTTTAAACACTCACCGCAGAGCCTTTTCCCCAAGCCCCCACTTCAAACGCCGATTAATGCGTTAAGTGGGGGTAGTTGACTTTCACTGGTTCCAGGTTTGCTGTTTCTGCCGCCGGACTGGGGGCAAGTTCCTTTTGCGATGCTACATCACCTCCCTGATAGAACCAGCCGGCATCCTACCGCATCCGCTGGATCGTTGGCAGCTTGGTATCTGGTAAATCCCTGGACGTCCCAACATGGGGTAATTGGTAGTCCAATCGTTGGACCTCTGACTGCTCTGCATCACCTCCTCTCAGGCTCCATGGGCGAAGGCCTTCGTTCTTTTTAATATTCAGCTCAAAAGATGAAAATCCTGTAGCTGGGGTCGCATAACTTTCCAACACTTTCTCCCTCATTACCCCGAAAAACCATTAATGTCTCTATTTTTCGACAAGAGTTGAGACCGTAAATGTGATTGGCAGCCCGGCAGGCTTAACCCTTTTCTCCGGTTCGTTCAGGCCTGTCCCTGAGACTCGTTCTCGATTTAACAAAGAGTTTACCTCAGATACACGTTCGTTTAACACGCCCTTGCTAACATGAACTTAGATTTAAGCCCAAGTTGGCGGAGAGAAGGAGTTCATGCGGCATGGCAGTGCCCCTGTCAGTCATCTTACTTATTGAGGACGACGTCTTGATTCAAGAACTGGTTAAGTTCAATTTGGAAAAAGAGGGCTTTGAGATTCTGGTTGCCGGTGATGGACGGAGGGGACTGGAACTGGCCAAGGCCAGGAAACCCCATTTAATTCTTTTGGATTTGATGCTGCCGGATTTGGACGGGTTCGAGGTCTGTAAAATCCTGCGTTCGGACGAAAGCATGGCGGAGGTTCCCATAATAATTTTGAGTGCCAGAGGCGAAGTGGTTGACAAAGTGATTGGTTTGGAACTGGGTGCGGACGACTATGTCAGCAAGCCCTTCAGCACGCGCGAACTTTCGGCGCGAATTCGCGCTAGGCTGCGGGGGGATCGGCGGGGGAAAGATACCGGCCAAGAGGGATCAAAGGTCGTCTGGGGAGAATTGGAGGTTTGGCCCCAAAGTTACATTGTCACTTTGGGCGGCGAGCCGGTGAACCTCACCGTCAAAGAGTTCCAACTGCTCCTCATGCTGGTTTCCCATCCTTACCAGGTCTTCAGCCGGGAGTATTTGCTGGAAAAGATCTGGGGTTACAGCATCAATGGCGATACCCGTACGGTGGATGTGCACATCAGCACTTTGCGGAGCAAATTAAAGCGTCTGGAAAATGTCCTGGAATCCGTGCGCGGCATCGGCTACCGTTTCGCGTCGCCGGTGGGCGGAAGAAACCCCTAATTTGTGGAGATTGAGGTACGCTCCTTAGAAATGGAGGTCTGTCTCCTCAGGGCCGAGAGTTAATCCTTGAAGATTGAAACGGTTGGGAAAAGGCTGAACACGACCTCTCTTAATCCGGATGAGAATTAAACACTTGAGGGCTGAAACTTTTCTTTAGAGACGGAGTCTAACTCCCGTCAGTTTTTTACGGACAAAGTCCAAAAACCCGGCGGTCGTGCCGATCGTGAGCGGAATGAGCTTGTGGGCGGCCGCGGTATACGAGGGCTCCGGGTTCCCCTGTTCCCAGGAGACAAGAGAGTAATAGGCGCGCGAGATCTTGGCGTTGTATTCCACCCATTGACTGGGATGTGAGAAAGTCAGGTAAGACCCGCTTTCTAAAAGAGGAAATTCAGACCAGTGCTGAGCGGCCCATTTTTCGAATTCCTGGTGTCCGTTGAAAATCATTCCGACCGAGTGATGGGGCACACACATGTCTTGAATCAAATGCAAGGCTGCGCCTAAAAAGAACATTCCCTTGAACACGTCTTTGTCCATATAAGTCAAGGCCCTGTTGTAGTAATACTGGCATTCGGCCGTGGCTCCGGGCCAGAGGATGCTGGATCCTTTACCGGGTTTGCTGTAGAAGTGGTGTACGTTTTTCCAGCCTCGGTCAGCCCAGAGCAGCCCCTTGCCCAAGGAGACGTGATAAGGTCGGAAAAAGGTTGCCACGTCCGCTTTTCCGTCCCTGGTCAAAACGTCATACGCTTGCTCCAGGCAACGGACATGCGTGAGGCCGGGCGTATCGAAAAGATACTGCAAAGGTCCGATCGGCGCGAGGAACATTTTGGTTAGGCGCCCGATCGTCTGTCCCAATATTTCCTGTTTCATGAAACACCCCCACCCGCTCATTTACTTTGAATTTTAAATCAAGATGGTTAAGAGACGATTTGTTTCTTGTAAATAGGGTGTAATACTTTGGACCGGGAGTGTAAAAAATTCGGTTGCCTGGGAGAATAATTTATGAAAAGATATTGCCAAATCAGAAAAAGATGATATACTGTACTTACTTCGTTCAGTGAATGAAGTAAGTACAGTAAGGGGTGGCATGAGCCTGAAGGTCGATATGCACTTGCTGATGTTTTGGCTGCAGGTGGGAAAACTGAAATCGAGGAGGTGTGGCGAGGACCGAACGGGCTCAGGGTAAAGTTGCACCGCGCTTAGAGTGAAGCCGGTAGGTAAGGAAAAAGAACTCTTTAAGCCAGGGAGAGCACAGGAAATTTTGGAGGTGTGAATGTGAAAGGAAAACGCCTATTCGCTATCATCGGTGCCTTGATTTTTCTTGGGGGAACGGTGGTCGGATGTGGTACCGCCCCAAATCCAGCAGGTAAAACAGGTTCCTCCGCGGTCACAATCACCTTTTGGAATGCCTATTCTGAGACGGACAATGAGGAGAAGACCATCGTCAATGACGTTATTCCCGCCTTTGAAAAGTTACATCCGGGAATCAAGGTGCAGAACGTTACGCTTCCCTATAGCAATATGCAGGAGAAGTTATTTACGGCCGCAGCCGGCCAAAGCCTCCCCGATGTCGCACGTCTGGACATTATCTGGATGCCACAACTCGCGAAATTGGGAGTTTTAGTACCCCAGCAGAACCTGACGGGGTGGAACGACTTGAGCAAAAAAGTATTCGCTGGCCCGCTGTCGACGAATGTGTACGAGGGAAAGTATTATGGCTTACCGCTTGACACAAACACCAAAGTACTGTTCTCGAATCCCGCCGTGCTGAAGGCACATGGAATTAATCATCCACCTGCAACCATGGACCAGTTTATCGCCGATATAAAGAAAGCAACCAGTGGATCTGGCAAGAGTCGGGTTTATGGCTATACTTTGCCAGGTGACAGTCTCTGGCAGCTGATACCCTGGATAGACTCGTTCGGCGGTTCCGTCCTCAGCCCGGATCAGAAGACTGCGACGGGTTATTTGAATGGGCCTAAGACTTTTGCCGCTATCAATACTTTGGTAGGCCTTTATAAGGCAGGTTACATCACCGGCATCCTTCCGGGGGCGACCGGGGATATGGATGGCTTGGCCAAGGGTGAATATGCCTTCATCGACGAAGGCCCGTGGGATGTCCCGTCCATGGCCAAGACCTATCCGCAGGTAAAATACAACATGTCTTTGTGGCCTGCCGGGCCGGCCGGGTCTGTCCAGGTCGTTGGCGGCGAAGACATAGGTATATTTAATACCGATTCCGCCCATGAGAAAGCGGCCTGGGAGTTTGAGAAATATATGATGTCCACGAAAATCCAGACTGAGATGCAGGCGGCAGGACAGATGTCCGTTCTCAAGAAACTTCCCTCGTCAAAACGTTTAGCCGGCTTGGATTACTTCAATATTTTTAGGAAACAGTTGGCTACCGCCAAATCCCGTCCGTCGGTTCCAGCGTTTACAAAAATCGAGCAGGATATCGAAACAGAGGTAACGAAGGCGGCGCAAGGCAAGGAAAGCGTTCAGCAAGCTTTAGACAATGCGACAAAGGAAGCCAACGCGCTCTTGGCGAGCTAGTCCCAGATGGCGTTGGATGCGGGGGGCGGACTCTCAAGTGGGCGCCGCCCCCCTTACAGAGAACTAGAGAACTAATGTAAATTAGTGAGGGTGCCAGACGGAGAAGTCATGCTTCGATCAAGGCCTCTTACGGAACTAATGTGAGGTTGTGAGGTTCTTACGGATGGGAATTGCGAAAGCGGATCGGAAATTGATGCGGGAAATCAATAACATGCATGTCTTGCAACGGGTGCGCGTCAGAGGACCCGTATCACGGCCTGAGCTGGCTGAGGAAACAGGGCTCGGTCTTTCGACAATCTCCAACATTGTAACAGAGTTGTTGGCTGACCAATTGATCCGTGAGGTTGGTGAAGGTGATTCAAGCGGCGGACGGCGTCCGAGTCTGTTGGATATTAATGAAGCCGCAAGATACGCGTTCGGCGTAAAAATCGGCCCGGAAAGAGTTTGGATTTCTCTCTTTGACCTACGGATGCACCAAGTAGATACAGAACAGTTGACTTTCCGGCCTGAGGAATCGCCGAAGATACTTCTTAGCAGAGTGTTCGCAGGGATGGAAAGGTTGAGGAAGAAATACCGCTTGGCCGAGCAAATTGTGCTGGGGGTCGGTGTCAGTGTCTCGGGGCTCATCGACAGCGAGAGAGGGGCCTGCCTTTACAGTCCGATTTTGGACTGGGAAGACGTCCCCATCCAAGAGCTGTTGTCTCAACTAAGCCAACTGGACGTGGCAGTGGAGAATGACGTCAATACCTTTGCCTACGGTACCCTTCTGCAGGCAGTAAATGCAGCGGTAAAGAACCTGATTTGCATCACGACCGGTCCGGGCGTGGGCGCCGGTATCATCTTGGACAGATGTCTGTACAGGGGGAGTCATGGCGGTGCCGGGGAGTTCGGCCACATGAGTATTGACCAACACGGGCCGCGCTGTTCCTGCGGACGGCAGGGGTGTTTGGACGTACTTGCTTCTGATCAATTTCTGCTCGCCCGGGCCAAGGAAGTCATTGGGTCGGGCAAATCATCCAGGCTAAAGGCCATGGATTTGGAGGGGAGACTCTCACCGACAACCTTGTTTTTGGCGGCGGAAAGCGGGGATGAAGCAGCCAGGAGCATTTACGAGGAACTGGGGAGAAATCTCGGCTGTGGTGTGGCTAATCTAATTAATCTGTTTGACCCGGAAAAAATAGTTATTGGCGGGGAAGGGGCGGCTGCGTCCAAGTATTTTGTGGACACCGTGCGAGATGTGGCCGCAAAATATGCTTTTCCCCACTTAGCCGACCATGTTGAAATCGTCGTGGATGACGGTGCTGAAGATGCCTGGTTGCAAGGAGCGGCGGCACTGATCATCGAGGAGTTTTTCAAAGTGCCTTGGTCAAATTGATGGCGGGACGCCCATAGGGGGGAGAATGGTTATGGTCGGTAAATTTCGCCAAGGTCTGCGGCACCATCTGGGCATCTATCTTTTTTTATTACCTGCCGTGGGCTTCTTCCTGGTTTTCTCGGCTTATCCGATAATCTATTCGTTTGTCATGAGCTTTACGAACTGGCCGATAGTGGGTTCTCCCCAGTTCGTTGGTTTCCACAACTACAGTCAGGTACTGCACGACCCGGTGGTGGGTACTTCTCTTGTGAACGCATTGTTTTACCTGATTGTCTCTGTACCGATCCAGATTATTCTGGGTTTACTCGTGGCTATAGGTTTGGATCGCCCTATGCGCGGGCGGGGGGCCTTGCGCCTTATGTACTATATTCCGGTCATTACATCCTGGGTCGTCGTCACTTTGTTGTTTGAGTATCTCTTTAACACAGACTACGGCATCATTAACTGGATATTGATGTCCCTCCACATGAGTCAGAATGCCATACCCTGGTTAGCAAACCGTTATAGTGCGCTCACAGTAGCCGCAATTCTGGGGGGATGGAAGGGCATTGGCTGGGCGATGATGATCTTTCTGGCCGGACTGCAAGGCGTTCCGGATGAACTGTATGAGTCTGCGGCCATTGATGGGGCAGGGAAATGGAAGCAGTTCTGGTCTGTCACTCTGCCCATGATTCGGGGGACGTTTTTCTTCGTCACTGTGATGCTGGTCATGGGTGCTTTTCAAGTGTTTATCTCTGTGTTTATTCTGACCGGGGGTCAGCCCGCTAATGAGACTCAGGTGCCGTTGGTCTGGATGTATCAACAGGCGTTCAGCAACTTAGAGTTTGGCTACGCCGCAGCTTTCTCCTGGATCATTACGGCGATTATTATCGTCTTTACCGTTATTCAGTTCTGGGTATTTAGGCCGCGCAGCGTGCAGGAGGTTTGAACATGCACAGTTCAAAAAGCAGGAAAGCACGTTTTCTTATCTTCGGACTCTTGGCTCTGGTCATGGTTTTCCCGTTTTACTACATGCTGGTCCTATCATTTACGCCCAATGAGTCTGCTTTGAAATATCCGCCGCAATTGCTGCCGGTCCACCTCACTTGGAGTAATTACGTTCAAGCTTGGCAGTCTAATCATTTCCAACTATATTTTCTGCATAGCCTTTGGGTGTCGGTGGTCTCGACCGTACTGGGAACCCTCATCGCCTGTGCGGCGGCCTTTGCAATTTCCCGCTTTCGCTTTATCGGGCGCAAACTTATTTATGTAATATTCTTGGGCTCTATGATGGTTCCCAGCATGACTTTTATTTTGCCCCAGTTCAAGGAGATGGAACATCTCCATTTGCTAAATAGCTTAAATGGACTGCTGTTAGTGTATACCGCCGGAATGATTCCTTTCACGACTTTTTTAATGAAAGGTTTCTTCGACGACATACCGAAGGAGATAGAAGATGCGGTCATTATCGATGGTGGTGGAAAGTGGACGTTGTTTTGGCGCATTATGATGCCAATGGCCCTCCCTTCCCTGGTGACGGCTGTGTTGTTTAATTTCATGGGCGGTTGGGATGACTATACTTTAGCCCTTACCTTCATTAACGACCCGCATAAGTGGACTTTACCAATCGCTCTGCAACTCTTTCAAGGGCAGCATACCAGTGCCTGGGGTATGATATTTGCGGCTTCTGTCATTCAGGTACTCCCTATAATTGTCGTATTTATCGTCTTTCAGCGGCACATTATCAGAGGCCTGATGGCGGGCGCGGTCAAGGGGTGATTCTATTGACGGCAGGAATTAGTTTTGATCTGTACCCGACAAAGTCTCAGTTTAGACCGGGCGAGCGGGTCCAAATCCTGATAGTGGCCTCGGATGACGGCAAGGGTGAGGTCCCCGTCGAAATCCGCGTATTTCACCATCATCGCTTGCTAAGAACGAGCACAGCCCGCTTGAGACAGATTCTGGATAGCGTCGGAGGCTTCGACTTGGGTATTTTTGCCGAGGGCGGTTATAGAGTGGTCGCGAACTTGGAGGTCGACTCCGGCGTCATCACCTTGAGGACGGCCTTCGACGTCAAGGAACACTGGCGGGAAGCACCGCGCTATGGCTTTTTGTGCGATTTTCAGCCACAAAACACTTACGATGAAATTCAGACTTTCTTCCGTAAATTTCACCTCAATGTCGTACAATTCTATGACTGGATGGAACGCCACGACGCATTGGTGCCGAAGTCTCCTGAGTTTATCGACCCAATGGGCCGCAGATTGACTGCAACAGGGATCTTGTCACGCATCCAAGCGATGAAAGAGATCGGTTCTGCTCCCATGGGGTATGCGGCCGTCTATGCGTCCTTGTCGGACTATGCGGTGACCCATCCGGAAGAGGGACTCTACGACAACCAAGGGGTACAATACTCTCTGATAGACATTTTTTATTTGATGGACATCTCTGAGGGTTCCGGCTGGCGCAGCCACATCTTGGAGGAATTTGCCCGGGTGATCGAGTTCGGCTTTGATGGTCTGCATCTGGATCAGTATGGTTACCCGAAATCTGCGCGGAGGTTGGATGGTTCTGCTCTGTGGCTGGATAACGCCTATTCGTCTTTTATTAATGCCTGCCGGGAGCGGCTGGGTGACGGTGTCGGACTGATTTTCAACGCGGTATCCGGTTATCCGGTCCATTCCGTGAATACATCCGCTCAGGATGCCATCTATGTGGAGGTTTGGCCGCCGATGGTGCGCTATCGCCACCTGCTGGAACTGGTGACGCGAATCCGGGCGTCTGTCGCGAGTCGCAAACAGGTGATCCTGGCCGCCTATCTTAAGCCCTTCCGGGAAAAAAAGGACGCAGATCCTTTTGCGGCTGCGAGAAGCGCACTGCTCGTCACTGCTGTCATCGCTGCGAGCGGGGGCTATCATCTGGTGCTGGGCGAAGCGGGTGGAATACTGACAGAAGCCTACTATCCGGATTACGTGCCCATGATTTCTGAATTGGCCGAGCCGCTTCGAGCCATGTATGATATGATAACGGCGGATGCGGATTTACTTTCTGCGGCTGATGTTGTTGATGTGAGCTGGAGTTTTGTCGGGGGAATCAATGATCAGGTTCTCATCGACGGGGCCGCTGTCTCGGTCGAGCCGGAAATGGGAAAAGTGTGGGTTCACGTGACCACAACCCGGCAGGGATTCGTTGTTCACCTGGTGAACCTGCTCTGGGTTGAGCATGAGGAGTGGAATTCTATTCACGACGAGCCATTCCAGGCGACGCCGCCGTTAGCTGTGACCATAGAGTGGAATCATCCGGTAGAAGATGTCTGGGTGCAACGGGCGGAAGAAGCGATTTGGAGGAAAGCGGAGTGGACCTGGAAGCCTCATGTCAGGGGCCGGGGAATTTATCTGACTGTACCTTCGTTTGAGGTGTGGTCCATGGTCTTTGTTCCCTATGGGAAGGCGGACTAAAATAGTTAACACAAGTGGGGTATGATGTGGTATGAAAATGAAAGACAGAATTTGGTGGAAAGAAGCGGTAGTGTATCAAATCTACCCCAGGAGTTTTATGGATGGTAATGGTGATGGCATTGGCGACTTAAAAGGGATCCTGTCCAAGCTGGATTACCTGAAGTGGTTGGGAGTCGAGGTAGTTTGGCTCAGTCCTATCTACAAGTCGCCGAATGACGACATGGGGTATGACATTAGTGACTATCGCTCGCTTAATCCGGAACTTGGAACGATGGCGGATTTTGATCAACTGTTGTCCGGCCTGCACCAACGCGGGATGAGGCTCATTATGGATCTAGTGGTGAATCATACGTCAGATGAACACGAGTGGTTTCGCCGCTCGCGGGAGACCAGGGACAATGCCTATCGGGATTATTATATTTGGCGAGCAAAGCCCAATAATTGGTCTTCGTTTTTCGGGGGCCCGGCTTGGACCTTGGACGAGAGAACGGGTGAATACTACCTGCACCTCTTCTCGACAAAACAGCCTGACCTCAATTGGGACAATCCGCGGGTGAGAACAGAGATCTATGAGATGATGCGCTGGTGGCTTGACAAAGGTGTTGACGGATTCCGGATGGATGTCATCGGTTGTATTTCCAAGGTTCCGGGGCTGCCGGATGCTCCCGGAAAGGGAGAACTGGAGTGGGGAGGACCTTTTTTCCTGAATGGACCGCATGTGCACGAATATTTACAGGATATGCAGGCGGAGGTCCTGTCTCACTATGACGTAATGACCGTCGGGGAAACTTTGTCTGTCACACCCGAGCAGGCCCTGGAATATACCGGATTTACCCGGGGTGAGTTGAGCATGGTCTTTCAGTTCGAGTTGATGGGAATTGATGCCGGAACCGACGGCAAGTGGGATCTTAAGGACTGGAAAGTCAGCGAATTTAAACGGATTTCCAGCCGTTGGCAAACGGAACTTTACGGCCATGGCTGGAACACTCTCTACCTCAGCAATCACGACCAGCCGCGGCAGGTATCTCGCTTTGGCGACGATGGGAAGTATCGCGTGGAATCTGCGAAAATGCTGGCCACACTCTTGCACACGCTGCAGGGTACGCCTTTCATTTACCAGGGTGAAGAGATTGGCATGACAAACGTCTGCTTTGACAGTATTGAGGACTACCGGGATATTGAGACTCTCAATTGGTACAAAGAGCAAATCGCCAAGGGGGAGCGTTCTGTGGCGGAGATTATGCGGAGCATCCACGCCAAGGGGCGGGATAACGCGAGAACCCCTATGCAGTGGACTGGCGCTCCCAACGGGGGCTTTTCAATCCGCCCACCGTGGCTGCCGGTGAATCCCAACTATCGGACCGTAAATGTGGAAAAACAGAGGGCAGATGCCCATTCAGTCTTGAATTATTACCGGGCGCTGATTCGACTGCGTAAAGAAAACTTAGTCCTTGTCTACGGCGACTACACTGTTTTAAACCCCGAAGACGAGACGACTTACGCCTTTGTGCGTCGGCTGGACGACCTTTGGGTATTGACAGTGCTGAACTTTACGCCAGACCAGCAAACTTTCGTGGCGGCTCCGGGCCAGTTGCCGGCCAGTCTGCGACTCGTTCTGAGCAACTATCCGGGCGGGGAGAGGACAGTGGAAAAACCTTTTCATCTGCGCCCGTACGAGGCCAGGGTCTATCTGACGGTGGCTGAGAGGCGATGATCGTCGAGGCCTTCGGCAGGAGAGACGTAGAAAGTCGTTCGGTCCGCCGACGGGGGAAGTTTAACGAATATTTAACCTGGTTGTTAAACCGGGCTAACAATTTATTTGTATGATGGGGCCGTGCTTCCGCCGCACGGCAAAGGGCGGGACCTGTTGAGTTCAGGAACCCGCCCTTAGTGTGAAAGGGTCTCGCCGTGTGAATGAGTCTTGCCGCATTTGGACAAGCGCCGGACCGGTGTTTTTCTTTATCCTCTTTATCCCCGATTCCGACGCCGAGCGGTCCGGCGTTTCGAGGGATTCCAAACCGACTGAAGTCAGGATCTCTTCGATAATCTCTTCCATTTTTCTCACAGGGTGTTCTCCTTTCCGCCAGTTTTTTATATTAGTAAGTATACAATTTTCATGTTAGGTTTTTGCCCCGAATACATTAAAATAGTGTAAAAAGATAAAGGAAGTGTCTGTTTTTGGAAAAAGCATATGTCTTGGACACCAGTGTTCTCTTGCATGATCCCAAGGCCATTTTCCGGTTTGAAGAGAATGAAGTGGTCATCCCTTACGCCGTCCTGGAAGAGGTCGAGAGCACGAAACGATCGCCGGACAGTATCGGCCAGGCGGCTCGGGAGGTGATCCGCACGCTGGACCAACTGAGGGACAAGGGGCAATTAGCCGACGGGGTGCCCTTGGACGGAGGGGGAAAGCTGCGGATCGAGCTCAATCACACGACTGAGCCTCTGCTGCCGTTGTTGTCCGATCCCGCTCTGACCGATAACAGGATACTTACGGTTTGTGTCAATCTGGCAGCCGAAAGGCAGCAACCCGTCGTTTTGGTCACGAAGGACATTGCCATGCGCGTCAAGGGGGACGCCTTGGGGGTGGAGACCCAGGATTATTATAATGACAAAGTCAATCTCCCGGCGGCGTCCGAGGCGGCTTTATCTCTGCCCCTCGGGGACGCGGAGGCCAACAGGCTTCTGGCGGAGGAGAGGTTAGGCATGGAGACGGCCCTGCCGGTGAATGCCTGCGTCAAGGGGGTCACGACCGACGGGCACATTCTGCCGCTCGTCTCATCCCCCAACGGTACGGAACTGGTCTATGTCCAGGAGCATAAGCGGGTGACCTGGGGTATTTTCCCCAAAAACTTGGAACAGAATTGGGCCCTGCAGGTGTTGAATAATCCGGAGATTAGATTGGTCAGTCTCATCGGTCCGGCCGGAACAGGCAAAACCTTGCTGGCCTTGGCCAGCGGCTTGGAGCAGACCGTACAAGCCGGTGTTTATGCCGGTGTTCTCTGTGCCCGCCCCATCGTCCCTTTCGGCAAAGACATCGGTTATCTCCCCGGGGAGAAAGAACAGAAAGTCCGCCCTTATATGCAGCCCATTTATGACAATCTTGAGTTTCTCCTGCGTCCGAAACGTGAACGGGAGAGAGAGAGGGACAAAGACAGGGACAAAGACAGGGACTACGAAAACGGCTCGGCAGTCGTGGAGAGCGCCATAGACCTGCTGAAAAGGAAAAACCAACTGGAGATCGAAGTGCTTACCTACATCCGGGGCAGAAGCATCCCCAACCAGTTTATGATTATCGACGAAGCCCAAAACCTTTCCGTGCATGAGGTCAAGACGATCATCACCCGGGCGGGGGAAGGAACGAAAATCGTGCTTTGCGGGGACCAGGAGCAGATCGATCATCCCTACTTGGATAGGCAAAGCAACGGGTTGGCTCATGTCGCTTCACGTATGCAAGGGAAACCTTTCTATGCTCAAGTCTATCTGGTGCAGGGAGAGCGGAGTGAACTCGCCAGTTGGGCCGCGGAGTTGCTCTGAGTGAGCCGTGCGCCCGGGGGCTGTGCTCAGCGAAGAAGTTCGGGGCTAAACTCTCTTATCGTTGTCGCGGGTTCGACGGCGGGTGTGGACAGTTACGGGATTTAAAGACTCAGGAACTTGAGGATCTAATGATTTAAGGCTTACGGAGTTATGGCTTGTGGGATCTGGGATTTAACGGATCAGGGAGTTTGAGGATCTAGGAGTTAGCGGATTCAGGAATTTAGTAGTTAGGCCGAGCTGTTGCCGGGGGTCTTGCCCGGCAATGGCTTTTTTATTCGGGCGGTTTTTTTGTCGAGAATTGGCATCTGCCCGATTTCACCGATTGTTGCGTTTTCACTCTACTTCTCTGCTTAGCAAACCGTTACGAATGGAAAGCCTGTGAGATTTTACAGGAATTTTGCGTTTTGTTTACCCGAGTGGGACGGTAATCACTGCGGCGCTTTACACAAACCCTTTATAATCGCAAGCGTAAGCGCATGCGCCAGGTGAGTTAAGCGGAAAGGATGAGGCCATGACAGAGCAAAGTTAGAGTATGCAGAGTATGGGAGACCACTCCCGCTTGTGGAAGTGGGTATCTCACGATTGAAATGAACAGATAGCCGCGAAAAAATTTTAAGGCATGGAAAGAGGAGGCCAGAAAATGATTCAAAGCCTGATCCCTAAATCTTGGATTGGAACGACGACCATTCAGTTCCCCTTCGCCGTCAATGTGGTGGCATACATTTGTATTTGGGCAGTCTGTCTCGCCAGTCTGTATTTCATTTGGAAAAGGCCAAAGAAACTGGGCTTTTTACAAGGCTGGACTACTCAAGACATTCTAATGGTCGCCATCATGGGTGTGCTTCTCGAAGTCTATGATAATCTGATTGGGGACCAATTTATCACTCCTATCATTCAGCTCATACCGTTTGGACATGCCTTCGCCTTGAACGATCTCCCTTATATGTTCCTTCTTATGGTGGGTGTGGCCGTCATCAGAAAGCCCGGAGCGGCCACGGCCATGGTTTTCCTTAACTTCTTGCTGATGCAATTGCTCTATGGCGGAACCGAGGCGAGCATCCTGTTTTGGCCCTACGGTATAATGCAGGGGGTGTTCCTTGACCTGTTTATGGTTTTACGCAGGGGAAAGGTTTTCACAGCCGGGTCCAATTTCTTCCTGGACGGCCTCATCATGGGGGCCCTGCGGGCGGTGCCGGCTACTACGGTGATGAGCATCTTCCTGCTGCCGTTCTTAGCGGGCGCCAAATTTACTTTTGGCTATGTCTTTTGGTATTCCCTTTTCAATTTAATTGGCAACGGACTGGAAGCCGGCATTTCAGCGCCTTTGGCCATCAGGGTGGCCAAATCCGTCAATCCGCTTGCCGGGTCGGGCAAGCGTCTTAAAGCGTCAGCGGAGAAAGGATGAAGCCGATGAAACGCATTGCAATTCTAAGCGCGGCCCTTACCGTTTTAGTCGGGCTGGACGGTGTGTACATGATGGCGACGCACTACAAGCCGAAAGATGTCAACAGTTTCAACCTCTCTGACGGTGGAACGCTTATGGTCGCGGCCGGTCTCTTACTGCTGGTCACTGTGGTGAGTTTCTTAATGGCCAAAAAACCGGATGAAGCCGATAAGGGTGTGTGAAGATGCCGGACATACACGTCGATCGTCTCAGCTTTTCTTATCCGGATTGTGACGAGCCGGTTCTCCGGTCTCTTGACTTCAAAATAGTCCCCGGCGAGTTCGTGCTCGTGGCGGGTGCCTCAGGTTGCGGAAAATCCACTTTGGCCCTTACCCTGGCCGGGTTTATTCCCACTCGCATTCCCGGATATCTGGAGGGAGCCGTGTATTTTGGCTCCCGGAAACTGAGTGAGATGCCGCTCCATGAAATATCCCAGAGGATTGGCATGGTGTTTCAGAATCCGGATAATCAACTGATCGAACTCGATGTCGAATCGGAAGTCGCCTTCGGTCCGGAGAACCTGTGCCTGGCTCGCGAAGAAATTGAGAGGCGGGTTGCCTGGGCTCTACGCCAGACCGGTATGGAGAATTTTCGCCAGCGATCGATCTTTTCTCTGTCCGGCGGACAGAAGCAACGCGTGGCCATAGCGGCCATGTTGGCTATGAGGCCGGAGGTACTGGTGCTCGACGAACCGACCTCAGACCTCGATCCGGTAGGAACCCGGGAGGTATTGCAGGTACTGCAAGAGCTGAATCACAGAGAGGGCCTGACGGTTATCCTGGTGGAACACAAGATTGACGAGGTTATTCCCTGGGTGGATAGGGTACTGCTCATGGGTCAAGGCCAGATCATCCTTGACCGCCCGCCGCGCGGGGCCTTTGCGAATTTGGGACTGTGGGATTCCCTGGGGGTGACCGTGCCGGATATGGTACGGGTGGCCAGGGCTTTACCGGAGGTTTTTGGGGACTCTACCCCGCTTTCCGTGGAGGAGGTGAGCCGGGCTTTGCTCGGCACCCGTTACCGTGACGCCCTGATCCGGCATGATAAAGACCGTTATGGGCGTGAATACGAAGGAGATAGTATTCTGAACTGGGAAGGGGTTCATCTGGCCTTTGGAGAGGTCCGGGTGCTGCGCGATATTAATATTGATATCGCCGCCGGTGAATGGGCGGCCTTAATCGGAGCCAACGGTTCGGGCAAGACCTCCTTGGCATCCCTGGTCATGGGTTTTCAAGAACCGAGCGGCGGCAGGGTTTCCTGCCTGGGCCACCCCGTTTGTCCCGGGGACATCTCGAAGCAGGCGGGCACAATCGGATACTTGTTTCAGTCGGCGGACAATATGTTGTTCGGCTCAAGTGTGGAAAAGGAATTTGAATTCGGCCTGCGTCATCGCCGGGGGGGATTGCGCGAGTGCGGGCATACGATTGAGGAATTGTTGGAAATAGTGGATCTGGCGGACCGGAGGCAGGCGAACCCGTTTCAACTAAGCCACGGGCAGCGCAAGCGCCTCGCGCTCGGAGTGCTTCTGGCCGTTTCTCCCCGGGCCCTGATTCTTGACGAACCGACGACAGGGCAGGACGAAGGGCATGCCCGGCAGTTCCTCAGCTTTCTCGAAGGGCTTCGCCGCGAATTCGGACTTACTTATCTAATGATTACCCATGACATGAGGGCGGTGGCCGCATACGCGGGGCGGGTTCTGGTCTTGGATGAAGGGGAGCTTCGCCTGTCCGGCAGGCCGGAAGTCGTCTTCGCCCGGCAGGAAGAACTGGCCCGCTGCGGGATTATGCCGCCTGCCGTTGCTCGGTTGCATTTGGCGCTGATGGATGGAGGTACAAAATCCGTGTGTCTGAGTGTGGAGGAGTTTCTCTCCGCCATCAAGGCAAAGGAGGCCGTGTGAGTGTTGAGCTTTTTTACCCAGACGATTTTAGGACGGACGCTTGTGGGGTACCTGCTCATGTTTGTCGTCCCTCTCATCCTGCCGATAGTCTTTGTCAAGTTGGTGGGTTTTCGAGGTTTGCGTCATTTGTTTTCCTATGAACCGAAAGAGACGCCCATTCATCGCTTGGACCCCCGGTTTAAAATTATTTATCCTGTGGTGATCGGGATTCTCTCTGTCGTGCTGAACTGGAATTATGTTTTGGCGCTTTTGGGTTTGACCCTGATTCCCTGGATACTCTTGCGGCCTTGCCGCAACCGGGTGCGTGTGACCTTGACCATGGCCTTCACTCCCGTCATCGGCATGATTTGGTCGCAGGGCTTGTTTTATGTTATACCCGGAGGAAGCCATCTCCTCTTTGCTTTCCCTTGGACGATCCGTTGGTTCGGAACTCCCGGACTGTCCGGGGCAGGGCTTGTGCATGGGTCGCACGAGGCGGGCCGGATGCTGGTCCCTGCTTCGGCTTCCTTAATTGTCCTGCTCTCGACCAAACCCTCGGACATCATCTGGGCCTTTGCCAAATTTCACTTGCCCCCGGTTGCGGGCTTCGCCTTTACGGTTGCTCTGCGTTTCGTTCCGCAGATGTTTGAACGCGTCGCCTTACTGCAAAAGGCGATGGAGGTGCGCGGGTACAGCCTTAAAGCGCCCGGCTGGAGGGAGCCAGGCGAGTGGCCGGGTTATCTCAGACGCGTTCTGGCCAGCATTCCGGCGCTTAGTGCGGCTTTGCTGGTAGGATCTTTAAGAACGACCTCGGTTATGGCTATGGTGGCCGATGCCCGTGCCTTCGGCTCGCACCAGGCCAGAACTACCCTGCGGGAGCATGAATTGAATGATCTTGATCGCTTCGCCTGGGGGGCCTTAGCCCTGTTGACCGTCACGGTGGCGGGACTGGTCGGCTTCCATATCGGCGGCAGGGCTTAGGGGACCGGTGGGGGCGGTTAACCGTTTGCGAAACAATCGGCCCTTACACGACGAAGTTTCTCACGCTTAAGGGACAGGAGTGTACGGGGAACTGTTCCCACTTGCAGAATTGGGAGTCTGGCGATGGGATCAAGGAAAGGACGCGACCATGAAGAAACTGGGTTTTTCACTCTCGCCGGGGATGCTGCTCGGTCGGCCGGAAAGTATACTCGGAGCCGCGGTGCATGCTCGCTTCGGCAATACTCGGGAGCTCTTAAAGGAGCTTAAAGCACGCGGGGTCAGTTCGATCGAAATTCGGAATTTGCCGCAAAGCGCCCGGGAGGATCTCGGTGCGCGCTTGGTGGAAACGGTGTGGCAAGCCGGGCTGGAAGTCAGCGTCCACGGCGGGGCTGACACGGAAGGGGAAGGCGGAAGCCGGGAGTTTTCCGAGGTTTACCCGCCGGTTAAGGAATTAATCAAGTATTCCGCCGCTCATCAGAAGGATATCATCATGGTGATTCACGCTTATACGGGAGACCAGGATAAGGTAGAAGAATTGAAAGAAAGGTCCGTGAGTTTGCTGCGCTCATGGGCTTCCCTGGCTGAATCCGGGGAAGTTCCTCTCCGGTTCGCCTTGGAACTTACCCGCCGCCGAGTCGGAAAGGGGGATCCCGCGGCTGGGGTTGAGGACCTGCTCGGAATGGTCAGAGAGGTGAACAGCCCTTACGTCGGCATTACTTGGGATATGGGGCATTATTATGCCAATGTACTCAAAGCCGGGAGTTCTTTGCAAAACCCTGTCGGGCTGGTATTACCCGCAAGGGGTTTTCTTGAACATACCGTGCACACGCATATTCACGGTATAGGGGCGAAGGGAACGCATGGTCCCTTGGGGCCCAGGGAGAGCCTGCCTTTGGAAGAATATGTCGAAGCCCTGAGGGAGGTTGAATACCAAGGGATCTATAATTTGGAGCTGGACTTTAGAAGGTTTCCGGACGATGAAGATCCGGTTGAACACATATTCGGAGCCCTGGCGAGATTAGACCAATCTCTGGCCGGATGTTAGACGGAATGAAGCGGCCGGTCTTTCACTGTTTTGAAGTCCGGTAGGCGATGGGAACGCTCAAAGACCGATCAGGTGTAATGTTTCGGAGAGATCGGGGCCGAAAAGAGGAGCGCTGACGGCGAAGGGCCTGCATGGTACCCGGAATTATCCGGCCTTATCTTGAGGCAGATTTTCGGTCTTCGTTTTTTCGAGGGCGGCGCAACTCGCCGCTGAGGAACATCTCGGTTAAGACGAAGCTCGCGGCCAAAAGAAGAAGGGTGAAACAGTCCGCCAGGCTCACATGTGCCATGATCATATTTATCCCTCCCTTACTCTGAGGCAGAGCGGTTCTCACACCCATTCTAGCGACTGCGGAGCGGGAGCGGGTTACGGCCTTGTAAAATGATTGTAAGCTGAGACAAAACTGGGATAGATTTTTACAGCGGAGGGCTTTGTTTACACAAACTTAACTTTGGATCAATTGTGGCTTTACTTTTGCATGTTATATTACGCCTGGCATGATAAATGTACGTGCCGTAGTTCCGGTATAACCGGCAAGTGAAGGTACCTAATAAGTGAAGGGGGAAGTTTCAGTGATTGGCAGGAAAGGTAAGGTTCTCACGGCGATCGTGACGGGGATTTTGGCAGTTTCGATTACGGGCTGCGGAACCGCGGCCCCGAATTCGGCGCAAGCGTCGGGTCAGAAGGCCAACTCCGGACCAGTGAGTCTTACGGAGGCAGGGAGTACCTTTGTGCAGCCGCTGCTGACAAGACAGGTTGCTAAATACCAAGAAGAGAACCCCAATGTCAAAATCAGCGTGCAAGGGGGCGGGAGCGGCTTCGGTATCGCCCAGTTGCAGAAACAGCTGCTTGATTTTGGCGCCAGTGACGCTTTCATGAGTGACGCGGATTTGGCCAAAGCCCAAGGCGGCACGATTCTCGAATTGCCCATCGCTTTGGGATCGGTGACGATTTCCTATAATGTACCGGGTCTGCCGCAGCACATTAAGATTAGTCCGGATACCCTGGCGGATATTTACCTCGGCAAGATCTCCAACTGGAACGATCCCAAATTGGCCAAGGACAATCCGGGTGTGAAATTCCCCAATTTGGCCATCGTACCGGTACACCGCGCGGAGGGAAGCGGCACCACATCCATCTTTACCCACTATCTTGCCTCCGTCAGCCCGGAATGGGCCAGCAAGGTAGGCAAAGGCATCTCAGTGAACTGGCCGAACCCGACCGGCAAAGTCATCGGTGAAAAAGGAAATCCCGGTGTGGCAGGGGCCGTAAAGAACACGACCGGTGCGATTGGCTATATTGAGTTGGCTTATGCCCTGGAAAACAATATTCCTTATGCCTATATGCATAATAAAGCGGGTAAATGGGTTCTGCCTTCGTTGGAGGGAGCCGCCGCGGATGCCGCCGCTTTCACAATCCCCGAGGACATGCGCGTCAACATCGTCAACGCTCCCGGAGACGCGGCTTATCCGATTTCGGGATTTTCCTGGGCCCTGGTTTATCAGAAACAGACTGACAAAGCCAAAGGAGAGGCTTTGGTTAACTTCCTGAAATGGGACTTCACCAAAGGGCAGTCGCTTGCCCCTTCTCTCCAGTATGTTCCCCTTCCCGATAACTTGACCAAACGCGAAATCGATATGTTAAAAACGATTACCTATAATGGGCAGCCGCTTTTGAAGTAATAAAATGCCGGTTGCGCGCACGCTAGGAAGTCACGAAAGATCGAGTGATCGCGGAAAAAAGCTCAGCCTCATGCTGGGCTCTTTCCGCTGCTTGGCATAATGATGATTGGCATCATGAGGGAAGGGATGCGGAGGGAGATGTCTATGAAAAAGAAACGGCCACGGGCTTCGTGGGGCGACCGGATATTGCGTTCCGCCAGCGGCTTGACTGCCGTCCTGGTGGTGGGTATTATGATTTGGTTGGGTTGGGAAATGTTTGTCTCCTCCCGGCAAAGCCTGCATCAATTCGGCTGGGCCTTTCTGGGAGGCCGGGTGTGGGATCCTGTGCACAGAATTTTCGGCGCTCTGCCCTTTATTTACGGGACTTTGGTCACATCCATTGTAGCCTTGGTTATCGCCGGCCCGATCGGGCTGGGAGTGGCCATTTTCCTCAGTGAAATGGCTCCGGCGACAGTGCGCAGTGTGGTCGGTTTCTTGGTCGAACTCTTAGCGGCTATTCCCAGCGTGGTTTTGGGGCTCTGGGGAATTTTTGTCCTGGCCCCCTTCCTGGGCAAAGTCGTGGAACCCTGGTTGGGCAGGCGGCTGGGCTTTATACCGTTGTTTCACGGGGCTCCTGTCGGAGTGGATTTGCTCAACGGCGGGCTCATCTTGGCGATTATGATTCTGCCGACGATCGCCTCGATCTCGCGGGAGGTCATGACCGCTGTGCCCACTGTGCAGCGCGAAGCAGCCCTGGCTTTGGGCGCGACGAAATGGGAAATGATCCGGATCGGGGTACTTGCTTATGCTAAATCCGGTATTATCGGCAGTGTGATTCTCGGCTTGGGACGCGCTTTGGGTGAAACGATGGCGGTGACGATGGTCATCGGCAATATGCCGAACATTTCCCCGTCGCTTTTTTCGACGGCCTATTCCATGGCGGCCGTCATTGCCAATGAGTTTACGGAAGCAACCTATGGTCTGTACTTAAGCGCCTTGATGGAGGTCGGGCTTATCCTTTTTGCTATCACCTTGCTGTTGAATATCTTTGCCCGCCTGCTCGTCTGGTCGGTTGCCCGGGGACCGAAAGGAGGGCATTTGGTATAATGTATACGAAACGGAACTTGCTGAATGCCTTGATGATGGGTGTCTTTTCCCTGGCCGCTGTGATTGCGGTGGTGCCGCTGTTTGCCGTACTCGGTTATGTTCTCAAAAACGGCCTGACATCACTGAACTTAGCCTTTTTCACGGAACTGCCGGGCATGATGGGTGTCGGAGGCGGAATGGCCAATGCCATCATCGGCACCTTAATCGTCGTCGCTCTTGCCAGTGTAATGGGGATTCCCATCGGCATCCTGGCCGCGATTTATCTCAGTGAATATGACCGCCGCAGTTGGTTCAGCACGCTTGTGCGTTTTACCAGCGATGTGTTAACAGGGATTCCTTCCATAATTGTCGGTATCGTGGTCTATGCGGCTATCGTCGTCCGGACCAAGCATTTCTCGGCCTTTTCGGGAGGAGTTGCTCTGGCTGTCATCATGATCCCCAGCGTCATCCGCGCGACGGAAGAAATGCTTAGACTCGTGCCTCACACCATTCGCGAGGCGGGTGATGCCTTGGGTATTCCGAAATGGCGGACTATCCTGAGTATCGTCCTGCCGACGGCAGCCAAAGGGATCTTGACCGGGGCCTTGCTGGCGGTAGCCAGGATCTCCGGGGAGACGGCCCCGCTGCTCTTTACTGCGCTTGGCAACCTCTACTACGCGCATTCGCTCAATGAGCCGATTGCTACTCTTCCGCTCAACATCTACTTTTACGCCATATCCCCGTACGATCAATGGCACAAGCAGGCTTGGGCGGGGGCGCTGGTCCTGGTATTCATCGTGATCGTTTTGAATGTCGTCGCCCGGCTGGCTTTTCGTACGCGCATGGGCAAGAACTAGGAAAAGGAGAGCTTCGGCATGGGAAATTTAAGTGTACGCAACCTTGAGGCCTGGTACGGGGCGCAGAAAGCTCTTTTGGGGATCACGGCCGAAATTCCAGAAAAGCAGGTTACCGCCATTATCGGACCCTCGGGTTGCGGTAAATCGACGTTTATACGTTGCCTGAACCGCATGCACGACACTTTGCCGGGAGCGAAAGTGAGCGGGGATATCCTGTTGGACGGCAAGAGTATTTATGATCAGCATCCGGTCTTTTTGCGCAAGACGGTAGGCATGGTCTTCCAAAAGCCGAATCCCTTTCCTTCGATGAGCATTTATGAGAATGTCGTTGCCGGTTTGAGACTGAACGGAGAGCGTCGGAAAGCAAAGCTGCGGGCGGCGGCGGAAAAAAGTCTGCGGATGGCGGCTTTGTGGGATGAGGTACATGACCGCTTAAACTATTCCGGGGTCAGTTTATCCGGCGGACAACAGCAGCGCTTATGTATTGCCAGGGCTTTGGCCGTGGAGCCCTCCGTGCTCCTCATGGATGAACCGGCTTCGGCTTTGGACCCCATCGCGACTCAGAGAATCGAAGAACTGGTAACTGCCTTGAAGAAAACGTACACCATTGTTATCGTGACGCATAACATGCAGCAGGCGGCCCGGATTGCGGACTTCACCGCCTTTTTCCTCAACGGGGAACTGGTGGAATTCGGCCCGACCTCTGAGATCTTTACGAAACCGAAAGACAAGCGCACAGAGGATTACATTACCGGGCGATTTGGATGAACAAGGGAGGGATTGTTATGCGTCAGCCTTTAACCGAGGGTTTAGTGAACTTGATTTCGCTGCTCGGACAGATGGAGCAGGAAGTGGACCGGATGCTGGAGGGCGCCATCCGCAGCTTAAAGGATCTTGATCAGGAAGAAGCGGAGCGGTGGATTCTGGCTGATCAAAGGGTGAACAGCTTGGAGACTCAGGTGAATGAGGCTTGTGTCCGCTTGATTGTGACCCAGCAGCCGGTGGCCAGTGATATTCGCAAGATCGTTTCCGCTATGAAAATTTCCACCGATCTGGAGAGAATGGCGGACTTGGCCGTCGACGTGGCCAAAGTGGTCAAGCGCATTGAGGGTCCCCTGATGAAACCCTTGATTGACATCCCGCGCATGGCGGATTTGGCGATCCGTATGATTCATCAGGGACTTGAAGCTTATGGGAAGGAAGATGTCGCTCTGGCGGCCGAACTCGCCGTCATGGACGATGAGGTCGACCATTTATACAATACCGTGATCAAAGACCTCATCACTTTGATGGCCGGGGATTTGAGCATGACGACTCAGGGGATGTACCTTTCTTTCGTGGCCCGCTATATCGAGCGGATTGCCGACCATGCGACGAATATCGGCGAACATGTCATTTATATCGTCACCGGGGAGCGGAAAGATCTGAACTGAGGCTGGGCAAAAGGCTCTGTTCTCAGTGGTGTAATAGGCATCTTGCGGTTAGGGGCTTGGGCGCGACTCTCCACTGGAGAGTCGCGCCTTTGCTCAAACGGTTCGCTTAGCTTGCGCCGTCCAGGCTGCCGTAACAATTCTACCCGGCCGTTTCAAAGACACCGATGGCTGTCTGAAGTTCTTGGGAAATAGGCAATCATGAATAGGGCAGGCTCACTTTAACCACAGTGCCTTGGCCAAGTTCACTCTGCAGAGAAACCTGTCCCTTATGCAATTCTACCAAGTGTTTGGCAATGGCCAGCCCCAAGCCGGTGCCGGTGCTCCGACGCGACTTATCCGCTTTGTAAAACCGATCCCAGATATAAGGCAAACTCTCCGGAGCTATCCCGCGGCCCTGATCGCGAATGAAGACGTCCAAGGTTTTCCCGGCTATGACTTCGACGGTAACCACTGTTTGCGCCGGCGAGTACTTCATCGCATTGTCCAGGAAGATGACGAAAAGCTGCCTCAGACGATCGTAATCCCCCGCCAGCGGGGGAATGCCCGGAACCGGGTCATAGTTGATACGGACTCCCTTCTTATCCGCGACGGTCTGCAGGCTTTTCACGGTATCTGCCAGCAGAGTGGGGAGGTGAACGGGTTCTTTGTTGAGTGAGAGCTTACCGGCTTGGAGTCTCGATAGATCCAGCAAGTCCGTGACGAGCCTTTCCAAGCTGCGGGTTTCCCCTAGCATCCGTTCGCAACACCGTTCAATATCGCCGGGCCGGTCAACAGCACCGTCCATAATAGCTTCCAGGGAACCTTTGATGACCGTGAGCGGCGTGCGGAATTCATGGGAGACGTTGGCAATGAAATCTTTGCGCAACTCTTCCAGCCGTTCACTTTCACTGATATCCTGCACCAGGGCCACGCTTCCGCTGACATTCCCGTTTTTATCTATAATGGGCGAGAGTATGAACTTGAGTTTTTTGTCCAGCCAGTCTTTAGTTATCGCAATTATTTTTTTGTCTTGCGTAACCTGCTGCAGTTCAGCCATTATCCCTAATCCGGCCAGGTCATGTTCCAATTCGTCTAAAGGGTAGGGGTGGGGCCGGTGCATGATTTCCGGTAAGGCGGAGTTGACGTTTAAAGGCTTCAGGTCTAAATCAAAAGCAACGATTCCTTCCGAAATACTGGCTATGATATCGGCCATTTTGCCCTTCTCCTGAAAGAGCTGATCGACCGTGTGGCTCAGCTCTTCCGCCAGCAGGTCCAAGGAGTTGCCGAGCTGCCCTATTTCGTCCTGCCGGTCAATTCCGGCCCGGGTCGCATAATTGCCGCGAGCCATTTCCAAGGCAGTGCGGTTCATGGCCCGCAAAGGACGGGTAAACTGCAAGGCGTAATAGATGCCCAGGCCGAAGGCCGGTATGAGCGCGACCAATAGGCTGACGGCCAAGATGCCGATAGCTTTATTCACAGTTGCCGTAATCCCAGTCACCGGGGCGAGCAAGAGCACCGTACCGATGACTTGTTTATTTAGGCCAAGTACGGGAACACCCACCGTAAGGGTTGATTCATGATAGAGTGTGCTGAAACTTTCACTGACCGAATCCTTACCCGTCAGAACCTGTGGAACAACTTGCTGGGCGGAATCGGGCAGGGGTCCGCTGTTAACCGGATCTCCCGGGCTTCTGCCCTTCCCCAATCCCCCGCCCATACCGAAGCCCGTACCCCTACCCGGGCCGGATAACAAGGCGGGATGGCCATGGCTGTCCGTGATCCACACTTTGGCTTCCGTCATGGCATCAAGAAAGCGGACAAAGCCGTACCCACGCATGGGGCCGATGTTATTCTGATTTTCGGATAACAGGTTCGCGATGATGTGCGCTCTGTTCAGCAAGGTGGCTTGACTGGTGTGAAAAGTATAGCCGCGGAACATGAAGATAAAGAAGGTCCCGATAGAAAGCATGGATACCAAGACAATCATGGCAAAACCCGCCATTAATTTGAAGGCAATCCGCTTTTTAAGCATAGCTCACCTCGAACTTATAGCCCACACCCCAAATGGTTTTAATCCCCCAGCCGGAACTTCCCGGGAGTTCAATTTTGGCTCTGAGCCGTTTGATGTGGGTGTCCACGCTGCGGGCATCCCCAAAATAATCGTGGCCCCACACTCTGGTCAAAAGGTTTTCCCGGGAAAATACCCTGCCGGGATTACAGGCCAAGAGCCAGAGGATTTCAATTTCTTTCTTGGTCAGGGCGACCGGACGCTCCCCGATTTTCACTTCATAATCGTCGATGTTAATCTCCAGCCCGGGATAGCGAACGGTTTTCTGTTCCTCTTCGGCGACAACCATACGCCTCAGAACCGCGCGGATCCGGGCCATGACTTCGCCCGGGCTGAAGGGCTTAACGACATAGTCATCCGCCCCGGTATCCAGTCCCATGATCCGGTCGGCATCTTCTCCTTTGGCCGTGATCATGATCACCGGTACATGAGAGGCGCGGCGGATTTCCCGGCAGACTTGCAAACCGTCTTTGCCCGGCATCATAATGTCCAGCAGGAGAAGAACAGGGGAATATGTCCAAAACATTTTTAGGGCTTCCTCTCCACTATGGGCGACGAGCGGAGCGTATCCCTCCTTGACGACGTAAGATTTCAGTATTTCCAGGATGCCGTCGTTATCATCGGCAATTAGGATGTACTTGTTCAACTCTCACAACCTCCATCGATATGGGGAACCTTTCTCGGAGCGGGTCGCCAGTCCAGCCGCCCTAACCCCCCTTCCCATTATTATAGCCCAAAGTAAGGCGGGTAGGCGAGAAGACACGGAAGGCGAGAAGAGTAAGAGAGGATAGGAGTAAGAGGGGATGTGTAACAACGGCTCGGCATAAGGCGCGGGAAGGATACGAGGAGAGGCGTAAGGTCTGTTGTAATATTTTTGGATCCTGGATATAATTTGGTCATAATTCGGACAGGGGTGGGGAGAGGAGGGAGCGGCCTGATGACGACAGGTTCCGGAGGGTTGTGGGAGATGTGCCACAAGGCCGGAGTGATAACTTTTGTTGGGGCGGGAGGAAAGACGACCGCTGTCCGCCAAGTCACAGAAGAAATCGATCGCTGCGGTTTTTCGGTCATCGCCTCCACCACGACCAAGGTGTTCCCGGATGGCCGCTTTAGCCCGTGGCAGAGCGCGGACGTGCCGCCGGGAAAGGAGACGGCATCGCCTTGTTTCTGGTATGCCGAGTACCTCGAGGATGAAGGCAAGTGGCGCGGGCCCGGCGTGCACACGGTTGATCGGGCGATCGCCGCTCGGCGTCGGTCCGGAGGGGGCAAATCCCGCTGGGTTATCGAAGGTGACGGCGCCCGGGGAAAAAAGTTAAAATTGTGGCGGACCGATGAACCGCAGATTCCCCTCTTCACGGAATGTGCTGTTCTTGTTTTCAGTTCCGAGCTATGGGGAAATCTTATCCGGGAGGGGGATATCCACCGGCCGGAGATCTTCCCCGCCTTGTCCGGAGAGGTTTGGAAGGCCGCGCAGACCTGGGCCTATCTTAAGATTTCTCCGGTTTTTAACTCTTCATATCAGGAGATGGCTTGGGTGGTGTTTTCAAACGGTCCGGTCTTTCCCAAGGCGCCCGGGAACGGGATGAGCGAAGAGGCTGTTCTCGGACGCTTAGAGGACCTTGGCAGAACTGAGCCGGATTGGCTGCGACAGGCCGGCGGCCCACGCCACTTGCGGCTGGCTGTGGGAGATGCGAAGGAAGGAAGAGCCTTGTGGTACGACTTGTGGTGATGGCGTCCGGCCAGGCGAAACGGATGGGAAAGGACAAACTGGCGCTGCCGTGGGAAGACTCGACGGTTCTGCAACACACTTTGAGTTCTGTCCTGTTGTCGAGCGAGCGTCTGCGGGAAGAACGGGCGGACCGGACGGCAAAGCCGGTCGAGCTTTTGGTGGTGGCCCGGGAGCCGATGGAACGGTACCTCTCCGCCAGTTTTTCGAGGCGGTTTCTGGCGGACGGGGGAGTTTGGTGCCTGGACCCCGCCCCCCGGCCTTTGTCCGTGACCATAAAGCAGGGATTGCGGGGGTTGACGGCAGCGGTGAAGGGAGTCTCCTTCCTGCCGGCGGATCAGGTGGGACTTGAGAACGCGACGCTGGCGCGGCTCCTAGCCTGTTTTTTGGAGACAGAACCGGATTTCCTGGTTCCCTTGGCGGGAGGCCCCGGCTCACCCGTTGTCTTTCACCGCCGCTATCTGCCGGAATTGGCGGCTCTGGCAGGGGAAGAGGGCGGCAAGAAAGTCTTGAACAGGCACAGGGACAAATGGAGTGTATTTCCGGTAGCGGAAGAGTTTTTCGCGGACATTGATACACCGCAAGAATATGAACGTCTATACCGCTTGGCGGTCCGAAAGATCCAGCCGGAGAAGGCCCGTATTGCGGAGGGGAGTTGGCGCGCGGCCGAGGGGTCCCCTCGGCTAAATGCCCCGCCTGCGGGATTAAGAATGTCAATGAAGAAAGGGCGGGGGAGGAAATGATGATGGGGAGTGGCGCGGCCGAAAGGCGGATCGTTCTCATCAGGGGAGCGGGGGAACTGGGGTCCGGTGTTGGCTGGGTTCTTACCCGGGCGGGATACCGGGTTGTCATGACAGAAGTGGAAAAGCCGTTGATGGTGCGCTGGCCGGTGAGCTTCGGTACCGTAATGGCCGAAGGATACTGGCGGGTCGAAGGAATTGGGGGCCGGAGGATTGAACAGGCGGCTGAGTGCGGTGAAGCCTGGAAACGGGGAGAGATTCCCGTCCTCGTCGATCCGGACCTGCGCAGCTTGTCCCAACTCAGACCCGATGTACTGGTCGACGCGATCTTAGCCAAACGCAATACGGGAACCAAGCGGGAGATGGCGCCCCTGACGATCGGATTGGGACCGGGTTTTACCGCCGGTGTTGATGTCGATCGGGTAGTGGAAACGAATCGGGGGCACAATCTGGGTCGGGTGATCTATCAGGGGCCGGCCGAAGCCAACACGGGTATTCCGGGCAATACAGCGGGTTATACCTGGGAGCGAGTGCTCTACTCGGCCGCGGCAGGGGTCTTTAAAGCCCTGCGCTCCATCGGGGACGCGGTAAGTCAAGGGGATGTCTTGGCGGAAATCCGGGGCATCTCCGGGGTGGAGAGGATTACCTCTCCGCTGGACGGCACACTTAGGGGTCTGCTCAGGACGGAGACGCCTGTGGGGGCCCATGTGAAAGTCGGCGATGTCGATCCGCGCGGGCGGAAAGAATACTGCACGACCATTTCCGATAAAGCGCGCTCGGTCGGCGGCGGGGTATTGCTCGCCATCCTGGATTGGGAGCGCGTGCTCTTGGGGGAGGGCGATCCCAAAACACCTATCTGAAGATCCTCTGCGTGCCGATTGATCAACGGCAGACCGGAACGGCTAAGGCTATCTTGCAAAAGAGCCTTGGCTTTTTTGGTGGTGGTCAGGGTCCAACCAGCCAAACAGAGGATGTTTACCGAACATTATCGGCATTGCTATTGAAAATGTTCGGACACGCGGTATATAATACAAATATCCGGGTCTATGGTACGCGGTGTATTGCAGTCACACTTTCACAAACGAGGGAGGAGAACCCGGAGTTTCCGTTTGTCGTCACAGTTTTCCGGTTACTTTTTATAAGGCAGATGCAAGAGAACCGAGAGTTTCCGTTTGCCGTCACGGGCGAAGACGGCCGGGAAGGACAAGCCGGAAAGGGGAGTCGGGATGTTTAGCACGCGTGATTTATTGCAGCCTGAGACGTTCGAACAAGCCTATGAAACATTGATAAGCAGAAGGTCCAACACGGTCCTCGGCGGTTGCGCTTTTTTACGCTTGGGCCGGAAAAAGATGGGCACGGCCATCGATCTTTCCAAACTCGGTTTAAACTTTATTCGCGAGGCCGACCACCGGGTGGAAATCGGCGCCATGACGACCTTGAGAGATATCGAAACCAGCCCGCTGCTGGCCTCCAGCTTTTCGGGGTTGCTGCCGCGGGCGGTCCGGAATATTGTCGGAGTTCAGTTTCGCAATGGAGCCACAGTGGGTGGTTCTGTTTTCTCCCGTTCGGGGTTTTCCGATTTGCTTACGGCCCTACTAGTTCTGGATTGTGAAGTGACGCTCTTTCACGGCGGCACTATGCCTTTGGCTGAGTTCGCTTGCGGGGCGTATGAAAAAGATATTTTGACGAAGATATCATTGGGCTTGGATGCCCGAGCGGCAGCCTATCAAAGCTTCCGGAACACGACGAGTGATTTTTCGGTCTTGAATGTTGCGGTTTCCTGTTTAGGGGGCCGCTGGTTGGTAGCGGTGGGAGCGAGGCCGCAAAGAGCCCGCGTGGCTGTTAACGCCTCGGAGTTTTTGAGTCAAGAAGGCGGCGCGGAGACAAACGCCTCGGCGGCAGCCCTCCTCGCCGGCGCGGAGTTGAGTTTCGGCACCAACATGCGGGCCACGGCCGAATTCAGGCGCGCTCTCTGCCAGGTACTGGTGAAGAGGGCGGTCACGGAGGTGAAACAATGCTCATAAATGCGGTTGTCAACGGCAAGAAAGTCTCCTGGGAGGTGGCCAAAGACGAGATGCTGGCCGACACGCTGCGTAATCATGGTTTGCTGAGTGTCAGAACAGGTTGTGACACGGGAAACTGTGGCATATGCACGGTATGGGTTGAGGGGAAGCCGGTGCTGTCTTGTTCCACCCTCTCTTTCAGAGTTGACGGGAAGAGCGTGACAACCCTCGAGGGCGTGTCAAAAGAAGCGGCAAAGTTTGCCGAAATCCTTACCGCGGAAGGTGCGGAGCAGTGCGGCTTCTGCAGTCCGGGACTGATCATGAATGTCTTGGCCCTGGCGCGGGAACTGAAAACCTGCGGCGATGAGGAAATTAACCATTATCTGGCTGGGAATCTTTGCCGCTGCACCGGTTACATGGGTCAGCTCAGAGCGGTAAAGAAATACTTGGGGGTGGACGGTCGATGAGAAGCGTGGGCAAAGCCGCAAAAAAGATTGATGGCATGGCGCTGGCAACCGGCAAACCTTCTTATACGGAAGATATGGTTCCCGCCAATGCCTTGGTAGTGAAGATCTTACGCAGTCCTCATGCTTTCGCTAAGATTCGCTCGGTGGATACGTCCCGGGCGGAAAGAGTGGAAGGGGTCGAGTGTATCCTCACTTATCGGGATGTGCCCCGGGTCCGGTTTACCCTAGCCGGCCAGTCTTACCCCGAACCTTCTCCTTATGATCGGTTGATACTCGATCCCGTAGTGCGCTACGTGGGAGACGAGGTGGCTGTCGTGGCCGCTCGCGATGATAAGGCCGCGGCCGAGGCCTTGCGCAAAATCAGGGTGGAATACGAGATTTACCCGCCGATTTTAGATTTTGAACAGGCTCAAAATGGCGGGGCTATCCATCCCGAGGAAAATCTGTCCTGCAATTTTCCCATCGGCTTGCAAGCGGAGAAGAATGTCGCTTCCAGCCAAACGATTGAAGCCGGGGATTTTTCGGGGGAGTTGGCCGCGTGCGCTGCCGTCGTCGAGGAGACCTATTACACTCAGGCCCAGGCGCATGCCATGATGGAGACCTATAGGGCTTTCAGTTACTTGGACAGTCAGGGCCGACTGGTGGTTGTGACTTCAACTCAGATCCCTTTCCATGTGCGGCGCCAGTTAGCCCGGGCTTTGCAACTCCCTGCCGGAAAAATCAGGGTTATTAAACCGCGCATAGGGGGAGGGTTTGGGGGCAAGCAGACCGGGGCGGTCGAAGTGTTCGCGGCTCTTGTGACCCTAAAAACCGGAAAACCGGCCAGAATCGTCTACGACCGGAGAGAAACTTTCAGCTGTACCACCAGCCGGCATGCCATGAGGTTGAAAGTGAGAATGGGTGCGGATACGGAAGGATATATCCGCGCTCTGGAAATCGTGACCTTGTCAGATACCGGGGCTTACGGAGAACACGCCCCGACCGTCTTGGGCTGTGTCGGTGAATATACGCTTCCCCTTTACAACAAGACGCGGGCTCTACGTTTTTCCGGACGAGCCGTATACACAAACAAGACGCCGGCTGGGGCTTTGCGGGGCTATGGGGCGACCCAAGGGACTTTTGCCGTAGAATCCACCCTCAATAAGCTGGCGGAGAAAATGAACCTGGACCCGACAGAAATGCGCTTGAAAAATATTATCAAGGAAGGGGAGACTTATCTCACGGGGAAAGGGGTCCCTTTGGGAAGCTCTTCTCTCGGACGTTGTATCGAAAAAGGCAAAGAACTAATCGGCTGGCAAGAGAAGTTTCCGCGCCGGGAAGCCGCTTCTAATAAGGTAAGGGGAGTGGGCATGGCAGTCGCGATGCAGGGATCGGGCATCGCCAACATCGACACGGCTTCGGCGGAGCTGAGGCTGAATGATGACGGCAATATTACTTTGTTGCTCGGCTCGACCGATATGGGGACCGGCAGCGACACGATTTTGGCGCAGATGGCGGCCGAAGTTCTGCGGATTTCGCCGGAAAAGATTATCGTGCACGCTGCGGATACGGATGTTTCTCCCTATGACCCGGGTTCATATGCCTCAAGTACGACCTACGTGACGGGAAACGCTGTGTTACGGGCAGCGGAAGACCTTAAGCAGAAGATAATAGCCCGGGGTGCCGCTTTTCTGGAAATAGATCCCGAAGAAGCGGAATATGACGGGGAGACGGTTAAAGAGGCGGCCGGTAAAGACCCGGCGACGGCCGCTTTGGAGGGGAGCGGAGAAAAAGGGATCACCCTGGCTAAAATTGCCGAACAGTCCGTCCTCGGAATCGGGAGGCACCAACTGACAGGGCAGGCTACTTTTGGCGGCGAGGTGTCTCCACCCCCATTTGTGGCCGGGTTTGCCGAGGTTGAGGTCGATAAAGAGACTGGCAAAGTCGAACTTGTCGACTATGTTGCCGTCGTGGACTGCGGCACCGTGATCAACCCCAATCTGGCGCGCATCCAAGCGGAAGGCGGGATCGCCCAAGGGATTGGCATGGCCCTGTATGAAGATGTGAAATACAGTGAAAAGGGTAAAATGCAAACGGATACCTTTATGCAATACAAGATTCCGGGCCGGGAGGACGTGGGCCGGGTCAGGATCGCTTTTGAAGAAAGTTATGAGCCCACGGGTCCCTTTGGAGCCAAGTCGATCGGTGAGGTGGTTATCAACACTCCCCCGCCGGCGATCGCTCAGGCCGTGTATAACGCGGTTGGGGTACGCGTGACTGACCTGCCCATCACGGCGGAAAAGGTCTTCATGGGCATGCGGGAGATCGTGCATAAATAGCGGGTATCCCGGAAACAATTTCTCACGGGGGAACCACTCCCACTTGTAGAAGCGGGAGTCTCACGAGTGGATGAGAACGCGAGGAGAGATTGGTTATGGAGGACTATTTTGACAATGCCGATGCAATTGAAAAGAACCTGAAATATTTCACGGAACGGCACGGAGAGATATACCGGGCGTACGAACAATACGGTCGTTTGGTACACGAACAGGGAGGACCCCTCCCTCCCAAGACACGCTGGCTTATCAAAGTGGCCTTGTCCACCGCCTCTCTGCATCCCTACGCTCTGAAGACTCATATTCTGAAGGCTTTAAAGAGCGGCTGCAGCCGGGAAGAAATCGAGCACTCGATCCTTCTCGTGGCCCCCAGCGTAGGCTTTCCCAAAACAATGACGGGTCTTTTGGTTTTCAGGGAGGCTATGGAGGAATTTGGCCAAGCTGAGAAGGGGTGAATACCGGTGCACATTGTCGGCGAACATGAAGTTTATATCCGGACGTTGCAGCGGCGAATTGTGTGAACTGGATTTGGACAAGGATGACACGACATTTAGACGACATTTAATTGTACTGGACCTACTAGACCTACTAGACCTACTGGGCCAGGGGGTGCTTGACAGAGCGCCAAGCACGTGATAATTTAGTGGGGAACTAGATATTCTTCGTTAGGTGAGGCTTCTGCATAGAGCATACGCCACTGCCCAGAAATGTCGAGAGACGCTAATGGGTTAACAGGTATTACCGGCATAAGGTTTTACTTAATGTGGCTGGGTATAACCCTAGCTGTGTACGTGCCAAAACTCAGACGAGTGGAGAAAGGCAGAGTATCGATAAATCGGTTGAGACGTTAACAGCCGGCCTTTCCAGTGAGGGTCGGCTTTTTCGTTTGTGTCACCCATGTTCTGTTTGTACCACCCGTGTTCTAACTTCGCTTCGATCGGTTGCTTGCGTTTCTCTCTCTGAGGTCTGTCAATGCATTTGCGGGTTCCGGCCTCGCACACATGCCTGTACGAGGGCATAACCTGACGATAGTTGAAAAATCACCGCGACTCATCTGTTTCGATTAGCGATCCACAGAAGGGAGTGATGAAAGTGTGGAAGGAAAAATTCAACTGGCGTAACATTCTCCTTTTCTTGTCGATCATCGGACCGGGGATTATTACGGCCAACGTGGACAACGATGCGGGTGGGATCACGACCTATTCGGTGGCCGGCGCTCATTTCGGTTTCAAGTTTCTCTGGGTGTTCATTCCCATGACTCTGGCCCTGATTGTAGTGCAGGAAATGAGTGCCCGTATGGGCGCGATTACGGGCAAAGGTTTGGCTGATTTGATTCGGGAGAACTTCGGTGTCCGCTTAACCCTGTTCATTCTGGCAGGCCTGCTCATCGCCGATGTCGGCAACACGGTCTCTGAGTTTGCCGGCGTCGCTTCCAGTGGGGATATTTTCGGGCTGAGCAAGTATATCGTGGTGCCCGTGTCCGGGCTCGTCGTCTGGCTCCTGGTCGTCAAAGGAACGTACCGGAGGGTGGAAAAAATATTTCTCATCGCCAGTGCCCTCTACATCACTTACATTTTCGCCGGATTTTTGGCCCATCCGAATTGGGGACAGGTGGCCCGGGCGACCTTTGTGCCGAGCTTCGGTCTGGATTCCGCCTACATCGCGATGTTTGTCGGGCTCGTCGGGACCACGATAGCGCCCTGGATGCAGTTTTACATCCAGTCTTCGGTAGTTGAAAAAGGGATTACGGCGAAAGAGTACAAATACTCGCGCCTGGACGTGATTTTCGGCTGCTTTATGACGGATATTGTGGCCGTCTTCATCGTTGTGGCTTGTGCCGCAACCCTGCATAAGGCCGGAATTGTCATTAGTGACGCCCAGCACGCGGCTCTCGCCCTGCGCCCACTGGCTGGGCAGTATGCGTCTGTTCTCTTTGCCATAGGTTTGTTCGACGCTTCGATCTTTTCCGCCACTATTCTGCCGCTGGCTACGGCTTATTACGTGTGCGAGGCTTTAGGCTTTGAAGCCGGGGTGGATAAATCGTTCAAGGAAGCGCCTCAGTTTTATACTCTTTATACCATCATCATTATTCTCGGCGTTGCCATTATCCTAATTCCGAAGGCGCCGCTGGTGCCCATCATGCTCTGGTCCCAGGTTATTAACGGGATTTTGCTGCCTTTCGTCCTGGTGTTCATGCTTTTCCTCATCAATGACCGGAAATTGATGGGTTCATACACAAATTCCAAGTTATTTAACGGCGTGGCCTGGAGCACGACGGTTGTCATGATCGGTTTGACCCTCCTTTTGGTTGTCTCTTCTCTCTTCCCAACTGTATTTGGTTAACTATCCTGTCTTTTTCATGTCCGCCCTTTTTCACGATTTTTTTATACCTATGCCCGCATTCTTTACACCCGATTCATCCAATAATAAAGTATTGTGCTATTATATGCATAGGGGCAGAACAGGCATGCTCGCCGGCTCGAGTGAAAACCCGGTGGTGTGCATTGAGAATCTCAAGGTAGTGCATAACCGGGGTGAAAATGCGGGGAGATGAAAGACAATGGTACAAGACAGGCGCGCCGACCCCGATGATCTCTTGGCGGGGATCAAAGAGGAGAACGGAGGGCGGCTGACCGTCTTTCTCGGGGCCGCGGCCGGGGTCGGAAAAACCTATGCCATGCTGGAGGCGGCCAGGGAGAAACTGGCTGAAGGAGTCGAAATGGTCGCCGGTTGGGTTGAGCCGCATGCACGGCCGGAAACCCTGGCTTTGTTGGAAGGACTGCCTTCTATTCCGCCGCGCGCTTTAGAGTACCGGGGGAAAACGCTGGTTGAGATGGACTTGGATGCCATATTGAAACGCCGGCCGAAATTGGTCCTGGTGGATGAACTGGCTCATACCAACGCTCCGGGTGCCCGGCATATGAAGCGCTACCAGGATGTGGAGGAACTGCTCGCCGCCGGTATTGATGTTTATACGACTTTAAACGTACAGCACGTTGAGAGTTTTAAAGACATCGTGGCCCAGATCACGGGGGTCAAAGTCAGGGAATCCGTGCCAGACCAGGTATTGGAGAAAGCCCGCCTGCAACTGGTCGACATTCCCCCGGAAGAACTGATCCAGCGTCTCCAGGAAGGAAAAGTCTACGTTCCCGACCAGGCGGTTCGGGCTATCAAGAATTTTTTCCGCCCGGGCAATATCAATGCCCTGCGAGAACTATCCATGCGCTTTACGGCCCAGCGGGTTGACCGTCAACTGGAAACCTATATGCGGGCCCATGGTATTGCCGGCCCTTGGCCCGCGGGGGAAAGGGTGATGGTCTGCATCAGTCCGAGCCCTTTCTCCGAAAGGTTAATCCGGTTTGGCCGCCGGATTGCGGTGGGGCTGAGAGCCGAACTGCTGGTGGTCTACGTGGAGACCCCCCGGCGTCTGCCCGCGACGGAGAAGGAAAAGAACCAGCTGGCTAAAAATATGCACTTGGCCCAGGAACTGAACGCGGAGACCATCAGCATCGGTGGCGGGGATGTAGCCGAAGAACTGCTGGAAATCGCCCGCAGGCGCAACGTGACTCAGATTATTATCGGCAAGCCAGGCAAATACGGTTTCTTGGACCGTTTGCAAGGCTCGGTGATTGACAAGGTTGTCCGGCGCAGCCAGAATGTCAGCGTTCATGTCATTCCCGGCGATCTCGGACCGCAGGAAGAGGCTGTGGGCACCCGTTCCCAAAAACGCCGGCCTTCTTTTCCCTTCGGGCGCTACCTGGGGGTGCTCCTCCTGATGCTCTTGGTCACCTTGGCGGGACACTGGTTAGAACCGGCTTTCGGCGTAGTCAATATCGCTATGCTCTATTTGCTTCCGGTCTTGTTTGCGGCCGTGAAATGGGGGTTGAAGCCCGCAGTGGCTGCTTCCGTCCTCGGGCTCATGGCTTTTGATTTCTTTTTTATTCCGCCGACTCTAAGCTTTACGGTTCATGATTTTCGTTACCTGATCACTTTTGCGATTTTTCTCTTGGTGGGGCTCTTGACCGGAAAACTTTCCACCCGTCTGCGGGAGCAGGTGAAACACGCCCGCAAACGGGAGATTCGCACGGCGGCCCTCTATGCCCTGAGCCGGGAGATTACAGCGGTTGGGAGTCTGGACCGGGTTTTGCAGAGTGTGGCGCGCAAAGTTTCGGAAACCATGGAAGGCCAGGTCATCGTGCTGTTGCCGGATGAGACGGGAGGATTGATGTTGCGGGCCTGCTCCAACTCGGAAAACGCCTGCCGCCTTCTCGACGACAATGAACGGGCCGTTGCCACTTGGGTTTTTGAACATGGGGAAATGGCAGGCAAAGGAACGGATACGCTGGGGGGGTCGAGCGGCTGTTATCTGCCCCTGAAAGCCGAACGTCAGACCTGCGGTGTTTTGGGAATCCGGTTCAACAGCCCGGAACGCTATCTCCAGGATGAGCAGCAACGCCTTTTGGAGGCCTTTTCCGGTTTGGTTGCCGTAGCCGTCACCCGCATTTCTTTGGAAAAGGAAGCCAGGGAAGCCCGGCTTCTCAATGAATCGGAGAAGTTGCGCACGGCTTTGCTGAATTCCATTTCCCACGATTTGCGCACACCCTTGGCGTCCATGATCGGAGCGGTGTCCAGCCTTCTGGAAGGCGAGGAGATCTACGGGGTCGAAGCCAGAAGGGATCTGTTGCAGACCATTCATCAGGGGGCAGTGCGTATGAACCGCCTGGTCAATAACATTCTGGATATGGCGCGTTTGGAAAGCGGGATGCTCCAACTGCATAAAGAATGGTGCGATATCGAGGATATCATTGGCGTGGCCGTGCGGCGGCTGGGTGAACCTCTGCGCACCCGGACGTTGCACATTGACATAGGTCGGGGCATTCCTCTTATTCACGTGGATTTTGTGCTCATTGAGCAAGTCGTGGTCAATCTGCTGGACAATGCCCTCAAATATTCGAAACCGGACAGTGAAATCCTTCTGGCGGTGCATAGCGACAAACGCGAAGTGGAAGTTTCCGTGCACGATCAGGGAACTCTGATTCCCGAAAGCGACTTGGAGCGGGTTTTCGATAAATTTTACCGGATCAATGCTCCGCGCCAAATCAGCGGCACAGGGCTGGGGTTGGCGATCTGCAAAGGGATTATCGATGTACACGGGGGAAAAATAGGGGCGAAAAACGAGCGGGACGGCGTGACCGTCAGGGTTGTGCTGCCTCTGGAGAAGGGTGCTCCCGGAAAAATTCCTCTGCCCCAGGGGGTGAGCGCGCGTGGAGACGAGTAAGATCCGGGTTCTGGTCATCGATGATGAGGTGCAAATTCGGCGTTTGTTGAAGGTCGCCCTCACAGCCCATGGTTACGATGTTTATGAAGCGGGGACGGGTCAAAGCGGGCTTAATTGGATCGCCATGCATAAACCCGATTTGGTTCTGTTGGATCTCGGCCTTCCCGATCAAGACGGACTGGAGGTGATCAAAAACCTGAGGGAATGGTCCCAGGTCCCCGTCGTGATTTTATCGGCGCGGGAGCAGGAGAGTGAGAAAATCGCGGCGCTGGATGCGGGAGCCGATGACTATGTGACAAAACCGTTCAGCATGGGAGAACTCCTGGCCAGGTTGCGGGCAGCCTTACGGCACGCGTCGGAGGCCGCGGAGGAGCCCCTTTTGACATTTGATGGGCTGAGTATTGATCGTTCCCGCCGCGTGGTTGCGGTGGACGGGGTGGAGGTCAAGCTGACCCCGACGGAGTATGAGTTGATGAAAGTCCTGGCCGCCAATGCCGGCAAGGTCCTGACCCATCGCCAACTGTTACGGGCCGTCTGGGGGCCGGCTTATGAACACGAGAATCATTACCTGCGCATCTATGTGGGGCAATTGCGCCGAAAAATAGAGCCGGATCCCTCCCGACCCCGGCATATTCTGACGGAGGCCGGGGTCGGATACCGGCTGGTCTGAGCTCAATTCCGGTGCCAGCAGGCGGAACGGCCTCAGCGCAAGCATGTTTTCGCTTCTCAGGGTTATTGGCGGGCTGCCCGCGACTCAATCACTTCAGTTCTCGCGTCCCCAGACAGAAGTGAAGTCCCGGGAAGCAGCCTGAAGTGCTCCGATTTCAGTGAGGGGAGGGTCAAGAATAGATTGTTTTTGCGTTGTACTCAGAGCAGCCAGACGGGTCAAACTGCCGCTGATGAAGTCGGGATAGGCTTCCTCTCCGTGCAAGGAAAGATCCAACCCCGTGTCCTCTTCCTCGAAGTTGACGCGCAGGGTGGTGAAGAGGGCAATGGCTTTGAGGATGAGGAAAGTCAGGCTGACGGCCAGCACGATGGTTACGCCTACACTAAGGGCTTGAATTCCCAGTTGCCGGGGGTCGCCGTAAAGGAGGCCGTTTGCTCCGGCGGGATTGATCGCTTTGCTGGCGAAAATGCCGGTGGCCAGAGCTCCCCAGGTTCCCCCGATGCCGTGGCAGCCAAAGGCGTCCAAAGCGTCGTCATAGCCGAGGCGTTCCTTAAGAAGACTTACGGCAAAATAACTGATGATACCCCCCATGAAGCCGATAAAGATGGAGGAGAGCGGGCTGACAAACCCGGCCGCCGGGGTGATGGCCACCAAGCCGGTTACCGCCCCGCTGGCGGCGCCCAGGACCGTGGGTTTGCCCCGGTGCAGCCGTTCGACAGTGATCCAGGCCAAAGCCGCTGCGGCGGCCGAGGTGTTGGTAGTGACAAAAGCCATGCCGGCTAGTCCGTTGGCGGCTAAGGCACTCCCTGAGTTGAACCCGAACCAGCCGAACCAGAGCAAGCCTGCCCCCAAAATGGTCATCGGGATATGGTGGGGGGCCATGGGTTCCTTGCCGTAGCCTTGCCGTTTGCCCAAGACGAGGGCAGCCACAAGTCCGGAAAATCCGGAACTGATGTGCACCACCGTTCCCCCGGCGAAGTCTAAGGCACCCAGATTTCTGAGGAAACCACCGTTGCCCCAGACCCAATGTGCCAGAGGATCATAGACGAGAAGGGCCCAAAGGAAGATGAAAGCGACGAAAGCCGGGAACTTCATGCGCTCTGCGACCGAGCCGCTGATTAGGGCGGGGGTGATGACGGCAAACATCATCTGGAAAGCCATAAAGACGATGGCCGGTATCGTGGCGGCATACATGGGATTTGGGGCAGATCCTACCCCCGTCAGGCCAAGCCAGTTCAGCCCGCCTATGATCCCGCCGTGGTCCGGGCCGAAGGCCAGGCTGTAACCAAAGAGTACCCATTGCAGGGAGATAAGCCCCATTACCACCAAACTGTGCATCATGGTGCTGAGGACGTTCTTTTTGCGGACCATGCCACCGTAAAAAAGGGCTAAGCCCGGGGTCATGAGTAAGACCAAAGCGGCCGAGAGCAGGACAAAAGCGGTATCGCCCGAGTTGATTTGGGCAGGAGCGGCCGCCAGAGCGGTGGAGGGAAAGGCCAGCAAGCCGGCCAACGAGATTGGAAGAATGAGACCCTTAAGAATAAGACCTTTGCGCATGTGATTTCCTCCCAAGCCAATTTCTGTCTTAGTTGAGCAAAAGATCCTCTCAACATGAGAAGTGGACTAAAAGATCTCCTTAACTGGACCAAAAGATTCCCTAACTGAGTAAAAGATCTCCTCAACTGAGTGAAAGATCCACGGTACCCCAGGATACGCAAAGCATGGAACCCAAGAAATTCGCTGACATCCGGGGAGCACTCAGACAAAACAAAAAAGACACTTCGGAGCCTATTCTCCTAAAGCGTCTTTGCTTTGCGAACGGAAGTTCATTCCTTATGACTATACTCTAATGGGAAACCGGGTTGAATTCAAGCCATCCGGTAAATAAATACTGTATACATGATGAGTTATGGAAGGGAGTTTTAGTATGTTGTACCGAAAGTTTGGACGCACGGATTTCTATGTTTCCGCCTTGGGGTTTGGGTCTATGCGCCTGCCCGTCTTAGGAGACGACGCCGGCCGGATTGATGAAGCCAAAGCCATCGAGATGATTCGTTATGCCATTGATCATGGAGTGAACTATGTCGATACCGCTTACCTCTATCATCAAGGTCAGAGCGAAATCCTGGTGGGTAAGGCCCTGCGAGACGGCTACCGGGAGAAAGTCAAGCTGGCGACCAAGCTTCCCGTCTGGTTGACGGAACACTACGAAGACTTCAACAGATATTTGAATGAGCAACTGGTAAAGCTGGGAACGGACCACATTGATTTCTATTTGCTGCATGCGCTGAACAGGAACACTTGGCCCAAGGCCAAGGAAGCCGGGGTACTCCGTTTTCTCGACCGGGCCATGGCCGACGGCAGAATCGGCTATGCAGGCTTCTCTTTTCATGATGAAGAAAAGCTCTTTGAAGAGATTATCGACGCGTACCCCTGGACTTTTTGTCAGATGCAATATAATTACATGGACACGAATATCCAGGCCGGGACCGAAGGGCTGAATTACGCGGCTGCCAAGGGCCTCGCCGTGATCATTATGGAACCCATCAAAGGCGGAAAATTGGCCAAGAATCCGCCTCAGGCCGTGCAAGAGTTGTGGGCAGGTGCTCCGACCGAGAGAACCCCGGCTGAATGGGCTTTGCGTTGGGTCTGGAATCACCCGCAGGTTTCACTGGTTTTGAGTGGAATGAGCACCATGGAACAGGTGAAAGAGAATTTGCGAATTGCCGACGAGGCTGAGCCCAATTCTTTAAGCTCGGAGGAGCTGCGCCTCATTGGCGGGGTCAAGAGGACTTACGCGGATCTGACCAAAGTGGGCTGCACGGGCTGCGGCTATTGTTTGCCTTGCCCCTCGGGAGTTGATATTCCTCGAAATTTCGCCCTTTATAATGACGCTTACATCTATGATCAACTGGACGCTTCGGTCATGGCTTATCAAAACCTCCCGGAGGAGGGAGGGAGGGCCTCAGCTTGTGTGGAATGCGGTGAGTGTGAGTCCGTTTGTCCGCAACAACTCACCATCCGCGCTTACCTGAAGGAGGTGCACAGAACTCTCTCGGGGGGAAACTAAAATGTCACGTCCCCGCCCTCACACATAACCTATATTAAAAGTCTCAGGCAGCGGGGTGACGTGAGGCATTGGGAAAGGTTTGGCGGGAAGGGTGCGGGATGAGGCAAGCTTCGGAGGGAAGGATGAGGAAAGAAGAGGAAGAAGTGGAAGAACAAGAAGACGAGGAAGAGGAAGAAGAAGTGAGGGCGATCATGAGTAAAGCGTTGTACCGGGCTATGTTGAGGCTGCATGTCGGGAAAACTATCGGCTACGCCTCGGGAAACGCGCTTTACGGCCTGTTGCTGACCACGGTATATCCCTCAATAGCCGGGTCCCCGGCGGCGGCCGAGATCGCCGGCAGTTTTCCGGCCACTGTGAAGAGTGTTTTTGGCGTTTCGGATGAGGCTGATCTCAATACTTTTGAATCCTATATTTCGGGCCAGTTTTTCAGCCGGATTTGGGTTTTGGTTATGTCCGTTTATGGAATCGGTACGGCCCAAAGTCTATTGGCGGATTTGCTGGAACGGGGCTTCATGGCCTATCCCTTGGCTGCTCCCCTTTCGCGCAGGCAGATTGCTCTGACCCAGTCGGCCGTCCTTTTGACGGGGTGCGCGACCCTGACTGGGGTCACCCTGTTGGGGGTCACCTGGGGCTGCCACAGACAGGGTATCGAGGTCTCCCTATGGCGGTATTATCGCTTGGGGATTTTAGGATTCTCCTTCTTTTCCGCGCTCTCTTCGTATAGCTTGTTTTTTTCGGCTGTGGCACCCAGCAGTGGGCAGGCACTGTTCTGGGCCGCCGGTTTGACCCTGTCTTTTTATGGGCTCGATGTCGTGGCCGGTCTAAGTGACAAGTTTCGTTGGCTGCGTCGCCTGACGCTGTTCAGGTTTTTTAGGCCCCAGGAAGTCTTGACCGGTCAATCTCCCACCCGGGACACCCTAATTCTGCTGGGAATAACGGCCGGGATGCTGGCCTTAACCGCGGAGGGTTTCAGCAGGAGGGATCTGCCGGTCTGAACATGTAGGCAAGAGGCGGGGGAGGGAGAGGTGACATTGCCCAAACAAACGGCTTACAATTATCCCTTGGGCAGACCGGTGCGCAAACCGGGTCGCGTTTCCGGCTATCCGGGCTATTGGCAGGGGGTCGGACCCGCCGATGTTCCCCCGCCCGCGCCCCGGCCGTGCGGGCCAAACGCGACCCAACAGCGTGCCAAGGCCCAAGCCTGGCTCCTGCTTCCGGCCGCCTTTGGCGCCGTCATCGCGTTGGTCGCGGCGTTCTCTCCCCGGAAAGAGCGGGTGATCCGGCGCTGGGGCGGGCCGCTGGCGCTCCAGCTAGCAGTCAACATTTATACCGGATTCAGCGTTTTGGGAGTTGCCGTCTATGTCTTTCAGGTATTGCGGGATTCGGGCCGGAAAAACAGAAGCGCTTTAGCGAGGGTTTTGCCTTTGGCTGTGGCCATACCCCTCAATATCCTCTTTTTCGCCTCCGTGTACAATTTCATGTATCGATATTTCCCGCAGAGCTTTAAGGGAGACATTGGCACGGAGGCCCCTGTGGAGTTGTTTTCTTTCTTGTATCTGAGCATGACGGCTATTTCTACCGGGGGTATGGGGGATATTCTGCCGACGGTGGTTTCCACCCGGATGCTACTCAGCATGGAAACCCTTTTTAATCTCTTTGTTTTGAGTATGGGGATATCCTTGTTCGGGGAAGTTATCGCCTAAGATCCCGGGACAAGGGCCGGCCGAAAGTTATGCCCGATTAGGTCCGCAAATCGGAACCTTAGCCCGTATGAATCCCCCACCCGAATCTCCCCATGGCTAAAGCCGAAAGTGACGCCCTACTAGTTGTGGTGGCTGTAGAGTTCCACTATTTTCAAAAGAGTTTCCACAGCCTTCTCCATAGACCGCACAGGAATAAATTCGTATCTGCCATGGAAATTGTGACCGCCGGTGAAGAGGTTGGGAGTAGGCAGGCCTTTGTAAGAAAGTGCCGCTCCATCTGTTCCTCCTCTGACGGGATTGACCACAGGCGTGACGCCCACCGCCTGCATGGCTTGGAAAGCTGTGTCCACGATGTGCTGCACCGGGGCGATCTTTTCTTTCATGTTGTAGTATTGATCCTTAATCTCGACTTCAAATGTGGCCCGGGGGTATTTGTCGCCCAAGGTGCGGGCGATATCCTCGATGACGGTTTTCCGTTGAGCGAAACGGACCTGATCAAAATCCCGGATCAAATAGTTGAGCCGGGTCTGTTCAACCTCGCCCTCGATTCCGGTCAGGTGGTAGAACCCCTCGTATCCCTCGGTTTTGGCGGGCGTCTCTGTCGGCGGCAGGAGGGCTATGAATTCAGCGGCCAGGAGCAATGAATTCAGCATTTTGCCTTTAGCCGTACCCGGATGGACATTTCGCCCTGTGATGATGATTTTCGCTTTGGCGGCATTGAAGTTTTCAAACTCCAGTTCACCCACAGGGCCGCCGTCAACAGTGTAAGCGAAATCAACGGGAAACTTGTCCAAGCTGAAGAAATCAGTACCGCGCCCCACCTCTTCATCCGGAGTGAAAGCAAAACAGAGCTTGCCATGCGGCAGCTCGGGATGTTGGATCAGGTATTCGGCGGCAGTCATAATCTCCGCGATTCCGGCTTTGTCATCCGCCCCCAGCAGAGTCGTGCCGTCTGTCGTAATGAGCGTTTCTCCCTTGTACTTCAAAAGGTCGGGAAATTCTTCCGGCGAGAGGGCGACCTTGCGAGTCTCATTAAGGAGCAAGGGTTTCCCATCATAGTTCTCGAAGAGCTTGGGTTTAATCTGAGCTCCGCTCACTTCCGGGCTCGTATCCATGTGGGCGACAAATCCGATAGCGGGGGCCGGATGCTCAATGTTGGCGGGCAAAGTGGCGTAAACATAGCCGTGTTGATCACATGATACCTCGCTCAGGCCGAGAGTTTGTAATTCATCGGCCAAGGCCTTTGCCAGCACCATTTGCCCGGGGTTGCTGGGGATACCGGAGGCTTCCTCCTCCGAGCGGGTGTCAAACTGTACATAGCGTAAGAAACGTTCGGAAACCTGGGACATGGTAAAATCCTCCTTTGTGCATACTTGCATGGTGGTCCGGAGTCTGCGGGGCACTGATCCCCGAGTTCCGTGTTCATTATAGGTTAATAGGGCCGGGAAGGCCAGGGGCGAAGCGAATTCTTTGGCGTTAGCGTTGTTCGGTGCAGTAGGTTAATAGGGCCGGAAAGGCCGTGGCGGCGGACTTTTCAGCGCCGCCGGTGGGGGTGGGTGCTGCCGCGCGTACTTCGTGCATACTTAGTGTATACCTCGTATGTACTCCGTAAGCACTGAGTACGTACTACGTATGTGCCCCGTGTGTATTCGTCTTGTTCTTCGGGGTATTTTCCGGAAATAAGCGGTGAATCCTAAAATAAGGCTTGCAAAAAAAGGACCAAAGCTTTAAAATAGGGATAGATGATAATGGTTCTCGATTATGAAGGAGGAAAGGCATGGGACAGGAGATATGCGCGCCCCGCAGAGACGCTAAAGCAGGCCGAGCCGAAGCCGACGAATTGACGAAACGACCCCGCTGGCTCATGCTCTTGGCGACCCTCGGTCCTGGAATTACGGTGATGCTGGCCGATACTGACGCGGGCTCCATGATCACCGCGGCTCAATCCGGAGCGCGTTGGGGTTATAGGCTCTTGCTCCTTCAGTTGTTATTGATTCCGATTCTCTACTTCATTCAGGAGCTGACCACTAGAATCGGGATTGTTACTCATCAAGGACATGGCGAGCTGATTCGGGATCAATTTGGGCCGAAATGGGCCTGGTTCTCGGTAGCTACTCTTTTCGTTTCGGCTGTGGGTGCCCTGGTGACGGAGTTTGCCGGCATAGCGGGGGCCGGTCTGGTCTTTGGCATCCCCCCTGTGTTGAGCGTTTCTCTAGCGGCAGCTTTACTTATTTTAATCACAACGATGGGCCGATATTCGTTCGTCGAACGGACGGCGATCCTGATTGGACTCTTTGAGCTGGTTTTCTTACCGGGGATCTTTTTTGCTCATCCCGATCCCAGTGTGATCGTCCGGCAATTGACGGGCGGACAGCCCCTGTATGATAAGACTTACTGGCTCTTGATTGCCGCCAATGTCGGCGCCGTCATTATGCCTTGGATGGTCTTTTACCAACAGGGAGCGGTGGTGGATAAAGGGCTTAAGCCTTCCAATCTGAAATTCAGCCGTCTCGATACTGCCGTCGGTTCTGTGGTGACCCAGATCATCATGGGGGCGGTGCTAATCCTAACAGCGGCTACCATAGGAAGAGTGGCACCCAATACCTCTTTGGTCAATGTTCAAGAGATCGCGCATTCTTTGACCCCCTTCCTGGGGCAAGGGGGCAAGATCCTTTTTGCGGTCGGCATTACCGGAGCGGCCTTAATTGCGGCTATCGTCGTGTCTTTAGCGGTATCTTGGGCTTTTGGTGAAGTTCTGGGATTCCGGTGCAGCCTTAACAATACCTGGAGGGAAGCTCCGGTATTTTACGGATTATACAGTGGGGGCATTGTTCTGGCGGCGCTCCTGGTGCTGCTGGGGATTCCCTTAATTTCCCTGACGGTGGCGGTGGAGGTGATGAATGCCCTGCTCCTGCCTATCGTCGTGGGTTTCCTCCTGGCTCTGGGCTGGCGGGTTCTGCCGCAGCCCTATCGCTTAAAGCTGTGGGAGAAGATTGTGCTGATCTTTATCTACCTTCTCATCTGCTCCCTAGGATTTTACACGTTGCTCCAGTTAATCTGACGAACGTGTTGACCCGTCCCTTCCGGGATCAAAGTCGTTTCTCAGGCACACAACCCCACTCTCCGGAGTGGGGTTCTTCTGTTGGCGGGCTTCTATTTCGTAAAGCAATAGTTAAAAACTTTAGAAGGTTTGTTGACATATGCCAATAAACGAGGTATGCTTTCCTTGTCAAATAGGCATATGCCAAATACCTACCCTCCCGGCGAAGGGGGGACATACCCCTCGGCCGAAGGGGTACCCGCAAACAGCATATACCCACCCATGGAAGGGGGAAGCAAAGTCAATAGGCCTTGACCCCGGTTTTTTGGGCTTGCCGGATAGGGATTTTCAAGTTCAGCGAAAAGGCCAGTCGTTTCCCGACCCGGGAAGGAGTGTCCAGTGGGGCGGAAGGTTATGTGAATATACTTACAAGTGAAAAGGGCTCAATTGTTTTTGGAGCAAGGTTGAACTTTTGGAGCGAGGTTGAAATTGAAAGTGAGGTGAAAACGGGGCAGGTTAGCCGGGCAAGGCATGCCGGCGCCGGCCGGGGAAGGTAACGCCGGAGAAAAGGAAGGGGTGGGAGAACGTTCCATCTTGCTCCAACGTTCAAATAGTCTGAGCAAAAGGTGATGGTATTTCCCAAATGAGGAGTGGGTAAGAAAAGATGAAAGAAAAACGGTGGATCTTTTTTACGGCGACGTGTTCAGTAGTGCTGGCTTCGGGCCTGCTGCTGTCAGCGCCGAAAATAGCCGAGGCCGCCTGCGGCGCCTCGACATCCTCCTGTAAAACCTGTCATGAGGTTCAAGGCAAACTTCCGGTCAATCAAAAAGGAGCATGGCACACCCAACACGCTTTCGGAGATTTTTGTCAGGCTTGCCACCTGGGGAACGCTTCGGAAACAGATATGACAAAAGCCCACGTGGGGGTGATCAAAAATCCGCTGACAGAACCGAGTCAAACGTGTGCCTCCTGTCACCCCTCGAACACCGCGGCTATGGTCGCGAAGTACGGGGGTTCGGCTGGGGGTTCGGGCCAGACCGGGAATTCGTCGACTCCGCCCTCCGGAGGTACTTCTTCCCCGGCTTCGGGCGGTGCTTCGACTCCTGCCTCCGGCGGCGCTTCTTCACCGTCCCCCGCCGCGACTCAGGTACCGGCCGTGTCCCAGCCGGGCGCCGCGCAGACGCCGGGCGCGAATCCGAATTTTGATGTCATCGATTTTAATAAGAATTTTCAGAGCCCGATTTCGCTCTGGACCATTGTCTTCGGTTTAGTGGACTTAGTGATTCTTTTGGTCCTGGCGGTTTTGCTGTGGCGTTGGTGGAAGGGAATGTGGCTGTGGCAGTACTTAAAACCCAAGAACGCGGGTGAGGACCTGGTTAATCTCCAGCGCGAGTCGCCGGAGATTCGGGATATTTTCTACAAGCTGCGCGATTGTGAACCTAAGACTGTGACAGCTGTGGCAGCGCTTTTGGACCGGGGGCGTGAAGGGCAGAAATTACTGCAGACGGTTGCCGGACTATCTCCAGAACTTCTGGACAAACTTCAAGGTCTGCCGGAAACGGACCTGGATCTGCTTGTCCGCCTCAGTAAAGCCGTACGTTCTAAGGAGGGACGCTAAGATGATTCATGCAGCCATGAAAAAGAAACTTTGGTCGCCTTGGGCGGCAGGTTTTGTGTTGGGAATAACCTGTGTGGCTACCTATGTTTTGGCCAATACCACGATAGGTTCTTCGGGGGGACTGGAAAGTATAGACAGCATCTTAGGCAAAGCCTTCCATTTGCCCTGGGCCAATACTATGTATTTCCGCTTTCAAATGCCCCCGGTGATCACTTTTCAAGTCATGCTCTTCGTGGGCATGTTGTTGGGGTCCTTCGTGTCGAGTAAATGGTCCCATGATTTCAAGCTGCGAGTGATGCCTGAACAGGAATGGAGCCGGAATTTCGGCCCGAGTAAGCTGAAACGTTGGGGTATGATGTTCCTGGGCGGGGTGATTATCGAATACGCGGCAGGGATCGCCGGGGGATGTACCAGCGGCTTGGCGATTTCTGGTTCGATGCAGCTGGCGCCGGCAGGGTTCATTTTCATTGTCGGTTTGTTTATCAGCGGAATCGTTACGACCAAAATTCTCTACGGGAGGAATTACTGATGGAAACTTATGTGATTCCGATCTTGCTCGGATTCTTCTTCGCTCTCACTCTGCAGAAAGCGGGACTGGGGCATTACCACAAAATCGTAAATCAATTCCGTTTCAAAGACAACACGGTCATGAAATATATGTTGACCGCGATTTCCGTGGGTTTGGTCGGTCTCTACTTTCTCAAAGATCTGGGCGCTCTCAAACTGGACGCTGTGAGCTCGACTTATGTCCTGGGTAATTTAGTCGGAGGCCTGATTTTCGGAATCGGGATGGCCATGGCCGGCACCTGACCGGGCACATTGATCACAGGCTGTGGTCAAGGAAATCTCGATTATATCATTCCCGGTCTTTTGGGTTTTCTTACGGGAGGCGTTCTCTTCGGTGCAACCTACCAATCATTCTTCCTGAAGATCTCTACCTATGCGTCCTATGGACAGAAGACGCTCGGTGAGTTGCTCCGGGTCAACCATTGGCTTCTCATTTTTATCGTGGTGGGAGGTACGCTCATTTTCTATATCGTCAGCAAAATCAGCGAGACGAAACAGCGGGCGGACGCACCCGAGCAGCAACAGGCGGCCGGGACAGGACAGGTCCGAGAGAACGGAACTTCTGCCTGAAAGGGGGACAGCGAAGGTGCCAAAAATCTATACGTGGGATCAACTCTTCAGCAGAAGACAATTTATCAAGGGCGGAGTGGCGGCGGCTGCCTTGGGCGCAGCCGCGGGTTCCGGGCTGCTTCATCCCAAGCCGGGTTTGGGAGATGCCCGGAGTACGGTGGCATCAACCTTGAGCGGAACCAAATACGTCTACACAATCTGTGAACAGTGTGTCTGGCGCTGCGGTGTCATTGCTCGGGTGGAGAACGGGGTGGTGCGCAAACTGGAGGGAAACCCGGATCACCCGAACAATGCCGGTAAACTCTGCCCGCGCGGCAACGCCGGAATCGAGACTTTATACAGTCCGAGCCGGGTGAAGTTTCCCCTAATCCGCGCAGGTGCCAGGGGCAGCGGCTTATGGCGCAGGGCCTCTTGGGACGAGGCTCTGACCTATACGGCTGAGCAAATGAAGAAAATTAAGGACAAATACGGGGCGAAGGCGATGATCTTCAACTCCACGGATAACTTGTCCCAGCCTTTTTTTGAAACATTGTTAAAAGCTTACGGAACCCCCAATTACGGAACCCAACGCAGCCTCTGTTTCAATTCGATGACCACAGGCTTTCTCTACACCTATGGGGTTGCCCAGCCGGGGACGGATTATGCCAATTGTAACTATATGATTTTCTCCGGCCGTAATTTGGCGGAAGGAATCTCCAATATCGAGACCCAGGAAATGATCGACATGGTCGCCCGCGGTGCCAAAGTGGTGGTGCTCGATCCGCGCTTCACGAAAACGGCGGCCAAAGCGGAGTGGCTGCCGATCCGACCCGGAACTGATTTGGCTTTTTTTCTCGCCTTAATCAATGTTCTGGTCAACGAAAAGCTCTATGACGCTAAGTTTGTTTCTCAGTACACCCAAGGATTTGATGAATTGACCAAAGAGGTGGCCACCTATACCCCTCAATGGGCTGAGGTTCAAACGGAGATTCCGGCGGGAACGATTCGCCGCATTGCCAGGGAATTCGCGGCCAGCGCTCCGGCGGCCATCGCCCATCCCAATTGGCGCACCTCGAACTTCCTGAATTCTTTTCAGGCGGAGCGGGCCATCGCGGTGCTCAATGCTCTGGCAGGGAACTGGGCGAAGCCGGGAGGTCTCATTCCCGACCAATCCATCAATACGGCCAAGCTGGGAACCCTGCCTCACCCTTCTTATCCAGCGGCGGTCGGCATGCGCTTGGACGGAGTGCCCTGGCAATTCCCGATGGTACCCCTGGCTTACGGCGTCCTGCAGGTGATGAGGGACAATATCCTCACGGGTAAGCCCTATCAGGCCAAAGGTTGGCTCATTTCCCGGCAGAATCCGGTATTGTCGATTCCGGAAAGGCAGAAGACGATCAATGCCATAATGAAACTGGATTTCATAGGGGTCATCGACATTATGGCCAATGACACCGCCTATTATGCCGATGTCATTCTGCCCGAATCCAGTTACTTGGAGCGCTACGACGGACTCGTGCCGATCGGTGACGAGATCTTTATCCGGCAGCCGGTGATCAAGCCGCTTTATGATACGAAGAGCAGTTTGATGATTTATAAAGAACTGGCCGTGAAATTGGGCTTGGGAGATTTTCTGCCTTACCAGGATGAAAAGGACCTTTTGGTGCAGGAGCTGAAACCTTACACGGTGAGCCTGGAGGAATTGGAGCGGAAAGGACACTACCGGGTCCCTAACTTTAAAGAGGACCACTCCAAAGATTTTGCTTTTCAAACCTCCAGCGGCAAGATCGAGATCGCCTCAGGCATCATGGCGCAGATGGGTAAAAAGGCGGTTCCGACTTGGGAGGCTCCGCCGAAACCCGGGCCGGATGAGTTCTATCTCTTGACAGGCAAGACGGCGCAGCATTCTCAGATGTTTACGCAAGACAACCGTTGGCTCTTGGAGATTTTTCCGGAAAACAAAGCTTGGCTGCACACAACGGTGGCAAAAAAGTTAGGAGTCAAGACTGACGATATGGTCATCATTGAGAGTGAAGTCGGGAAAATCCGGATTAAGGTTTATGTGACGGAGGGCATCCGGCCGGACAGTGTTTTCATGGTCGGGGGTTTCGGGCATGTCAGTAAAGGGCTGCACTTTGCTTACGGGCGGGGTGCGAGCGATTCGGCTTTGCACAAATCCCTGGCCGATCCGATTTCCGGCTCGTCGGCTTTAAGCCAGACCTTTGTCAGGGTAAGCAAGGCCTAGTCAGGAACGGAAAGTCTCGAAACCATGCCGTTTTGTGCCTTGAGCGAAGCGAAAGGAATGGTTTATAAAAATGACAGTTCGCATGGGTTTTGTCATCATCACCTCGCGCTGTATCGATTGCGATGCCTGTATGGTGGCTTGCCGGGCGGAAAATGAGGTGCCGATCGGTTTCACTCGCAACTGGGTGACAGACAGCGGTGCCGTGGGCAAGTTTCCCATCGTCAAGCAAATGTTTGAGCCGGGCAACTGTATGCATTGTGAAAAGCCCAGCTGCCTCTCGGTCTGCCCTACCGGGGCTACCTATAAGCGCGCGGACGGGATTGTGCTTGTTGATGATACCAAATGTATCGGCTGCAAATACTGTATTGAGGCCTGCCCCTATGATGCGCGTTTTCTCAATCCGGTGACGGGTAAGGCCGACAAATGCACTTTCTGTTTGCAGCGGTTGGAGCAAGGGTTGAAACCGGCTTGTGTGCAAACCTGTTTGGGCAAGGCTCGCCATTCGGGCGACTTAAATGATCCGGAAAGCGTGGTTTCCAAGCTTTTGAACCGCTATCCGGCCCGTCAGCTGAGCCCGGACGCGGGCACAAGGCCGAATATCTACTATATTGACGTACCGGTGGCGGAAATCCCATCGGGAACGTGAGGCCGGGAGGAGAATGTTATGCACACCGAAGTGACCTGGGGGCTGCTCATTGTCGTCTATCTCTTTACCGCCGGCGTCAGCGCCGGGGCCATGGTGGCTTCGAATGCCGCTTTTTTGCTGGGGGGAGATCGTTACGAAAGGGTAGCCCGCTGGGGAGCCTATCTGGCACCTTTCCCGATTGCTTTCGGGACGGGTGTCCTCTTATTGGATCTTGGCAGCCCCCTCAACTTTTACCACCTGTTTATGACCTTGCAGTACAAATCTCCGATGTCTTGGGGCAGTTGGGCTATCCTCCTCTTTACGCTGTTGTCTCTACTCTATCTCTATCTCTGGCTTCCGCCGCGTTACCAAGTCGGGCACGTCATAAAAAGGGTACGGGCCTGGAAAGGAGGCTTGGCGAAAGGGATGCCGATTTTGGCGGTCAGCGTGGCATCCTACACAGGGGTCTTGCTCAACGCCGCCGACAGGCCTTTGTGGCAAATCGCCCTGCTGCCGGAACTGTTTTTGGTGTCGGCCATGTCCACGGGGGTGGCCGCGGTGGGTGTCGCGGTGGCCCTGAGCCGGCGCTGGCGGGCGAGCCATGAGGAGAAGCTTTCCCTGGCCCTGGTCGACATTGTTCTGGTGGGGATTGAATTGCTCATATTCGGAGCGATGATGATCGACTCGCAAATCGGAACGTTAAACCAGCAATTGGCTTACGCGGTCTTGTGGACGGGAAGTTATGCGGCGGCCTTCTGGATTATGATTATGATCTTGGGTCTGGTCGTTCCCCTGATCCTGAAAATCGTGGAGGTCAGGGGCAGGTTGCCTTGGAAATGGAACGAGTGGGTTGGCTTGGGCAGCAGCCTTTTAGTGCTGGTGGGCGGTTTCTTTGTGCGCTATGTCATCACCTACGCAGGACAGATGACTGGTTGGCTGCGTTAGACGTCCGGGCGCAAAAGCGCGAAGGTTAGGTACGCGGTCGCGACTGACTGGATACAAGGTTGTTGACTGACTGAGTGGTAACGATGGACCACGAGTTAAAGGCAACTGTGGGCACCGGGTTAGGGGTAGCGATGGACTGCGGTGAGGAGGCTCTGTCAATTACCGGGTATAAGTAAAAAAAAGGCGGGTGAGGAGGGTGCCGGATGGCACGGGATTGGACCCGAAGGGATGTCTTGAAAATGGGTAAAGGGGCCCTTGTGGCGGCCGGGCTTCTCTCTCTCTACCCGCTCACGCGTTACCTAGGCAGCCGGGAGGACGCGGTTGCCTCTCCGATCATCTCCTTTAAAGGCGAATTGAAAAAGGGTGCTCCGTGGCAGAATATACCCCAGACGAGGGTTTGGCTGCGCCGGGTGAGCGGGGGATACCAAGCCATTCTGGCTACCTGTACTCATTTGGGTTGTGAGGTCAGGTATTATCCCGAACAGCGGGAATGGCGATGTCCCTGTCACGGAAGTGTCTATGACGAAGACGGCCGGCCGATCCGAGGTCCCGCACCACTGCCCCTGCCCCGAGTAGCGGTTCAGCCGGCGGGGAACGGCTCTTTGCGGATCGACACCTCCCGCAAGCTGAACTGAGGCATGAGGTGAGAGGCAAGGTGCGGCAGACACGGGATGTGAGGCAAGGTGTCCGAGGCATGAGGTGCAGGGTGCGCCCCGCTCATCTCGGAATGTTTGCTTCCGTGGGAGCGGGAACCGGGGGGTAAGGCGAGCAGATGTCACAGAAGCGTGGTTTTCTCAATCACATTCGACCTCATGGCGTTTCGGAAAAGGCTATGTCTTTCGGCTATACTTTTTGCCTCGGAGGAGTATCCTTTCTCGCTTTTATAGTGCTCGGCCTCACCGGGATCTTACTCATGTTCCATTATCTGCCGGGCGCAAAAAGCGGGTATGCCAGTGTCACCACCTTGGCCTCGGTGATACCTTTCGGAGGGTTGATCCGCAATCTTCATTTTTGGGCCGGGCAGGTTATGGTTGTCAGTGTCAGTTTGCATATGGTGCGTGTCGTCAGGACAAAATCTTACCGTCCCCCCAAAGAGTGGAATTGGCTGGTCGGGATGAGTTTACTGGTCTTGACTCTGGTGTTGGATTTTACCGGTTACTTGTTGCGGGGTTCCCAGGAAAGCGGAGCGGCGGCGGCTGTCGCCGTCCATATTCTCACGTTGCTGCCGGGTATCGGCAGGCCACTCGCTCAAATGTTTTTGGGGGAAGTGTCCGCGGCGAACAGCAGCACGCTGATGGTTTACGTTTGGCATTGTGTGGCCTTGCCTTTTTTGGCCCTGTGGCTGCAGATGTTCCATTTTTGGAAGATCCGGAAAGACGGGGGAGTTCGGCCACTGTGAAGGAGGAGAAGGTGTTGCCACTCCTAAGCAGACATTATTTGGGGAAAAGGGCCGGTCTATTTGGGGAAAAGGGTTGCCAGTATATTTGGGAATAATGGCAGGAATCCGGACGTTACGAGATGAAGATGGGTGTTCGAAGATTGGTGTTCCCGGCCGGAAGAAAGTGCTCGTGCGGGGGGTGTCCATGAAGACTGGTAGTAGTGGGAGTGAGCGAATTAATTTGAGTTGGGCCGAACGGGAAATGCTCGCCGGTTTGGTATTTCTCACAGCGCTCGTCTTGGTCTCCGCCTTGTTCCCCGCTGCGGTGGGGACGGGTCCCCAGGCACCGTTACTCCGGCACGCGGCAGCGCCTTGGATCTTCGGGCCGATCCAAGTACTGCTGCTCTATGTTCCGCCTCTGGTGGGGGCCTGGCTTATTCCCGGTGTCTTTTTGATCTTCTTGTTCCTGTTTCCTTGGTTGAGCAGGGGACGGGGGGCAAGGCCCGCTTTTTACTTCTTTGTTTTTTTTGCCGGGGCGGTTCTGGTTCTCCTGGCAATGTATGTTTGGCTTGGGTAGGGGTTGGCAATGAAAAATCAAAAGTATTGGCTTCCGGTTGCCGGGTTGCTCTTGCTGGCTGCCCTGTTGTTTGCTCTGGAAAAGAGTCGGACGCCGGTGTGGGCGACTTATCAGAAGGAATATTTCGCCGAGCAGATAGGGAAGATCAAGAGTGAACTGCCCTCTGTTAAAGATCCTGCAAAAAGGCAGGCCTTGAGCCATGAACTGGCGCAATGGGAAAAACGGAAACCAAAAGTTGTCAACCTAGTCTTGCCTAACGGGAAAGTTGAACGCTGCCTCACCTGCCATCTGGGTATCGAGGAGATCTCGCCTTCACATCCGACGAATACTTTTGGGTGTACGGTCTGTCACGGCGGAAATGCCTTGTCATTGGACGAACGGACGGCTCATGCCGATTGGTATGGGCAAGGACACCCGGGTGCTTTGAACAGCGCCTCGCTCAGCTGTGGTGGGACCGGGCCCAATGGAGTCTCGTGTCACAGCGGCAATCCACAGGCTGCCAATAATGAGGTCAACCTGGTCAAGGGCTCGATTATGGCAACCAAAGCGGGGGAATTGAGTTCCGTGCGCAGGATGCTCGGGCTCGATCCGGGAAACACCGTACCGGGATTGAAGCCGGGGCGAAGTGCTCAGTATTTCCCCAATCCGCTGAACGGGCGGCCTCAGCAAGCGGGGTTCGTGGCAGACTGCTTGACTCAATGTCATCTCAATAACGGGAACTTACCAATCTTTCGTTTTCCTAAGGGCGCCCGGGTGAAATCCACGGACGTTGCCCACGCTAACGGAGCGCTCACGGAGACGCCCGCCTACGGATGCGAAACCTGCCACGTCTTGACCAATGCCACCCACACCTACGTAGGTGAGGACGTGACGATTCCCCATGATCAGGTCGGCTTTGGCATGGTGCACCGCTTGACGACGCAGATTCCCTACACTCAGTGCAACCAGTGTCATAATCAGGGCCAGCATGACCCGATCCACGATATATTCACACCGCGTAAAGATATGCAACAGGTGGTCAATGACTGGATGAAACCGAAATTGAGCTTCAGCAGGCGGGTAAAGGATTATTACGTTCCCGGCGAGGTCTTCGCCCGCTGTGAGGTGAGCCTGGATTGTATTGATTGCCATACCCGCCAGGATGTCATGGGCGACGGGCACGCTTATCAATCCGAATACAGTGCCGTTCACATTCAATGTATGGACTGCCACGGCACGACTTTGCAATTGCCCAGAACCAAAGTGGTAACCAGTTTGAATGACCCGGCGTTTGAGGAGAAGATAACGAACCCGGTCTTCCCGCCACTCAAGCTCGGTGACCGGATTCTGGTAACGGCGAAAGGGGAGGAGATGCCTTTTGTCCGCCAGGAAGGGAACCGTTGGCAAGTGTATAGCCGGATCAGCGGCAAGAGTTTTAACATTCCCTTGGTCAAAGGGAGTGCCTGCCGGCAAAACCCCGCTCAGCAAGGGGCTGATTCCTGTCACAGATGCCACGCCGAATCGACGGCGCATCCCTAATTCTGTGGACTATCACCCAGAATGGGGAAACACGCCCACTGGGCCATCTCCGGGAAACTCTCCGTTCACTTCGTCCTCGTGTATCACTCAGGTAGCATGGCACTATGGAGATGCCGGACAGGCCTCGTAATTAAGTACGGCGGATACTGGTATAAGGACGGTGGAAACTGTGCCTCTTATTGATGATATCCGGTTCACGAGAAACAAGCTTGACACGCTGCACCGGCTCGGGGTCATGTATACAAGATTTGGCCCCGGGGCTTGTTTCGTGGTGCGAGGTTTTTTCCGCGTTTTGGGCGGGACTCGTCTCGGCCGGTGGAGGGAGAAGTGGGTGGCGGATGGGCTTGAGCGGTTTAAGCGGGAATTTATCCGACTGCAGCGTGTCTGCCCCATTCCGCCGCGTTTTTGGGACGACTCCGTGCTGAGCCGCTTCGAAGCTTACGTCCGGAGTGAACGGGCGGTCACGCTGGAAGATTGCGTTCGGCTCTACACTTCGGAGGTGCCAAACGATAAGAATTGCGGCAATTCATCGAAAACGTGAACAATAACCGCTCCACTCGTTCTCTGACCATGCCACAACACTATTCGCGGAAAAAAGAAACCTTGTGCTCATAGCGGCACGAGGCTTCTTTGTGATATAATTTATAAAATTAAGCTACCGGAAGGTAGGGAAGACCGCCCTAACTCATGACCAAAGTCGCGAGTGTGCGGGCACAGACCATTAGACTATCGCGCTGACATAGGGTTACCGAACGTGCATCCGGTACATCGTTGTCCAGGGGAAACATCCACCCGGCACTTCTTTCATAAGAAGCGGGTCCATTTCCCGCGGGAGGTGGGGGTCTGTTGGGGTTGTGCTAAGGGGGGACGTCTGCACCTTATGACCCCCCTGGGGAGGGGGAGGGGGTAATGGGATAATGAAATCATGAGATAAACTGACCAACCAGCTTATCACCCCAAAATTTTGCTGTAGGAGAGTGACCTATAATGCCGAGACCTATCAAACTGCGCAAGGTCGAATATGAGTATGACAACAAGTATTTTGCACCCTGTTCGAAAGGAAGTTGTCGGCAAAGCAATGAAGTTCAGCTCAACATAGAAGAGCTGGAAGCGATGCGGCTCAAGGACATCAAAAGATACACGCAAGAGGAATGCGCGGGAAAAATGAATGTCTCGCGCCAGACCTTCCAAAACATTTTGGATCGGGCCAGGCAAAAAGTGACCGGGGCCCTGATTGAAGAAAGGGCCATTGCCGTGGGTGGTGGCAACTACACGAAAAATATATGCAGTCTCGTCTGCCGTTCCTGCGGGAATGAGATGCTGGCTCCTTTCGAAGAAGCCAAAAAATGCCGCCACTGCGGCTCTGAAAATGTGGCCTGCCAAAAAGAAGAATGCAGCACTCTCGCCGGGTGCGAACTGAGCTATCGCTGAAATTAGCAGAATATTTGTCGGGAGGCGGGGAAGTTCACTTTGACACTTGCAGCGTGGCGGAAGCTTCGGAAAAGGATAAGTTCGGCTGACAACAATACTGGTTCACTTTCATTAAAGTCTCGATCGATTTGTTCAAGTTTTCCCGCCGCTTTTCCCCGTTGTCCAGGGCATCGAGCAGGCATGTTTCCGCATAATGCTGGGCCACAAAGACGGATATTTTGAGCAGAGAGGCGCGGATCGCGTCGAGCTGCAAAAGAATTTCCTCACAGGATTTGTCTTCCTCGATCATATTTATGACGGCCGCTACATGTCCTTTCGCCACCTTCAGGCGGCTGAGGATTTCCCGGTTTTGTAGCGGGTTGCTGTTCTTCATGTCATCTCCAGCTTTCTCACGGTTTTTGCAGACAGCATTCTCTTAAGGCGCTTCCTGGATATTAGCATACGCCATAAACGCGGTCTCTGTCAATGAGGAAAAATGGAGATTTAAAAGGATCGGGACGCTGGCGAAGGGATGAACAGGCGACAAGGTAGGCAAGGAATACTTGGGGCAGAATTAGCGTACGTAAAGTTGTAGGGGTAAGCAGAAAAACTACGAAAGACCTATCGACAAGAGAGTATCGCCATTGGTGTTTAGCGGCGACATGGTTGCTAGCACCAATGGCGATAATTTGTGCGAGTCCGCTTAGTCAGCCTACCACTAGAGTACAAGATTCCCTTCTGGCAGTATACCCTTTAGCGCAGAGTACTCGGCAGAAAATAGTGCTTACCATTAGTTTTTGTCGAATGGCATTGAACACAGTCGAATTAAAGGGGAATCCTTTGGGGAAAAACTGATAGTTTTTCTTGCTCTTTCTCGTCTATATTAGTATGGAATTACTGCTTCTGATGTTCAATACCGCCAATGTGCGCTCCCCGAGTACACTGAATATCGCTATGTGCTCCCAAGCCTGTGTTACACAGATATCTGCTCGCCATGTGGAGCCTACAGGGGGATTGTGGCAGTTGTACAGTATAGTCTTGACAAACTAAACCCTTGAAAGTGGTGAGTATAGCAGTGAAGAGCGTTTTTAAGAAATTGCTGATTATGGGAAGCCTAGTAATCGTTCTCCCAATAATCTTTTGCGGAACGATAACATCAATTACGCAGAATCTTGCGAATAATCCTGAGATTGGACGAGGAGGTCATCAAATGCAAAATTCCCAGGTTCCTCCAACAGCTATTGATAAATCGGTTACTCCAAGCATTATTGCGGCCAAGCAGATTAATTATACTAATTTCGAGGAGACAAAAAAGGTGGCAACTTTTAAAGTGAAAGTGCCCAAAAAAATACCCCAGGGATATCACTTAACTCAACTTCAACATATGAGGCCAGATTTGCCTAACATTCCTGAAACTGTCCATAATGACACCGTTTCCGCCATTTACAGCAATGGTCAAAATCAATTTACCATTATCCAAGGATATTTTAGCGGAGGCGATGTACCCAAGGGGCCGCAAGGATCAATGGAAGGCACAGCGGATGTCTCTGGTGTAAAAGCTAAATGGGTTGAAGGCAGTTGGGCAATTGTAAAGGAGCCAACTTTAGGTGACCCCAGCTCGCAAAAAGAATGGCGTACCGAACCTTTGCGGCTTGGCTGGTATAAGGACAATCTCGGTTATTCAATCTTGACCGACGGCTTAAAACTTCGTGATCTGGTTGACATCGCCAATTCGCTGGAGTGAGTTTAAGTGCAGCTTCGGTGTCTACCCTCGCCAAATACGAACACCAAGGGAAACCAAGGGACTAGAAGATGTGATAGAAGGGGAAATGTATGATATAATAAAGTCACAGGCGCAGACCAGAAGCCCAGAGTCTCTCTGGGGGCGCCGGTGCCCAAAAATATTCCCAGGAGGAGCGGGTTTTCCTTTCCAGGGTGAAATGCGGGCTGCTCAGGTGGGGGTGATTTTGTGTCGAGGCCGGTCAAGTGGAGAAAGGTCGAGTATGTTCCTCAGAACGTGTTTTTCGCGCCCTGTCCGAAAAGGGGATGCGAAAGATGGGAAGAGATCAACCTCAAAGTTGAAGAACTCGAAGCTATGAGGCTCAAAGATGTTCTTGGCCTCACGCAGGAAGAATGTGCGGAGAGGATGCAGATTTCCCGGCAGACCTTCCAAAACATCATCGATGAAGCTCGCAAAAAGGTGACTACAGCTCTTCTGGAAAACAAAGCCATCTCGGTGGGGGGTGGAAACTATACTAAAAATGTCTGCCACTTGACCTGCTTGGAGTGCGGGGGGGAGACGAGTGCTCCCTACGAAGAGCGCGGTGTCAAGTGCAAACATTGCGGGTCAGAGAACTTGGTTTGCACCAAGAAACTTGGCTGTAATATTAGATGTCAGAGTGACCATAGTGAAAGTGGTCAAAGTGATTCTGTTCCCAGGACTTAACTTTGCTTAAGGTCTTTGCGGTCTACAGAGGCCCTGCGACATCCGGCACACCCTGTCCGGGTGTTTTTTTGTCTTATATCCTTCGGTACAGAAAATAGGCCAGACGTTCGCCGGGGCCAAATTGCCCCTGTGTCTCACCCTATGGGTTCCATTATAAAGTATCCATAAGTCCATGCCAAGGTGTATTGGATAGTTTAGCCCTGGGCCGGTGCGTGTGTTCAAATAAGGACTTGCCGAACACTTAATCGGTTATTGTCGCCTGGGTCAAGCGGTTGATCAGCGGCGTCATCTGGGGCGAGGGGTTAGAAACGTAGTGCCTTGGGTGCCCGGCGGCTCCGGCTCGCGGTCAGCGTACTGTATATCCGTAACGGAACCCTCTATGGCGGCGAAGTTGTAATATGACGATTCGGCACAAAAAGGTGAACGGTTATTGACATATGCCAGAAATGGATTATAATACAGGTAGTTAGTTGGCATATGCCTGAAATGTACGGGGGAGTCAGCGGGCTGTCTTTGAGGGATGGTGTTTGGGCTCTTGTCCCTCCCACAGGGGGGCGTTGCGGGTCTCGACAGAGTTGTTTCAATCTTTTGACGAGAAAAGGGGGAGTCAGGGATGCAAAAGGCCATGGTAAGTTTTTATCATTGCCCGGTGAGCGTGGACCGCATGGAAGAAGAATTGGGATCAATCGAGTATTGCCGCATTGAACCGGAATGGCAGCAGGACATGGTACTTACGAGTCTCGTCACGAATTATTTTAACCTGAATGTGACGTTAGGGGAAGGGATTTCCGGGAAGGATACCCGCGCCTACTGGGATCGGGAAACAGGAAAGTTATATGGTTTTATCACGGAGCCGGGGGAAGGAAAGACCCGAGTGGCGGGGATTATTTCCAAAGCGGTATTTCAAAAGATGACTGAGACATATTGTGACCGGAATATTGACAAAATAATAGCATAAGTGGGAGCCGGATCGGTTGCCCCCCATCCGATGGACTTCATCGCGAACAAAGGCGCTGAAAGCAGGGTATCCTTTCTTGAAAAGGAGATAGCTGGGCAGCGTCTTCTTTCGTCCTGGAAATAGTTCTTCCACCTTATTGACATACGTTCATAAAGTGGGTATACTGATGCATAGAAAATGAACATTTGTTCAAAATAAGGAGGTTGTTTTGTATGCCACATGGAGATCATACCGGTCCCAACGGAGAAGGTCCGAAAACAGGCAGAGCTGCCGGCTTGTGCGGCGGTCAGAACGTTCCGGGCTACGCCAGCGCGCCGGGGAGAATGAGTGGGCCGAGCAGAAACGAGACTCCGGGGCATAGTGCCGGAGCCGGGCAAGCGAAGGGCGGCGTGGGATTTACAGGAGGGGGTCCGGTGAACCGAGGAGGAGGCCGGGGCAGACGGGCGGGATGGCATGCCTAGACCGCAAAAACACCGTTGGGTAGCGGGGCGGCCCTGTGCGACTCATTTTAAACCCCAGGGCGTTCCCTGGTGTGAGTTGGATGAAGTGGTTCTGACTATTGAGGAGTTTGAGGCGATCCGTTTAAAAGACGCGGAAGGCTTCGAACAAGAAGAGTGTGCCCGCCAGATGCGGATATCCCGCCCCACCTTTGTTCGAATTATTCAAGGCGCCCACAAGAAAGTCGCCCTGGCCTTGACCGAGGGGAAAGGGTTACGCATCGAGGGAGGACATCACAAGTTCTACGGAGAAAAGGGACTCTGTCGCAAGAATGGGGCCTGTCGCCATGAACGGCCGGGGGCCGGGGAGCGGGGACCGGCCGAAGCCGACCCGACCCGTCCGGCAAATGAGCCGGAGACGATTGACTGAACAGATAGGAAAGCGGGTGGTTAGATGCGGATGGCAGTATCGACAGGTAAAAGGGACCTGAGTGGTTTAGTCGATGATCGGTTTGGGCGCTGTCCTTATTTTATGCTGTGCGATTCCGACGATGTCGAGGGGACAGCGGAATGGAAAGACAATCCCGCTCTGGCAAGCACGGGCGGTGCGGGGATTGCGGCCGGCGAGTTCCTGGACCGGGAAAAAGTAAAAGTCCTGATTACCGGAAGTTTGGGACCGAATGCACTGCGCGTGGTTCAGGCCTCGGGAGTCAGTGCTTTTTCAGCCCCGGAATCCATGACCGTGCTGGAAAGTACCCGAGCTTGGGCAAAGGGGAGTTTGTCACCGATTACGGTCGCAGGTCAGGCTCATGCCGGAGAGCGCTGAGCGCGTACGCGTCCGACCGACGGCTCGCGTAGACCGCGATTGGGAGCCCGAACTGGAAGATTTGTGGACAATGGCAGGGTAAAGGAAAAAGAAGCCTCTGCCGGGAGGGGGACGGTCGGAGTAGAGTGGTGGAAATGCCCACACGCAGTAGAAAGGCGGTGGGTACGTTCGCATGAATGACTTAGCGCACGAGGTGGCAAGATGAGAATAGGGGTTCTTAGCGGCAAGGGCGGAACCGGGAAAACGACAGTGGCCGTGAATCTGGCACTCAGTTTCGCCCAAACCCATAAAACACAATATCTTGATTATGATGTAGAAGAGCCCAACGGTTTTTTGTTCCTCCGGCCGGAGGTTAAAGAACAGGTTGTTGTTCCGCTGCTCTACCCAGAAATCAGTGACAAGTGCACGCTGTGCGGGGAGTGCAGTAAGGCCTGCCAATATCACGCTTTGGCCCAGGTCGGCAAAAAGGTGTTGGTTTTTCCCGAACTCTGTCACGGTTGTGGTACCTGTTCCATTGTGTGCCGGCATGGGGCGGTTCTCGAGCGTGAACGGCCGCTGGGTATGGTTGAGTTAGGTTATCACGGCAACCTGCGCTGCGTTCAGGGCATTCTGCGGGAAGGGGAAGCCTTGGCGGTCCCGGTGATTCAGGCGGTCCGTTCCCGGGCGGAAGGAAGGAGCACGGAAAGTTTCGAGGTAACCGTCGCCGACTGCCCACCCGGCAGTTCCTGCAGTGTGATTCACTCAGTTGAGGCCAGTGATTTGGCGCTCTTAGTTACGGAGCCAACGGCTTTTGGGTTGCACGATTTAAAAATAGCGGTGCGGTTGGTGCGTGAATTAGGGTTGCGCCATGGGGTAGTCTTAAACAAAGATGACGGGGGCAGGTTGATCCGTGATTATTGCATGGCGGAAGATATACCGCTTGTGGCTTCCATTCCCTTTGACATCGACATTGCCAAGACCTATTCCAGAGGACTCCCTTTGCTTGCAGACAGCCGCTGGGCTGCTCTCTTTACGGACCTGAGGGACAAGCTCGTGCGAGAGACGCAAAAAAGCCACGCCGGTGTCAAGCCATAGGCGAAGGCGACTGAGCCGATTCTTCCGACCCTATCTGATTCTAGGATTCTATCGCTTGTATGCACCCGTCGATTCTAGAGTTCAATCTGATCTCGTAGGAGATGACGTTGGGATAGGATAAGAAGGACCGGGAGTAAAATGGGGAGGACAATGATGAAGCAAATTGCGATTATATCGGGGAAAGGCGGTACCGGAAAAACGACGATTGCGGCTGCCTTCACCGAACTGGCTTCCCAGAAAATCGTCGCGGACTGTGACGTTGAGGCGCCGAATTTGCACTTGCTCTTGGAACACCGTATCCGCCAGGAAAACTTGTTTCAAGGGAACCGTTGTGCTCACATTGACCCCGAATTGTGCGTCTCGTGTGGGAAGTGCCGGGAGGTTTGCCGCTATCAGGCCGTTGAGGAGCTTGGCCAGGCGGAAGACACCGTTGCAGGTTCGCCAGATGCTGGCCACGGTGGGGGCAGGGCCGGGCAAGGCGTTAGCGGAGAGACCGCCGGTCATCCGGACTCCGGCGCCAAATCTCTATTTTGGATTGACCCGAAGCGTTGCGAAGGGTGCGCGGCCTGTGTATATGCCTGTCCGGCCGGGGCGGTGGAGCTTCGGTTGGAAGACACCGGGAAGATATTTCTTTCGGACAGCCCGGCCGGTCAGTTTGCCCATGCGGAACTCTTCCTGGCGGCGGACGGCTCAGGCAAGCTGGTATCGGAAGTGCGTCGCCTGGCTCAGCAGGAAGCGCTCCGCGATGATAAGCTGGTTATTATCGATGGTTCGCCGGGGATTGGTTGTGTGGTTATCTCCACGATCACGGGTTGTCAGGCAGTGCTGATTGTAACAGAACCGACTCAGTCGGGCAAACACGATCTGTCAAGGGTACTGAAGATCACGCAGCATTTTCATGTTCCGGCCTTTGTCGCCATTAACAAATGGGACCTGAATCCGGATGTGGCGGCAGAAATAGAAGAACTGTGCCGGACCGAGGGGGTTGAGGTAGCGGGCAAGATACCTTTTGATGCGACAGTTCCGCAAGCCATTGCCGCGGCCCAGGCGATTACTCACTTTGATTCGCCCGCTGCCGCTGCCATTCGCAAGTTATGGGGAAGGATGCGGGAGGAGCTGGCAGGCTAAACCTTGACGATCACGAAAATGATTTTAATTGACATACGTTCAGAAATGTCTATAATTAATGAAGGAATAGATGGCGTATGCCAGAAAAAAATAATAGGAAGTTCAGGAGGTATTAATGATGTCAAAGAGAATCGCGATTCCAAGCAGCGGAGAATTATTGGATGCCCATTTTGGCCGGGCTCAGGCCTTTACGGTGTTTGAAGTTGAAGGCAATCAAGCCCGGCAGGTGGAGGTTTTAAGTGCCTCGGGATTGGAACATCAGCATGAAGGTCTGGCAAGCATGTTCAAACGCAACCGCATAGACGTCTTGGTTTGCGGAGGGATCGGCGGAGGGATGATTGACAGTCTCAATCATGCCGGCCTGGACCTGGTCACCGGAGCTTCGGGCCTCACGAAGGATGTGGCCCAGTCCTATGCTGCGGGGACCTTGGTCAGCACCGGTTCGGTCTGTCAGGAGCATCATCACCATTAAACGGGAAGTTTTTGACTGGCAGCGCCCGCCTGCTGGGTAATGCCCCGGATGCGGCCTGATGCTGCCGGATATCGCCAAATATTGCCGAGCATTTCAAAGCTGACCGGGCTTTGCCAATCAGATGTGACTGAGCCCCGCTAACTTGCCAACTGGTTAGAGAGCCAATAATATCCCTGGGATGACCTCCCGGGGATTTTGGTCTTGAGAGGCCACCACAGAAAGGCCATAGAGAGGGATCGTTAAGACAAATGGCAGGGGGAGATTCGGAAAACAAGAAGGGAGAGAGATGTATGAAGAAGGTAACCATTCTGGGCGGGGGAATAGCCGGGGTCGAAGCGGCGATTCACTTAAGAAAGAAAAACTTTGAAGTAACCGTGGTTTCCAATCGTGACTACGTTTATATCTACCCGATTTCCATTTGGGTGCCCACCGGAGAAAAGACTCTCCCAGATGTCAGTGTGCCGCTGGCGAAATTGGCTTGGAAGCACGGTTTCAAGGTGATTGTGGATGAAGTGGTAAGCATACGGGCTGTGGAAGGGAGCGTTGTTCTCAAAACCCTAGGGGAGTATAGGGACTTCGATTATCTGGTGATCGCGTTGGGTGCGAGTAAGCTGAAACCACAGGGGGCGGAACACACCTTATCCATTTGCGGCGAGCCCAGGGAAGCCGCCATGCTCCATGAACGTTTGGAAACGTTGGTTCGGCGTGGTCAGGGCAAAATTGCCATCGGCTTTGGCGGCAATCCCCAAGATCAATCCGCTGTCCGGGGCGGCCCGGCTTTTGAGGTCGCGTTCAATATCGACCATTTTTTGCGCCGGAGAGGATTGCGCAAAACTTTTGATTTGGTCTTCTTCGCGCCAATGGAAAGCCCGGGTGCCAGAATGGGCAAAAAAGCGGTAGAAAAAATGGGGCGGATGTTTCAATCCTTGGGCATCAGTACGCGTTTTGGCAGGAAGATTGCGCGGTTTGAGCCCGATGGGGTCGTCTTCGAAGATGGCTCCGTCCTGGCAAGCGACTTGACGATGTTTATCCCGGCAGGGGCGGGTCATAAGGCTTGTCTGGATTCGGACCTTCCTTTGTCAGCGGCGGGATTTGTGGAAATTGATGACTATTGTCAAGTTACGGGGTTTGATCATGTCTACGCGATTGGCGATTCGGCAGCCCTCAAGGGGCCGGAATGGACGGCCAAGCAAGGTCATTTGGCCGAAGTGATGGCTCGCAATCTAGCTCACAATATAGCAACCCGCGAGGAGGGCGGGCAGGATCTTCATGGTTATGCAGAGCACGTTGGCATCCTTTGCGTTATGGACAGCGGCAACGGTGCCGCCTACGTCGAACGTGATGCCCGGCGCGAGAAGATAATCCTTATGCCGTTTTTCGGGCATTGGCTCAAAAAGAGCTGGGGTGTGTATTACAAACTCTCTAAGATGGATAAGATTCCCCGTTTGCCTGGCATGTAGATCGGTGGTCTGTGGCGAGGCCATAACGAAGGAGAGGCAGAAGAAATCCCTGGGATATATCCCGGGGATTTCTGCCTAAAAGGTTCGCCGCAAACCGTAAAAGGTTCATCTTAAAAGGGTTGATCATAAGAGAGTTCAGCGTAAAAGGGTTCATTTTAAAAGGGTTTACCAGCGGTACTTAACCGACGATAACTTTTCCGTACATTCCCTTTTGCGCATGGCCTGGGTACTGGCAGATATAGTAAAAACTGCCCGCTTGGCTTGCGGTGAAAGAGGTCGTGACAGCCGGATACTTACCAGCCGTGGCCGGTGGCAGCGGATGGATGAAGGCACCGGAGTAAATGCCTCCTTGCATCATGGCCATATAGGCGTAGGGAGGGGCCGCGGCGGTGATTTCAACGCCGTGGGGCATGCCGGTATCCTCGTTGATGAATTCCATAGTTACCTTGGCTCCTCTGGGGATGTTTAAAGTCGGGTTGACCAAGCCGCCGATGACAAACTTGCCGTCGGCATATTGCGGTCCGCCCAGCATGACTATTTTTACGTCGGAGCCGGTATAGGTTACCGTGTTTGCGCTCTTGTCGACAGTCGCGTTAACCAAAGAGGCTTTCATATCATTGGCCGCGCCGGTTGGATCCGTGACGGCTGAGCTGTAATTAGCGCCGTTAAATGAGCCGCCCATCATGCCGTAACCCCAAGAACCGTTAGCGGAACCGGAACCGCGGTATCCGCCCATCATGCCGTAACCCCAAGAACCGTTGGCGGAACCGGAACCGCGGTATCCGCCCATCATGCCATAACCCCAAGAACCGTTGGCGGAACCGGATCCACCGTATCCCCCCATCATGCCCGGACCGTAGGGATATTGACCGCCGGCTGAGGGAACGGATGGGGGAGTGGATGAGGCGCCGGGATTTTCGGGGATTGAGGGAGTTGATTTTTCCGGGGGCAGAGCATTTGCCGGTGAGGGGGATTGAGTGACAGCGGTGGACTGAGCGGTTTTAGCCGCGGATGTAGGGGTGGCGGTTCCCGCGGAAACGATGCTCCGGGAAGTGCCGCTTGACGAGGAGTAAGCCGACAGAGCCGAAGCGGGTGTAGAGCCGGAAGTGTGAAGGCCGGACAGCCCGGCGGTATGTCCGGAAGTGAGTGCCGCGGCGGTTCCTGTGACCGCCAGAATTCCAGCCAGAGATAGAGCGGCGATCCAATATTTTTGTTTCATGATGGTGGTTTCCTCCTTCTGCCCATGCAAGCTCTTGTTTGTGACCGTTACCAAAGATGTATAGACTCGTGTTGTCTTCGGCGTTCTCTATGGTTCAAGTATAATTTGGGCTTGCGACGCGGACATGAAAGAGTTGTGAATTTGTCGTGAACGTGGTCAGTTTTCCGGCGACAGTCGGACGTTGACGCCAGTTTACTCCCGGGTTTGGCGGGCCCTCAGGTAGATGAAGAGACCGACGAGTAAAAGGCCCAGCGCTTCTGCCAGCAAGAGGAGATGGGAACCGGGGAGGAGTGTTTCCAGGGTGCCCGCGATTTTACCCGGCGTATTTGCATGCTGCCAGAGCATGAAGAACACGGGGAACAAGCGAGTGTGGGCGCTGGATAGGGCCTTTGAGCCTGGCGCAAAGATCCAACGCCAGGCCAAAAGGGCTCCAAGAATCAGTGGTTGATGGATAAGGTAAATTTTTAAGGAGTGTTGACTGAGGGTTTTACTCAGTGAAAAGCTTCCCTCGGCCACCCGTGGTTTCGGAGCGGATCTCCGGTTTTTTCGATAAGCTTTAGACGCATAGATTCCCAGCAGGGTGACGCCGAGGTAAGGCAAAAGCGGAAAATAGTCAATCGAATCGAATCCCGGGTATTTGAGTCCCAAAGGCAGCAGGAAGCTCGCTCCGAGGCCGGTGGGGCCGGAAAGCTGCGCGACTTTCCAACCCGCCAGGCCGGCGAGAAGGGCAAGCAGCGGCAGCAAGCGTTGTGGCAGGGCTTGCCAAAGCGGGGAGAGGATGAGTGCAACTGCCAGGAAATGAAGAATTCCGAAGCGAACGTAGGCCGCGGGCAGGAAAAGGAAGGTTACGGCGCTAATGCCCAAGCCATAGGCCAGAAGACGAATTCCCCGCCGCACGGGATGGCGGCTCAGGGCACTGCAGAAGCCGGAGAGAAAGATGAACAAAAGTGCCGAAGCTTTGCCAATGGCATACCAAACAGGGGACTCATAATTGATGCCCACTCCCGCAAATCTATTCAAGTCGTAAACCAGGTGATAGGTGATCATGAGGAGGATGGCGCCGGCCCTGGTCCGGTCGATGAGCCATAAACGCGTTGTTTTCATGGTGACGGTAGTGTATGCAGTTTTTTATCAGTTACACCTTATTTCCCATCCCGCTGCCTGTTATTTTCTCGGTGGGTTATGTTTCGGGTACCACTGAACGAAGCGAAAAAAGGCGGGGCCCCAAAAAGGGCTCGACGGTGAGTTAACTGCGTCTTTTGGTTTGCCTGTGGCAGAACATTATCTATATTGAGTATCTTGACGCACCGGTCCTAAGTTGGTACCATATTTGTACCGGAGGTTCCGGAATTAAGGTATTCCGGTATTTTAACTTACCGGGAATTAATGAACCCGCCTTGGCGAATGATTTATAGGATTGAAGAAAATAAAGTATGGGTGCTTGCAGTAATTGATGGACGAAGAAATGTGGAGGACGTATTACTGGACAGGTTCACTTGATATAGGCAGGAGGGATTTTCGCCCGGATTGTCAGTGAGCCTCTCCCAGATGAATTTTAAACGGGGAAAGTCTTCCGGGGTGTAACGGCTGAGAAAAGGTTCGGACAGCACGCTGGAGGCTGTCGCTATACATGCATTTTTAATTAATCAAACCACAACGGCATCATAGAATTTGAAACGTCGAAACGCTGAAGTTTTTTGAGTTAGAAATAAAACCGTATTAATGTATTGCTAAACGTTATACAATAGAATATAATGAAGAAAAAGGAAAGGTGGAACTATTATGGCTAATAAAACAGCAAATGTCCTCGCTCGCGTTGAGCCTGATATAAAAGAAAAAGCGGAATCCATCTTAGCAAAGCTGGGAATTCCGGCTTCCGTTGTAATCAATATGCTCTATAAGCAAATCGTTATGACTAAGAGTATTCCGTTTTCTCTATCGCTTCCTGCTGCTCCGACTGCGCGGGATGAAATGGATGCCGCCGCATTTGACACAGTTATGCAGAATGGATTGAACGAGGCAAAGGCTGACCGTTCCCGTCCTGCTTCTGAGGTGTTTGCAGATTTAAGACGGGGATTGTAATTCATCACTTTCTCAGTTCCCGCAACGCGTTACATTGACTGAAGAAGAACCGTGGCGCAGCGATGGTGTTCATAAAATGCCTGTAAAAGGCTTTCTCATTTACTTCTGGATTGACGAAGAAAATAGCAGGGTACAGGTTACTGCCGTTATTTATGGCCAGCGTGACCAGCTAAAACAGCTTTCGCAGATGGAGATAGAGTAAAATACCGCAGGTCAAAAAAGTTATAATAATGGGGATAACGCCGCGGAACTGCGAATATTAATTTCATTTTTCCTTTTATTGCCCTGGCTATTTTGCTCACATATTCCCCCAAAAAACCCGTATGGCAGCAAGACCTTCTCATTTTGGCTGTCCTATACCTTGTACTTACCGACTATTTTGGCAGGACGAATGAATTTAATGGATATTCCCCAAAAGAAAGGAAGTGTTTTATTTGTTGGTCTCGAAAAAGATCTTGCCAGTTCTCGTTTGTTTGTCACTGCTCATGCCATCCGTTGCCATGGCCGAGACAACTCCGCCGAGCACATCGACGACCACAACAACGTAGAAAATCAGGTTGTACAGATTATGTCTGGGCCCGGTATTTGGGCTGTTAATTAACCCGTTTTGAACATGGCGCTGGAATGTATGATTCACATTGTGTTAATGATATATATGAGGAGTTGATGGACAGTGCCTAACCCGGAATCGAAGGAGAAATATACCTATGCTGATTACCTGACCTGGCCGGAAGAGGAAAGATGGGAGATCATTGATGGAGTTCCGTACATGCAAGCGGCTCCAACCTGGCAACATCAGAGCATATCCGGTGAGCTATACAGACAAATTTCAAATTACTTGGTTGATAAACCGTGTAAGGTATTTGCCGCGCCATTTGACCTTTGTATTTCCGTTGAAGACGAAAGAGATGAGGAAATCTCTAATGTCATTTCTCAGCCCGATATTGTTGTGGTCTGTGATGAAAGCAAGCTCCGAAAGACCGGATATTTTGGGGTGCCATCACTCATAATTGAGATTTCCTCGCCTTCCACTGCAAGGAAGGATAAACTGATCAAATTTAATAAATACGAAAAAGCCGGTGTTAAGGAATATTGGATTGTTGAGCCGGAGAATAAGCTTGTTAACGTCTTTCATTTAGAAGAAAATAACAGGTACGGCAGGCCGGACGTCTATTCAGAAGATGATGAAATAAAGGTCGGTTTTCTTCAGGAACTTACAGTGGATTTGAAATCAGTTTTTCCTAATATTTAGGGGGGTTCCTTGCATGATGAAGAAACAGATAACAGACAGCCACTCTCAGGACAAAGATTTAAAGTCAGCGGTGAGAATTAACGGGTCATCACCAAAGCATGGCTAAAGTCCCCGCCATTCTTCGGGCCTTAAAAGATGACTCTGCGCTTGGCCGACAATCTGGGTCAGAGTTCGCAGCAACTGCCCTTTTTCCTGAGGAAGACGTGCCTTGAGGGGAAGATAATTTGAGGCATGATTGCTGCGAAAAATGCAATCCGTAACTTCTAAAGGCTCGATCATTTCATAGAGCTCATGCAGGGTTTCCCAGGCAGTCAGCTGCTTAAACTCCCCGCCTTTTACCCGGCGGTAGAGAGGAGCATCCGGTTCCGGCATCAGGGTTAAGGCTCCAAGATAGTGCGGATCAATGGCACTGAGGATATTGGCTGTGCCGAAGGCATGTTCCCGGGAAAGTTCTTTTCCCCCCAAACCTAAGATAACCGTGCAGGATAACTTGAGGCCGGCAGCGACAATTCGTTGTCCGGCTAAGACCATTTCTTGGGGTGTGACCCCTTTTTTCACTTGCTCTAGTACGACGGGGCTTCCGCTTTCAACGCCAAGATAAACGATGCCCAAACCCTGCCTTTTGAGTGCATTAAGCTCTTGTGGGGATTTAGCTAAGATATCTTTGGGTCCGCCGTAAATTCCCACCCGTTGCAAACGCGGAAACTCCCGATAAAGTTGACGGAGGATAGAAAGCAAGAGTTCCGTATCCAACGTTAAAGCATCTCCGTCCGCCAAGAAGATCCGTTCGGCCCAAGGGTACTGCGCCTGACCCATTCCAATAAGGCGGCGGATTTCTTCATCAGACTTGACGCGAAAGGATTTTCCTTTATACATACTGCAGAATGTGCACTGATTATGCCGGCAGCCCACCGTGACTTGCAGGATGAGGCTGGAGGCTTCGCTGGGCGGACGGTAAATAACTCCTTCATAGAATGAATCATTGAATGGATCGTTTCGCGCTTCCTGACTCATATAGTTTTTCCCCTCGATTTCTGTGCAGGTCTGTTTTCCTATCATCGCAATTCAGTTTTTCACGGCAGGTGAGGGCCATAGTTGCCTGCGCATTCTTCGCCTGGGAGGCGGAAACGTGGGGTCAAGACACCCTGGATATTATCGACTTTGCCCGGGAATTGCCATATGTCGACAGCCGCCGTCTGGCCCTCCTAGGATATAGCCTGGGCGGGTGGGTAGCCGGGCTGGCAGCAGCCCGCAGGCCGGACGCAATTAGGACCTTGGTCCTTTGGTCGCCCGCGGGCAAAGCTAAATTTTGGCCCGGATGCTCTCCGGAGACAGGAAAGAATAGAAGTCGCCGAGGAGCAGCTGAAGGGAATTGATGTCACTGGTCCAGTCAAAAACAGTGAAGCGACCGGTCAGGCGGGCGTTTAGCCAGTAGCCCGGCTGCTTCTCCGGCGCGGGGAAGAGGGCCAGGTTGAAACTGGGCAGGTTGAGGGAATCGTAGAAGCGAAAGACCCTTTGCAGGCCTTGAGCCAAATGGTGGATATCTTGGGACGTGAGATCCCGCAAGGTTGATTTTCCTTCGAATACCAGGGTGAGGTCCCCCAGACCGCGCGGAGCGAAAGACGCCAGCCAGTGAAGGGCTCCTTCTTGCCAGAGGTAGCGGTCTCCACGCTCTTTTTCCTTCTCGACCAAGTCCTTCCAGATATTGCGGCCTGTCTCCCGGTAATAGGAGAGTGAACGCTCCACTGACAGCCTATGTCTGTTGCTCGGTTCCGGTCCGGCCAGAGCTTGAAGATGGGGATGGATGATGGACCCTCCGGCAAAGGGCATGTAATTCCAACCAACGGTCGGGTAGCGGGCGTTCTCGGGGTCGTAGGCTTGAGCCTGCTCCAGAAAAGCGAGGGCGGCGCCGAAGCCGTCTTCGATTGCCCCTGTGGAAAAGTGAGCCAGAGGAAGGTAGTGCTCTTGGCACATGATGACGACAGCGGAATAGGGGGCATAAGGCGAAAGGTTCGGTATTACGGTGGCGCCTCCACGGTTGAGTCGCCCCGTGGGAATCATGGCCTCCGGAAACAGGGGAGTGGCTGTCTTGAGCGCCTCCGGACAAAAAGGACAGCCTTTTTCTCGGGTCAGAGTGGCGAGAGGAGCCCAATCCCGGCGTTGGAGCCGGAAATTGTGCAGAGGGAAGATGCGTGTCAGTTCTCCGGTGATGGGGTCGAAGCGGATTTCAAATTCCGCTTTGCTTTCCTGAAAATCGCGCCGAGGGTCTCGAAAGACGGATTGGCGTGTTTCCCGCTGAAATGTTAGGCTCATGGGTTTCACTCCTTATCTTGATTTCTTGTTTGGTCTATGCTGCTTTAGCAAAGAGTTTTGCATATGGATTCCACAGCAAATTTGTTGGCAGTGGACAGAGGCGGAGAGCGGCGGGTGAGCAAAATATCTTGCGTAAGGGCACCTTGCGGACGCTTTGCCTTCATCGGGTTTGGTATGACTGTTTCGTCGGAAGGTCGATACTCGCCTGGATGAGGAGAGAAGGCAAAAGATTCCTGTCCCAGGCACGAAATTTATGTTAAAATTAGAACTTAATAACGGGGATAACACACAGGGTGCCTTTCTGCGAGAAGGAGGTGATGGGAGCAAAATAGGCATGGCAGTCAAAGAAAAATAATGCTTGAGGAAGGTGGTCACATCATGAAACCGGTTGGACTGAAACGGGACCTCTCTTTATTGGACCTCACTTTCGTCGGTGTCGGAGGCATCATTGGCTCGGGCTGGCTCTTAGCCTCCCAAGTCGCGGCTTCTGTCGCAGGGCCCTCAGCCATCTTGTCCTGGCTGATCGGCGGTATCGCCATTATTCTTGTCGCTCTGGTCTATGCCGAATTGGCCGGGGCTCTGCCGGAAGCGGGAGGAACAGTCCGTTACCCCCAATATTCCCACGGCAGTTTGGTGAGCTTTATTATTGGCTGGGGCGGTTGGCTGAGTTGGGTGGCCACTCCGCCGGCGGAGGCCGAAGCCATTACCCAATATGCCAACAATTTTGTCCACATCCTTTATAATGATAAAACCGGACTTTTGACCCTGAGCGGTCTGGTCGTTTCTATCCTCTTAACGGTGCTTTTCTTTGTCCTTAACTATTTCGGGGTAAAACTTTTTGCCAAGGTCAACACCAGCGTCACCTGGATTAAGTTTGTCATTCCCGTGGCCACGGCCGTCTTGATCATGGTTTTCGGCTTTCACGGCGGAAATTTTGTTGCCCACGGCGGCTTTTTCCCCGATGGCTTTTCCGCCACCCTCATGGCCATAGGAAGCTCCGGGATCATTTTCTCCTTGCAGGGTTTCCGCCAGGCGGTCGAATTGGCCGGCGAAGCGCGTAACCCGAAAAGGGACCTTCCTCTGGCTGTGATTTTGACGGTACTTATCTGTGTTGCTATCTATGTCTTGCTAGAGATTGCCTTTGTGGGAGCGCTTTCTCCGGCCATGTTGGCCAAAGGCTGGCATTCACTGAATCTTGACGCACCTTTTGCCGAACTGGCGGTAGCGCTGAACCTGGGCTGGCTGGCGATCATTTTGCAAGCGGATGCCATGGTTTCCCCGGCGGGCACGGGTTTGGTTTACACAGCCTCGACAGCCCGGGGGGTTTTGGCCATGGCGGAGAACGGCTATTTGCCCAAGGTCTTTCTCAAGGTCCATCCCAAATGGAGGGTACCGGTCAATGCCCTTATCTTCAACATGATCATCGGTATCTTAACTTTACTGCCATTTTCCTCATGGAGCAAGATTATAGCATTTGTTTCGGTTACCGGCGTAATTAGCTACCTCTTGGGTCCGGTGGCGGCCAGCGTGCTGCGGCGGACAGCTCCGGAAATTGAGCGCCCCGTAAAGATCGGGGGTCTGTCCATCATATCACCCTTGGCGTTTATTGTAGCCGGTCTGATTGTCTACTGGACCGGATGGCCCAACACCGGCTATGCTCTGGGGGCGGTTGTGATTGGCCTCTTGATCTATTTTTATTACTACAGCAAGGGCAACTTCAAGGCCCGCCATCTCCGTTCAGGGCTCTGGCTGGCGGTCTATCTTCTGTTCATTATCGTCTGGTCATATGTGGGAAGCAAGTCGTTTGGCGGTAAGAACTGGGTAGGTGCCCCTTGGGATACGATCATCTTTGCCATCGTCAGCCTGGCAGCTTTTGCCTGGGGCATGCGTTCCGGCTATCGTACGGAAGAAATTGCCGAAACCAGCCGGCAAATTGCTAATGGTGAATATTAAGGTTTTCCAGTAGCTAAAAAAGGAGATAGATCATTTCAAGGGCTGGCCCCACAGATTGCGGGGTCAGCCCTTCGCTTTTTTGGCATACCCGAAGTTAACACAGGCTTTACATTGGCTTAACAGTTCGTTGACATTTTTCCTCTAGAATTTGGTGGTGAAGGATTTTGAAAGGGGAAATTAAGACAATGTTTAGTAGGAAGTCCAAGATTGCCCTTCTGAGTGTGGCATTGGTGGCAGCCCTCGCTCTGAGCGGATGCGGCCAAAGCGGTTCGGCGGGTCAAGCCGGAGGCACGCCCTCAGCGGGCGGGAAGAAGACGGTGAACACGGCCGGCTCGACAGCTTTGGAGCCGTTAGTCAAGATTGCCGCAGATGAATTTATGCAGAAAAACAACGGGGTTCAAGTCACCGTTAGCGGGGGTGGTTCTTTTACCGGTCTTAACAATGTGGCGAGCGGCGCCATCGATATTGGCAACTCCGATGTCTTCGTGACTCCTGAGTTGAAAGGGAAGGGCCTGGTGGACCACCAAGTGGCCGTCGCCCCGTTCCTCATCATCGTCAACAACGACGTTCCCGTGGACAACCTGAGCCAAGCTCAATTGCAAGACATCTTCACCGGCAAGGTAACGAATTGGCAGCAGGTTGGGGGCAAGAACGAAAAAATCTCCATTATCGGGCGGGCCACATCGTCAGGATCCCGCGCCACGATCAGCAAGGTTGTTCTGGACGGAAAAGATTTTACCCCTTCGGCGGCTTCCCAGGATTCCACCGGGAATTTAATTGAGAGTGTCGCGCAAACTCCGGGAGCTATCGGCTACATCGACGCCGCTTATTTGACTAAAAAAGTGAAAGCCCTCAAATACAACGGTGTCGCCTACAGCGCAGCGACTGTGGAGAATGGGCAGTATCCTATTTATGCTTTTGAGCATATGTATACAAAAGGTGAGCCCACTGGGAATGTGAAAGCTTTTCTTGACTATATGATGAGTCCCGATTTCCAGAACCGCAATGTGGTGAAGGCGGGATTTCTGCCGATCGGTGCGATGAAGAAGAAGTCGTAGTAGAAAAGTTTTCACAAAAACTTTGCATTCCTTTTACGCCTTGTTCACTTTTTCTTAAGAAGACTGTGGTAAAGTAAGACATGTTCTTCCCCTGTTTCACATATAGAGGAGTTTGAACTGCTCCTCCTGGTTTTGAGGCACCGGCTAACGGTGCCGTTTTCTTTGCCTTTCGTCACTACCTTTCGCTATTGCCTTTGCGTCTTAAGACAAAGACATCGCTCACTGCGGGCGATGTCTTTTTGATCGATGTTCTGCTTCTGCTGAACGAGTTCACTGGCGAAAGCGTCTTGCAAAGCGTCATAAGGTCCTGTTGGATGTTAATGGAGGTGTGCCTTTAGGACGGAGAGGTATTATCCGGGTCGGGCCGCGAGGGTGCCGGACGACCGGGGCCGGGCGAAGCCTGCTCAGCGGTGGGCTCTGCCTTGGATGGGTAGGCTCCCATCTCGTACACATTGGTTTGCCCGGCGGTGCGGGTGGCTGCGGGGGCTTTGCTTTCGTCGACGAGATCGAGGATGGTCGCCGTCCCCTTCACCAGCCAGTTCCGGGCAGCTTCCCGGGCTTTAGGAGACGCCACCAGCACTAAGGCGGTTGCTGTTAGAATAAACCCCAGCGGAGATTTTCGGATAAAATCCAGCATGGTTTTCCCTCCCTCAAAAAGTTATGATGTTGTTCGCTAAAGACATAGTGTTTCCCGCTGGGCAGAGGTTATGCATGCTTTTTTTGCCTTAACCTCTCATATTTGCGGGCGGACCCGTGAATACTAAAGTCTGTTACCCTTACAACAACAGTGCTGTTCACGTGCGCCGCCTTCATGGCTGACGGGGGTCCTTATCTGAAAGCATAAGTCTGCGGGGGCTAAGATAAAGCGGGATGGAGTGGTCTACCGGATGCGGGAGGAATTTATGGGTCTGGGGCGTCTGGCCGAAGCAAAGGAAGAAGGAAGATTTATTCGGGTTTTGCCGGGGAGAATCCGCCTCGGCGTACAAGGGCTGAAAGGCAATTTGGCCTTGGTTCGGCTCTTGCTGGAGACTCTCAGCATTTGTCCGGGGGTGGAGGAAATCTCCCCCAGTGCCCATACGGGCCGGATGCTTATTCTTTTCGATGAGGAACGGATCGGTCTCGGTGATCTTCTGGTCATGATCGAGAAGCTGGAGACGACGCCTTCTGAAATCCGGCGGATCGATGGCCGGGAGCGGGGCCCGAACGCAAGTGTATGCGGGGCGGAAATGGGTTACCGCGCTTTTAACCGAAACTGGGATCAGACCGCTGCCGCCGCGGGTTCGCCAGCCCCAGGCCAGGCAGGGATAGGCCAGGCCGGGATGAGCCTGGCCTGGGGCGGCCTTGCGGGGGTCGGCCGCTATCCGGCTCTGGTGCTCTCCGTTGCCGGGTTGGGGATTCTGGCCGTAAAACGGGTGTTTATGGGTAAATCCGCTTTGGCCGAGGTCCCCGCTTTGTTCTACTTGGCGGCTTTGGTGGCTGTTTTGCGCGACTATCCGCCGGCGCGCAGGCAGGTTGAGGACCTGTCGGGGTCGGGTTCTGTCCCGCCGGTCTCTGCGGAGGATGTGCCGTCGTTTTCCGGAGGAGGCCGGCCTGACATTGCAAGCCGGGGACCACGGCCCCGTACGCCTCTGTCTGGGGCAGACGGCTGGCGCGGAGAGGCTTTGCTGGGAGCGGTGACTCTTGGTTTAGCCTTGGCCCGGGAAAACCTCGTGGTTCTGGCGGGAATTGCGCTCATCCAGTACCTCCACCGGCAAGTGGAGCAAAGCGGAAGGGCCGGGTTCCCGGAGGAGTGGCAGAACAGCCCGGAAATTCAAGCTTACGCCGGCCGGGTTGGCAAACCTCATCTTGCCCTTGCCGCAGGGGCCGCGGTGCTGAGCGGACAACCGTCACGAGGGTTGGGGGTTCTGCTCGCGGGGAGTCCGCGAGTGGCTACGGTTCCTGCCCGCTATACCTGGGAACAGGCGCAGTGGACCGCCAAGGAAAAGGGTTGCTTTATTCCGGACGGCATGTCACTGGCGCAGCTTGCTCAGGTTAAACAAGTTGTGCTGACAGACAGCGCACTTCTGCGACAAGGGAGCGAGGAAGAAATACGCTGTTCGGCTGATCCGGAAAATGAGGACGAAGTGTGGCGTTTGGCGGCATCCTTGATGAAGCGGGCGCAGCATCCTTGGCTGGAGGAGGTTTTAAGCAGGGCATCAAGGTTCGGAGGGACGATCCGAACCGCTTTCAAAGTCGAACGCGGGATAAACGGAGTGAAAGGAACAATCCGGGGTTCCGAAGTTCTCCTTGGCAGCCTGGAATACTTGCAGGAAAACGGGGTGGATTGTGATTCCCATCTGGTGGAGATTCGCAGGCTTCAACGTACTGGGCATGAAGTCTTCTGCCTGGCCCGGGATTCTAATTATCTTGGCGTCTTGACGAGGTACAAAGGTGAAACTCCGCCGGAACTTGCCCAAGGTTTAAACTACTGGCGGAGTATAGGGGTCAAGACTGGGGTACTAAATAACACTTCGGGCCTCAGTGAAGAGGAGTTGAGAGAGTGCGGAATCGACGGAATTCTGCCTGGCACAACTTCCGATACTTGGGAGATGTTGGCAGTTGCACGCGAACGGGGTGAAGAGGTCTTTTTCATCGGGCAAGATGAGGAAGGGTCCTTGGCGGGAGTGCCCTTGGCAGCGCCGGAGAAAATTTCGGCCTTCAACCGTTCTCTGGCCTACGCCCGATCTATGAACGCGGTCATCACCCGGCACTTCCGTTTTTCCAGGTTGTGGAATTATGCGGGGATGGGTTTGGCGGCTTTAGGCGTTATAACGGCACCGATGGCCAAGCTTCTGACCGATGCGCTGACGCTGGCCTTCATGGCCGACAGCAAGCGGGCCGGCCAAACTTTGAGTGGAGAGAGCGTACCGGCAAGAGATGCGAAAGAGCCCAAGGCGGCACGGTTGCCCAAGAATCAGGCGGGGCGCTGGTATTGCACGAGTACGGATGAAGTCTTGCACCGTTTTGCAGTCAGCGAAGACCGGGGTCTCTCGCCCCAACAGGTGGAGGTGCTGCGCAAAGAGTACGGGCCGAACCATCTGGAGCCTAAAAAAACCCGGCCCTGGCTCGTATCCTATCTAGCCCAGTTTACCGAGTTCACCACCTTGATCGTTTTGGGGACATCGGTCTTAGCTCTAGTCACGGGGGCCGTCTTCGACGGTTTGGCTATGGGGGCAATTCTGCTGGCCAATGCGGCCATCGGCACCCTGCAGGAACGCAAGGCGGAGCGCGTTATCGATGCGCTCAACCAATTCCAGCCCCCTTCCTGCCGGGTTGTGCGCGGCGGTCAGGAGGCGGTCGTCGTAGGCACCGAATTGGTGCCGGGGGATATCGTGAGGTTGGAAGCCGGTGATCGGGTGCCCGCGGATTTGCGCCTTCTCCAGTCCTGGAATTTGGAAGTTAATGAATCGGCACTTTCGGGGGAATCTCTGCCGGTAGGCAAGAATCCTCAGGGCCTTCAGGATGGCTGTCCGCTGGCAGAACAGACGAACATGTTATTTATGGGTACGGACGTCACGCGGGGCAAGGGAAACGGCGTGGTCGTCGGAACGGGAATGCAAACTGAGATCGGACATCTTATGTCTTTGATGAAAAACCAGGATGTCGTGAGCACCCCTTTGCACGATAAAGTGACGGGTATCAGCAAAATGTTTGTCAAGGGAGCCGCCTTAGCCGGCGCACTGGTCTTCGTGGTGGGGCTCCTGCGGGGAAGGCCCCTGACAGAGATGATTACGACTTCTATCACCCTGGCCGCTTCGGCCGTTCCGGAAGGGCTTCCGGTGACCATCACCATCGCGCTCAGCGCCGGAATCTATCGGATGGCCAAGCATCATGCCCTCATCCGCAAACTCTCCGCTCTGGAGACGTTGGGCAGGACCACGGTTATCTGCACCGATAAGACCGGAACTCTGACCAAGAATGAAATGACGGTTACCCGGATCGTGACGGCTAACCGTACTTGGAAAGTGACCGGAGAAGGGTATGAACCGACCGGAGAGATCGTGTGTCTGCCTCAGTCGGAGCCGGCCCAGTCATACAGTCCGGAACTTGAACGCTTGACCACCATTGCCTTGCTTTGCAATAACAGCCGGTTAGAGCGGGAAGGAGAAAGATGGGCCGTCAGAGGGGACCCGACAGAAGGGGCACTGCTCACACTTGCCGCCAAAGCGGGAGTGCGCGCGGAAACTATGGGACATTGGCACCGGGTTCACGAGGTGCCGTTCGATTCCAAGGCGGGTACCATGAGTGTTGTCTGCCGGGACACGCGTCAGGACACGGACTGTTTTGTGTTCTGCAAAGGTTCTGTGGAAACCGTGCTCCGGCGTTGCAGTCATTATCAGGAGGATGGGGCCATCTATCCCATGACGGAGGCCAAAAAAGAACTCATTTACCGGCAGAACGAAAAGCTGGCCAGTGATGCCCTGCGGGTTTTGGGCTTTGCCTACTGCCCCACGGAATGGGTAGATACGCAAGAGCCCGGTCCCGGGGTCGACGACGAGCTGATCTATGTTGGATTGGCTGGCATGATGGATCCTGCCAAGCCGGAGGTGGAAGCGAGCATTCGCGAGGCTTATGCCCTCGGGGTTAAACCCGTGATGATTACGGGGGACCACCCGGTGACCGCCTTGGCTATCGCCAGGGACTTGGGTTTGGGTGGGGACGGCAGCCGGGTCATGACCGGTCAGGAACTGGATGGACTGTCCGATCGGGAACTGGCCCAAGTGGTGGAACAGGTGGCCATCTTTGCCCGGGTGACTCCCGAACATAAGCTGAGGATCGTGAAGGCTTACCAGAAAGCGGGCCACATTGTGGCCATGACGGGAGACGGAGTGAATGATACCCCAGCCATTAAACAGTCCAATACCGGCATCGCCATGGGCGGTACGGGGACGGAGGTTACTAAGGCTACGGCAGACATGGTGCTCAAGAAAGATCACTTCGGCGCCATTCTGGAAGGGGTGAAAGAAGGACGCACGATTATTGCCAACATGCGCAGAGCCATTGGCTGTCTGCTGACCGGGAACCTGGCTGAGATCTTGGTCACGGCCACGGCGGTCATCGCAGGCTTGCCCATGCCCCTGGTGCCGATTCAGATTTTGCTTATGAATCTCCTCACCGACGCGATTCCCGCCATGATCCTGGCGGTGAATCCCGGCAATACGAAGCAGTACACAAAACGCCAGGATATTGTTGACAGGAGTCTCTACCGCAAAGTCGTTACGCGGGGGCTCCTCCTGGGGGCCGGCGCTCTGGGACTGTTCGGGCTGACTCTGAGCGCCGGGGCACCGTTGGCCGTTGCCCAAACCGTGGCTTTCACCACTTTGGTGTTGGGACAGTTGGGCCAGACCTTTTCCTGGCATCAGGAAGGTTCCTCCGGTGGGGTGCGGGAGTCGGTCAAGGACCGTTATTTGGTCGGGAGTTTGGTCGCTTCATTCTTGGCTTTGCTTGGCGCCATTTACATCCCTCCTGTGGCCGGTTTCTTCCACACGGCTCCCTTGCAGGTCCGGCACTGGCTCCTGATTTTCCTCTTGGCGGGAACGGTATCCCTCTTGGCCCAGCCGTTTCTCAGTCTCATGGCCGGGGCGGAGGACGAGCCGTCCGGCGGCCAAGCCGGGGGTGAGCTCCGAGTGCTGCCCAAAGCCGGAAGAGGAGATTTCACCGGCCGGATTCCCACCTTGATGGCCGGGAAATGAACCCGTCGGTCAATGGAGAGAAGGAGGGCAAGGTGCATGAGAAACTTACAAGGAGGGTGGGAGTTGAAAGATACTCAGACGAGGGTAGAAGTGCCAAGGAAATTCAGGGGAAGGTAAGTACGGAAGAAACTCAGAGGAGGTCTTCAGCTATGTTGAAGGAGCTGGATAAAACGGATTTGATCACAGGGACAGCCTTGGTCGTAGCGGCCCCTGCCCTGTTGCCGGTGCTCAGGGATGCCCTCAAACCGCTCGTTCTTTTGGGTTTGCGGGGAGTGGTCGGGGTAGTCGCTGCGGCCAGAACGACCTTTGAATTGGCGAAGGAAGAAGCGGAAGACATCGTTGCCGAAGCGCAATTTGAACGTCTGAAAAAGGAAGTGGATCGGGAGATTGGCGCTCGCTGAAACTTGGTTTGAACGGGTCTGGGGAAAGAATAAAGTCGGGAGAAGGGATGCTGTGGAAGAGCTGCCGGATATTGATGAGCATTTAAAAGAAGCGCTTTCCCATCTGGAGCAAGCGATTGAGCAGAGTGTGCGGATGATCGTCCGGGAACCGGCTGCGCAGAAGGAGCTTGCCCGCGCCTGGGAACTTTTCTTGGGGGACTTTTTGGGCAGTGTGCGGGAAAAAGGGAAGCAATACGGGGTGAATCTTTTCAACTTAATTTCTTTTCCGCGCTTGCGCCGTTAGTTGGAAGTGAAAGGGGAAATCGACCGTGTTTAGTAAGGGAACATTGTGGGCCGGGGCTATTTCCGCGAGCTTCGCTCTGTGGCGGGATGTCGGGGCACACCGGTCCGGCAGTCTGGATGACCGGGAGTATGCCGTACACACGACTTCCGACCTGACTTCAGCCTTGGGTCTAATGGCAGGATTTGAGTATGGGGCCTACCTTGGCTCGGCCGTTTTGCCGGGAGCCGGGGCCGTCATCGGAACGATTCTCGGAGGAATTGTGGGGGACCGTCTGGGCCAAGCCCTGGGGCAGGGTGCGGGTTCGGCTCTGTTTCCGGAGCGGAGTCCTCAGGGAATCTCTGAACGTAACCCCATGCAAAACCACACGTAATCGAGGCATGACCAAGACCTGACATCCGGCCTGAAGCCGACTGGAAAAAATTGATCGGGTGAAAATCTCACTTGTTGACCTAAGTTTTACATAGAATTAACAACGCCGGTTCCGGATTGATTTAAAATACTGTTAGAAATCTGGTGCCGGGGTGAAAAGATGGTTAGAGAAGAGATATTCAAAAAAGAAGTTCTTCTTTATGCGCACGAAATCCGCCGTCAACGGGCGGAATGGGAGACCGTCGAGGCGGTTGACGAAACGCTGTCTTTCTTAACAGATGAGATTGGGCGATGGTTTGAAGTCTGTCGCAGGCACGCAGCCGCCGGATCCCGTTTTGATCTTCCCGCTTTGATGGAAGAATTGGCGGATTTGCGTCAAACCCTGCAGGCAGGTTTGCTGGAACGGATCGGGCGGCGTTTCGACATGGACGGGGAACAGGCCATAAGCCTGCTGGCACAGGAGCACCTTGCGTCGGATCTCTGGCAAGAACGAATGGTGGAAGATTTTCTTGGGGATGTGTCAGGCCTAATAGAAGGCTGGCGGGCGGAAAAAGAGGGAAGCGTTTTTTGGGCGGGGCAGGCTGAATATTGGAGCCGCAGAGTGTGGGGAGAAGCGGCACATCGCCTGATTCCCCATCCCCTTTTGGCGGCACTGGCCGAACAAGCGGGGGCGGGGGAAAAAATGGTCGCTTCTTTGGGTATTGATTCGCGGTGGGAGAAAGAAGAATTGACCCGGGGGCTGGAACAGCGTCGAGAGGGCGCTCTCTTGGCCCTGGAAGAGCGGCTGAAACGCGAAGCGAGCCGCGGGGCGGCCCAGATCCTTTACTCCCTGCATGACAGAGTTATTGAGCGTCGGTTTGCGGCCAAAACGGAAGTTCTGGAGGCAACCCTGTCCGCATACGAACCCGAGTTACTGGCCCGAGAAGCCTAACGATATGATTGATCCTGGATAAGAGAAATGATCCTGACGGAGATGATCCGGATGGATAGGGAATGACTGCCCGTCGGGCAGTTATTTTTATCCGGCATCCTCACCGCACAAGTATTCGCTGAAAGCTTGCGGTTCGGCGATCGAGTCCACAGGACACTAAAGTGATGTTCAGCTTAAGCTGAACGAATGCACTCCGGAGTTGGCAGAACCTTCCGCCCGACGATTTACATATTGTTGTTTGTGAGTGGAGAATCTGTTAAGGACTGTCAAAGCATCCGTATCGTCCTCCGGAAAGAGGGCAAGTGCTGGCTGTCCGACGAATTGACTGCAGAAAAATTAAGCGCAGTTGAAAACTTCGATCTGAAAACGTCGATCTTGGGGGTGCGTATGGCGACTCGAAGAAATAAAGCGGTACACTCCCTTCCCGGGAGAATCCGGCTCAGAGTGCCGGGCTTGAGGGGAGATCCTGTGTTGGCGGAGGCCATCGCCAGTCATTTCGCGAGTTCCCCCGGAATTTCGGCGGCTCGGGTCAATGTTCATACGGGGACTATTTTGGTCGAGTATAGTTCCCAGTACTGGGATGAGCCGGGGGTAATCCTGAGTGTCGAAGAAAAAAGGAAGGCGCGATTTTCCGAACCCGAGCAAGAAACAGGCCGTGGCGTTCGGGAAGCGGTCCGGACATGGTCCGCTCCAAGAGAACACAGAATGCTTGAGCAGGGCTGGCGGGGCGGCGACCGGCACGTTGAGGAAGGACGGCGCAGCGGTTGGCAGCGCCGTCTGGCCGACGAAGAGCGGGCAGGGCGCGAGCAGGCTCCGGAACGGGTAAACACTCCCGAAGCGGCGCCGCGGGGAAGAGAGGACCTGCGGGGAGTCTTGACAAGCCCCAGTGTAACCCGGCGTTCACTGAAGACGATTTTCACCGGGTTTACTCTCGTGCTGCTTTTACTTAAGCGCCAAATTCTGGGTCGCTCGCCCTTGGTGGGTTCGGAAGCGGTCGCGGACGGAGCCACTGTCGTAGGTCTGATTGCGGCTTATCCGCTTTTTCTCTGGGGGTTGAAACATCCGCAACAGGCAAAACGCTTACCTTATGACGCGATTATTAATGCGCTCTCCTTCACTTTGCTTGTGCTGCAGGAAAGTATCGGGGGACTGCTTTTGACTTTACTAGTACACCTTTCCAAGCTTTCCATGGGGATAGACCAGGCCAAGGCCCGGCAGATTATTCGTCAGGTCGGAATCTTGCCGCAAAGGTCTTGGCTGATCGCCCAAGGGGTCGAAGTACCGGTGCCGACCAGGCGCCTGGCTGCGGGCGACCTGATTGCGGTGCATCAGGGTGAGACTATTCCTGTGGACGGCCGGGTCGCGGGCGGAGAGGCAGACGTGGGTGAGAGTCAATTAACCGGTATTCCCCGGCCTGTCTGGAAAGGGCGGGAATACCCTGTGCTCGCGGGCTCGGAGGTACTGCAAGGACATCTGCGCATCCGGGTGGAGCGGACCGGGCGGTCGACGCGGATCGGAGCTATGATTCGCTCGGCGGCACGGCGCAAAAGCTTGGCCGACCGGGTGTACCAAGAGCGCATGGACCGAATAGTCCTGTTCTCGCTCCTGCTGGCCGGGGGTGTCTTCCTTCTCACCCGGGATGCCGAACGTACTTTGGCTGTCCTATTCGCCGGAGCTCCCGCCGCGGCTGGTTTAGCCCTGCCTACGGCGGCCGGGGTGGCGGTCGGCCAGGCCCTGGATCGCGGAATATATGTGAGAGATGAAAAGCACTTACTGACGGCGGCCGATATTAATGCCTTGGTGCTCGACAAAACCGGCACGCTCACCGAGGAAAAGGCGGAAATTCGCGAGATCACGGTGATTGGCAGGGAGTACACAAAAGCGGGAATCATTCGCCTTGCAGCCGCGGCCGAAAGGAGAGCAGGTCATCCCGTCGCCCAGGCTTTGCGTGCCCAAGCCGTGACCCTGCACGGCACCCCCATGCCTGCGCCCGAGAAGAGTGAGGAAATTTCCGGCTTTGGGGTCAAGGCTCGCTTCAAAGACGAAGAAGTCCTGATCGGGAACTTTCGCTTTATGGAGAGGGAGAAAGTGGACCTGGCCAAGGTTGAAGCCAAAGCCCGGCGCCATCAGCATTTGGGCCTTGATCCCGTTTTTATAGCGGTTAACGGCCAAGTTCGCGCTCTGCTGGCGGTACATGAGGAAATCTCGCCCCAAAGCGCCCAACTCATCACGGCCCTGCGCGCCGGCGGAATCGGGAAGATTGTCCTCGTGACGAGGGACACGAGGGAGGCGGCAAAGCGGGCGGCGGATGAACTGGGAATCACTGAATACTATGGGGAATTGACCCCGGAAGACAAGGCCGCTCTGGTCCGCTCTCTCAAAGGAGAAGGGTTCAAAGTCGCGGTGGCGGGCGACGGGCTGGATGATGCTCCGGCCATGGCGGAGGCGGAGTTGGGAATTGCCGTCGGCTGCATGGGAGTGGATTCCGCCGCCAAGGTGGCGGGGATCGTGATTCCGCAGCGCGAACCGCAAAGAGTGGCGGAAGTGATTTACTTGGGACAACGGCTAAAGGAGCGGATTAATCAAAATTTAAGCATTGCTTTCGGACTGAATGTCACGGGTTTGGGACTGGGCGCGGCAGGCATTCTAACGACTGTGGGCGCTTCAGTCGTGGGAAATATCGGGGTCATAGCGGTGATCGCCAATACCTACGGCAAAACTTGGGCGGAGGAAGTGTCCGGCGGGGTCGGGGAGGTCAGGCATGCCCCACTGCTATACGGAGGGAGCCTGCCGCCGGTAGTACCGGTACCGTAGCTTCCTGATGGAAGTATTGCCCACTGGGTCCGGCCGAACTGAGTTCGAGTCCACACTGTACCTTGTTCCGTCTGACAAGGGATTGCACCGTCTGCCCTTCTTCGAGGGCCGGACGTAAAGAATAAGCTCCGAAAAGTCTTCGGAGCTTATTCTCGCCTAACCAGAACAGTTTTTATCGGCACTCAGCAAAGTCACAAGGGTCACGGTATTCCCCGCTTTCCGCTTGGGATGACGGGAAATTGCGGTCAAGAGAATCCCTGCTTTCATGGGTTTGCCGGGTGTGCTGGGCTTGCCGCGTCATGCTGCTTATCCGATGTTTTGCCCGCACTCGCACCGGCCGCTCCTCCCAAACCGCCGCCCACGGCAGCGCCAACGGGACCGGCCATTCCGCCGATGGTGGCTCCCACCGCGCCGCCGGCACCGGCGCCGAGGACTGTGTTCATGTCCGGTCTGGAGAGTCCCTTCTGTTGTTGGGCTTTGGCGACGACATCTTCCCATCCTTCTTTGACATTATTGGCTAAGGCTGAGCCTCCTTGCGCCAAGGACATCGCCCCTTTCACCGTGGTCACCGCAACTCCCTTAACGACGTTTTTAAGGACGGGAGCCAGAACTACGATGGCCGTTCCGGCCAGAACCACGCCCAACAAGGAGGATTCCCCCAAAAACTCGGGTATACCTTTCACTGATAGCCCTCCTCCACCAAAAGATTGAGCAAGCAAATGCTCCCAAAAGCGGGTACGCATTTGAGCGTCTCATACGGCTAGTATGCGCGTGTGAGGTGCGAAAGATGCACAAGATGCCAAAGATGCATTTGAATGTTCCTTTACCCTCTTGCTCTTGATCAGTGGTTCAGAAAAGGGAATAGGCGATGAAAGAGAGGCAGAAGCCAAGGTTGATAGATTAGATCCAAAAAGAAGAAAAGGAACAAACCGGCAAAACCACCCACGAGGGAACCGTTGATCCGGATCCACTGCAGGTCCTCCCCGGCTTTGCCCTCAATGAAAGAATTCAAGTCGGTTTCGCTTAAGGACTCAAGTGTGTTCCTGGCAATACTGCCGATCATGCGGTGCTCGGCGGCCGCCAGCCGGCCCAAGGTGGAACGGATATAGGCGTTTAGGCGGTTTTGTAAAGGTTGATCCTTGAGAAAGTCCTGCCACAGTCGGCTGGCTCCTTCACTGAGCCAGATAAAGAGCGGGGAATTTTTCTCCGGCAGAACCTTATCCTCCGGAATGTTCCGCGCAGGGTTCTCTGCGGTATGTATCGGGTTCGGCTGGGGCACGGGGTCTCCGGCAACCGTCGGTGCTGAATTTTCGGGGGCTGCGGCTGGGGCTGTCGGCGCTTTAGGCGGGTTCATGACCTGGCTGAGGACCGTGGTCAAAAATTGGCACAAGGTTTCCTCCCAGGGCAGCTTTAAGAGGACCTCCGTTTTCCACTGTTCCAGTGTTTGTCCCAGAGATTGGGTATCCGCTTCCGTGGCTAAAAGCTCTAGGATGCGCTGCCGCAAGGGATGGCTGGGGTTCTCCAGTTCCCGGAGGGCCAGGCCCAACTGTTTTTGCAAGACGGTCGCGGCTTCTCTCAAGTTGAGTCCGTCGATTTTTTGGACGAAATCGAGCAGATAGCGGTTGAAACGGGAATCGGCCTCCCGGGTTTCTTTTTGGTCCAACAGAAGCCGGTAAAGATTTTCTCTTACCAGAGGTCCGTTCACGATCCCGCGCAGTTGATCGAGGGCGTAATCGAGGCCGTCGCCGGTCGGGAATATCCGGCTCAGTCTATAAAGTTCCCGGTCCAGAGAAGCGCTGCCGATTTCCTGCTTGATTTTGGCAGCGATAAATTGGGCACTCCTGGCGGGGATTTTATCTTTTCTTTCGTCCAAATAAATGAAGAGGAGCCGGGTCAGAGCGGCCACGCCACCATTTTGTTCGACCCAGGCTCTGAGCCCATCCGTAAAAGAGACTCGGGCAAGTTTTTCTTGGATGAGTTCCAGGCTGAGCAGATCGTTTTCGACCATCTGGCTCACCGAGAGAATGACTTTATCCCGGTTTCTGGGGATGAGAGCGGTATGGAAAGGCCAGCCCAAAGGGCGTTGAAAAAGTGCCGTCACAGCGAACCAATCAGCGATTCCGCCGACCAGAGCAGCCTCGAGCACAAAATTCAAAAGCCGCAAGGAAAAGAGCCTGGGTTCGTTGAGTTTAAAAATTGTGGAAAGCACAAAAAGCAAAAAGACGACAGCGAGGGTAACGTTCGCTTTATGACGGTAGTTCATCTTGTTCACCACTTTTGCTGGATTAGAAAGTTGACCAAATAGATGAGCGATCCGGCCAGACTGCCGACTACGGAACCGTTGATCCGGATCATTTGCAGGTCATTGCCCGCCCGGGATTCTATGAGTTCCACCAATCGTTCGTTGCTCAGTGGTTTTAAATTTTGCCTCACCATGTGACCGATGATGGCGTGCTGGGTGTCAATGAAGCGGAGGAGGGAATCTTTTAGCCAACTGTCCAGGTTGGCTTCCCACTTGGGGTTTCTTCGGGTGATGACGATTTCCCGGATGACGTCCTCGATCAAGAGTTTGAGGGTATCACCGTCCGTCCGGAAAGTCCCGATTTTAGCGGAAGACACTTCGCCATTTCCCGGCCCGTGGGCCCGGAATGGGGTGTGGCGTAGAAGGTCAAAGAGGGTTTGACTCAAATTGGTCCTGGCGGCCCGGGAAGTGACCAGTTCGCCGGCATATTCCCTCAGCCAAGACATGAGGAGTTCTTGCGCTTCGGGGCCCGCGAGAAAAAGGCGCAGCTGTTCCTGTACAGCAGCCGCCAGCTCTCCGGCCGAAGGGAGGAAGGTGTCAACCAGTTTGCGGGCGGTATTTCTCGCTTCATAGGTTTGGTAGGCTTTCTGTAACCAGAGGGCCAGGGCTTGCTTCAACTGGGGCGAGTCGACAAGAGCAAGCAGCGAACGGTTGGCGAATGCTGCCGTAAGCTCGAGGTAGCCTTTTTTTTCCGATAAGTTCAGAGCCTCAACTAAGAGCGGCGTAAGGTCTTCGAAGAGGAACTCTTCACAGGTTAACTCTTCCAGAAAGTTAATCAAGGCCTGTGGCTCAGTTTGACCGGTCAGGTCCCGGATCAGGCCGGCGAGGAAGGTGCTCAATTCCGCCAAAACTTCGGGCTGGGACAGATAATCGAGGAGAAAAGCGGCACTGTTGTAGTGGGCGAGGCGTTCTTTAAGGGCTTTTTTGCTTAAAAGATCATTTTCCACCATATCCGCCAAGGCCTCAAAAAGCCTTTCACGATTGCGGGGAATGATTTCGGTGCGCAAAATCCGGCCCGGGCGAATCCCGAGCGGGCGGCGGAAAAGGGCGGTGACCGCGAACCAGTCGGCGAGGCCGGCCAGCATCCCCGCGCGGCAGGCCGTGGATATCAGCCCACCCCAGAATTCGCCCCGATAAGGATAACTGAAGAGGAAGCCGACGCTCACCAGGACCAAGGTCAGAGTGGCCCAATGGCCGTAGTTTCTGGGCAGTTCAGCCTGCCTTTTTCCATTTGTACGATTATCAGTTGCCTCAGTTGCAGGATTATTTCGGTCACGTTTCTTTTCGCTGGGTCCGAAACCGTTACTGTTCATTAAACACCTCAGCCAACTACCTCAGTCCTTCGGGTCTCAGAGGTTTCAGATGCCCATAGGTCTCAGATGCCCATGGGTTGGCTCCCCTAGGCCTCAGATCCTCATGGTTATGTTTTCCCTCATCACTATTGATATTGATCCACAAAACCGTCTCCCTGTCAATAACGCGGCTGCTTGAAGCGCTTGACAGCTCAACAACCTCCGGCCGCTTCACGGCCGGGGACGGGGGTTCTTGATCGGGCGGCGAAAAAAGGGTAAGCTAAAGGCAGTTCAGTTATCGGAAGGGAGTTGAATGATCGTAAAGATAGAGCTAGCACATATAATAAGAGTACATATAATTGGATAAGTTAAGGGAGTCGATTCCCGTACCGCCCTAAGCGGAAGACTTGGGGAATAACGGTAGTCTTACCTTCCGACTTCTGAAGAAGACAGGTGCAAACATGTCAAGTACAAAATCGCGTGGGCCTCTTAATCGGGTACGAATCGAAAAGTATGTCTGGCTTCCCCTGGCCTTGGGGATTTTCGTTATACTCATTTTGGCCTTCTTTTATTTTGACCGGACCAACCAAATTTCCTTGATGATTCAGAGCCTGGGTCCTCTGGGTCTCGTGCTGGCCGTCCTCTTGATGGCGGCGGTCTGTCTCACTCCCATACCCTCGGAAGGAATTGTCGTGCTCTTTCTCAAAATCTATGGGGTCTATTTGGGAACGTTCGTCGCCTGGTTCGGGTCCTGTGTAAGCGCTTTAATTATTTTTGCGATTGCCCGCTATTACGGACGCATGTTCATAGCCAGGTTTGTCACGGCGGAAAATTTCAAGATGGTTGATAATTGGGTCAAACGCAAGGGAACTGTCGGTTTGCTGATAGCCCGTCTGCTGCCGATTCCGGCGGTAATCGTCAATTACGTCGCGGGGGGGCTGCCTTCGATCAAGCTTTGGCCCTATTTTTGGACCGCCGCCGTGTCTATCATTCCCTATTACATCGGTACGGCACTCGTCTTCCTGGGGGTCTCCAAGGAACTGTGGACTTGGCTTATGGTCGGGGGCGCGGCCATCCTGGCTTTTTGGGGGATCGGTTTCTTGCTTAACCGTCACCCTCTGAGAGATCCGCTGCAGTGAACTCGTTCAGCTAAAGCTGAACAAAGGGTGGCGATATTCTGCTAAGAATATCGCCACCCTTTGTTGTTGTGTATTTCTGTCATTCAAGGCGGGTGCGAAACTCCGGCACGAGATGTCGGCAGGAAGAGGAAGCGCACGTTATGGCGTGGGGACCGGAGCAGAAACAGGGGGAGGCACTTGAGGGAAATTTTCGTGCATAGATAGGCGGAATTTCTCTCACACTACGGGAGTAGGGCCGGCGGCAGGAGGAAGTACCCATGGGTACCGCGGTGGTATCCGTGAGTACAGGAGTGGTATCCATGGGTACCTGAGCCGCTGTCAAAGGGTGATGTGCGTCCTGCTTAGCGCCGCTTAGTGCAGAACACGGGAAAGGAGAGTCCGCATGTCCCAAACTGCTTCGTCGCCGGATGCCATCAAGCTTTCTTTAGAGGAAAATCTTATCTACCTGCACCAGACGCTTAAGGGTTGTGATGACTTTGTCTTCCGCCCGTTCCGGACCGCGGCCGATATCCCGGGTATGCTCGTCTATTCTGCTCTCTCAACCGACCAAAAATACCTCAGCCAGACCGTCCTGCCCGCTCTTTACCGCTTGGAGATGAGGCCGGAACGGGGTTTTTTTCCTGAGGCTATCCGGGATAGGCTGCCGTTCCTGCCGGAAAAGGCTTTTACCTACTGGCCGGAAGCCTTGATTTCTCTCACCGGCGGCAGCACGCTGATTCTCCTGGACGGGGTAGCGGAGACGTTTCCCGCGGCGACGGCGCAAGTGGAACATCGCAGTATTGAGCGTTCCGAAACGGAGCCGGTTATCCGCGGCCCCCAGGACGCCTTCACAGAAGCTCTGGATCCGAATTTGGCTATCATTCGCGGCCGGATGAAGAATCCCAGCCTCAAGATCCATCTGATCAAGTTGGGGGAAAAATCCCATACCAAGGTTGCCTTGGCGTACTTGGAAGGAGAGATTCAGCCCGCTCTTCTGGCGGAGATCCGCAAGCGCCTGAGTGCTATCAAGCTCCCCAGTGTGCAGGAATCCGGCTTTCTGACGGAATTTCTGGCCCGTAATACCTATACTCCTTTTCCCTTGGTCCAGTCGACCGAGCGCCCGGACAAAGTTGTAGCGGCTATGCTGGAAGGCAGAGGCGCGGTTCTGGTTGACGGCAGCCCTTTTGCCTTGCTCCTGCCGACGACTTTCTGGCACTTTTTTCAGTCTCCGGACGATTATTTTCAGAGCTTTTTCGTGGGGACTATTATCCGCTGGATCCGTTACTTGGCTTACATCCTCGCGGCGGCCCTGCCAGCCCTCTATCTGGCTTTTACCGTTTTTCAGCCGGACATGCTGCCTTTGCGCTTCCTTTTCTCCTTGTCCGCGGCCCGGGAAAATGTCCCCGTGCCCACGGTGGTGGAGATCGTGATCATGCTCATTGCTTTGGACATTTTCCGGGAGGCCGCACTGCGGCTTCCGCGCAGCATCGGGCCGGCCATCGGCATTGTCGGCGCCTTGGTCCTGGGTGAAGCCGCTGTTTCCGCCGGCATTATCTCCCCGATTATGGTCATTGTCCTGGCCTTGACTGCGATCTCCACCTTTGCCATACCTACGGAAGATTTGCGCTCCACGGTGCGCATCTTCTCCTATGCGCTCGTTTTGCTCTCTTCTGTTCTCGGTCTCTACGGCTTTCTCCTCGGGGCCAGTGCTATTCTCCTCCATGCCTGTTCCCTGGACAGCCTGGGTGTTCCTTATTTTGCCCCGGTGGCCACTTTGCACTGGAGGGAGTGGCAGGACGTATTCCTGCGGGCGCCCTGGCCGGTTATCGGGAGCAAACAACAGAGGATAAAAGCCCAGCGGCAGAACAAGCGTTGAGGGAACAAGCGTTGAAGGGTGGAACGGTCTTAGCAGTGGTTAAGTGAAGCGGATTTTGGTCAGGGCCGGAATAAGCGTTGAAGAGTTGGAAGGATGTTTGCGGATCGCCCGGGATGCGGATTTTGGCAAACGTAATCATGGAGAGGAGAAAGATACGGCTTTATGCGTTTCCTCAGAGGGCACCGTGCTTTGCCGGTGATATTACTGTGTGTTCTGTTGCTCATACCGGGCTGTTGGAGCGGGCACGAGTTGACGGACCAGCTGATTGTACTCGGCATCGGTCTGGATAAGGTGGGGGACAAAGTCCGGCTCACCGTCCAGGGGATCCGGCCGGAAGCGTCCATCTCAACTGCGTCTTCACCGACGGGATCCGGCGGGAGTGATCAGCCTCCTTTTTCCCTCCTTTCAGCTGATGGGGATTCCGTGCAAGAGGCCCTGCAGAAGATCACCCGGCGCGTTCCCCGTTTTATTTACGGCGGGCACAATCAGGTCTTCTTTATCGGAGAAAGCCTGGCCCGCGAGGGCATCATGCCGTACCTGGACCTTTTCGCTCGCAGCCAATGGAGTCAGGAATCCGCTTGGGTCGTCATTGCCAGAGACGGGACGGGTCAGCAACTGCTGACCACCACCAACCTCGTCGCCAAATATCCTTCCATGGGTTTGGCTCAGACGGTGCGTGCCCATCAAGTGCACATTCCGACGCTGTTTCAGTTTCTGCTGCATTACCATGACAACAGCAGTTGCCAGATTTTGGTGAGTGCGGCCGCCGCAAAGAATAAGACGGCGCCGTCCGGCTACCAAATGGAGCAGCTGCGCTTGCAGCCGAATGCGATTTTTCAGGGGGATAAGCTCGTGGGTTACCTGAACAGTTCTGATTGTGAGGCTTATGCTTGGCTGGAATACGGGTTTCAGGGAACGTCCTTCTCTTTTCCTGTGAGCACAGTCAATGGTGCTCCCGCCCTGGGCGTCAGCCTCACTGGTGCTCCGGCCCAATTCCGGGTCTTCTCAACCCCTGAATTAGGGGTCCGGGTCGAGGTAGATTGCAACTTCAGTGTGACGGAGGACATTCCTTCTCCCTTGAACAGTCCGGCCGCTATCCGCGAGCTGGAAAGTAAATTGGATCAAGTCTTGAGCCAACGTTTCAGTTTGCTTTTTGCCCACCTGCAAGAGGACAAAACGGATGTCTTTAACCTGGCCGAAAAGGTGCATGCTTACCATTTGGCACTTTGGGAGAAAGACAAAGACCGTTGGCCGGAGCTTTATGCCAAGTTACCGGTCGAAATCACAGTCAACAGCCATTTTCGCCATTCCGGCGTAATGACCAAATATCCCGGCTTCAAGGAGTGAGTACATGCAACCCGGAAAACTGTCCAAACCTCAGGTGATTGGACTTCTGCTCCCTTTTGTTTTGAGTACGGACGTGCTCATGATTCCGGGCGCTCCTTTAGAGCTGGCCCGCAGAGGGGCCTGGCTGTCCTCTCTGCTCGCGACCTTCCTGGGAGTCAGCCTCACTTTTTTCGTCGTCAAACTCGTTTCTTGGCAGCCCCGCCTCCGGATAACCGAACGTTTTCGGCTCCTGCTGGGCAGGGGCCCGGGCACGGTCACCGGTTTGGTTTTTGCTCTGTTTATCCTGTTCAGCTATATTCTCGTCATCCGGGAGGGAAGCGAACTGGTCAGAATCTCTTTTCTGCCTGATACCCCTCTGGATGTAGTCACCTCCGGCCTGGCCCTTGTTTCCATGTACGGAGCCCTCTTGGGCATGGAAGCCGTCTCACGTTTCAATGTTTTGGTCTTTCCTTTTTTCTTGCTTTCCTTCATTCTCCTTTTTCTGGCCGCTCTCGTGCATCCCGAGTGGACCAATTTGTGGCACCCTTTGGAATTCGGGATAGGCCCCGTTTTCGCGGGTGCTTTCGCCCCTTTATCGTGGCTCGGCGAACTTGTGGTCATCGTCTTTCTCATTCCCGATCTCAACCCCGCGGCGCAGGGAACACCGTTCTTTCTGTATTTTGTTACTGTCGCCGCGGGCGCTTTGATGACCTTAAACATCATCACCATCCAGATTTCCTTGGGTTGGGGCCTCGGTCACCTCTATACTTTTCCTATCCTGCAAGTAGGACGCTCCCTCTTTTCCCGGGAGAGCCTGAGAGGGCTTGACGTCTTGATCATGACGATCTGGGTGATGGGAGTGATTACCAAACTGTCCTTTCTCCTCTACTACGGGCTCCACGAAATCTGTCACATATTTAAGGTTGAAAATATGAAAAGCCTGATTTTACCGGGAGGTGTTCTGTTTCAGGTCTTAAGCGTAACCTCTATGGACAGTGTCAAAGAACTGGAATATGTCATGCGCTACCTCGCCCCTTTTTTGACCCTGGGAACATATGAGGGAATTGTCCCCATCCTCCTTTTTCCGTTTATTCTTCGCTACCTGAAAAAGAGAGGAGGGGCTTAAGGTGGAATCAGGCAGGATCTCGGAGCGCCAACTGGTGGGGCTCATCATCGTGAGTGTGCTGGCAACCGGGTTGATCTACGTTCCCTCTAGTCTTTTGGCCAATTCGGGGAGGGATGCCTACCTTACTCTTCCACTCAGCGCTCTTCTCAGCCTCCCTGCCGTGTGGTTGATCGGAAGCCTGTGCCAACGCGGCCCTCAGACTCGAGCCTTGACGCTTTTCACGGGGCTCTTAGGCAAACCGCTGGGAACTTTGGTGGCCCTCTCTTATGTGGCGTTTTTCTTCATCACGGTGCTTACAATTGTTGCCCCGGGCGGGTCGATAATTCGTACCGCTTTCATGCCTAACACGCCTATGTTAGTCTTGGTTTTTTTGTTAATGGCCTTGGCGGGGTATGGGGTGTATCTGGGTTTAGAAACTTTGGCCCGCTTCAATGCTTTTGTCATTCCTCCCATGTTCTCGACTTTCGTCGTGCTGGCCTTGGCTAATTACAACCATTTTAATTTTGAACACCTATTGCCGCCGCTGGAGCATGGGATGGCTCCCGTTTTGACGGGCGTGGTCGATCCGATCGGCTGGTTTGCCCAGATCATTCTGGTCCTGTTCTTCGCTCCGGAAGTCCGCCACATTTCTCGTCGAACCCTTCTTACAACGGTCATTATCAACGCCTTGGCTTTTGAGTTTCTCATTTTGATTATCCTCGCGACGATGGGGGCTAAATTGCCGTCCTTTTATGAGTTTCCGACCCTGGAACTCGCTCGCATTGCCACTTTTGGCGGCAGTGTGCGCGGGTACGACGCTCTGATTATGACGGTCTGGGTCACGGCCGTCAGCGTCAAAGTCGCTTTATGGCTCTACGCGGGTCTGGTGCTCCTGGGGGATATTTTTCGCCTGCGGAGCCGCGGCTCCTTGCTGCCGCCGCTCGTCATCCTGCTTAGCATCACGGCTTACACGGGAGTCGGGAATATCTGGGAGATGGGTCACTACGGCCGTTCCATCTGGCCGCATTTCGCCCTGCCGACCTTCGAAGTGGGGATACCCCTTCTGCTCTATGTCGTTTCCCTGTTCAAACGGCGGCGTCGTGCCCCCGGAAACGGGTAGGGGTTCCGCAGGCCGGCTGCGGGAGACGGCCGTGACCACAGTGCGGATGCGACTGGTTCGGGGGACGCCCTGATGCCGTAAAAGGTGCCCAAGGACAAAGAGGGTACACCAAAGGTCGCCGGTTGCATCCGAGTACGCCCGTTGCCGCAGGGATAGGGCAAGATGCGTTGAGCGAGGAGGGGCGTGCGCAGGGATGGATAGAAGATGGAGTGGAAAAAGGAAATCGTTCGGCTGACCAAATAATGGTCAGCCTCCTACCCGATTGTGATGAAGGAAAATGGAGCGCGGGAATGATTGAAGGGAGGTTGGGGTTCGATGGCGGTCGCAGCGGTTTTGGTCGGATTTACTCTTATGGCAGTGATCCAGGTGCCCCCTATGTGGCGGAAGAGGTGGTGGCGCGATCTTGGGGTATATAGCTTCATTTTCCTCTGGGCCCTGTTCACCGCCCTTTCCTACGCCCTCAATTGGCCCATCTTCAGCCCGGTCAAAGCCCTGATTCTCTTAATGAACGGAATTTATCATTTTCTGGGTTATCAGGTGCCACCCCGATAGAGTAAAGGATCTTGAGCAACCCGGGCGGCAGGCGGGACCCGGGGAAGGGCCGCAAGGGCGTGGCCGGAGCCCGGGTGCGTCCGGGAGGGCCGGAGGAGAAGGATGTTTAGCAAAAGGCCCCACGGCTGCACACCGGAGAGGGTAAGGGGGGCTGGGTACGGCGGCAGCCGGGGCGGCTGCCCGGGATCTTTTTGCCCTCACCGTATACCGCCAGTCGGCTTGGTTGAGAAAGGTGTCCCGGTATATTACAATAGGTCTGGGTTTACGGGTCTGGGTTTACGGCCGCCGGGGGCCGTGCTTATCCGCCGCAGAAAGAAGAAAAGGAGTTATTCTTATGGAAAAAGTGGATATCAAAGAGATCTTTCGCAACGCCCCCGCTTATCTGGGGCAGAACATCAAAGTCAACGGCTGGGTCCGGACAATTCGAACTTCAAAGACTTTTGGTTTTATAGAACTCAATGACGGGACGTTTTTCGCGAATCTTCAGGTAGTCTTTGCTGAAGAAGTGGCCAACTTTGCCCAAATCGCCAAAGTGACGCTGAGCTCTGCCATCACCGTGGAGGGACAACTGGTTGAGTCGCCCGGGGCCAAACAGCCGTTTGAGCTCAAAGCGGAACAGATTGAAATAATCAGTCTTTGCTCGCCCGAATACCCCTTGCAGAAGAAAAGGCACACCTTTGAATACCTGAGGACGATTGCCCACCTGCGCCCGCGGACCAATACGTTTGCCGCTGTATTTAGGGTAAGGTCTGTCGTTGCCTATGCTATCCACAAGTTTTTCCAAGAAAGAGGCTTTGTCTATGTCCATACCCCGATCATTACCGGGAGTGATGCCGAAGGCGCGGGGGAGATGTTCAGGGTTACCACCTTGGACTTAAATCAGCTTCCCCGGGATGAGTCTGGCAGGGTCGACTTCGAAGGAGACTTTTTCGGCAAGGAGACCAACCTTACGGTCAGCGGGCAACTGGAAGTGGAGACTTATTGCCTGGCGTTCAACAAAGTTTATACGTTCGGGCCCACGTTTCGGGCGGAAAATTCCAATACGGCCCGGCATGCGGCCGAGTTCTGGATGATTGAACCGGAAATCGCCTTTGCCGATCTCACGGACAATATGAAATTGGCAGAGGAGATGCTGAAATTCATTATTCATTATGTCACGGAGAACGCGCCGGAGGAAATGGCTTTTTTCAATCAGTTTGTGGATAAAGACCTCTTTGCCAGGCTGGAGAATGTGGTCAAGTCCGACTTCGGCCACATCACTTATAGCGAAGCCATCGAGATCTTGCAGAAATCCGGCAACAAGTTTGAGTATCCCATAGAGTGGGGGCGCGATCTGCAGACGGAACATGAAAGGTATTTGACTGAGCAAGTGTTCAAAAAGCCCCTGTTCGTCACGGATTATCCGGCCGAGATAAAGGCTTTCTACATGAGGCTCAATGACGATCGGCAAACAGTGGCGGCCATGGATCTGCTGGTGCCGGGAGTTGGGGAGATCATCGGGGGCAGCCAGAGGGAAGAAAGGCTGGATGTTTTGGAACAACGGATGGCGGAACTGGGGCTTAAGCAAGAGGACTATGGCTGGTATCTGGATCTGCGCCGGTATGGCGGGACCAAGCACGCCGGGTATGGTCTGGGCTTTGAGCGAGTTATCATGTACTTAACTGGCATGTCGAACATTCGCGATGTCATCTCATTTCCGAGGACAGTTAAGTCGGCCGAGTTCTAAGGCGGAAGCAGAGCGGACGCCTGCCCGTGAGCCGAGGAGGGGAGATAGCGCGGCCGGTCGCTGTGAAGGAGGAGATAGTTCGTGGGGGGCAGTGCGAACTGCCGCATCCCACCCCGATGGGGCTATTTGGCCAAAGGATCAGTGCTTGTTTCAGGCAGGCGGTGATGAAACGAAAAAAGGAATTGACATGTAGCCTAGGGGGGTATACTATATACTATACATAACAAAGGTGGTGAACGAACTTGGATAAGCCGGAGGTCTCCTGTCCGGTCTGCCACGAAGGCGAAGGCGAAGGGGACGGTGAACGCAGGAGTCATCATGATGAGAGGACGATTCGGGAACTGGTGAACCGAATGAACCGGATCGAGGGCCAGGTGCGCGGAATCCGGGGTATGATTGAGCGGCATGTCTATTGTGATGACGTTCTGAATCAAATTGCTTCGGCCCAGGCGGCTTTGCACGGAGTTGCCAAATTACTGTTGGAAAAGCATATGAAGTCTTGTGTTAAGGAACAACTGCGGGCAGGTGATGAAGAGGTCGTGGATGAGGTTTTGAAGACTATATTTAAGCTCATAAGGTAGGCGAGAAAGCGCCAAGATAGAAAAAGCACCAAGATAATGAAGATAACGCTTAGGGGAATGATAGAGAAAGTATTGAGGAAGGACAAGGAGTGCTGGGAAGGTGAGGAGCATGTCGGAGCCGGCGGAAAAAATCACGGATAGTTTTGTAGATACCGAGATTCCGGTCTACGGGATGATGTGTGAGCATTGTGTGCGGCACGTGACCCAGGCGTTGGAGGGCCTGCCGGGTGTAAGCCGAGTGGAGGTCTCTTTAGCGGGAAAGAAGGCCAATTTCACCTATGAGCCCGGTAGGGTAAGCTCGGAAGAGATAGCCCGGGCAATTGCGGAGGCCGGTTATTCAGTCAGTCCTCTCCCCGAGGAAGGAGAGACGGAAGCCGGGCAACCGGCTGAGGCGGCCGGAGCGGGGCTGACCGAGGGGCCCGGAGCGGGGCTGATCAAGGGCTCGGGAACGGGTCCGGCAGAGAAGACGACCGAGGTGCCGCGAGTGGGGCTGACTGAGGGGTCGGGAACGGGGCCGGCCACGGGAGAGGCCGGGCTTGTGGGGGCGGAAGGCCCCGGGCAAGAGCCGGTGGAAGCGGAACCCGTTCCTGCTCCCGCTTTGTCTCAGACTCCGGCTCCGGCTCTAGTTCTGCCGGGGGTTCTACGGGGGCAAGATCCATCCGCAACGGCCCCTGAGACAAAGAAACAGTTTAAAGTGAGCGGGATGACCTGCGCCAACTGTGCGTTAACCATTGAAAAAGGGGTAGGCAAAATGCCGGGGGTGAAGTCGGCCGCTGTCAATTTCGCTTCGGAAAAGCTCACGTTAGAATTGGACCCCGCGCTTATCTCGGAAGACGAGATCCTGAACAAAATCAAGGATCTCGGTTATGGGGCCCGGGGCGAAGAGGGTGCGGGCGGAAAAGAACAATTCAAGGTGAGCGGGATGACTTGTGCCAACTGCGCTTTGACGATCGAGAAGACATTGAAAGGCACGGCGGGCGTACGCCAAGCGGCGGTCAATTTTGCCAATGAAACGGTCACGGTTGAATATGACCCGGGTCAGGTTAGCCGGGCGGACATTTTTGAACGGGTGCGGGATGCCGGTTACATTCCCCTGGAGACCCAAGAGGAAGCGGAGGAAGACCGGACGGCGATCAGGCAGCGAAACTGGCTCATTTTCAGCGCCATCCTCTCCCTGCCCTTGATGCCGATGATGTGGTTTTTACCCATGACCCCGGCGGTTACCTACACTGCCTTTCTTATGGCGACAGTTGTCCAGTTCACCGCCGGCTGGACATTTTACCGGGGTGCGTATCATGCCCTGAAGAACCGATCGGCCAATATGGATGTCCTCGTCGCGATGGGCATTACAGCCGCTTATGGCTACAGTGTACTGACCGCTTTTCCGCGGATCTTTTTCTCCGGGCCGACGTTTTTTGACGCATCCGCCGTTCTGATTACCTTTGTTCGCTTCGGGAAGTATCTGGAGGCGAAAGCGAAGGGCCGCGCCGGGCAGGCGCTCAAACGCCTGTTGGAACTTCAGGCCGATCGCGCCCGTCTTTGGGTCAATGGGGAAGAGAAGGAAATTGCCGCTTCCGAACTGCGGGTCGGCGATCTCGTCGTGGTCAAACCGGGCGAGAAAATCCCTTTGGACGGAGAGATCGTTGAGGGTCAAAGCAGTGTAGACGAGTCCATGCTAACCGGAGAGTCTCTGCCGGTGGAAAGGGGACCGGGTGAGACGGTGGTTGGGGCGACGATCAACCAATCTGGCCAGATTAAGGTCCGGATTGCCAAGACCGGCCAAGACACGGTTCTGGCAGGGATTGTGAAAATGGTGGAGGAGGCCCAGGGGGTTAAACCGCCGATTCAGCGGCTGGCGGATACGATTTCCAATTATTTTGTCCCGACCGTGGTTTCTCTGGCGGTTATCACCTTCCTGATCTGGTATTTTCTCATCCATCAGTCCTTTGTCTTCGCTTTCACCGCGGCTATCGCAGTCCTGGTTATCGCGTGTCCCTGCGCTTTGGGCTTGGCGACTCCGACGGCTATCATGGTGGGAAGTGGTGTGGGTTTGAACCGCGGCATTCTCTTTAAATCCGCTGCTGTCTTGGAACGCATATCAAGTCTTCAGGCCATCGGCTTTGACAAGACCGGAACCTTGACCAAAGGGAAGCCGGAGGTCACCGATATCGTCCCCGGTGAAGGCTTAAGCAGCCAGGAGCTTTTGCGGATTGCCGCGGCGGGAGAAAATCCGTCTGTTCATCCTCTGGCCCAGGCGGTAGCGGCCAGGGCCCGGCGGGAAGGCATCGAGTTTGAACAGGTGGAGAACTATCATGAAGAAAGCGGCCAGGGTATCACGTGCTCCTACCGGGGACAGCCTCTCTTGATCGGCAACCGGAAGCTCATGGAGAACCGCCGCATCGATATTCTTCCCCTCGAACGAGATTTTGAGCGCCTGGCGCAAAAAGGCAAGACCACCATGTATGTCGCCTTGGCCGGCCGGGGGATCGGGATCATGGCTCTGGCGGATGTCCTGAAAGAGAGCAGTCAGGCGGCGATCCGACGCTTGCATGACTTGGGACTGAAGACATTCATGGTTACCGGTGACAATCAAAAGGTTGCAGAGGTCGTCGCCCGGGAAGTGGGTATGGACGAGGTGGTGGCCGAGATTTTACCCGGTGACAAGATCCAAATCGTGAAGAAGTACCAGGACCAGGGCCTGAAGGTGGCCATGGTCGGAGACGGGATTAATGATGCCCCGGCTTTGGCCCAGGCGGATATCGGTATCGCCATCGGCTCCGGCACAGATGTGGCCAAAGAAACCGGGGATGTGATCCTAGTCCGTAATGATCTTTTGGATGTTGAGCGGGCCATCCGCTTGGGCCGGAAGACCTTAAACAAAATCAAGCAGAATCTCTTTTGGGCCCTTGTTTACAATACGGTCGGGATTCCCGTGGCGGCAGGCGTGCTCTATCCTTGGACCGGAAGGCTCTTGCCGCCGGAATGGGCGGGGCTGGCTATGGCTTTCTCCTCGGTCTCGGTGGTGACAAATTCTTTACTCTTGCGCCGCTACGGCCGGAGGTTGGTCGACTAGCCCAATAATGGTCTGCCTCCTGCCCGATTTAGATCAAATTAAGGAGGTGAATATCATGAGTGAAACCGTTCTGAAGATTGAGGGCATGACCTGCATGCACTGCAAAATGAATGTTGAGAAGGCTCTGAAAGGTGTGGCGGGCGTTACGAATGCTCAGGTGGACCTGGGCAAGAACGAAGCGGTCGTCAGCGGTTCCGCCAGCCGGGATGAGATGGCCAAAGCCGTTGCCGCGGCCGGCTACAAAGTGGCGGGCTGAGCCTACCTCCACCACACCGCAACCGTTGCGGACTGAGCCCGCGAGTGCGGGTGGAAAGGAAAGGGAAGACTTTTCCCTTTCCCCTGTTTTTCTTCACCTTGTTCCCCTCAAGGACTTAAGTGTTTGCGGCGCGTCAAAGTGTTGGATCAAGCGATGGTCAATGAAGCTTATTGGCGGGGCCAAACCACATCTGGAATAATCGAAATACTTTTTCCGCTTGACGGACGGGGCTGGGGATTCTATAGTGATGATATGGAATGAGCGGGAACGTACTCGGCCCTGGCAGGGGGGCCTTGCCCCCTGAAAATCCGGTGCAAAGTCTCGCATAAGACGGCTTGGAATTTGGCGTGGTGCAAGGGGGAGGAGGTTTCAAGAGAGAAAAATACGGAGGTTACCCGTTTCCATATAAGGGAACGGGATAGAGGTGTGTTTGCGCGTGTCGGATAAAAACGCTGGTATGGCCATCAGGAGGGTGAGAAAGGTCCGAGAGACGAAGGTCCGGCGGACGAAAAGCGGCACAGAGGGGCCGCCATGGCCAAAAGGCAAAGGTGTTTTTTCCGGGTACCCAGGATGACCATATTCCGGATGACCTGATTCGAATTGAAGGGGGACTTTTCAGTGGCAAGAAAGATGAAGACGATGGATGGGAACACCGCCGCGGCCCATGCATCCTATGCTTTTACTGAGGTCGCGACAATTTTCCCGATCACACCTTCCTCTCCCATGGCCGAACTCGTGGATGAGTGGGCGGCCCATGGCAAGAAAAACATCTTCGGGCAGCCGGTGAAAGTGGTAGAGATGCAGTCAGAGGGAGGTGCGGCGGGGGCTTTCCACGGTTCCTTGCAGGCAGGCGCTTTGACGACCACGTACACGGCTTCTCAAGGCTTGCTTCTTATGATTCCCAATATGTATAAAATCGCCGGCGAACTCTTGCCGGGCGTATTCCAGGTGAGCGCGCGCGCTCTGGCTACCCATGCCCTTTCCATTTTCGGCGACCATCAAGATGTTATGGCGACCCGGCAAACCGGCTTCGCCCTCTTGTCTTCGGCCAACGTGCAGGAGGCCTTAGATCTGGGTTTCATTGCTCACCTCAGCGCGCTGAAAGCGAGCTTGCCTTTCCTCCACTTCTTTGACGGTTTTCGTACTTCGCATGAAATACAAAAGATCGAAGTCCTCGATTATGAAGACTTGGCGCCGTTGATCGATTGGCAAGCCATTGAGACGTTCCGCAGCCGGGGGCTCAATCCCGAGCATCCGGTGCTGCGCGGCACAGCCCAGAACCCCGATATCTATTTCCAGGGCCGCGAAGCTTCCAACCGGTTTTATGAGGCGGTGCCCGACCTCGTCGAGCACTATATGCGGGAGTACCAAAAGCTTACGGGTAGGGAGTATCATCCTTTTACTTATTATGGGGCACCCGATGCCGAGCGGATCATTGTGGCGATGGGCTCGGTTTGCGACGCGGCCGAAGAAGTGGTGGATCACCTCAGAGCCGGCGGTGAAAAAGTGGGCGTTCTGAAAGTCCATCTCTATCGTCCTTTCTCAGCCAAGTATTTCTTCAACGTTTTGCCTAAGAGCGTGAAAAAAATTGCCGTTCTGGATCGGACCAAAGAGCCCGGTTCCTTGGGCGAACCGCTGTACTTGGATGTGGTCAATGTTTTCTACAACTGGGAAACAAAGCCTGTAATTGTGGGCGGCCGTTATGGTTTGGGTTCGAAAGATACCACTCCCGCCCAACTCTTTGCCGTTTACAAGAACTTGGCAGCGAATGAACCGAAGAACAATTTTACTATCGGCATCATCGACGACGTGACCTATGCTTCTCTCCCGTTGGCGGAGGCAACGGACACGACGCCGGACGGTACGATCAGCTGCAAGTTCTGGGGTTTGGGTTCGGACGGGACGGTCGGGGCCAATAAGTCTGCTATCAAGATTATCGGGGACAATACGGACCTGTACGCTCAGGGATACTTCGAGTATGATTCCAAAAAATCCGGTGGAGTGACCATTTCCCACTTGCGCTTCGGCAGGGAAAAGATCAAGTCTTCTTACCTCGTTTCGGATGCCCACTATGTGGCTTGTCACAATAAGGCTTTTCTGGGTCAATACGATCTTTTGGCTGGATTAAAGAAAAACGGCACTTTCGTCTTGAACTGCAATTGGACTCCGGCTGAACTGGAGGAGAACCTGCCGGCCTCAGTCAAACGTTATATCGCGGCCAACGGGATCAAGTTTTACACCATCGACGCGATTTCCATTGCCAGCAGGATCGGTTTGGGCGGCCGAATCAATATGATCATGCAAGCGGCATTCTTTAAGTTGTCTAGCGTGATCCCGGTGGAGGATGCGGTGAAATACCTGAAAGAATCCATCGTTAAAACCTACGGCAAAAAGGGTCAGAACATCGTCGAGATGAACTGGAAAGCCGTGGATGAAGGGATCGAGGCCCTGGTGAAGGTGGATGTACCCGCCGCTTGGGCCGGCGCGGCTGAGGAGGCGGCGGCCACGGTCGAAACCGAACTTCCGGCTTTCATCCGCGATGTCCACAATAAGATGGAACGTCACGAAGGGGACGCCCTTCCGGTCAGCGCCTTCAGCGGCCGGGAAGACGGGACCTTCCCTATGGGCACCGCGGCCTATGAGAAGCGCGGCATCGCTGTGCTGGTTCCGGAATGGGATGTGGAGAAGTGCATTCAGTGTACCCAATGCTCTTACGTTTGCCCGCACGCGGCCATTCGCCCCTTCCTCCTCAATCAGGAGGAACAGAAGAGGGCCCCGCAGGCTTTTGTGACCAAGAAGGCCTTGGGTAAAGCCTTGGAAGGAATGGAGTACCGGGTTCAGGTCAGTCCCCTCGATTGCACGGGCTGCGGCAACTGTGCCGACGTCTGTCCGGCCAAGGGCAAGGCACTTGTGATGAAGCCCGCGGAAGAACTGAGTGCCAGGGAAGCGGCTAACTGGGAATTTGCCATGACCTTGAGCGAAAAGCACAATATCATGGATCCCAAGACTCTCAAAGGCAGCCAGTTCAACAAGCCGCTCCTGGAGTTTAACGGCGCTTGCCCGGGCTGCGGCGAGACGGCCTATGTTAAGCTTCTGACTCAGCTTTTCGGCGACCGCTTGATGATCGCCAACGCGACCGGCTGCTCATCCATCTGGGGTGGAAGCGCACCCTCCATTCCCTATACCACCAACGCCAAAGGTCAAGGGCCGACCTGGGCTAACTCCCTCTTCGAAGATAACGCAGAGTTCGGTTACGGCATGTACCTGGGGGTGAGTCAAGCACGCCTGCAGTTGGCGGAACTGGTTAAAAAGGCCATGGCGCAAGGGGTCAGTCAACAGCTCGCTTCCGCCTGCCAGGAATGGCTGGACAATTTTGATGAGGGTGAGGGCTCCAAAGCCGCTTCCGCCAAATTGCTCGCAGCTTTAACGGCGGATGGGAAGCCTCAGGATCCGCTTTTCCAACAGATCATGGCCAAAAAAGACCACCTAGTCAAGAAATCCCAGTGGATCGTCGGCGGTGACGGTTGGGCCTATGATATCGGCTATGGCGGTTTGGATCACGTCTTGGCTTCCGGGGACGATGTCAACATCCTAGTTGTTGATACAGAAGTTTATTCCAATACCGGCGGGCAGTCTTCAAAAGCCACTCCGACCGCGGCTATCGCCAAATTCGCGGCTTCCGGGAAAAAAGTGCGTAAAAAGGACCTCGGCATGATTTCCATGAGCTATGGCTACATCTACGTGGCCCAGATTTCTTTGGGTGCCAACATGAACCAAGCGCTGAAAGCGATCACGGAAGCCGAAGCCCACAAAGGACCTTCTATCGTAATTGCCTACGCACCCTGTATCAACCACGGCATCAAAGCCGGCATGTCAAAGAGCGTGGCTGAAGGCAAACGGGCGGTGGAGGCCGGTTACTGGCATCTCTACCGCTATAACCCAACGCTCAGGGAAGAAGGGAAGAATCCTTTCACCCTGGATTCCAAAGAGCCCACGGCATCTTTCAAAGACTTCATTCTGGGCGAGATTCGCTATGCCTCTCTGGCTACCATTTTCCCGGAGGCGGCGGACCAGTTGTTCGAGGCGGCTGCCAAACACGCCAAAGAACGCTATGAGTCTTACAAGCGCATGACGGAGATGAAGTACGGGGAATGAGAGGCGTGTGGGAAAGCGCCGAAGCGGGGAAACCTTGGGGAGAGTATTAGCCCAGGGAAAGTATTAGCCCAGGGAAAGTATTAACTCAGGGAGAGTGTGACCCCGGGGAGAGTATTGCTCTATAGCGGGTATTAATAAGAAGAGCGGAAGGCACCTTTTGGGGCCTTCCGCTCTCTAGTGCACCATGCATGGCGATTGCGGGGCCAGCCCCGCCTGTTTATCAGCCGGGTTTTCCGGCCGAGCGTGCCGGCTGGAATGCCGGTTCCCCTGCCTGCAAGTGAGAAAACAAAAGCAGTTTGCGCGGGCCGGGCAGGCTGCTTTGTTCTCACCTGGGTGGCGTATGGTTAAGTAAGATCCGCGGCCATCGGCACAGGTTTCGTGTCAGATTTGGGGACTATGGCGCGTCTTATTCTGTAAAGTAGGGGAAGGAGACGATCGCCTTGCGCCGTGCCGGCATAATCGTTGTGCTTATGGTTAGTTGCGCCTTGTTGGGATGTTCACGTACGGATAGCATTTCCGGCTCCGGTTCCAGTCCCGGCTTGGGTACTGGGTCTGGGACCTCAGGACTTCACTCTGACACACCGGAAAACCGAACCGGGGTATCTGTCGGACAAAAAATCTCCGGGACAGAAGCTGTGCAGCAAGCCAAAGACTGGGCGCAGAAGCTGGGGATCAATCCGGGTGCCTTGGAAAGGGACGAATTAGTCGAAGATCCGGTGTATGCCTGGGAATACTGGGACATTCAATTTGTCAATGCTTCAGCTGAGATTGATCCGTCCAGCGGGGGTTTGCGGGGCTTTTCGGCTAAGCCGGTCTCATCCTTGGTCTCAACAGGGGAGAGAGTTAAAAGTCGGAAGGAAGCGGAGAAGCTTGCGCATCTGTGGTACGCGAAGTTGGGAGCTCCGCCATCCTATCAGTTGACGGCAATCAAGACAACTTGGGGTAATGATCAGTGGCTGACAACGTGGCAAAAGGAGGTGCTTCCCGGAATCTTTTCGAAATATGAATCGGTTAACCTTTACTTTTCGGCCGGCGACGGGAGTTTACTGAATTATCGTCTCTTTGATCTCTCTCCGAAATCTGTGGCGAGGAAGGTCAGTGAAGAGCAGGCTGTTACCGCAGCGCGGCCGCTTGCTCATGCCCACGGCTTTAGTACCTTAACCGGAGCCAAGTTGGGTATTGAGCAAGCCAACGGTGTTTGGCTCAGTCCAAATAATGGCGCAATAGGATACGTGACTTTAGCTTGGACGGTTTCTTTCAAAGATCCACATGGGACAATTGCGACGATATTTGTCGATGCGGCCAACGGTTCGCTGCTTGGGGGGGACCAGACCCTGTAGCTTAATCGATTAACGCGGAGCCATGAATTGCCCACGCATATTCTCAAGACGATTCTGGGCCAGCAGGCGGAAACCATCGTCCCGAGAATAGAAAAATACCGCTGCAATTCTAAGCAGCGGTGTTGCTTTCGGTTCTTGTTACCAGACTTCGACATAGGCGGCATTAACGTAAATCTTCTCCAATTTTACCTTGTGCATTTCTTCCATCCTCGAAAGGTCTAAGAAGAGTTCCTTTTGCTGATCGTTGGCGCTGGAAGCAGCTAACTTTTTGTACATGTTCATGGCTTCTTCTTCTTTTTTCATCGCTAAAGCGACGGCCTCAACAAACTTCATGTTTGTAGTAAGCTTTGGCTTCTCCACACCTTCTGACACATGATAATCATCAAAATCGTTCAGTTGGAAGTCCGGCATGTCTCCATCCAAGTAGTCCTGTAAGAAATCCCTGTGTTTTTGTTCCTCGACAGCCAATTCTTCAAATGTATCCGCAAGATTGCGGTCTGAAGTTATTTTCTTACCCGCATCGCGATAAAATTCATAGGCTTCCACTTCATTATGGATTGCGAAAATTATGGCATCTTTAAAGCTATAAGTATTTGTCATCATTCCAACCCCCCTCAATCCTTGGCTTCTAGTATACTACAATCGGATGTTTTAGTAAACACGCGCGCGCTGTCTAAAAGAATTGGACGGTCGAGAACAAAAGTGAGATATTTTGCACGAAGAAGCCAAGGTGCCTATATTTTGCTTTGGCAAAAGCCGGCTTTAGAGATGTGCGCAGTGGCAGGCCTTTTACTCTACCTTTTGCCGTAGTTTTCCGCTGTATTCCCGGGCTAGCAGGCCGAGGGTAGCTCCTGCCACAGCGCCGATAACGATACCGGCACTTCCCATATGCAGAAGGGTGGCGGCGATAGCCAGGAGAGCCCCGCTCAGGGCGGCAATTAGGTGGGCGGCCGAACGCTCACCGAGGAAAAGAAGGGCGAGGAAAAGTGCCGGCAGGGCAAACCCGAGCACTTGAGAAATCGCTGTTGGGACGGCACTGCCAATCCCGACACCCGCAATGGTGCCGGCGACCCAAGAACCATAACAGGCAAAGACAAAAACAAATTGATAAAGCGGAGTAGGAGCTTTTTCCTGGAGACGACTGCTAGTGACGGCGAATACTTCGTCGGTCAAGCCAAAGGCTGCTATCCACTTGTGTTTTTCCGTCCATTTCTGGAAGGCGGGGCCAAGGGTCGTTCCATAAAGAAAGTGTCGCAGATTAACCAGCAAGACGGTGACGACGGTTGAGACGGGCGAGCTGTTGGCCAAAACCAGGCCCACGAGCATGAACTGAGCGCCACCCGCGTAAACACAGGCAGAAATGAGGATGGTCATCCACCAGACGATGCCGCCGGCGACGGAAAGAACTCCAAAGGTCATAGCGATAGGAAAATAAGCCGTCACGATCGGCATGGAGTCTTGTAAGGCAGCTTTGACAGGTGAAGCAGGCACAGTTTGCCCCCCTTTCACGTTCCTTCCCCTCTTTTCTGACTTAAGCGTCGGCTTCCTGCTTCACTGATCGTTGTCTCGTCCGACACTTGTTAAACAGGGGTTGCCACGGGTCTTTAGAACAGATGACTGACCACGGCAAAACAGACCACCCCTGCCGCGACGGTTAGTAAGAGATGCCGGCTGACCCAAGCGACGAGAACGGTAGGCAGAGCGGCGATTAAGGTGGGATTATGGGTGACGGGGAGCCAATGTCCCTTGCCGTCCAAGAGGAGCATGGGTCCTAACAATGCTCCCAAGACAGCGGGAGTAACGAAGGAGAGCCATTTGCGCGCCCATGACGGCCAAGTTACCCGACTGCCCAGACTGAGGGAACCGGCTCTTAACAAATAGGTTCCGGCACCGATAAAAAGTGTTTCGATTAGGACTGGGGGCATAAAGCGGATCTCCTCCTCCCGGTCTGCCGACTCTAATCACTGGGCTGAGCTTTTGCATTACAGATAGAGTTTTCCGATTACAGATTATTGATAACAGATAATGCGGCTGCGAGGCGGCCGCAGTGAAAGACATCCTCACACAAGTCTAATATAACATATTTTTGTGCAGTATGGTATAATATAATTCGAAATTAAGGAAAAACGAGGTGAGTCTGTTGGAGCCGGAGCGCCTGCCGTTTCAGATTGGTCAGACTCTCAGAGTTCTTCGCCGGCGGAAGCAACTGACACTCGAACAAGTGTCGGACCTGAGCGGGGTCAGCAAACCCATGCTCAGTCAAATCGAACGCGGTGAGACAAACCCAACCGTAGTAACCCTGTGGAAGATTGCCACCGGGTTGAGAGTGCCTTTTTCAACTTTCCTGGAAGACTTGGATAATCCTGAGGTCACAGTCATGAGAGCCTCAAGCCAACGGATCGTCGTGGACGACGAGGGACAATATGTCGTGCGCAGTATCATGGCTTTAAAAACCATACAACCTACCGATCTGTTTCATGTTCACTTGGAACGCGGTTGTGCACATAAAGCCGAGGCCCATGGAAGCAATGTTACGGAAGGGGTCTGGATCCAACAGGGCCGGCTCACTCTGGCCATCGGAGGGAAGACCTATGCACTGGCAGCGGGGGATGCTCTGCATTTTGCCGCCAACGTGGAACATACATATATCAACCCGGGAGGGTCCGACTGTGAGTTTCTGGTGGTCCTGATCTATTTGGGGGAGGATCCTCCCCCTAAGCCATAAGCGAGGGTATTTTGCTTTTGGGTCCGGTCCGGATGGGCTGTTCTTTCCTCCGGGACTGGGAGTTGGGGGTACCCGGGAGGTATACGCGTGACGGTGTCTCTCGCGACGACTTATTCCCCAAGCTTAGGGGAGACCAAGGAACTTTAAAGGAAGTAGGTGACGAAGGGTTGGAACGCTTTACCCGGCTGGAAATTAGGGCGGAAGATAGGATGGGTATAACTTCAGAGATTCTCAAGGTGCTTCATAAGCTGGGTATTAATCTGAATTCACTGGAAGTTTTCTCGCGCAAAGTGCGAGTAAAAACAGAGGTGCTTGACGCGGGAAGGTTGCAAATCATCCAGCGCGACCTGAAAAACGTCCAAGGTGTTGATTCTGTGGGCGTGGTGGATCTGTTTGATTTCGAAAAAAGTGAGCGCCGGCTCTTGGCTATTCTTGATGCCATTGACGAAGGAATTGTGGCCGTCAACAAAGAGTTTCGCGTGGAGTTGTTTAATAGCTACTGTGAAAGTGTATTTAAGGTGAAAAAGGAAGACGTTCTCGGTCAGGACATCCGCCGGCTCATGGGGCCTGATTCCCCTTTGCTGCGCCTGATGCGGGACGGTGCGGCCTGTAAAAACAAGGAAATCTCCGGGCATAATCGATGGGGCGACAGTCACTATATTATTAATGGCAGGCCCGTGCGGGATGATGACGAGCACATTATCGGGGCGGTGGCTTCGATTAAAGATATCCGGAAAGCGATTGAGCTAGCCAATGCCGTATCCCGGACGAGAGAAGGAGCGTTTAAGGAAATCGTAGGCAACAGCCAGGCGATCGAAACGGTCAAGAAAATGTGTGCCGCCGTGGCCAAGAGCAATTCTACCATTCTCTTGCGCGGGGAGAGCGGAACCGGTAAGGAACTGTTCGCCAAGGCGATTCACCGGTTGAGTCAAAGAAAGGAGCAGCCGTTTGTGACAATTAATTGCGCTGCTTTGCCGGAGAGTCTGATTGAAAGCGAGCTCTTCGGTTATGTATGGGGAAGTTTCACCGGAGCCGCCCGGTCCGGCAAAGACGGGCTTTTCAGGGAGGCTGACGGCGGGACATTGTGCCTTGATGAGATAGGCGAACTGTCGGTAAGGCTTCAAGCCAAGCTGCTGCGTGTCCTTCAGGAGGGAGTTATTCGCAAAATTGGCAGCAATCGCGAAGAACCGGTCAATGTCCGTGTGATTGCGGCGACCAACAAGAACTTGGAGGAGATGATGCGGCAGTCTCTCTTCCGCGAGGACTTGTTCTACCGCTTAAATGTCGTGCCGATTTTCCTTCCTCCATTGCGCAAACGGAAGGAGGATATTCCCCTCCTGGTCAACCACTTCATCGCGGTTTACAACGAGAAGCTGAACTGCCGGGTATCCGGTACAGACAGGGCTTTTATGGATAAACTGCTTGAACATGATTGGCCTGGAAATGTGCGTGAACTGCAAAATGTGATCGAGCGGGCACTGGTTCTCGGAGATGATACCATTTTGAGCTTGCAGAGCCTGGCTTTGAGCTTGGAACATTCCCGACAAAATGGCGATGAAGGGGATGGGTCTCAGCCCCTGCCCGGAGGCGGGAATCTAAACTTGCGGGCGGCCATTCAAACATGCGAGCGTGAGGTCATCGAACAGGCCTTGGCACAAAGCAAGAGCTACCGCGGGGCGGCCAGAATTTTGGGCATTTCTCATACGGCCTTGATGAAGAAGGTGAAGAAATATTTTCACGCTGACATCCTCCTACCCCTGAAGAGGTAAGGTTTTTTCAACCACCTTTAATTTCTTGAGCATTGTCCACAAGTTTGGCAGAAAAGCCGACGGCCAAACCGTTAGCTGAGGCTGCCAAATGGAACGAAAAGTTTCCACTATCAGGGGGCTAATGGAAACATATGTTGCCATTAGCGGAGGGGCAGCCAGGTTATGGGCCGAGGCGCCGAGTATGGGCGGCTTTGGGCAATGAGGGATGGCTGAGCGGGCGAGGGACGCAAGCCCTGCCTGGGGAGGAGTGTGGCTTGGAACATAAATAATTCCGGCACAATACTTGCAAGATAAAGAGTGAAGCAGCAAGATTGTGAGGGGGAGAGACAGATGCATGACCACGCTCAAGATGGGTTTGGCACCTTGGCCATCCATGGAACTCATCGGAAGAATCCTGCCGGCGCCTTGGCCACGCCGATCTACCAAACAGCCACCTTCGTCTTTGATTCAGCCGAGCAGGGAGGGAAACGCTTTGCCGGAAAGGAAGACGGGTATATTTATTCACGATTGGGCAATCCGACCAATGCGGAGCTGGAAGAGAAGGTTGCCCTGTTGGAGGGAGCGGAGGCCTGCATTTCAACGGCTTCCGGCATGGGCGCCATCTCAGCGCTCATGTGGACCGTTCTGCGAGCCGGAGACCATATTGTAGCGGCGAAAACCCTTTACGGCTGTACTTTCGCCCTGCTGAATCACGGCTTGACCCGCTTTGGTGTTGAAGTGACTTTTGTGGACGCGACCGATCCGGAAAACATCCGTCAAGCTATGAAAGAAAACACAAGGGTGGTTTATCTCGAAACTCCGGCTAATCCCACCCTGGAAATCAGCGATATCCGCGCGATTTCCTCGATCGCCCACCGCAATCCCGGCTGTATGTTGGTTGTCGATAATACCTTTTGCACGCCGTATTTGCAACAGCCCTTGGCTCTGGGGGCGGACGCGGTGGTGCACTCGGCCACGAAGTTTCTCAACGGACACGGGGATGTCATCGCCGGCTTTGTCGCGGGCGGGAAGGAACTGATCGACCAGGTCCGGCTGGTGGGAGTCAAAGACATGACGGGAGCGGTGTTGAGCCCGTTCGAGGCCTTTTTGCTCCTGCGCGGCTTAAAGACTCTGGAGGTGCGCATGGACAGACATTGCAGCAACGCCTTGGCTGTCGCCAAGGTTCTCGAGGGGCATCCGGCGGTGGAGCGGGTTTACTATCCGGGACTCGAGAGCTTTGCCCAGCACGATCTGGCCCAAAAACAAATGCGCCTCCCCGGCGCGATTATCGCTTTCGAGATCAAGGGCGGGGTCGAAGAAGGAAAGGCTGTCATGAACAACGTACACTTGGCCAGTTTGGCGGTCAGCCTGGGCGATGCGGAAACCCTCATTCAACACCCGGCCTCGATGACCCATTCCCCTTATACAGAAGAGGAAAGACGGCAGGCTGGGATCAGTGACGGTTTGATCCGGTTGGCCGTGGGCCTGGAAACGGTTGACGATATTATCATGGATCTGAAGCAGGCCCTGGATGCGATCTCCTAAATTATCACTCTTGGCCAAGGCCGTGCAAGAAGGTCCCGGGGAGGTTTACCTCCCCGGGACCCTCCATTATGATTGGTTGCGAATTGACAGAGTCCCGATTCCGTGCGGTTACGACCCCGGGAGGCGCGCAGTTACTCTCCTATATCCATATTTGCGTGTCCGAAAAGCTTGGCGAATGCCCATTTTAATCCATGGTACAATAGGATGGAAATGCCCAACGCATAAGCCGTGTCCATGGTTGGCTTTGTCAGATCAACGAAATAGTAAAAATAGAAACCAAACACGTATAATATAGCCGAGGTGATTAACTTGGAGAGAAATTTGGCTTTCAGATAAAGAGGATCATTGTGAAGGTAAAAGGTGACTGACAATGTCGGTTTTGCTTTTTGAACAAGCGCAATGAGAAGGATCAGCGTGGCGAATATAAACATCGCCCTTGCATCGTTCATATAAACTTGCCTAAAGAAACCCAAAGGCACATCAACCACCCCTAATTTAGTATAATACTTGACGGGAGTCAGTACAATAGGATGCTTATCTGAGCTGAAGCATGATTTTTTTCTTTTTTCAATATATTTGAAAGGAGTATTGTTACTTTTCTTGATTTTCGGTTGTATTCTTGGTTGGCGAAAACTGGGTAACAGGGACAGGTAAAATTCTTGACCAAAAAGCTTAGCCGCGAGCCCTGGCTTCAGCCATGGGGAGATTCAGGGCCGGATATCCAATTAGGGACCATTGGCGGATTGCGGGAAAGGAAGAAAAACATTAGAATAAGTCACAAAAAGCAGAAAGGACGAATCAAAGCAAACCAGGTTACAAAAAAAGAATCAGGTTATCCGGGTTACAAAAAAACAGAATCCAGGTTGTCCGGTTTAGAAAAAACAGAATCCAGGTTGCAGATCTAAGTTACGGATTCATAATTGGGGGAGATTAAGCAGTGTTTAGGTTATCTGTCAAAGGCAAAATTACGACCCTGGTACTTATGCTGGCTCTGGTCCCTACGCTGGTTTTGGGGGTCACCAGCTATTTCAATGCCTACAGAGTGCTGGAAAGCCAACTGCGCCTGGCGGCATCCCAGTCGGTGGCCAAAGCCGGTACGTTGACTCAGACACTTATGGGTGAAGCCGAGCACAGCGCCGATCGCTTAAGCATGGACGAGGATGTCATCACAGCACCGAGCCAGCCGAAGGCGGTCAAAGCGATGGCGGCGTTTAAAATCTACCGGGAGTCTCATCCGGATGTGCAAAATGTCTATTATGGCACGGCTGGCAAGCAGATGTTTGTCTACCCCAGGTCGCCCCTGCCTCCGAATTTCGACCCGACTTCCCGTCCTTGGTATAAGCTGGCGGTGGAGGCCAAAGGGATCGCTTGGACGGAGCCTTATATTGACACGGGTACTAAGAAACTGGTCGTAAGTGTGGCTAAACCCGTGCTTGACCCCAAAACCGGGAAGGTTCTGGGTGTTGTGGGCATCGACATTTCTTTAGACACTTTGAGCAAGATGCTGGGGAACATTAAAATAGGCAATCATGGCTATGTCATCATGGTGGACAAAGAAGGCAAAGTCATGGTTCATCCGGATAGTTCTCTGATCGGAAAGACGGTGCCTATTGCCGCTCTCCGGCAGGCTTTGACCGGAGCACAGTCGGGCAGTGTTAATTACGCCTATCAAGGGCAAAACCGGTTCGGTGTCTTCGAAACCTTACCTGACATCGGCTGGAAGATCATCGGAGCGGTGAGCTACAATGAGATCCAGGCGGCGACAGGATCCATCCTGTGGGAAACACTGATTGCCAGTCTGATTGTCGTGGTTTTAGCCATTCTGCTGGGACTTTGGTTTTCTGACTCGATTGTCAAAAACCTGAAAACCTTGGTTCAGGAGGCCAAGAAAATCGGTGGCGGCGATTTCACGGTGCGCACCCGGGTTAAATCCAAAGACGAAATCGGTGCTTTGGCCGCTACTCTCAACGGGATGGTTGAACAACTGGGGCGGCTGATGGGGAATGTCAAAGGCCATGCCTCTCAAGTGAGTCAGTTTGCGAACTCATTGGCGTCGAGCGCGGAGGAAACCAGCGCGGCCAGCGAGGAAGTGACGGCTACCGTGACCGAGATTGCCGCGGGTGCCTCGGAACAGGCTGCGGCGGGGGAGCGGACCGCGGCTCTGGTTCAGGAGATGGCCCGGCGACTGGCAGACCTGGCGGCAAGTTCAGAAGACATGGCGGCGGCCTCGGCCGAGGTGCGGGCAGCCGAAGAAAACGGCGCCGGCACCGTGGGGGATTTAACAGAAAAGACCAATCACAATAGTGAAGCCATCAACAAGATTGAGGCAACCATCTATGCCCTCAATACCAAGGCTCAGTCCATCGGGGAGATTCTCCAGGCGATCAATTCCATTGCGGAACAGACCAATCTCTTGGCCCTCAACGCGTCGATTGAGGCGGCGCGCGCCGGGGACGCCGGCCGGGGCTTTTCCGTGGTGGCGGATGAGATTCGCAAATTGGCCGAACAATCTTCAAAGTCCACGGCAGGCATCCGCACGATTATTTTCGAGATTCAAAAGGAGAGTGGCCAAGCAGTGGCTGTCATGGCAGAAGTGCGCTCCCGTACTCGGGCCCAAGTTGACGCTGTGCATAAAGCCGGAAGTTCCTTCCAGAAGATTTCTGCCGGGATTAATGAGATTGCGGCGAAGATTCAAGGAATCTTTGCGAATGTTGAGCAGGTTAATGCCAGCGGTCAAGAAATGGTGCAAATGATCGGCAACATCTCGTCGGTTTCCCAACAGACAGCCGCTTCGTCCCAGGAGGTCACGGCCTCCATGGAGCAGACAGCCGGTGCTGTCGAAGAAGTCGCCAGGACAGCCGAGAAGATGAATGAGTTGGCAGCGATTTTGAGCCAAGAAGTCGATAAGTTTAAAATCTGAGCGGGGGGGAACCATTCCCACTTGTAGAAGTGGGAGTCTCACGATTGGATGAAGTTTAGAGATACGAAGGAGAAAGGGCCCTGGCGTAGAATTAAGAAAGAGTGAGGTTGAGCCTACAGGAGGTTAGGGCAGCAGGAGGTAAAGGCGGCAGATAGAAACGAGGAAGGTGGAAGTCGTTATGAAGTTCAGTGAGTTTCCTTATCAAAGGCCGGATGTGTCGGGGCTGGAATCCGAGTTTGACGCTCTCTTGGCCAAGTTTAACCAGGCCGGAACTTTCGCGGAGCAGGATGCACTCATGGTCGCGATCAATGCCCTCAGAAACGAATTCGAGTCGATGGAACAGCTTGCTTACATCCGGCATACCATCGATACCACGGACCCTTTTTACGAAGGAGAACAGAACTTTTTCGATGAAGCGACCCCAGTGTACCAGGGCTTGGTTTCCCGCTACTACCGGGCCTTGGTCGATTCTAAGTTCCGGACGGATTTGGAAAAGAAGTGGGGAAACCAACTCTTTACCAAGGCGGAACTGACGATGCGAACCTTTATCCCGGAAATTGTTGAAGATTTGCGGCAGGAAAACAAACTCTCAACCGAATACACCAAGCTGATCGCTTCGGCCAAGATCCCTTTCGAGGGGGAAGAACGCAACCTTCCCGGTTTGGTGCCTTTCCAGTTGTCAACCGACAGGATGATGCGCAAGCGAGCCCACGAAGCCAAGTATTCCTTTTTTACGACCCATGAAGGGAAGCTGGATCAGATTTATGATGAATTGGTGAAAGTGAGGACCCGCATCGCTCACAAACTGGGCTATGCCAACTACACCGAACTGGGCTATGCCAGAATGCTGCGCTCGGATTATAACCCCGAGATGGTGGCACATTTCCGCCGCCAGGTTGAGGAAGTCATCGTCCCGGTGGCGAGCCAGCTGCGCGAGAGGCAGAGAAAGCGGCTGGGGCTGTCGGAGCTCGCTTACTATGATGAAAAGTTCAGCTTCCAAACGGGTAATGCCAAACCTAAAGGGGACCCGGCCTGGATCGTAGCCAATGGGCAGAAAATGTATGGCGAATTATCGGCCGACACCGGGGCCTTTTTCAGGCTCATGGTCGAGCGGGCGCTTATGGATTTGGTCAGCAAGAAAGGCAAAGCCGGAGGCGGCTACTGCACCTATTTGAGCAAGTACCAGGCACCGTTTATCTTCTCCAATTTTAACGGGACCTCGGGGGATATCGATGTTATGACCCATGAGGCCGGGCACGCTTTCCAAACCTACTGCAGCCGGGACTTTCAAATCCCCGAATACTACTGGCCTACCTATGAGGCTTGTGAGATCCACTCGATGAGCATGGAATTTTTCGCTTGGCCCTGGATGGATCTCTTCTTCCGGGAAGATGCGGACAAATACAGGTTTTCTCATCTGAGCGAGGCCCTGCTCTTTATTCCTTACGGGGTTTGTGTGGACGAATTTCAGCACTTTGTCTACGCCCATCCGGAGGCATCGCCCGGGGAACGCAGAGCGGCTTGGCGGGGGCTCGAAAAGAAGTACCTTCCCGACCGGAACTACGAAGACAACGATTATCTGGAACGGGGAGGCTATTGGCACCAGCAGGGGCATATTTTCGGCAGTCCGTTCTATTATATTGACTACACCCTGGCCCAGGTTTGTGCGTTCCAGTTTTGGCAACGCTCCCGGGAAAAGCGGGAAGAAGCTTGGGCGGATTATCTGCGGCTTTGCCGGGCGGGCGGGAGCCGCTCGTTCTTAGGTCTGGTGGAACTGGCCAACTTGGTGTCACCTTTTGCGGAGGGTTCGCTCAAGGCGACGGTCGCCGTCATCGAAGACTGGCTGAACGGGATCGACGATTCAGCTTTCTGATGGTGATAAGGGTTCTCGGTCCGGGTTACCGCCTGACCGGGGGTTCAGTTTGATCCAATCGAGAGACTTCCACTCCTACTTGTAGGAGGGGTTCCTCGTTTTGGAAGTTTGCGGTTCCGGTTCCGGTTCGGCGATAGTGTCCACAGGACACTATCGTGATGTTCAGCTTCGGCTGAACGAGTCCACACAGGACACTGTCGTGATGTTCAGTTTCGGCCGAACGAGTCCACTCCCTCTGATGGGCTTCTGTGGCTATGTTTCTCCGGGTTCCTGCAGAACCCGGGGATTTTTTTGTCCTATCAGAAAGTATAAGTCGCTCGCAGGATAAGAAAACTTGCGTCAGCCCTGATTCAACCGATCGCTCAAGTGAGCGATCGCGGCGCCAGCCGAGTTTTCTTTATCCTATCAGAAAGTATAAGTCGCTCGCA